>NZ_JBEXOM010000008.1:67900-318624 GCF_040611555.1 Streptomyces sp. NPDC006624 | reverse complement strand
CTCGTCGAGGCCGGCGCCGGTGAAGGTGACCGTTCCGGTGGGGGTGCCGCTGCCGGGGGCGACTACCGCGACCGTGGCGCACACGGTGACGGTCTCGCCGCACACCGAGGGAGTCGGATCGACCGTCACCGACACCGTGCTCGCCGCCGGGTCGACCGCCGCCTCCGCCGAACCCGTCGACGGGGTGAAGCATGTGTCGCCGTTGTAGGTGGCGGTGACGGTGCCGGTGGTGAGGCTGCTGGTGGTGAGGCAGGCGGTGCCGTCGGGGGCCAGGTCCACGGTCTCGTCGAGGCCGGCGCCGGTGAAGGCGACCGTTCCGGTGGGGGTGCCGCTGCCGGGGGCGACTACCGCGACCGTGGCGCACACGGTGACGGTCTCGCCGCACACCGAGGGAGTCGGATCGACCGTCACCGACACCGTGCTCGCCGCCGGGTCGACCGTGACGTCGAAGGAGTCGGTCGCGGGCGCGTAACACTCGTCACCGCCGTAGGCGACGTTGACCGTGCCGGTTTCCAGCACCGTGGTGGTGACGCAGGCGGTGCCGTCGGGGGCCACCTCTGCGGTCTCGTCGAGTCCGCCGGGACCGGTGAAGGTCACCGTGCCCGAGGGGGTGCCGATGCCGGTCGACGCCGGCGTCACGGTGGCGCAGAGACTCACTTCCTGCCCGCACACCGACGGGTCGGGGTCGGCCGAGGAGGTGAGCACGACCGGCGCCTGCTCGACGACGTGCAGCAGCAGCGGCGAGTTCGACGCGTCGAACTCCGCGTCGCCGCTGTAGAAGGCGGCTGCGTCATGGAAGCCGACGGGCAGGTCGCTGATGGTGACCTGCGCCTGTCCGCTCGCGTCCACGGGTGCGGACAGCATCGGACCGTTGTCGCTGACGATGAAGGAGACGGAGCCGGTGGGGGTACCCGCGCCGGGCGGCACGGGGGTCACCTGCGCTGTGAGGGTGACCGGCTCGCCGCACATCGAGGGCTCGGGGTCGAAGGACAGGGTGGTGGTGGTCTGCGCGAGGGTGACTTCCTGCGTGTCCGCGCCGGAGGACGTTTCGTACTCGGTGTCGCCCGAGTACGTGGCCTCCATCGCGTGCGTGCCCACGTCCAGGGCAGCGGTCGCGTACTGGGCCTGGCCGCTCGCGTCGAGCGGGACCGTTGCGACGGGTGCACCGTCGAGGACGAAGTCGACCGTGCCGGTCGGGGTGGTGCCGCCACCCGGTTCGGGCTGGACGGTAGCCGTGAAGGTGACTTCCTGACCGAAGACGGATGGATCCGGTGTCGAGGTGACGTTGGTGGTTGAGCTGGCCATGGTGTTGCTCCTTTCGGATGATCCGCGAGAGCGGGTGAAGGGAATCGCTCAGTTGGCGTACAGTCGGTGAGGGATTTTCGGTCTCGCCGCTGCGGTGTTCTGGTCGGGAATCCCTGGTCCGCTGCGATTCATGGCGGATCGCCTGCCGATAGCACCAGTAGGCGCCCGGTTCGACACCGTGGTCCAGATGGTCGAATGGAATGCCACTCGTTCGGAGCAGCGCACTCAGTAGCGTGGGAAGTGAAAAACCCCAATCCGACGGCGCATTGGCGCCTCCGCCCTGCCGTGCTGTCCGCGGAAAGAAAGAGTCCGTCGATCTCCTCTCCCGTCCCCTCGCGTGTTCACCGGGTGAGTTCACGGCACGCCCGCGATCGTCCCGAGGGGGGAGTGTCGACTTTTCCGTCGGTGAGGTCCTCGGGCGCGTCAAGGCGTCATGGTGGGGGATTCCGACCGGCGTTCACGGCATACGGAAGCCCCTCGGCGCACCGGTCTTTTTGTGCAGCGAGGGGCTTCCGTGCGGTTTCCGTCCGGTCTCACGCCGGCGGGTACGGGATGGACGCCGGGCCGCTCCGGCGTCCGCGCGAGGCGGGGCGAGGTGCGTACGGCCTCGGGGGTCTGCCCGCGCTCCCTGAGGGCCGGTCGATCTCCGGTGCCGACGGCGGACTACTGGCGGACCGCGGTGATGGAACCGCCCCCGCCTGCCCTTTTGTTGGCGGAGTCGGCTTCCTGCCGTGTGGGGTACTGGCGCGTGACCCCGTCGGGGAGAACCAGCCGGTAAACGGTCGTCGACCGCCCGGCGCGTCCGCTGCGCCCGCAGTTGCATGGCATGGTGTGCCTCCTTCCGTCCGGCCGCTCGGTTGGCCGGTCAAGTGAGGGCCGCGAGGATTTCGGGGCATGAGCGCGCCCTCGGCCCATACCGCTTATCCCCGACTGTCGCCACGCCGACACGCGCCGTCAATTAATCACATTATTGGGGGTGAAAGTGGCCGTTCTTCCAACCCGCTTGTCAATCAAGCCAGTTGGCGGCCAGGCCGGTGAGATAGGAGAGGGTGAGCAGCGTGGCGCCCGCCTGGAACCACGTCTCCTCACCGGCCCAGTAAGCGAGCGCGGTGACGGCGCCCGCGACCCATATGCTGACGCACCATCCACAGGTGATCAGATACGCCGGCCGGGAGTCGTCACCGAAACGATCGGCGACCCGGGAGCGAAGTCCCGCAGCGAGAGCGTCCTTCGTGAGGAATCGCGTGATGCGGCAGACCGTGCCGAGCGACAGGAGGAAGACCAGCACACTCATGGAAATCATCGTAGGGATTCCCCTCCTTTCTCTCGCCCGTTTTCGTGAATCGGCCTGGATGCCCGAGTGACGGAAAAGGCAGGCGTTTCCGCAGGGGCGCAAGGGGCGGGCGCGCCCTGATCGCCCCGAGGCGCGCCGGGCTGAGGGACTACGCATCATCGGCTGCGTCAGCCGTCGTGCCGCCGGCGAGGACCTCAGGGACGACCGCGCCGACGCGGGCCCGGGTCACACGGTCCCCGCCCTGCGCGCCGTCCGCACCGAGCCCGGCGCCGAGGGCCGCCCTGCCACCGCCACCGTCCGCCGGCCCCGCCACGGCGCACGAGTCCCGCACGAGGAGGCCGGCGCCCTCGACGACTCCGTCCGGAAAGCGGATCGGCACCTGCCGCGACGCGGCATTCGTCGCCGAAGCGATCGGCGCCGAGAACCGACCCATGTGACCCCCGCCCATTGACCCATGGCTACGCACAAGTAAGTTGACTCTGGAGTAAGTAAGCACGGCAGCACGTCAGTCTCATCCGCGACCGGGAGCCGTCATGGGCGTACGCAGGGATCTGAAACGGGCGAAGCAGCGCACCGACCTGGCGATCCGCACGAGAGCCGAGACCGTCAGGGACGAGCGGGGCGTGGTCCGCGAGGCCCGCGTGGCCCCCCTCGCGCCCCGCCCGACGACCGGCAGCATCGCCGACATCCCCTTCACCAACGCGGCCGAGGCCGCCGACGCGGTGGTCTTGCGCCGGGAACGGCACGGCACCTGGCAGCCCGTCACGGCGGCGGCCTTCGCCGCCGAGGTCACCGCCGTGGCCAAGGGCCTGATCGCCGCCGGACTCGAACCGGGCGGCCGCGTCGCGGTGATGTCCCGCACCCGCTACGAGTGGACGGTCCTGGACTTCGCCGTCTGGTCGGCGGGCGGCCAGGTGGTCCCCGTCTACGCCACCTCCTCCGCCGACCAGGTGGAGTGGATCGTCCGCGACTCCGGCGCCCGGTACGTCGTCACGGAGACCGCCGCGAACGCCGCGACGGTCCTGACCGGCACGGCCGCCCATCCCGAGCCCCCGCGCGTCTGGCAGCTCGACGGCGGCGCCCTCGACGAGCTCACCGCCCTCGGCCGGGACGTCGCCGACGAGGAGGTCACCAAGCGCCGCACCGCCCTGACCCCCGGCACGACGGCGACCCTCTGCTACACCTCGGGCACCACCGGCCGCCCCAAGGGCTGCGTCCTCACCCACGCCAACCTGCACGCCGAGGCCGCCAACACCGTCGAACTGCTGCACCCCCTGTTCAAGGAGGTCACCGGCGAGACCGCCTCGACCCTCCTGTTCCTGCCGCTCGCCCACATCCTCGGCCGCACCCTGCAGATCGCCTGCCTGATGGGCCGCATCGAGATCGGCCACTGCCCGAGCATCAAGCCCGACGAACTCCGCCCGGCACTCAAGGCGTTCCGCCCGACCTTCCTGGTCGGCGTCCCGTACCTCTTCGAGAAGATCCACGACACCGGCCGCGCCACCGCCGAGAAGCTCGGCCGCGGCGCCTCCTTCGACCGCGCCCACCGCGTCGCCGTCCGCTTCGGCGAGGCCCACATGAACCGCTTCCTCGGCAGGGGCAAGGGCCCCGGCCCGGGCCTGTGGGCCGCGTGGGCGCTGTACGACCTGCTGGTCTACCGCCGCGTCCGCAAGGAGATCGGCGGCCGCATGCGCTACGCCATCAGCGGCGGCAGCCCCCTCGACCGCGAGCTCAACCTCTTCTTCTACGCGGCCGGCATCCTGATCTACGAGGGCTACGGCCTCACCGAGACCACCGCCGCCGCCACCATCGTCCCGCCCCTGGCCCCCCGTCCCGGCACGGTCGGCCTGCCGGTCCCCGGCACCGCCGTGCGCATCGCCGACGACGGCGAGGTCCTCGTCAAGGGCGGCATCGTCTTCACCGGCTACCGCAACAACCCGGCCGCGACCGGGGAGGTGCTGGACGACGGCTGGTTCGCCACCGGCGACCTCGGCTCCCTCGACGAGGACGGCTACCTCACCATCACCGGCCGCAAGAAGGACATCCTCGTCACCACCGGCGGCAAGAACGTCTCCCCGGCCGTCCTGGAGGACCGCCTGCGCAGCCGCCCGCCGGTCGGCCAGTGCCTCGTCGTCGGCGACAACCGCCCCTACGTCGCCGCCCTGATCACCCTCGACCCCGAGGCCCTCGCCCACTGGCTCGCCGTCCGCAGGCTCCCCGCCGACACCCCGGTGTCCGAGCTGGTCCACGACGAACGCCTGCGCGCCGACGTCCAGAAGGCCGTCGACCACGCCAACGCGGCCGTCTCGCAAGCCGAGTCGATCCGCGCCTTCGCCCTCGTCGAGGGCGAGTTCACCGAGGAGAACGGGCTGCTGACCCCGTCCCTGAAGGTCAAGCGGCAGGCGGCGACGGCGGCGTACGCGGAGCAGATCGAGGCGCTGTACGCGGGCAGGGGCTGATACCGGGCCGAACGACAAGGGCGGGCCGCCGAGCAGGTGCTCGGCGGCCCGCCCCGTTCGGCGCCGCTGGGTCAGTCCCTGCTCGCCGAAAGGATCGACACGTCCTCCAGCAGATGCGCCAGCGCACCGTCGCGCTTGGCGTTGGTGGAGTTCTCGACACACTGCTGCTGCTGGTGGTCGGACAGGACCGGGATGTCCTGGACGACCCCGCCGATACCGACGGGCAGATCGTTCACGGCGATGCACGGCTTGTTGAACGAGCCCTGGATCAAGGCCATCTGCGGGCTCATGTTGCCGTACGTGGACGAATTGCCGAAGCTCTGCATCGCCCCGTTGCCGTTCGCGGAGGTCGGACCGCTGTCGTCGCCGACCGCCAGTGCCTGGGGGGCCGCGGCAGCGGAGGCTCCCATGACGGAAGCGGCGATCGCCGCGGTGGCAAGAACCTTCTTGATCACTGACCAGTCCTTTCTGAGGAAACCCCGTCCTCCGGAGCGTTCTGGTCAACTGCGCGGGCGGTGCATGGTTTCTCCCCGTCACTCGGTCAGCCCACGCCAGGACAGTTCGTGTGTTTTTCCTTCTCTTTCCTGTCGGGAATTCTGAGTGCTGCCGCCAACCGGGTGAACGCCCGCAACCATTCATCCGGAGCCGGGTTGATGAGGCCGTAGGGCAATGCGTCGCTACGAGGAAAGGAACGCGAAGTGCTCAAGAAGGCAATGGTCGCCGCAGCGGCGGCCGCCTCTGTCATCGGTGTGTCGGTGGCGGCCGCTCCCCAGGCTCTTGCCGTCGGGGACGACTCCGGACCGTCCATCGCCAACGGCAACGGCGCCTCGTCGTCGTTCGGCAACTCGGCGACCAAGGGCGACATGAGTCCTCAGCTCTCGCTGGTGGACGGCTCGCTCAACAAGCCCTGTGTCGGTATTCAGGACGTCAACGTCGGTACCGTCACCCCGGGCGGCATCTTGATCCAGGACGTCCCGATCCTGTCGGACCACGTCCAGCAGCAGTGTGCGGACAACTCGACGAACGCCAAGCGGGACGGCGCCCTGAACCACATTCTGGAGGACCTGTCGGTCCTGTCGGCGATCCGCGGCTGATCGCCCCGTACACAGCCCGCGCGGCCCGTTCGACCCACGGCGGGCCGCGCGGTCGTACCCGCGCTCGTTCATGCGGCATTCGGGTGAATTCCCCGGATGCCGCATTTCCCTGGTTTCTTCGGATGTCCATTACTCGTTCACAGGCCGCGGGTCATGGTGCGAGCCGCACAAACCGCGCTCGCTCGGTTTCGGCCGACAGAGGCATGACCGCAGAGAAGGGAAAGTACATGAAGAAGAGCACTGCTGTCGTCGCGGGCGCGATCATGGTCCTGGGTACGGCCGGCCCGGCCATGGCCGACTCGGGTGCCAAGGCCGCCGCGGTCGGTTCCCCGGGCGTCCTCTCCGGCAACGTGATCCAGGTCCCCGTGCACATCCCGATCAACGTGTGCGGCAACACCCAGAACGCCATCGCCGCCCTGAACCCGGCCTTCGGCAACGTGTGCGCGAACGACTGACGTCGTCACGCACCGGCTGCGACGTGGTCGGCCCCGAGGGAACCGCGTTCGCCCCGGGGCCGGCTCTTCCCACTTCTACCAGCAGGAAGACTACGAGATTGCGACAGACCCTGAGCAGGGGAATGGTCGCGGCGGCGGCCGCGACGAGCATCCTGTCCCTGTGCGGCGGCCAGGCACTCGCCGACTCGTCGGCCGACGGCGCCGCCAAGGGCTCGCCGGGTGCCGCGTCCGGCAACGAGCTCCAAGCCCCCATCCATGTACCGGTCAACGTCTGCGGCAACACCGTCGACGTGGCCGCCGTGCTCAACCCCGCCTTCGGCAACTCCTGCGCCAACGAGTCGAACGCGCACGGCGGTCGCCAGCACGGTGGTTACGGACACGAGGGCCACGGGCGTGGTGGTCATGAGCACGGTGGTCACGGACACGGCGACCGTGACTCCTCCGGAACGTCCGCGCACGGCACGACCGGAAACTCGCCCGGTGTCGCCTCCGGCAACACCGTGCAGGTGCCGGTCGAGGTGCCGGTCAACGTCTGCGGCAACACCGTCAACGCGGCCGCAGTGCTCAACCCCGCCTTCGGCAACTCCTGCGCCAACGAGGACAGGTCCCACGACGGCGGCTACGGCGACGACGGCGGCTACGGCGACACTCCCCCGGTGAAGCCGCCGCACACCCCGCCGGCCGAGCATCCGCACAGCCCGCCGCCGGGCGGCCACAGCTCCACGCCCCCGAATGCACCCCAGGTGGACCACCCCACGCCGCCCCGGGGCGGGACGGAGCGGCCGCCCAGTCTCGCCGAGACGGGTGCCGGGGCCCTGGCCGGTGCGGCGACCGCCAGCGCCGCCCTGATCGTGGGCGGCGCCATCCTCTACCGGAGGGGCCGGACAGCCGGATCCCACCGCTGAGACAGACGGGTGCCGGACGGCGACGTCCGGCACCCGCAGGACCCGTGGGGGCGGCGCGCCGCCCCCACGGGAGCCGCATCGCCCGGCCTCATCCCCCCCGATCACCGGTGCGGGCGAGCGCGACACTCGAAAGCCCCAGCGCCGGTGGCGTGAATGCGCTTCATATGACTGGGTGTCAATAAGCGGAGAGGTGACGAAAGGGACGGCCATGACCACACAGAGGCGACGCGCACGGTCCAGGAGGCTGGCACTCGTCGCGGTGGTGGTCGCCGCCTCGGCGGCCCTCATCTCCGGTCACACGGTTGCCGCGGGAGCGGCGCGGCCCGCCGGGCCACCGGCCCCCGCGGTCACGCCGGCGGCCCAGGCAGTTCCGGTGGACCCGGCGGGCGCACCGGCCCCGGCAGTCCTGGGGGCCCCGGCAGTCACACCGGCCCCGGCACCCTCCTCCACTTCGCCCGCCCGACCCGCGCAGCAGCAGACGGCCTTCGGCGCCTACCTCGACTTCGGCCCCCGCGGCGTGACCCGCATGGCCGAGTTCAGCGCCTGGCTCGGCGGCGCCGACCTGCGCGTCGCACACACGTACCTGCCGGGCGACCGCTGGAGCAACATCGAGGGCCTCCCCGGCTTCCTCGACGTCTGGGCCAACTGGCGCCGCGAGCGCGCCGACCGGCTGCTCGTCCTCAACGTGCCCATGATGGAGCGCAACGAGGAGGGCGTCCCGGACCCGGAGGTGCGCCGGCTGCTGCGCGAGGGCGCCGAGGGCCGGTTCGACCACCACTTCCGCAAGCTCGCCGAGCGGCTCGTCGAGCTGGAGGTGCCGGACACCGTCCTCGTGCTCGGCTGGGAGATGAACGGCGTCACCTACACCCACCGCTGCGGACCCGATCCCGAGGCGTGGAAGCGGTACTGGAACCGGATCGTCACCACCATGCGTGCGGTGCCCGGGCAGAAGTTCCGGTTCGACTTCACCCCGAGCCGCGGCCGGGACGCCGTGCCCTGGACGCAGTGCTACCCCGGCGACGACACGGTCGACATCATCGGCATGGACGCCTACGACCAGCCGGAAGGGATGTCGTTCGACGAACAGATGAAGGAGCCCTACGGGCTCGAGCACCACGTGGAGTTCGCCAGAGCCCACGGCAAGCCCATCTCCTTCCCCGAATGGGGACTGTTCCGCAACGGCGACAACGCGGAGTACATGCGGCGCATGCTCGCCTGGATGGACGAGCACAAGCCGCTGTACCAGACGCTGACGGACTACTGCCCGCACGGCGTGTGGCAGTGCGACGGCAACCCCCGGGCGTCCGAGGTCTACCGGACCCTCCTCTTCGGCCGCGACGGCGCCGCCGCCCCGGCCTCCGCCGCCCCGGCTTCCGCCGCCCCGGTCTCCGCCGCCCCGGCCCGGCCGTCGGCACCGGCGCCCCCCACGCCGCAGCCGCCCGCGCCCACACCGGCACGCCCGGCGAACTGCTCCCCGCTCAACCTCGGCGACTGGGCCAAGTACTGGGCCGGCGGAAAGCTCTGCCTGCGCCTGGACTGGTGGTCTCGCAACGCGCGGTAGCAGGGCACGGACGAAGCACCGGCGGCGGCCGGCCCGGTCAGGGCCTGCTGCCGCTGCCGCGATCCCCGCGCTCCCCGAGGCGCTGCAGCAGCTGCTTGCCCCGCCGGCGCGCGGCCGCGTCCCACAGCGCCGCCGACAGCAGGGGCGCCGTCCGTCGCCGGGCCAGCAGCAGCCGCTGGTTCACCACCGTCCGCGGGCGCCAGTGGTGCTTGTACGGCTCGTTGCCGCGCAGCAGGCTCAGCGTGCCGGGCGTGCCGTCCTTGGTGTGGGTGGCGGCCGCGTCGAGGAGCATGGCCGCCACGTCCGCCTTCCGCTCCCGCAGACGCGGATGCGCGCCGTACAGGTAGCCGCCCGCGAGCAGCGGCGACATCAGCGTCACGTCCACGGCCACCACCTCGCCGTCGAGCCGGAACTCGGTCACCACCGCGTCCCCGGAACGCACCATCGGCCCGACCGACCGCACCAGATGCTCCCGGAACCGCGTCCGCAGATGCTCCGACGTCACCTTGCGCCCCCGCCACTGCATCCGGTGCAGCTCCAGCAGCCGCAGCAGCGCCGGTTCCACCTCACCGGGGTCGACCATCCGGCGCTGCACGCCGAGGGTGTCCAGCTTGCGCAGCTTCGCACGCAGCCGCTGCTGGCTCTTCGACGGCAGCCGGGCGATCAACTCGTCGATGGGGCCGGCCGGCAGCTCCAGGCACGCCGAGTCGTCCACCCGGCCCCGCGGCCCTGGCCAGCGGTCGTGGACCCGCTCGGCCGCGCCACCGGGCCGCACCTCGCGCAGGTCGATCAGGGCGGTGCGGGCGGCGGCCGACAGCGCGCCGGTCAGCGCGGCCAGCGCCGCCTCGCCGTGCTCGTCGTCCACCAGCACGTCCCCGTAGTCGGAGATCGCCCCGCCGAGCGGCACCAGCACCGGCAGCGGCCACCGTACGAGGGTGAGCGGGGCCGCCGCGACCAGGTCACCGAGGTGCCGCACCAGCACCAGCCGCAGCCTGCCGCGTCTGCCGTAGGACTGCCACCACGAGTGCAGCCAGGCGTGGCTCTGGAACGGGGTCGCGGACGCGCAACGCCGGTGCAGCCGGTCCCAGTCCGCGGCGAGCCCGGCGAAGGCCCGCTCGTCGGTGACCAGTTCGGCGGCGTACGTCACAGCTGCCGGTGCGCGTAGGCGGCGACGGCCGGGCCGGGCACGGCCGCGGGCGGTCCGGCGGAGCCGTCGGCCCGCCGCGGCCGGACCAGCACCACCAGCCCGCCCAGCAGCCCGCCCGCGCTCGCGCCGACCAGCCCCGTCACCCCGGCGGACGCCGATGACGGCTCCGCCGGTGCCACCGCACGGGCGAACTGCTGGAGCTCGACGTGCGTGGACTTCTCGGAGTCACCCGCGTGCCGGGTCAGCGCCCGGGCCACGGAGTTGGCCATGTCGGCGGCGAGGTCCGGGCGGGAGGAGGTCGCCGTGACCGCGACCATCGGCGCGTCCGGAGAGGTCGCCGTCCGCACGCTCTCCCGCAGCGTCTCCACGGGCACGCCGGCCCACACCTGCGCGTCCCCGAGCACCGCGAGCTGCGTGGCGACCCGCCCGTAGGCCTGGGCGAATCCGAGGGCGGTGGCCGTGTCGGACTTCTCCGTCGGTACGGCCACCACGTAACTGGTGGCCGTGTACGCCGGGGTTTTCACCAGGCCGTACGCGCCGCCGAGCAGCCCGCCGGCGACGGCCCCGGCGGCGAGCAGGGACCAGGGGGGCAGGGATCTGGCGAGTGAGGTGACCTGGCGGTGGCGCCGTGCGGGGGTGTCGCTCATGAGGTGGGGGCTCCCTGGAGTGTGGGGGATAGGGGGCGGGTGACCGCGGCGTAGACGTCCATGAGCCGGGCTGCGCTGCGGGTGATGCAGTAGTGGCGGGCGGCCTCGGGTGCGGAGCGCTGCTCCGGGACCCGCCGCCGCACGTCCGTCAGGGCGCGGGCGTAGGCGTCGGGGCCGCCGGTGACCCGCCGGGCGGCGGGCGCCGCCGACGGGGGCAGGTCCTCCAGGGCCGGGCAGGAGGCGTAGAGCACCGGCAGGCCGGACGCCAGGGCCTCCACGATCGCCAGGCCGAAGGCCTCCTCCGGGGACGGCGAGGCGAGGACGTCCATGGCGGCTGTCAGCGACGGCAGGTCGGGGCCGGGCGAGCCGTCCGGGACGCAGGGCCGCTCGCCGGTGAACAGCACCCGCTCCGCGACCCCGGCCGCCCGGGCGGTGCGCCGCAGCACGGCCTCCTCAGGGCCGCCGCCCACCAGCAGCAGCCGGTGGTCGTCGGGCAGTTGTGCCAGCGCCCGGATCAGGACGCCGAAGCGTTTGCCCGGCGCGAGACGACCGACGGCTCCGACGACGAACGCGCCGTCCGGCAGGCCGAGCCGGCGCCGCGTCTCCCGGCGGCGGGCCGCGTCGAAGCGGAAGCGGGCCAGGTCGATGCCGTTGGGCACGACCTCGATGCGCGGTCCGGGCACGCCCCAGTGCCTCAGCCGCTCGGCGACCGTGGGGGAGACGGCGACCGTCGTGCGGCCCAGGCGCTCGCCCGCCAGGTACAGCGCGCGGACCCCGGCGTTCAGTGGGCGGCCCTCCATCTGCGAGTCGCCCAGCGAGTGCTCGGTGGCGACCACCGCCCGGACTCCCGCGAGGCGCGCGGCGATCCGGCCGTAGAGGCAGGCGCGGTACAGGTGGGTGTGGACGAGCTGGTAGCCGCCCGCGCGGATCACCCGCACCAGCCGCGGCAGCGCGCCCAGGTCGCGGTTGCCGGCCATGCCGAGGTGGTGGACGCGCACCCCGTCGGCGCGCAGCCCGTCCGCCACCGGGCCCGGGTTGGTCAGCGTCACCACGTCGCAGTCGACGGGCAGGTGCCGCAGCAGCAGCCGCAGTTGCTGCTCGGCCCCGCCCACGCCGAGCCCGGTGATGATGTGCAGGACCCTCACCGCGGCTCCTGGACGGGTCGGCGGCGCAGCCGGTGCAGCCGGTACTTCAGGGACAGCCGCGCGGGCGTGTCGCGCTGGTCGATGTGCACCCGCGGCAGGGCGTGCGGGCCGCCGAGCGGGCCCGGGTCGATCGCGCAGCCGTAGGCGTAGCCGGCGTCCCGTACGGCGTCGACGGCCCGCCGGTCGATCGTGCCGTACGGGTAGCAGAAGCCGGCCGGCGGTGTGCCGGTCAGCTCCGCGAGCACGGTCCTGCTGCCCTCGACCTCCGACGTCAGCGTCACGTCGTCGGCCTGGGTCAGGTCGACGTGGGTCAGGCCGTGCGAGCCGATCTCGATGCCCTCGGCCGCGGCGCGCCGGACGCCGGCGGCGGTCAGCAGCGGCTTGCGCGGGCCCCGCGGGTCCCAGGCGTTGTCGCCGCCGAGCCGGCCCGGCAGCACGAACAGGGTGGCGCCGCAGCCGTGGCGGCGCAGCACGGGCAGGGCCTCGGAGAGGAAGTCGGCGTAGCCGTCGTCGAAGGTGAGCCCGAACAGGCCCCGGCCCTCGCCGCGGGCCCGGGCGGCGAGCAGGTCGGCCATGGACACACCGCGCAGCCCGCGCCGCCGCAGCCGGCCGAGCTGCTGGTCCAGCCGCTCGGGCGTGACCGTGATGCGGTAGGGGTCGTCCGTGGGGTCGCCGACGGAGTGGTACATCGCCACGAAGAGGACCGGTCGGGGACCGGTGGCGCGGGGTGTGGTGTCCGGGATGTCAACGGGAGCGGCCATGAAGGAGCCTTCGTGAGACGGAACGGAGCAACTTCAGCGCGGCCACGCAGCCCTGGTCGCCCAGGACACGGCCGAGTGGGAGGAAGACGGCGGCGACGGCGAGGAAGCCCGCGGCCAGCGCGGGCACGGGGGCGTCGCAGGTGCTCGCCGCCCAGGTGCCCGCGAGCGTCGCCGGCACCGCAGCGCCCAGCGGTCTGGCCAGGTCGGCCGAGACCCTGCGGGTGCGGATCGGGATGCTGCGCGGACCCATGCCGGCCAGCAGCAGCGCGGCGGTGACGGTGATGCCGGCGGCGTTGGCGGCGGCGATGCCCATGACGCCCCAGGGGCCCACCGCGCACACGCCCGCCACGGCGGTGACGGCGAGTCCCGCGGCCATCGCGCCGAGCGGGTACCAGGTGACGCGCCCCGCCGAGAAGTAGGAGCGGATGAGGGCGCCGACCAGGGTGTGCGCGAGCAGCCCGAGGGCGTACACGCGCATCACCCGCACCGTGGCCGCCGTGTCCTCGCCGGTGAACGCGCCCCGCTGGAACAGCACTTCGACGATCTGCGGGGCGCAGGCCACGACGAACGACGCACCGGCCAGCACCAGGCACGCGGCCAGCGCGAGGTCGCGCTCCACGCGGTCGCGGGCGCGCTCGGTGTCGCCGTCGGCCAGGGCGCGGGCCACCACCGGGAAGGTGACCGTGCACAGCATCAGCGACAGCGTCATGGGGATCTGCGAGATCTTCTGGGCGTAGTTCAGGTGCGAGATGGCACCGGAGGGCAGGCCGGAGCCGAGGTACCGCTCGATCAGCACCTGGGACTGCCGGCACAGCGCGAACAGCAGGACGGCGGCGAGCAGCGCCACCCCCATGGGACGGCCGCCGCCGTCCAGCCCGCTGGGACCGGTCACCGCCCGCGCCCGCAACTCCCGCCACAGCACCGGCAGTTGCGCCAGCACCATCAGACAGCCGCCGATCGCCACCCCGGCCGCCGCAGCGCGCACGCCCCACCGCCCGCCGAGCACGAGCACGGCGGTGATGATGCCGGCGTTGTAGACGACGTAGATCGCCGCCGGGGCCAGGAACCTGCGGTGCGCCCGCAGGGCCGCGCTGCAGTACCCGGCGAGTCCGAAGGTCAGGACGCAGGTCGCGGTGAGCCGGGTGCAGTCGACGGCGAGCGCGGGGTCGGGCAGGCCCGGGGCCAGGACCCGCACGAGCTGCGGGGCGACGGCGGCCAGGAGCGCGGCGACGGCGGCGAAGGCGAGCGACAGCCGGGGCAGCGTACCGGCGACCAGCGCCCTGACCGGGTCCCCGGCGGCGCCCTGCGCCCGCCGGGCCAGGGCCAGGCTGAACGCCGGGATCAGCGCGATGGCCAGTCCGTCCTCGATGAGCAGGGTGGCGGCGAACTCCGGCACCGTCCACGCCACGAGGAACGCGTCCGTCTCGCTCCCCGCCCCGAACATCCGGGCCAGCGACTGGTCCCGCACCAGCCCCAGCAGGGCACCGGCGGCGGAGAGCGCGGCCGTGACGAGGGTGGCCCGGGCGAGGAACCCGCGGGTCACGGGCGCCTCGGCGGAGGAGACGCCGGTGTCGGTGGGGGCCTCGGACGCGGCCCGGGCAGCGGTGGAGGCCCCTCCGGTGCCCGCGGAGGTGTGTGAGATGGCGTCGCTTCCGTTCCTGGCCGAAGTTCCTGAGAGGGCCCGGCCCTGACCTTCGCCCGGGGCCCCCGAGAGGGCCCGGCCCTCGTCCATGGCCGCGGGCGGCGGCACCGGCGGGTGTTCGCCGGGGGCCGGGGGGCCGGGGGCGGCCGGGGGCTCACCGTTGGACCGTGGGGCCGTCGGGTGCGCGCCGTCGGGCCATGGCGCTGCCGGGTGCGCGCCGTCGGGCTGTGGCGCCGCCGGGTGCGCGTTCGTGGCCGAAGGCCGGGGAACCAGCGGGTTCTCGCTGCCGACCGAGGGCTCACCGTCGGGTCGTGGCATCGCCGGGTGCGCGTTGGTGGCCGAAGGCCGGGGAGCCGCCGGGTTTTCACTGCCGGCCGGGGGTCCGGGGACGGCCGAGGGCTCACCGTCGGGTCGTGGCGCCGTCGGGTGTGCGCCGTCGGGCCGTGGCGCCGCCGGGGGCTTGTTCGTGGCCGAAGGCGCGGGAACCAGCGGTTTCTCACTGCCGGCCGGGGGCCGTGGTACCGACTGGTGCTCGCTCGGGGGTGAGGGCCGCGGAACGGCCGGGCCCTCGGCCGCCGCCCTGGGCGCGGGCGGTACCTGAGGAGTCTGCGAAGGGCGGGGGGCGACCGGCTCGCCGCCCCGGCCCGTCTGTCCGTGTGTCACCGTCATCGCGCCGGAGCCTCCTGCGCCACGTGCCGGGGGGCCGGAGCGGCGGGGGGACGTACGGCGGGCGTCAGGCCGCTTCCGGCGGTCAGGCCCCACCACGCCGCCAGACCGAAGCACAGCGCCGTCAGGACCGTCGACGGGCCGCCGATGTCGGCGTACGCGAAGTCCGTCAGCTGCCAGACGAGCAGCCCGCACGCGGCCAGGCCGCAGTCGAGCCCGGGCCCGCCCGACCGCCGGGTCCGCCACAGGGCCCGCACCGCGCACAGCAGCAGGACCAGCCAGCTGCCCGCCAGGGCCAGCAGGCCGATCAGCCCCTGCTCGGCCAGGACCAGCAGGTACATGTTGTGCGGGGACAGCAGCGGCTGCCTGCGGAAGGCCGCGCCCGCGCCCGCCGTGTCGCTGCCCGCCGACAGGGCCAGCGAGGCGTGCGAGTCCCGGTGTTCGGGGAAGCCCTTCAGGCCCACGCCGGACACCGGGTGCTCGCGCCACATGCCGGTCGCCGCCGCCCACATCGTGTACCGGTCGGTCACCGACTGGTCGGGCGCGTCCGCGACCCGCGTGATGCTGCTGATCCGCTCCTGGAGCATCGCCGTACCGACCCCGAAGCCGCCCACCAGGATCACGCTCGCCGCGGCCACCACCGCCCCGGCCGTCAGCGCACGCCGCAGCCCCGACAGCAGCAACTGCGCCCCGCACGCCACCGCCGTGGCGATCCACGCCCCGCGGCTGAAGGACAACGCGAGCGGCGGCAGCAGCACCAGCGCGCCGGCCAGGGCGATGAGCCGGTGCCGCACGGGTGCGGTGCCGAGCGCGAGACCCACCGCGCACACCAGCCCGAGCGAGACCACGGTCGCCATCCCCATCACGTCCTGCGCCCCGAACGTGCCGACGGCCCGCACCGGCCGCCCCTGGTACGAGGCACCGGTCCGGGTCACGTACTGGTGCACGCCGACGGCCCCCTGCCACACCGCCAGCCCCACGAACGACCAGGCCAGCAGCCGGAAGTCGCCCCGGTCCCGGACCAGCAGCAGCACCGCGGCCGGGACCAGCACGAAGACCTGGAGGTAGCGGCCCAGACCGGTGAGGCCCGCGCCGGGCGACACCGCGCCCATGGCGGCGACGGCGACACCCAGCACTGGAAGTCCCAGCACCAGGGCCGCCGTTCGGGACAGCGGACGCCGCCGGTCCCGTACCAGGAGGACCGCGCAGAACAGCACCACCAGCGCGGACACCGCGTCGGCGGGACCCGCGCCGCCCTCGCCCCCCGGCCCCAGGGGCAGGGCGAGCAGGACGACGACGGCCAGCAGCGGCAGGACGGGCGCGTGCGCCCCGAGCCGGTTCATCCGCGCCTCAGCTCCCCGTCGGACGCACGAGCGCGGCCGCCGTACGCAGCAGCAGGCAGACGTCCTGCCACAGCGACCAGTCGTCGATGTAGGCGTTGTCGAACCGGGCCCGGTCCTCGATCGAGGTGTCGCCGCGCAGCCCGCTCACCTGGGACAGGCCCGTGATGCCGACGCGGACCCGGTGGCGGGCGGCGTAGCCGGGGTAGGCCTGGCCGAACTGGGTCACGAAGTAGGGGCGTTCGGGCCGCGGCCCGACCAGGCTCATGTCGCCGCGCAGGACGTTCCACAGCTGCAGCAGCTCGTCCAGGGAGGTGCGGCGCAGGAAGCGGCAGAACCACGGCATCCGGCGCTCGTCCGCCACGCTCCAGCGGGTCGCCGACTCGTGCTCGTCGGCGGGGCGGTGCGTGCGGAACTTCAGCAGGGTGAAGGGCCGCCCGTCCTTGCCGATCCGTTCCTGCCGGAACACCACGCCCGGCCCGCCGCTGACGCGCAGCCCCACCGCGCACAGCAGCAGCAGCGGGCTGACCAGGAGCAGCAGCGCGCCCGACACCAGCACGTCCAGCGCCCGCTTGCCCGCACCGCCGCGCGGCCGCCCGGTCCCGAGGTCCAGACGGCGGCAGGAGAACCCGGCGAGCCGGTCCTTCGAGCGGTACGACGGCGCGTCGGGGTCGATCTCCCACACCGTGCAGCCCGACTCGGCCAGCGCCCGCAGCAGCGGCCCCTGCGCGGCCCGCACGGAGGGGTGCACCGTCAGCACCTCGCGCACCCCGTTCTGGATGAGCGCCCGCTGCACCTCCTCGCCCGTGGTCAGCACGGGCAGCCCGTCGGTGCCGTCGGGCTCGTCGGCGACGACGCCCACCGGCCGCACCCCGTAGCGGGGGTGCCGCAGCACCGCCGCGGCCACCCGCTGCGCGGTGGCGGCCGGGCCGACCACCAGCGCCGCCCGCGGCCGGCGCAGCAACCCGGCCCGCCGGCAGGCGTGCACCGCGCCCCGCCCGGCGCAGCTCACCGCGGTCTGGAGCAGGACGCCGGTGACGAGGGTCCCGACCGGCAGCGCGTGCTGCGGGGAGCAGGCCGCCGTGAACGCCGCGAGCACCAGCCAGGCCACGCCGATCCGGCCGCACACGGAGGGCAGTTCGTCCAGCAGGGCCGGCACGCGCGCCACCCGGTGCGGGCGCAGCAGCAGTGAGGCGGCCACCAGCACCGCCGGCAGCAGCGGGTGGCGCTGCCCGCCGGTGAGCGCCAGCGCGCCCAGCACGGCGGCGGCGCCGTCCGCGGCGAGCAGCGGCAGCGGCGAGGCGGGCCGGGCCTGGAGCCGCCGGGAGGGCAGACGGAAGCCGGCCGCGTCGCCGCGCGGCGGCAGGAGGGCCAGGGGCGGGGATCCGAGGTCCCGGGTCTGCCCGGAGGGAGGGGGAACGGTGCTTTCCGCGGTCACGAGTGGACTGACTCCCTGTGCTCGGTGGACACGGCGCGCGCGTCCAGGAGTTCGCGGTACACGTCGGCGACCGCCTGGGCCGTGCGGCGCACGTCGTGCGTGGACAGGACGTGCCGGCGCCCCCGCTCGCCGAGCGACGCGCGCAGCGGCTCGTCCGGCAGCAGCCTTGCCACGGCCCCGGCCAGGGCCGCGGGAGCGAGAGCGGGCACCAGGCAGTGCGGTACGAGGGCGGGCGGCAGGCTCTCCCGGGCCCCGCCCACGTCCGTCACCACCACCGGCCGCCCGCACGCCATGGCCTCCAGCGGCGCCAGGGCCATGCCCTCCCAGCGCGAGGGCAGCACGACCAGATCGGCCGCCTGGTACCAGGGCACGACATCGGCGACGTCACCCGCGAACAGCACGGACGGAGCTGCGAGGGCCCGCAGCCGGCCGTGGTCCGGGCCGTCGCCGACCAGCACCAGCCGCGCCCCGGGCACCCGGCGCAGCACGGACTCCCACGCCGTCAGCAGGACGTCCTGCCCCTTCTGCCGGCACAGCCGCCCCACGCACACCACCAGCGGCACCCGCGGCCCGACATCCGGCAGCAGCGCCGCCCGTACGGTGTCCGCGGCGGCCGGGCGGAAGCGGTCGACGTCGATCCCGTTGGGCACCACGCTCCACCGCCCCCGGACCCCCGCCCGCGCGCCGAGCAGGCGTTCCGCCTCGCTCACGCAGACCACCCGTGCGGCCCAGCGGGCACCCCACCGCTCCCAGCCGCGGGCGAGCGCCGCGGTCGTCCCGCCGACCGCCTCGAACGACCAGGCGTGCGGCTGCACCACCGTGGGGACGCGCCCCCGCACCGCCAGCCGCCCGGCCAGCCCGGCCTTCGCGCTGTGCGCGTGCAGCAGGTCGGGCCGTACGTCCTCCACGACCCGGGCCAGCCGCCGTACCTCGGCCACGAGGGACGGCCCCGGCGCACGCGTCGCCGCCCAGAGCCGTACGTCCGCGCCGAGGGCCGTGAGCCGGGCCGACAGGGGGCTGTCGGGGCAGGCGACCGTGACGCGCAGGCCGGTGGCGAGCTGCGCCCGGGCCAGGTCCGTCACGACGCGGGCGACCCCGCCGTCCACGGGCTGGGTCACGTGCAGGACCCGAGGCGGGGGGTCGGTCGGAGACAGGTGCATGCGCGCTCTTCCTCGCTCACGAACGGCGCTCGGGACGGCGGGAACGCGCCTCATTGCCGGGTGCCGGCGTACCGGGATGCGCTCCGGCGCACGCCGTGCCCCGCCGGGCAACGAGCCGGACGGCCACCTGGTCACCACCGCACCGCAGGACTTCGCGGACCGTGGTCTCCCCTGGGTGGCGGATCGAAAGGGCGAACGAGGCGAATGCGGGTCGCGCATGGCCGGCACGGCCTTTCGGAGACGTGTCAGAGGGCCGTCAAGAGTGCGATGTGCTTGCTGTCGGAGTGCGTCGGGAGGTGGGCAACAGTAGTCACCAAACGGACTGTTCGGGATAAAGCGGGCGCGTGTGTCGGAATGGTGAAGGCGCTCCCCCCGGGAGATCACTCCTTTGGCGGCACAACCCGCGCGCACGCCACGCGTTGACACAGCGCCGGGCATCCGCCCGGATGTTTGTGTCAACCCCCAAGGAGCACCTCTCCATGTCGCGTATCGCGAAGGGCCTGGTCCTGACCTCCGCTGCAGCTGCCGCCATCGCGGGCAGCACCGGCATCGCCGCCGCCGACAGCGGCGCGCAGGCCGTCGCCGCCCACTCCCCGGGCGTGCTGTCCGGCAACGTCATCCAGCTTCCGCTGCACGAGCAGACCAACGTCTGCGGCAACACGGTCAACACCCCCGGCCTGCTGAACCCGGCGTTCGGCAACAAGTGCGTGAACGACTGACGTCGTTCCGTCTCCGGAACCGGCCGCCCTTCCTCGTGGCACACCGCGGGAGGGCGGCCGGTTCGCGTTGCCCCGAACGGGGGCGGCGCGGCGGCCCGGCGGGCCGCCGCGCGCACGCCGCCCCACCAGGGGGGACGCCACCGGGCCGCGGACGCGGGCCTGACCTGGTGCGTTCGCTCGGTTGCGGAGTGTACCGGCCACTCGCACGGTGGGTTCAAGATCCGCAGCACCAGGAAAGGACCCCCCATGCGTCTGCCCGCACGGCGAATCGCGACCCCCGCGCTCTGCGCCACGCTGCTGCTCGGGGCCGCCGGGCCCGCGGCCGTGGCCGCCGACACCGCCTCGGCCCCGGAGCGCGCGCACGCCGCGTCCCGGGCTCCCGTCCCCGACGCGGACGCACTGCTCGGCCAGGTCGAGAGCCTCGGCGGCCTCGGCGGGGTGATCACCCCGGTCGCCGACCTGCTGACCGCCGTGCTCAAGGCGGACGACGGCCAACTGCCCCCCTCCCAGGCGGCGAAGCTGAGCACGCTGGTGGAGGACGCCATCGACCAGGCGACGAAGACGTCCCCGGTGGCTCCGCCGGCCGTGGCCACCCCCGGCACCACCACCCCGGGCGTCACCACCCCGGGCGTCACCACCCCGAGCACCACCACCCCGGGCGTCACCACCCCGGGCGTCACCACCCCGGGCGTCACCACCCCCGGCACCACCACCCCCGCCGAGCCCCTGCCGCAGGCCAGCACCCTGCCCGCGCCCGTCGAGGACCGGACCGAGCCGTCCGACGTGCCGGAAGGGCTCGCGACCGAGGCGCTCACCGCCCTGGAGGCCGCCACCGGCGATCTGTTCAAGGCCGTCACCTCCGGCGACGCCGCCCGGGTCGCCCCGGCCGTCAACGCGGTGGTGTCCGGCCTGGTCAACACCGTCGCCGCGACGCTGATCGGCAGCAAGCTGCCCGCCCCCGACCTGGCCGGACTGCCCTCCCTGCCGAAGGCGCCCTGAGACCCGGCCGTCCGTCCTTCCGGTGTCGTGCCGGTCCGCCCGGACCGGCACGACATCCGTTCAGCGACTCATATGAGGTTCGGGTGACGGGGTTTCCGCCCCGGCGGGCCATCGTTAGGCACGGCGTCGGACATTCCCCCCACAGGGTGACGGAGCAGTCGCCCAGGAAAGGACCACGATGAAGTCGCTGAAGGCCGCCGCCGTCATTGCCGGTTCCCTCGTCGTCGCCGGTGCCGCCGCCCCCGCCCACGCCGACTACGACCCCTCGCACGTCACCCCCACCAGCCTCAACGGCGCCTTCAACTCGCTCACCCGCGAGCCCATCGACCCGAGCCCGCTCAAGCACCAGTCGAACGCCCTCGACACCGAGAACGAGGACTCCGTCCTCAGCACCGTCAAGCGGACGACCACCGACCTGAACCGCAACGGCGGGCTCCTCGGCGGGCTGCCGCTGCCGAAGTGACCCCACCCGGCCGCGACGCACCGCGCACGGCGGGCGCCGGACGGGCGTTCGCCCTGCTGGTCGTCGTCACGGGGGCGGCCGGACTGCTGGCGTCCTGGATCATCACCCTCGACAAGTTCAAGCTGCTGCAGGACCCGGACTTCACTCCCGGGTGCAGCCTCAACCCGGTGGTCTCCTGCGGTAGCGTCCTGGAGAGCGACCAGGCCGAGGCCTTCGGGTTCCCCAACCCGATGCTGGGACTGGTCGCTTACGGCATCGTCGTCTGCGTCGGCACGAGCCTGCTGGCCGGCGCCCGCTTCCCCCGCTGGTACTGGCTGACCTTCGCGGCCGGCTGCCTGTTCGGCGTCGGGTTCGTGTCCTGGCTGCAGTTCGAGTCGCTGTACCGGATCAACGCGCTGTGCCTGTGGTGCGCTCTGGCGTGGGCCGCGACGATCCCCCTGTTCTGGTACGTCACGTCGTTCGCCGTACGCCACCGCCTCCTGCCCGCGCCCGGCCCGGTGCGGCGCTTCCTCGACGAGTTCACCTGGGTGCCGCCGGTGCTGCACCTCGGCGTCGTCGGCATGCTCGTCCTGACGCGCTGGTGGGACTTCTGGACGAGCTGACGGACACGCTGACGGGCACCCGCGTCCGGCCGGGCGGTCCGTCGTACTGCTGCGGCAGCCGGGGGAATTGTGCGCTGGTGCGGCTCCCCGGCTCGTTACTCGGGACGCACGCTGAGCACACGCTGAGCCCCCCCACACGCGAAAGGGACCGTACCCCTGATGAAGCCGACCACCCGAGGAACCCTCGCCGCAGTGATCACGTGTGTGGCGGCCGCGGCCGGCGCCGAGAAGGCCTCGACGTCGAACTGCCCGAGGTCAAGGGGGAGCTGCCCGTGCCGCTGCCGGGCGCTCCCGAGGGGCCCCGCTACGTCGAGGGCCGGCTGCTTCCGGAGCGGGCCGTGCCGCAGCTGCCGGTGCACGGCGGACTGCCCGGCGCGGACGCTCGGGCGCCCCTGCCGCACCTCCTCGGCACCGGCTCCGACCACCTTGGCGTCGACGCGCCCGCCTCCGACCTGCGCACGCTGGCGCCGGGCCTCTCCGTCGACGCTCCGCTCACCTCGCCCCACGCCGGCGGCTTCGGCCTGCCCCAGGCGAAGCTCCCGCAGGCCGGTGTGCTCACCCCCGTGGTGCAGACGGTGCCGGCGGCGGCGGCCCTGGGCGTCGGCCCCCGCCTGTAGGCGGCGGACCGTACGCCGGACGTACGGGGCGTTCTCGTGTGGCCCTTGCGGTGGTGACCGCGGGGTCCTTCGCGCGGTTACCGCAGTGACAGCCCGAGCGGAATGAGGAGCACAGGATGGTCGTAGGGGCAGGCGGAGTACCGGTGGGTGCCGAGCACCGGCCGGCGGAGGACCGTGACGCGCGGCGGACGCGGCGCACGCGGCGGGGCGTGATGCGCGGGCTGGTGGTCGCCGCACTCGGCGCCGCGACCGTTCCCGTCGTCGTGTCCACCCGGTCGGAGGAGCAGTCCGGGGACAAGAACACGGACGTGCGGGCCGGGGACGGCATGTTCGAGGAGACGTACCGGGGCCGCCGCATCCGCGGCATCCCGGTCCCGGCCCCGGACCGGACCCTCGGGGACGTCGAGTGGCACGTCACCGTCGACGGCCGGCCGCTGCACCTGATGCGCCGCGCCGACGGCAGCTGGCTGAGCATGGTCGACCACTACCGCTCCTACCCCACCCCCCTGGCGGCGACCCGCGCGGCCGTCGACGAACTCGGCCCCGGCCGGCACCTGCGCGACCTGCCCCACCGCGGCCCGGGCGCGGACCCGGAGGAGGGCCCGCATGGCGTACACGCGTAAGGACGTCAGCACCCTGACGCGCAGCGAGAGGCGCCGCTTCGTGAAGGCGATGCTGGAGGTCAAACGGCGCGGCGAGTACGACGAGTTCGTGCGCATCCACATCGAGTACTACACCGCCGACGGCGAGGACGGCCTGCGCACCGCCCACATGGCGCCCTCCTTCCTGCCCTGGCACCGGCAGTTCCTGCTGGACCTGGAGAAGGCGCTGCGCCGGGTCGACTCCTCGGTGTCCGTGCCGTACTGGGACTGGACCCGCAACCGTTCGGCCACGTCCACACCGTGGACCGCCGACCTGCTCGGCGGCACCGGGCGGCGTTCCGACCGCCAGGTGATGACCGGGCCGTTCGCCTACGCGGAGGGCAACTGGACCATCAAGCACGGCGTGACCGACGAGGAGTTCCTCACCCGCGACCTCGGCCGCGCCCGCGACCCGATCCAGCTCCCCACCAGGACCGATCTGGAACGGGCCCTCAAGGACCCGCTCTACGACGCCTCCCCCTGGGACTCGACGGCCCGCAAGGGCTTCCGCAACAAGCTGGAGGGCTGGGGGAGCGGGCGGGGCAGCGCCTCCTGGCTCAACCACAACCGGGTGCACCGCTGGGTCGGCGGGGCCATGGTCGGCGGCGCCTCCGTCAACGACCCGGTCTTCTGGATGCACCACGCCTTCATCGACCTGGTGTGGGACCGCTGGCAGCGGCGCCACCGCGAGCACCGCTACCTCCCGGCGAAGCCGCCCGGGCCGGGCAGCGCACAGCACCGGC
This sequence comes from Streptomyces sp. NPDC006624, assembly GCF_040611555.1. Lineage (NCBI taxonomy): Bacteria > Bacillati > Actinomycetota > Actinomycetes > Kitasatosporales > Streptomycetaceae > Streptomyces > Streptomyces sp. NPDC006624. Next base: position 294,821 of record NZ_JBEXOM010000008.1, on the reverse strand, counting down.
GGATCGTGGCACGCCACGAGAAGCTGCCGCCGTGGAACGTGACGCCGCAGCAACTGGAGGACCACAGCAGGATCTACCGGTACGCCTGATTCCTCCCCGAGCATGCGGAGAGCCCCGGCGCTCGAGGTGCCGGGGCTCTCCGGTGGGTGCACGGGGTGCGGACGATCAGCGGCCGTAGCCGTGGCCACCCGCGTGGTGACCGCCACCGTGGTGACCGTGACGCGGGTCGCCCTTGTGGTGCCCCTTGTGGTGCCCCTTGTGGTGCCCCTTGTGGTGCTCGGACTTGTTTTCGCACTCGTTGCCGAACGCCGGGTTGAGCAGACCGATCAGGTTGACGGTGTTGCCGCACACGTTGACCGGGATGTGGACCGGCACCTGGATGACGTTGCCCGACAGGACACCCGGCGACCCGACGGCCGCAGCCTGGGCGCCCGCGTCGGCCATGGCCAGACCGGCTCCGCCGAGCACCACGGCACCCGTGCCGAGCGCGACACCGGCCGCCTTCGCGATGCGAGACATCACGTTCTCCTTCTGACTGGATGAGCACGACGGCAGGGGGCGCCGCCGCACTCCCCGTTCAACGCGCCGTCCCATGGGGGGTCACGGCGACCATGGCCGGATCACCCGTCCTGAAGAGCCGGATAGAGCCGTCCGGGGGAGTCGGGCGGGATGGACGGGGTCGGGGGAAGGCTGGCGGGCGGGCGGACGGGGCGTCGGAGAGAGCGAGATGCGTGTGTGGGCGCGCGGGCGGACTGATCGTCAGGGAAGGCGTCGTACGGGTGCGCCGTCGAGGAAGGCGCGGATGTCCTCCACGGCGTGCCCGTAGTACGTCGCGTAGTTGGCGCGGGAGACGTACCCGAGGTGGGGAGTGGCGAGGAGACGCGGGGCCGTGCGCATCGGGTGGCCGGCGGGGAGGGGCTCGACGTCGAACACGTCGACGCCGGCCCCGGCGATACGCCCGGCGTGCAGGGCGTCGAGGAGGGCGTCCTGGTCGACGATGGCCGCGCGCGAGGTGTTGATCAGGTAGGCGGTCGGTTTGAGGAGGGCGAGTTCGGCGCGGCCGAGCAGCCCGCGGGTGCGGTCGCCGAGCACCAGGTGCACGGACACGAAGTCGCTGTCGGCGAGCAGTACCTCCTTGGACGCGGCGAGTTCCACTCCGACCTCGTCGGCGCGCTCCCGGGTGAGGTTCTGGCTCCAGGCGCTGACCCGCATGCCGAAGGCGAGGCCGACCTGGGCGACCCGGCTGCCGATCTTCCCCAGCCCGAGGAGCCCGAGGCGGCGACCGTGCAGATCGGCACCGACCGTGCTCTGCCAGGGGCCGCCCGAGCGCAGGGCCGTGCTCTCCTCGACGATCCCGCGGGCGAGGCCGAGCAGCAGGGCCCAGGTCATTTCGACGGGCGGCGTGGCCGAACTGGCCGTACCGCACACCGTGACGCCGTGGGCCTCGGCGGCGGCGTAGTCGATGACGGTGTTGCGCATGCCGGAGGCGACGAGCAGCTTCAGCCGGGGCAGCCGGGCGATCAGGGACCCGGGGAAGGGCACGCGTTCGCGCAGGGTCACCACGATGTCGAAGTCGGCCAGGGCGGCAGCGAGGGCGTCCTCATCGTCGAGGTGCGTGTCGAACGACACGACGTCGACGTCCTCCGCGACCACCGACCAGTCGGCGACCTCGGTCGCGACCTTCTGGAAGTCGTCCAGCACAGCACAGCGCAGCCGCACGTCACACCTCTCTCACGGCACGGGGTCCCCGGGTCATGCTCATGATCGCGTGCGGGTGGGGGTTGCGGGAAGGGCCTCCGGCCGGTGACCTGGCTGGGGGTGGGTCGGCCGAGGGCAGGGCCGAAGGCGGGGGAGGGGGCGGGAACGCGAAACGCCCTGGAGGGGGTCCCCTCCGGGGCGTTCTTGGTCTGGCAGGAGGTGGCGCCCCCGGCAGGACTCGAACCTGCGGCCAAGCGCTTAGAAGGCGCCTGCTCTATCCACTGAGCTACGGGGGCCGGGTGTGGTGGCCTCTGTCGTGGTGCCCTGGTGTGGGCCGTTCCGTGACGTTGCCGGGGACAAGGATAGGGCTCCCGCATCCTTGCCCCTGTTGCTTCGCCTCCGTGGCTCGATGTGGAGGTTCAGTGAAGCGGTCCTGATAATCGCAGGCAGGTACGAATCGTGCATCGCTTTTGGGGTCTGTCGCATCGGGTGTTGTGCACTCGTTATGCCTGGACTGTGCCCGTGTCCCAGTCGCCCCTTCCGTCCCTTCTGTTCCGTCGGCGCGCAGACATGCTCATATGCTTCAGAATTCCCCTAAAATTGGGCATTCTTCACATGTGGTGACCTTGGACGTACGGCCTCAGCTGCTCGACGCACTCTCCGCCCTGCGCGACCGTGTCGCCGCCGCACGCTTCCCGCTGCCCCTGGCGGGGGCCCCACGCGCGCGTGCCAACCGCGACGAACTGCTCGCGCAGCTCGACGACTACTTGGTGCCCCGCCTGCGGGATCCCGAAGCGCCGCTTCTGGCCGTCGTGGGAGGTTCCACGGGCGCCGGGAAGTCCACCCTGGTGAACTCCCTCGTGGGGCGGCGGGTCAGTGAGGCGGGCGTGCTGCGGCCGACGACACGGACGCCCGTGCTGGTCTGCCATCCGGAGGACCAGCACTGGTTCAGCGGCATGAGGGTGCTGCCCGACCTCACCCGCGTCTGGGTCCCCCAGCAGGACTCCGCCGACGACCTGCTGCTCCCCGGAGAGAACCCGGCGCGCGTGCTCCGCGTCGAGACCACCGAGACGCTGCCCCCCGGCCTCGCCCTCCTCGACGCGCCCGACATCGACTCCCTGGTCGCCGACAACCGCGTCCTGGCCGCCGAACTCATCTGCGCCGCCGACATCTGGGTGATGGTCACCACCGCCGCCCGCTACGCCGACGCCGTGCCCTGGCACATGCTGCGCACCGCCAAGGAGTACGACGTCACCCTCGTGACCGTGCTGGACCGCGTGCCCCATCAGGTCGTCAACGAGGTGTCCTGGCAGTACGGGGCCCTGCTCACCAAGGCCGGGCTCGGTCACGTGCCGCGGTTCACCGTGCCCGAACTCCCCGAGTCCGCCTGGGGCGGGGGACTCCTGCCCGCCAGTGCCGTCGCGCAGCTGCGCACCTGGCTCGTCCACCAGGCGCAGGACCCGGCAGCCCGGCAGCAGGTCCTCGCCCGAACGGCGTACGGCGTCCTCGACTCCCTCAAGTCCCGGATGCCCGAGCTGGCCGGCGCCGCGGCAGCCCAGTACGCCGCCGCCCTGCGGCTCACCACCGCCGTCGAGAGCGCCTACGACAGCGAGCACGCGCGCGTGCGGGGCCGGTTGCAGGCCGGGGCCGTGCTCGCCGGGGACGCCCTCAAACGCTGGCGCGCCTTCCCCCTGGACTGCACCGCCGGTGAACTCCTCGACGCGCTCGTGGAGAGTCTGAGCACCCTGCTGCTGTGTGCCGTCACCGCCGCCGACGAGCGCGTCGACGACGCCTGGCGGCGCGAACCGGCGGCGTCCGCGCCGGAGCTCACGGCGCGCGAGCCCGCCGCGGACAGCGCCGAACACCGGATCGGCATCGCCGTACGGCGCTGGCGGCGCGAGCTGGAGGAACACGCCGAGGACGAGGTCCGCGAACTCGACCGGAACCTCGCACCCGACCCCGAGCTGGTCGCCGCCCTGGTCGCCACCTCCCTGCTCGGCGGCCGCCGCGGGCGGACGGCCGGGGAGGGGCTCGCCGAGCGGATCGGCGCCCACGGCGCGCTGCGGCTGCGCGACCGGGCCGGACGGCTGCTCACCGCGCACGTGGACCGCGTCCTGCACGCCGAACGCGAACGCAGGCTCGCCCCCCTGGACGCACTCGACGTCCATCCCGAACCGCAGGCCGAACTCATCGCCGCGCTGTCCGTACTGCAGAAGGAGAGGTGACCGGTGACCGCCATCACTGACCAGGATCACACCGAGCACGCCGACCAGCCGGACGACGCGAACCAGGCGGGATCCGGGGCGGGGTCCGGGTCGGGTTCCGGGGCGGGGCCGACGGAGCGGGCCTCCGCCGGGGAGGCCGGCCGGGACAGCGGGAACTCCTCCGAGGGCGGGCACGCCCGCGTGGAGAACGCCCGCGTGGAGAACGCCCGTACCGCCTCCGCGCGCTCCACGGACGGCTCGGGCACCTGGGACGACGGGCTCATCGCCCGCCGGGTCGACGAGACCGCCGAGGCCACCCGGTACCCCCCGCAGGACAGCCGCTCCGCCGCCGCGCCCGCCGTGACGCCGCTGGTCTACGACGGGCCGCTGCGCTCCCGGCTCGAGGCCCTGCGCGAACTCGTCGGGCTCTCCCGCACCCGGCTGGACAGCCGGACCCTGTCGGAGGCCGGCCGGGTGCTCGACGAGGCGTCCGCGCGGCGCAGGCTCTCCGGGCAGCACACCGTCGTCGCCATCGCGGGCGCCACCGGCAGCGGCAAGTCGCAGCTGTTCAATGCGCTCGCCGGGGTCGCCATCTCGGAGACCGGCGTACGGCGTCCCACCACCGCCGCGCCCATCGCGTGCAGTTGGAGCGACGGCGCCGCGAGCCTCATCGAACGGCTCGGCATCCCGCCCCGGCTGCGCCGCCGCCCCCTGCCGACCGGCGACGGCGAGTCCCAGCTGCGCGGGCTCGTGCTGGTCGACCTGCCCGACCACGACTCCGCGGCCGTGCAGCACCGCGAACACGTGGACCGCATCCTCGCGCTCGTCGACGCGGTGATCTGGGTCGTCGACCCGGAGAAGTACGCCGACGCCGTCCTGCACGAGCGCTATCTGCGGCCGATGGCGGCGCACGCCGAGGTCATGTTCGTCGTCCTCAACCAGATCGACCGGCTCCCCGGGGAAGCCGCCGAGCAGGTCCTCGACGACCTGCGGCGGCTCCTCGACGAGGACGGCATCGCCCTGGGCGAGTACGGCGAACCGGGCACGACGGTGCTCGCCCTGTCCGCGCTCACCGGGGACGGCGTCGGCGAACTGCGGGAGGCGCTGGGGCAGTTCGTCACCGAGCGCGGGGCACCGGCCCGGCGTGTCTCGGCCGACGTCGACATCGCGGCGGCACGGCTGTGGCCCGTGTACGCCACCCAGCGCCGCACCGGGCTCAGTGAACAGGCCAGGGAGGAGTTCTCCGACCGGCTCGCGGACGCCGTCGGCGCCACGGCGGCGGGCGAGGCGGCCGAACGCGCCTGGCTGCGCAACGCCAACCGCGCCTGCGGCACGCCCTGGCTGCGGCTGTGGCGCTGGTACCAGGACCGCGGCGAGCCCAGCACGGGACGGCTCTCGCGCACCCAGGCCGACGAGGAGGCGACCGCCCGGCAGCGGGTCGAGCAGGCGGTGCGGACGGTGGCCGACCGGGCCTCGGCCGGACTGCCCCTGCCCTGGGCCCAGGCGGTGCGCGAGGCGGCCGTCCGCGGGGCGCAGGGCCTGCCGGAGGCGCTGGACGAGCTGTCCGTGCGCGCGGGAGTGCCGACCGGGCGGCCCCCGCGGCCGGGGTGGTGGCCGGTGGCCGTGCTGTCCCAGGCGAGCATGACGATCCTTCAGTTCCTCGGGGGACTGTGGCTGCTGGGCCAGATCATCGGGTTCATGTCGCCGAACCTGGGCGTGCCGGTGCTGCTCATGGTCATCGGCATCGTCGGAGGTCCGCTCATCGAGTGGAGCTGCCGCATGGCGGCCCGCGGCCCCGCCCGCCGCTACGGAGAGGAGGCGGAACGGCGGCTGCGGGAGGCGGCGGCCGGGTGCGGGAGGGCGCGGGTGCTGGATCCGGTGGCGGCGGAGCTGCTGCGGTACCGGGAGGTCAAGGAGCAGTACGGGAGGGTGGTGGGGGTGGGGCGGTGATCGCCGTGGCGGGGGTGGGGCGTTCCCGCCCTTCGTTCTCGCTCTCCGTTTCCGGCCTCCGCTCCCGCCCTCCGTTCCCGGGCGCGTCACCCCTCCGGGTGGCGGAGTTGTCCACAGGCTGGGGGCGGTCCACAGCGATCGGCGGGCCCGGTCCGGCGGCGGCAGTCTGGTGGGACGCAGCCGTACGGGACGGGCCCGTACGCGTGTCGGCCCGGTGACGCAGTCCGGGCGAGGGAGAGGGAGGGGTACGCGATGAACGAGACGATGGTGTGCGCGGTCGGCAGGGTGGCGACGCAGCCGGTGTACCGGGAGCTGGCGTCCGGACCGTCGGCGAGGTTCCGCATGGCGGTCACCGCGCGCTACTGGGACCGCGAGAAGAACGCGTGGACGGACGGGCACACCAACTTCTTCACGGTGTGGGCCAACCGCCAGCTCGCCACGAACACGGCGGCGTCGCTGACGGTGGGCGACCCCGTGATCGTCCAGGGCAGGCTGAAGGTGCGGACGGACGTGCGCGAGGGGCAGAGCTGGACCTCGGCGGACATCGACGCGGTGGCGGTCGGCCACGACCTGGCGTGGGGCACCTCGGCCTTCCGGCGGGGAAGCAGGCACGAGACGGCGGCGGGCGCGTCCCAGCCGGAGCCCAACTGGGAGACCACGCCCGAGGGTTCACCCCAGGCTCAGGACCCGCCCGCCCAAGTGCCTGCGCAATCAGCGGCGTTGACGTGACATGCACCACTGAGACGACTGACCGAACTGCGGCTTATCGACGGCTGTGCACCGTACGGCCGACGGTAAAGCGTCGATAAGCCCTGCTCACAAGGGGTCTTGGCGATAACGATTCCGATTCGGATCACTCGTCGGACCCTCTGACCGGCGGGCGGGCTCCGTCGCCTCCCTAGGATGCCGGACATGGCTCCGGAGGCTCATGGAGCCCCAGAGGCGTCTGATTCTGCTGGTGGGACCGTCCCCCCACGTCCACGGGTCCTGCTCGGAAGGGAATGCGGTGGTTGCTTCGTTCTCGGCGGTGTTCGTCCGCAGGCGAGGGGCGGCCCGCTCAGCGGCCGCGACGCTGGTGTCCGGGCTGGTCGCCACGGGTGTGCTGGCCGGCGCCGGGAAGGCGGCGGCCGACGAGGACGAGGCCACGCGGAGCCAGGGCGGAGCGACCGCGACGATAGCCGGGCTCAAGACGTACGGCACGGCCGTCATACACGGCGACACCGGTGACCAGCAGGTGTCGGCGGGCCTGTTCGAGATGTCCGTCGAGGGCGGCGGCATGCTGCAGACGTACTGCGTCGACCTGCACAACCCCACGCAGCGGGACGCCAAGTACCACGAGACGCCCTGGAGCGGCACGTCCCTGGGCGTCAACAAGGACGCCGGCAAGATCCGCTGGATCCTGCAGAACTCGTACCCGCAGGTCAACAACCTTGCGGCACTCGCCCGGAAGGCCGGCGTCCGCGGAGCGCTGACCGAGCAGGACGCGGCGTCGGGCACACAGGTGGCGATCTGGCGCTACTCGGACGACATGGCCGTCGACGCGCTCGACCCGCAGGCCGAGCAACTCGCGGACTACCTGCAGAAGAACGCCCGCGACCTGCCCGAACCCCGGGCCTCGCTCACCCTCGACCCGCCGGCCGTCTCCGGGCGGCCGGGCGAGCGGCTCGGCCCCGTGACCGTGCGCACCAACGCCGCCAGCGCGACGATCACGCCGCCCGCGGACGCCGCCACGAGCGGGGTGCGGATCGTCGACAAGCAGGGCAAGGCCGTGACCACCACCTCCGACGGCGGACAGGTGTTCTTCGAGGTGCCCGAGGACGCGACGGCCGGATCCGCGGACCTGACCGTGCAGGCCTCGACGACCGTGCCGGTCGGCCGCGCCTTCGCCTCCGAGAGCCGCAGCCAGACGCAGATCCTGGCCGGGTCCAGCGAGTCGACGGTGTCGGCGACGGCCGGGGCGACCTGGGCGGAGGAGGGCGCGATCCCGGCCCTGTCGGCGGCGAAGAACTGCGCCGAGGGCGGCGTCGACATCATCGCGTCCAACAAGGGCGACGCGCCCTTCACCTTCGAACTGGCCGGCCTGGAGCACACCATCGCGGCGGGCGAGACCAGGACGATCACGGTCCCCCTCCAGGAGGACCAGGCCTACGACCTCACGATCACCGGCCCCGACGGTTTCACCAAGCGTTTCACCGGCATGCTCGACTGCCAGACCCAGGCGGGCGCCCCGGACACCACGACCCAGACCCTCAGCGAACCGACCCCCCTCGCTGACGGCGGCACGGCGGCGGACACCAACCTCGCCGAAACGGGCAGCTCCGGCGTCACGCCCCTGATCGCGGGCATCGCCATCGGCCTGGTCGTCATCGGCGGAGCGACCCTGATCGTGCTGCGGCGCAGGGAGACGTCCACGGAGGGCTGACGGGGGCACACTTTCTGGGCGTCCCTCACACGGTCTCGTGCCGCAGATGCGCGAGCCCTTCGACGGCCTCCAACCGCTTCCGCAGGGTGGAGTCCCGGGGGCCCGTGCGGTGGTGCGGACGAGCATGTGGCACTGCGGATGCGAGTCGTCGTAAGACTTGTCTTCTTCTTCCCCCGGGGATCGCGTTGGGCTGCACCTGGATCGCAGGCCGCCGGTGTCGGCGAGGTGATGGACGCCCAGGAAGCTGTTCTCCCGCTCGACTCTTAGTTCCAGATGGGCGCCGATAAACCCTACGAGGTCATCGGCTGGGTTGGTGCGGGAACCGTGAGGGGCGTAGTCGGCCATGGTGCGGGGACCTACCCCCGTACGAGCGCCGGCTTCAGCGCGGTGGGAGACACCGCCGCCCCGCCAGTGTCGTTGCCGGCTGTGTCTGGACGCGGTGCTCATGAGGCCCACGTCAAAGGTTCGGGTCCGTCACACCGAAGGGCTGGCTTGGCTGGCACCCGCACCACTGAGAGCCGACGATTCTTGCGTGAATGAAGCTCCCCGAGAAAAGCGGCGCAATGGCCTGAGCGGTATCGACACCCGTGATCGAGTTACTGCCGTGCTCATGATGTGCGGCCTGCTGGCCGGTGCGTGGATCGTCGGAAGAATCGGCCTGCTCGATGCGGGGGGAGCGCTTTCCTATCTCGGGAGGATGACCGGGTTCCTCATGCTTGCCGCTGCGGCGATGGCGGCACTGGGCGCGGTGGCGGTGTTCGACTTCTGGGGCAAGAGAAGCAATCGCCTGTCCGGTCCCGTTGTGTTGCTCGCAGTTCTCACGGTCCTGGTCGCCGATTTCATGCTTCTGGCAGTTCAGATCCAAGGGGGTGAGTTCACGCCGTACCTGGTTTTATGGATCACACTGGGGGTCTGGTCAGTTTGGGCGCTCTGGGTGATGCTGCACCGTGAGCGTGTGTGGAGTCAGATCTCGGCGCCGCGTTCGTTCGCGATCGGCGTTTTCATCACCGGGCTGGTAGCGGTCGCCAATTTCTCTTACTCGCAAATCTATCAGCCATACACTGCTCCTCAGCTCGTTCTTACCCGGGCGAAGTTCGGAGAGTCGGTCGTGGGAGAGGAAGGATACGCGAGAATTATCGTCCACGCCGAATTCAAGAACGAAGGCAAGGTGGCGGCTCACCTTATTCACGCGAGCTACAGCGTGACCGGGCGGAAGGCCGTCATGTCGGGCAAGCCCACCTCAAGCGAAGAACGCTTGCAGGCCCTCGTGGCCGACCAGGAAATGAATAGAGACGTGGATAGCGTTGCGCGGACGGTCCTTAAAGTGGGTCGCCTGCTGAAACCGGGCTTTTACCTCGAACCGGGCGAAAGCGTCTCCGAGGAGCGCCTGATCGAATTGCCGAAAGGCAAGCTCTACGATGCACTGGAGTTGGAAGTTCATGGTTTGGTGGCCAGGAAGGACCGGCTGGTGCTCGGGGTGGAGACAAGGCGACATCCCTGGAAAGCGGACGAGGTGAGCCTGCCTGATTGGATCACTCCGGAAGGCGACCCCGCTCGCGGTTCGTCATATGCTCACTACACCTACAACATGACACCGAGCAATACGATTCTCGAGTTCACGCGGCGACCCGTACATCTGGACCTCTGGTGGGTTTTTGGCCCGTACGAACCCATCCTGTCAGCGGCGCTGGCCGGAAAGGGAGAGGAATCCGTCGAGCCAAGCACGGGTGATTGGGAATCCTGGTTCACTCGCTACGGCCTCAGCGAGACAACGAGTGGCAGAGTGGAATTGCCGCTGGGTGGTTGACCCGGCCCTCCGAATCCGCTCCGCACCCCATTTGGCGCAGCACGACAGGTCGGCTTCGTCGCGATGCGTCTAGCCTGACCCTGGAAAGGAGATCCCATGGTGAACTCGTACCGCACGACGGCCTTGTGTGTCGGTGCCTCGCTTGCTCTGCTGGTCGGCTGCGGGGGAAAAGGCACCGATACCGCTTCACCCGAGCGGGCAGCTCAGCGGGCCACTCCTGCGGTGGAAGGGCAGGGAGCTGCGTCGGCCACCGAGCTGGAGGCCGCTTTGCTCACTCCCCAGGATGTGGCAAAGGCGGTCGACGGTCTCGACGACCTGAAGGTCGACGTCAAGGAAAGCGCGGACGATCCGGATTCTCCCGGCGGTTGGCCCTTCCTCAAGTTTATCGAGGGGGACGCGATGTGTGAGAAGATGCTGGGTCCGCATCCTGAGCCCACTGACGCCTGGGCGTGGGTTCTCATGGATCGCGACAAGCCGGGTGTCGTGGCCGAAGAGATCGATTCATTCGGCAATGAGGCCCCTGCTCAAGATCTCATGAGCGAGAACAGAGACCAGTCCAAGGGTTGTCGCAAGTTTGTGGCAGAAGGCGACGGCGGCACACGCTACAACTTCACCTACGAGCCGATCGATCTGCCCACGACGCTGGGCGACGAAAGCAGCGGCTACAAACTGGACGGTACGGCAGTCGACGACCCGTCTGTGACCTTCGACTTCCATCAGGTCGAGATCCGTCAGGGTTCCGATGTCATTTTCCTGAGCACGGGCGGGGAGGACACGGACGAGGAGAAGACCATCGACTTGGGCGAGGCGGCGCTCAAGAAGTTCTCGGCCACCTCCGCCTGACGCCGCCGGATCCACGGCGACAGAGGCATCCGAGGGCCGTCCCCGGGCCGTGCGATCGCGCCCTAGGCTGCCGACGGCGTCCGGCGGCGGCAGGCGAGTCGGCGTCGTCAACCGCAAACGCCCAGGTCACAGCGCCCCACCCCAACGCGTTTCCGCCCAGGGCTGGCGGTACGGCAAGATGGGGTGTATCTGCCCACTGCCAGTTTCAAGCTGCCGGACGGTTTCTCTTGGCTGAGTTCATTTACACCATGCGCAAGGCGCGCAAAGCGCACGGCGACAAGGTGATCCTCGACGACGTGACGACGAGCTTCCTTCCGGGGGCGAAGATCGGCGTCGTCGGCCCGAACGGCGCCGGAAAGTCGACGATCCTGAAGATCATGGCCGGGATCGAGCAGCCGTCCAACGGTGACGCCTTCCTCACTCCCGGTTACACGGTCGGCATCCTGCTCCAGGAGCCGCCGCTGACCGAGGACAAGACCGTCCTGGAGAACGTCCAGGAGGGCGTCGCCGGGATCAAGGGCAAGCTCGACCGGTTCAACGAGATCGCCGAGCAGATGGCGACCGACTACACCGACGCGCTCATGGAGGAGATGGGCAAGCTCCAGGAGGACCTCGACCACGCCAACGCGTGGGACCTGGACGCCCAGCTGGAGCAGGCCATGGACGCCCTGGGCTGCCCGCCCGGCGACTGGCCCGTCACCAACCTCTCCGGTGGTGAGCGCCGCCGCGTCGCGCTGTGCAAGCTGCTGCTGGAGCAGCCCGACCTGCTGCTGCTCGACGAGCCCACCAACCACCTCGACGCCGAGTCGGTGAACTGGCTGGAGCAGCACCTCGCCAAGTACCCGGGCACCGTCGTCGCCGTCACCCACGACCGGTACTTCCTCGACAACGTCGCCCAGTGGATCTGCGAGGTCGACCGCGGTCGCCTCTACCCCTACGAGGGCAACTACTCCAAGTACCTGGAGACCAAGGCCGCCCGCCTCAAGGTCGAGGGCCAGAAGGACGCCAAGCGGCAGAAGCGGCTGAAGGAGGAGCTCGAATGGGTTCGCTCCAACGCCAAGGGGCGGCAGGCCAAGTCCAAGGCGCGTCTGGCCCGCTACGAGGAGATGGCCGCCGAGGCCGACAAGATGCGGAAGCTGGACTTCGAGGAGATCCAGATCCCGCCGGGCCCGCGTCTGGGCAACGTCGTCGTCGAGGTCAACGGCATCAGCAAGGCCTTCGGTGAGAAGGTCCTGATCGACGACCTGTCCTTCACCCTGCCGCGCAACGGCATCGTCGGCATCATCGGGCCGAACGGCGCCGGCAAGACCACCCTGTTCAAGATGATCCAGGGCATCGAGGAGCCGGACTCCGGCGACATCAAGGTCGGCGACACCGTCAAGATCTCCTACGTCGACCAGAGCCGCGAGAACATCGACCCGAAGAAGAGCCTGTGGGCCGTCGTCTCCGACGAGCTGGACTACATCAACGTGGGCCAGGTCGAGATGCCGTCGCGCGCCTACGTCTCCGCCTTCGGGTTCAAGGGCCCGGACCAGCAGAAGCCGGCCGGTGTGCTCTCCGGCGGTGAGCGCAACCGCCTGAACCTCGCGCTCACCCTGAAGCAGGGCGGCAACCTGCTGCTCCTCGACGAGCCGACCAACGACCTCGACGTCGAGACCCTCTCCAGCCTGGAGAACGCGCTGCTGGAGTTCCCCGGCTGCGCCGTCGTCGTCTCCCACGACCGGTGGTTCCTGGACCGCATCGCCACGCACATCCTCGCCTACGAGGGCGAGTCCAAGTGGTTCTGGTTCGAGGGCAACTTCGAGTCGTACGAGAAGAACAAGGTCGAGCGGCTCGGCGCGGACGCCGCCCGTCCGCACCGCGCCACCTACAAGAAGCTGACCCGGGGCTGATCTTGCGGCACATCTACCGCTGCCCGCTGCGCTGGGCGGACATGGACGCGTACGGCCACGTCAACAACGTGGTGTTCCTCCGCTACCTGGAGGAGGCCCGTATCGACTTCCTGTTCCGCCCGGAGAAGGACTTCCAGCAGGGGTCCGTGGTGGCACGCCATGAGATCGACTACAAGCGGCAGCTGGTCCACCGGCACCACCCGGTGGACATCGAGCTGTGGGTCACGGAGATCAGGGCGGCGTCCTTCACCCTCACCTACGAGGTCAAGGACGGCGACGTCGTCTACGTCCGCGCCTCGACGGTGATCGTGCCGTTCGACTTCGAGGCCCAGCGCCCGCGCCGGATCACCGAGGAGGAGCGGGAGTTCCTCCAGGAGTACACGGACGACGCCGAGGAGGAGGCCGTCGCGGCATGACGGTGCTCCATCTGGCGGACGAGGGGGAGGCGGCGGATCTCGCGGCCTTCCTCTCCCGGCTGCTCCACTACGACCGCGGGGCGGCGGTGCGCCTGCAGGCCGCGGGCACCGCGCTCGCCGTCTTCGGTCGGCCGCCCTCCTTCGAGGTGCTGGCGATCCGCGCGGTACGGCTGGCGAAGCCGTACGAGAAGGGGCTCGAGGTCACGCTGGACGTGACCGTGTCCGCCGGTGAGTTCCTGGAGTCGGTGGACGAGAGGGCGGCCACGGTCGTCGTGCCGGAGGCCGTGACGGGGCCGCCCTGGACCGGTGTGCTGCCGCCGCGCGGCGGCTGGTCGCCCGAGCCGGGGCTGCCCGCGCCCGACGCGCTCCGGTCGCTCGTGGCCGCCGCCGTCGCCGAGTTCCGCACGCGTACCCAGGACTTGCCGGAGGAGCGGCGCAGCCGGGCCGAGCTGGACCGGATCGGCCGGGACATCTGGTCCCGCACGGTCGGGGACACCCGGCTGCCCGTCCGGGCCGTGCACGCCGCGCAGTCGCTGGGGTTCCTGCGGCCCGGGGCGCCCCTGGCACTGTTCTCGTCGGGCGCCTGGCTGCGGCTGCGCACCCCGTACGGCTCGATCGCCGTACGGCACACCGGGCTGGGGACGCTGGGCGTCAGCGTCCGCTGAACCCGCCCCGGGCCGGTGTCAGCCCGGGGTGTTCACCATCGACGCCGCCGCGTACGTCAGGTAGCTCCACAGCGTGTGCTCGTGCTCCTCGGACAGCCCGAGCTCCTCCACGGCGACCCGCATGTGCTTCAGCCACGCGTCGTGCGCCGCCCGGTCGACCGTGAAGGGCGCGTGCCGCATCCGCAGCCGCGGGTGGCCGCGGTTCTCGCTGTACGTCGTGGGGCCGCCCCAGTACTGGATGAGGAAGAGCGTGAGGCGCTCCTCGGCCGGGCCCAGGTCCTCCTCCGGGTACATGGGCCGCAGCAGCGGGTCCTCGGCCACTCCCTCGTAGAAACGGTGGACGAGCCGACGGAAGGTCTCCTCCCCGCCGACCTGCTCGTAGAAGGTCTGCTCCTGAAGCGTGCCGCGCCGAATCTCTTTCACGCGCTCCATGGTCTCAGACGCACCGGCATAGGACTCAAGACCTAGGACCCGGCCACCCCTCCCCCTACTGTGGAGGCATGGGCGGGCACGCTCCCGGCAGGGAACTCGACGACCTCGCCGCCTCCGCGCGGGCGGCGCTGGTGCGGCGCATCGAAGCGCGCGGGACCTGGACCGCCGACCCGCGGTGGCGGCAGGCCTTCGCGGAGGTCCCGCGCCACCTCTTCGTGCCGTACTACTACGTCGGCGTCGCCGGCGGCTACGAACGCCGCTGGGGCGAGAGCCCCGACCCGGTCGCGCGGGAGCGGTGGATGCGCGGCGCCTACGAGGACACCCCGCTGGCGACCCGGCTGCGCGACGGCGAGCTGCTGTCCTCCAGCAGCCAGCCGTCCCTGATGGCGGACATGCTGGCCGCGCTGGAGGTGGCGGACGGCAGCACGGTCCTGGAGATCGGCGCCGGCACCGGCTACAACGCCGCGCTGCTCGCCCACCGGCTGGGCGACGACCGGGTCACCACCGTCGACCTCGACCCGGAGATCACCGAGTCGGCCCGCCGGCACCTGGCCGCCGCCGGGTACCACCCGGCCGTCGTCACCGGCGACGGCACCCGGGGCGTGCCCGAGCGCGCGCCGTTCGACCGGATCATCGCGACGTGCGCGGTGAGCAGCGTGCCGCAGGCCTGGCTCGCGCAGAGCCGCCCCGGCGGCCGGATCCTGATGCCGCTCGCCACCGGCCTGGTGCTGCTCACGGTGAGCGGTGCCGCGCACGCCGAGGGACGCTTCCTGCGCACGCCCGCCTACTTCGTGCCGCTGCGCGGCGCCAAGCGGCCCGGCGCCGAACCGCTGCAGCTGGGCGGGGTGCCGCACCGGGCCAGGGAGGACGACCTGTTCCGCTTCCTGCTGGCCCTGACCCGCGGCAGCCTCGATCCGCAGGAGGCACACGCGCTGTGGGAGCAGGAGGGCAGGCCGCGGCGCGAGCGCTACGGCATCACGGTCAGCGGCGAGCGGGCGTGGGCCTGGCTCGACGACCCGGAGGGGCCGTACGCCTGGCCCCTCCCGGCCTGAGCGGGCGCACCCGGCGAGGGGTCAGCCCCGGCGGATGGTGATCGTCGTCCAGGCGCCCACGTGCACCCGGTCGCCGTCCTGCAGCGGTACCGGGACGAACGGCTGGATGGGCTCCTCCGAGCCGTTGACCGTCGTGCCGTTCGTCGAGTTCTGGTCGACGACCGCCCAGCTGCCGTCGGGCTGCTGGACGAGCACCGCGTGCTGGTGCGAGACGCCCGGGTCCTCCGGCGGCACCGACAGGTCGATGTCGGGGGTGTCGCCGGTGGAGTGCCGGCGGCGGCCGATCGTGAGCTGGTTGCCGGTGAGCGTGCGCTGCTGCTCGGGCGAGTACGCGGGCAGGTTCAGGCCCGCGGCCTCGGGGCCGGAGCGCTGCATCATCGCCATGAAGTACTCGCGGTCCGGGCCGATCGTCGCGGTCCACGTCACCGGTCCCTGCGGCGCCTGGGGCTGCTGCGGGAAGCCGCCGGGGCCGGGCGGGGCCTGGGTCGCGCCGGGCTGCGGATAGCCGTAGCCGCCGCCCTGGCCGGGTCCGCCGGGGCCGCCCGGGCCGGTGGACGGCGGGGAGATCACCCAGTCGTCGTCACCGCCGCCGAAGGACGGACCGCCCTGCTGCGGCGGCCGCCGCGTCTCCTGCGGGTATCCGGGCGGGGCCGGCGGAGCGGACTGCTGGAAGGCCTGCGGGCCGCCACCGGGACCGGGACCGCCGGGGCCACCGGGCCCGGGCGGGGGCGGGACCGGCCGTGAGGGGTCGGCACCGTATCCGGGCGGTCCGGGCGGGCCACCGAAACCGCCGGGGCCGGGACCGCCAGGGCCAGGACCGCCGGGGCCGCCAGCGCCTCCGGGACCGCCGGGGTGGCCGGACGGGTCGCCGAAGGGCGGGATCGGCTCGGCCGGGCGGTTCATCTGCGAGGGACGCGAGCTCTGGTAGTCGTACGCGTCACCGCCGCCGTACGACGGACCCCCCGGGCCGGGCCGGCCCGGCGGCTGGAAGCGCACGCCCGGGCCGGGACCCTGCGGCGGGGCGGCCGGGGTGTACGAGGTCGCCGTGTTGGTCAGGAAGTTCCACCGGCACTCCTCGCAGAACGGCGCGCCGCCCTCGCGGGGCGTGCGGCACTGCGGGCACAGCTCCGGCTCGGCGTTCGGCACGGCGGACAGGTGCGGCGGGCGGGCACCGGGCTGGCCGCCCGGGCCGCCGGGACCGGCGGGGGGCGGGAAGCCGTAGCCGCCGGGCGGGGGCGGCGGGGGAGGAGGCGGAGGCACGGCACCCGCCATGCGGTGACCGCAGACCTCGCACCAGTCGTCGGAACCCGACTGGTGTCCGTTCGGGCAGGTCGGCATGTCGGCGCGTCCCTCCTTCGATTCCTTCTAGGTCACTTCTTCACGCGGACGGTCTTGGTGGACCGGGTCTCGAGCGTCATCTCGTCGGCCTCCTCGACCTTCGCCTTCAGTCGCACAGTACCGGTCGCGGCGTCGACCACGTCCACCACCTTCGCAAGCAGTTTCGCAGTATCGGCGTTGCCGGAGGCACTCGCGAGCTGAACGGCCCGGCCCAGTTTGGCCGTTGCTCCATCCATATCGCCCGCTTTGCGGAGGTCCAGCCCCTGCTGGATGACCTGTGCCAGTTCGGCCTGCCCGGTGTAGTGGGCGACCTGGGGGTTGAGGGACGTCGAGGCGACCATGTCGTCCGTCCACACGGCCCGCACCAGGCCCTGCGCGCCGAGGTTCCGGACGCTGCCGTCGGGCTGCGGGACGACCAGCGAGACGCGGGCCGCCAGCATCTCCTGGCCGATGTGCGCGGCCGGGACCTCCACACAAAGGTGGTAGTCACGGGACTCGTCCCCCCAGGAACCCAGGGGGTAGTCGCCCGCCCGGGGGCCCGCCTCGGTGCGCCGGCCGGTCAGTTCCTCGACGGTCGGGGCGACCTGCTTGACGAACCGCACCGTCGTGCCGACCGGGGTCCACAGCCGCAGGGAGACGTCCGCGACCTCCTTGCCCATCGCCGTCTCCATCATCCGCGTGAAGTCCGCGGCGAGACCGGCCGGGTCGGCGACGATGTCGGCGGTGCCGAGCAGGGCGGAGGCGATGCCTGTGACTTCTTTCACTTCCCAGTCGGTGCCCACGCCGCGCGCGTCACAGGTGAAGCGCCCGGCGCACGCGTCGAGGGCGGCCTTCAGATCCTGGGCCGACTCGTGCTCGTTGCGGCCGTCGGTGAGCAGGATGCCGTGCCGGATGGCGACGTCGGCCGAGGAGAGCAGGCGGTCGGCCAGCCTCAGCCAGGTGCCGATCGCCGTGCCGCCGCCCGCGCTCAGTGCGCGCAGCGCCTGTCTGGCCTGCGCCCGGGTGGTGGCGTCGGCGGCCGCGAGGCGGCCGCCGCCCGGGTAGACCTCCTTGGCGACGTGCGTGCCGCCGATCACCGCGAAGCGCACGCCGTCGCGCAGGGTGTCGATCGCGGCCGCCGTGGCGTCACGGGCGTTGCGCATCTTGGTCGGCGGGTAGTCCATCGAGCCGGAGCAGTCGACCATGAGGGCCACGGCCGCCGACGGGCCCTGGCCGGGCGCGTAGAGGTGGGGCGAGGCGACCGCGCTGCCGGTCGTGCCGCCGCCGGTCGCCGTCACGGTGACGATCGCGTTGACCTCGCCGGCGCCCTCCGGCAGGTACTCGTTCTGGTAGACGTCCACCGAGAACCGGGGCACGTTCGACTTCGAGAAAATGGCCATGCCAGCTTCGATCCCCCTTCAAAGCCCCCGCCGCGGCGGGGTGATGACGTGGGCGGACCGGTCCCCTCCGGTCCGCCGAGGCGTCCCCGTACGTGGCCTCAGGCCGATCCTGCCCCCTGGGGGACGGCGGGGAACGGCACGAGGGCCACTGTTACGTTGTCGTGGCCCCCGCCGTCCAGGGCGTGGCCGACGAGCACCCGGGCGCTGTGCAGCGGATGCGCCGCCGCGTCGAGCGGGAGGATCCGGGCCATCTCCTCGGCCGCCTCCGCGTAGTTCCACAGGCCGTCCGTGCAGACGACCACCACGCCCGGGCGGTCCGGCTTGAACGCGGCGGTGTGCGGCTCCAGTTCGTAGGCGTCCGCGCCGAGCCAGCCGGTGATCGCGTGGGCGCGCTCGTCGGCGTAGGCCTCGGCCTCGTTCATCAGGCCCGCGGCGACCATCTGCGCGGCCCACGAGTCGTCCTCGGTCAGCCGGGCGGGGGGAGCGGTGCGGTCGACCGGGACCCAGTAGGCGCGGCTGTCGCCGACCCAGCCCACGATCAGCAGGCCCGAGGTGACCACCGCGCCGACGATCGTGCAGGCCGGGGCGTTCTGGTGCGGGGCCTGCTCGCGGGCCGTGGCGGGCTCCTCCGCGAGGGCGTTGACGGCGTGCGAGGCGGCGACGATCGCGTCGTGCATCGCCGCTTGCGGATGCGTGCCGCGCGGCAGGGCGGCCAGCAGCGACTCGCTCGCCGCCTTCGACGCGGCCGACGAGGCGTCGTCGGGGCGGGTCGCCGAGGAGACGCCGTCGCAGACGATCGCCACGGAGACCGAGGAGCCGTCCGGCAGCGCGGTGGTGCCGACGGCGAACGCGTCCTCGTTGCGGTGGTGGCGCAGGCCGCGGTCGCTGACCGCGGCCACCGGGCCGGACTCCTGCTCCATGTGGTCCCGTTCGCGCGGCTGGGCGTGGCCGCAGTTCTCGCAGTAGCCGTCGTCGTCCACGCGGCCGGCCCGGCAGGCGACGCAGACCTTGCCGCCGGCGCCCGCGGCCTGCGCCGCGGGGTCGGCGGACACCCGTGGGTCCGGTGCCTGGAGGAGGTACTCGTCGGGCTGTGTCCGAGGGGCCTCCGGTGCGGCGTGCCCGCCGGGCTGCGCCCGCCGGTCGAACCGCACGCCCGCGGCCGGGGCCGGCGGGCTGCCCGGGGGCGGGGGTGCGTCCGGCGGCAGGGCGGAGCCGCCCGGGCCGGGGCCCGGTGGCAGGTGCCCCGCTCCCGGGGCCGCCGAGGCGTCCGGCCCGGGGGCGGGCCAGGCCGCACCGGCGGGGGGCGCCGGCGGGGGCTCGGACCACGCGCCGGCCGGTGGGCCCTGCGCGGGCACCGAGCCGTTCATGGCGATGGTCGGGTTGTCCTGAGGCCGTGCCGGCACGGCGGACAGGTCGTATCCGCACGCGCCGCAGAAACGGTCACCCGACTCGAGGGGTTCCTCGCAGCTCGGGCAGGCGGACAACTGGGGCATCTGCGACATCAACTACACCCACGTCCGGGGGCGGTAACGATTGGCACGTTCCACCAGGTCGATCCTCTCCTCGCCGCCGCGCGCCAGCCGGGCCAGCATGCGGTACGAGCGTTCCAGTCCGAAACGCAGACCCCGCTCGTCCAGGCCGCTGCCGAGCAGCGTCCGTCCTCCGGCGGCGGGAGGAGCGGAACCCTGGCCCCCGGAGAGTACCCAGTCCAGGGCGCAGCCGAGGACTTCGGCGGACAACTGCTCGCGTCGCGCCGGATCCAGACCGTACGCCTCCAGCGCCTCCACCTGCGCGGCCCCGGCCGTCAGGTCCTGCAGGAACGGTACGTCGGATGCCGTCGCCGTGCGCCCGCGCAGCCGCGCCCGTACGGCGGCCACCCGCGCCGCCGTGTAGTGGATCGAGGACTCCGGCACCGACTCCAGCGTCCGTACGGCGCCGCCCCGGTCCCCGGTCGCCAACCGCACACGGGCCAGCCCGAAGGCGGCGCTGACGTAGCTCGGGTCGGTCGACCACACCAGCCGGTAGTACTCGGCGGCGTTGTCGAGCTGCCCCAGCACCTCCGCGCACAGCCCCAGCGCCAGCTTGGGCGCGATCTCGCCCGGGAAGGCGTCGTAGATCGCGTCGAAGGCCAGCGCGGCGCCCTCGTCGTCACCCGTCACCAGCGCGGCCACGCCCCGGTACCAGACCACCCGCCAGTCGTCGGGCCGCTCGCCCTCCAGCACGGCCAGGGCCTGGAGCGCGGCGTCCGGCTCCCCGGTCTCCAGCCAGGCCCGGACCTGCCGCAGCCGGGTCTCCGTCGAGGGGGCCGGGGCGGCGGCCAGGGCGCCGAGCAGCTCCGCGGGTGCGGAGGTCATCAGACCGGCCAGGAAACCCGCGTTGGGGTCGGTCGGATCGACCCGGGGGACCGGCAGGGCGAGAGCGGCGGACGCGGTGTCGACGGGCTTGACCAGCCCGCCGGCGGGGCCGGGGCCCTGCGCGGCGCCGGGCCCCGGCACGGCCGCGCCGCCGAGGCGGCGCCAGCCGCCCGCCGCCCGCGCCCCCAGCCGGGACACCTCCCCGTCCAGCCCCGGGAACAACTCCGTGTCCGTCACCCGCAGTTCCGGCCCGAACAGGGTGGACAGGGCGGGGCGGGCACGGCCCGTCTGCAACGAGACGACCTCGCGCAGGACGCCCGTCAGCTGCTCGGCCATCTCCTGCGCGGAGGCGAACCGGCGCGCCGGGTCGGGGTCCGTGGCGCGCACCAGCAGGCGGTAGAACGACTCGTACTGCCGGAAGACCTCGATGTGGTCCGGATCGGGCAGGGAGTCGGCGTACACGTTCGTGTAGCCCTGGAAGTCGAAGGTCAGCACGGCGAGGGTGCGGGCGACCGTGTACAGGTCGCTCGCCACCGACGGGCCGGAGTCGGCCACCTCGGGCGCCTGGTAGCCGACCGTGCCGTAGATGGCCGACTCCTCGTCGTCCATCCTGCGCACCGCGCCCATGTCGATCAGCTTCAGCTGGTCCTCGGTCTGGATCGCGTTGTCGACCTTGAAGTCGCAGTAGAGCAGGTTCCGGCTGTGCAGATGGCCGAGCGCCTCCAGCGCCTCGATGCCGTACGCGCAGGCCTGCTCCACCGGCAGCGGGTCGCGCCGGCCCTGCGCCGTGCGGCGGGCGTTGGCGATCTCCTTCAGGGACTTGCCGCCGACGTACTCCATGACGATGTAGCCGTCGAGTGAGCCCGTGCGCTGGTCCAGGTGCTCGACGAAGTTGTAGATCCGCACGATGTTGGCGTGCTCGATCTCCGCGAGGAAGCGCCGCTCCGAGATCGCCGCCGCCATCGCGTCCTGGTCGCCCGTGTCCAGCAGGCCCTTGAGGACCACCCAGCGGTCCGAGACGGCCCGGTCGACGGCCAGGTAGATCCAGCCCAGGCCGCCGTGCGCGAGGCAGCCGACCACCTCGTACTGGCCGTGCACCACGTCCCCGGCCCGCAGCTTCGGCACGAACGAGTACGGATGGCCGCACTTGGTGCAGAAGCCCTCCGTGCGCCCCGGCCGGTCGCCGCGCGCCCGGCCCACCGGCGCCCCGCAGTCCGAGCGCGAGCAGAACCGCTTGCGCTCCGGCACCTCGGCGTGGTCCAGCACCATCGCGCGCGGGTCGGGCCGCGGGATCGGCGGCACCTGCACCAGCCCGGCGCCCAGCCGCCCCCGGGACGACGAACCGGCCGCGGAACCGGAACTGCGCACCGACACCGAGCGGCCCGTCGACCTGCCCGACAACGACCGCGACAACCGCCCCGACACCGAGCGGCGCGACTTCGACGACTGCGACGACGTGCGCGAACTGCCGCTGCCGGAGCGGGAACCGGCGCTGCCCGCGGACCCGCGCGAGCCGCCCCGGCCCCCGGCGGTGATCCCCGTCGCGGGCGAGCCGACCATGCCGTTGCCGGCGACGACCGGGGCGAGACCGCAGGTGTCGCAGTACAGCTCGCCGCCGCCCACGTCCTCGTAGGCGCCCTCGCAGGAGGGGCGCTGGCAGGCGCGGGTGCCGGGCCGCGGCTCCCGCGCCGCCTGCGGTTGCTCACTCATGGATGCCCCCCGTCCTTCCCGCGCCCGGCCCCCTCCGGTCGTCCTCGGCGCCGCCCTGCCCCGGCACCCGCGGGCCGCCGAGCAGTTCCGCTGCCGCCTGCTGGTAGCGCAGCACCGCCTGTTCGGCGGCGCGCAGGTCGCAGGGGGCGCTCCACAGCATGCGGCGCGCCTTCTCGTAGCGCTCCACCAGCAGCGCGTCCTCGGCGAAGCCGTGCCGGGCGACCTTCGCCTTGTAGGCGTCCAGCCGCCCGCGCAGCTCGGCGCGGACCGCCAGCGGCGCGGTGACCGCGGTCAACGACTCGCGGGCGCGCAGCAGTTCGTCCTCCGCCTTCTGCTCCAGCGCCTCCAGCAGCGGGGACAGCCGGTGCCACTGCGCCTGTCTGCGGTACTCCGCGGCCGCCGCCAGCTGCTCCTGCAGTGCCGTCGGCGGACCGCTGACGACCGGTACCTCCGTCGCCGCGATCTTCGCCAGCACCTCGCCGCGGGCGGTGCGGGCCTCGGCGAGCGTGCGGTCCGCGCGGCTGAGCACGTCCCGCAGGTGCACGATCCGCTTCTCGGCGTCCTGACGCACCGTCAGCACCGCGTCGATCTCCCGGCGCACGTCCTCCAGGGCGCGCGCCTCACGGTCGTACACGGTCGTGTCCGGTCTGCCGCCACCCGGGGCCGAACTGCCCTCGGCGGCCGACCAGAACGCCAGCGGGTCCGAGATCACCTGCTCGCGCAGCTTCGTCAGCGTGCGCGTGATGCGCTCCAGGTCGTCACCCGCCGGGTGCTCACCGGGGCGCACGCCCACCGAGTGCGCCAGCCGGCGGGTGCGCTGCAACTCGGCCGACAAAAGGTCGATGCGGGCCGGCAGCGCCGACCAGACCGCGTCGGCGGCGACCACCATGTCCAGGCTCGTCGCGTACAGCTCGTTCATCCGGTCGACGAGGGAGCGGAGCGAGTAGCGCTCGCTGAGCTTCGTCGGACCGCCGTGCGGCGCGGGCGCGTTGGCCGTCGCCGTGGCGCTGCCCGCGACCGTGACCGACTCGCCGGTCAGCAGCTCCGTCAGGTCCACCAGGTCCTCGCGGCTGGACCAGCGGCGGCGGGAGCGGATCTCACGGGCGGAGCGCAACGCGTCCGTGTACGCGTCGAAGTACGTCCACAGCAGCGTGATCGACGCCTCCGTGGACGTCCAGCGCTCCCGGGTGACGCCGGTGAGCTCGGCCCCCTCCAGGAGTCTGCGGCCCGCGTGGTCCTGCAGGGCGAGGAGCGAGGTCTCGATCGCCTCGTGCTCCGCGCCGAGCCGCGCCAGCGCACGGTCCACCTCGTCCCGGTCCATCACCGGCCCGGTGGGTCCCGTGTCGCCCATCGATCACCTCTCGCTGCGGTTGTGACGGTCGGGGAGTAGGAGTGGGGGCTTCGTCCCGGGGCGGTGCGCCCCGGGGTGGTGCGTCCCGGCCCTCAGCCGGTGCGGAGGTACTGCGGTGCCGGGGGTTCCGACTTCTTCGCATCCTTGCCCAGTGTCGCCGACAGCCATTTCCCGTACGACGCCTGCCAGCCGTTCTCGGTGTCCTTGCGGTAGTCCACCAGGATCTGGTTGACCCGGCGTACCAGATCGTCGGCGTCCTTCTTCATCGCCACGCCGTAGTACTCGGCAGTGAAGGCGTCGCCCTTGAGCTCGACCGTCGGATCCTGTGCCGCCTGGCTCGCCGCGAGGGCGCCGTCCGTGACGACCGCGTCGACCTCGCCGAGCTGGAGCCGCACCAGGCAGTCGAGTTGGTTCGGGACGGTGGTGGAGATGTCGGTGGACCGCGGGAGACGGCCGGACTCGCGGTCCGCCTCCAGCGTGGAGTACGCCGTGGAGCCCGCCGCCGTGCAGACCCTGCGGTCGGCGAGCGACTCGTCGTAGCCGCGGACGGGGCTGTTCCGCGGGGCCAGGACCTGCTGGCCCGTCCTGAAGTACGGCGCGGAGAAGGCGACGTCCTCGATACGGGCGCAGTTGATCGTCATCGTGCGGACGACCATGTCGACGCGGCCGTCCTGGATCGCGGGGATGCGCTGGTCGGTGGGGATCGCCTTGAACTGGACGGCGTCCGCATCGCCCAGGATGTCCTCGGCGATGCGGTGGACCAGGTCGATGTCGAAGCCCTCCAGCTCCGCGGTCCTGCCGCTGTTGGGGTTGCGGTAGCCCCAGCGGTAGCTGTTCTGGTCGACGCCGACGACCAGTCTGCGCTTCTCGCCCTCGCGGTTCTTGATCGCCTCGATGGTCTCGCCGTCGGCGGAGGAGGGCGCGAGGGTCTGCTTCTCGGGGTCCTCGCAGTCCTCCGCCGCCGCGCTCCGCGGCTGGGTGGTCCGGCTCGCCGCCGCGGCGGACCGGTCGGCCGTGGTGACCGCGGTGCGCGGGAGGCAGAGCGCGACGAACGCCACCAGAAGGCAGACGACCGCCATCGCCGTCACGCCGCCCCAGCCCTTGAGCGTGCTGCCTCGCATCGGCCTGCCTCCTTTCGCCCGTGACCCGTTCACCGGTACTCCGAGAGCCTGCGGCCGATGCCCAGGAGCGCGCCGGCGGCGCCCAGGACCGCCAGGGCCGCCGCGCCCGCCGGGAGGCCCGTCAGCGCGTCCCGGCCGTCGCCCGCCGCGCGCTGGAACTCGGTCTCCTCGTGCGCGAGGGCCGTGCGCAGGTTCGCGTCGACGCTGTCGAAGCACTCGCCCGTGGCGTTCCCGGTGCCGATGACCATGTCCAGCGCCCGCTGGTAGTCGCCGTTCTCGTCCTGGCCGCGGGCGGCGGTGTGGCGCTTCTGCCACTCCTTCATGTTGCCCACCGCCGTGGTGACCGGCTTCTCTCCCGCCGCGTCGTCGGCCAGCTCCCCGGCTGCCGCCAGGTACCGGCCGAGTGCCCTGATGTCCGTGCCGAAGTCGTAGTCGTAGGCGTCGTAGGTGGTGCCGCCGACCTTCTTCGTCTCCGCGCCCCGGGCCACCAGGGTGAGGTTCTCGTTGCCCCGGGCCTTGAGCGAGGCGATGCGGGCGTCGTGCAGCACGTTCAGGGAGCGGACGCCGTGGTCGTAGGAGTCGTCCAGGCCCGCGCGGGCGACGCTGTGGCCGATCACGAGCCAGAGCAGTACGACGGTCGCCGTCGCCGTGGCCGTCACCAGGCCCTGGTTCAGGACCCTGTTCGTCCGCTGGTAGGTGCGGTGCTGGGCCCAGGCGAGGGCGGCCAGGGCGGCGACGCCGAGCGCGATGGCGGCCCAGGGGTAGGGGCGGGCGTCCGCGTAGTCCGCCCGGAGGCGCTGGTTCTCCTTCTTGTAGAGGTCCTCCGCGGCCGGGAGCATCCGGGTCTGCATCTTCTCGTTGGCGTAGCGCAGGTAGGCGCCGCCGACGGGGAAGCCCTGGCGGTTGTAGGTGCGGGCGCGTTCGATCAGGCCCTTGTACTCGGGGAGGAGTCTGTTGAGTTCGGCGATCGTGGCGGTGGACGGGGAGTCCGGGTCGGCGTTGGCGGCGGCGTTGACGAGCTTCTCGGCCGCCGTGCGGATGTCCTTCTCGTAGCGCTCGCGCGTCGCCGCCGGTTCCTGGCCGCCGGCGAGGAAGCCGCTGGACGCGGCGGTGTTGGCGTCCGCGAGCGAGCGGTAGATGTCCGCCGCGTCGGAGCTGAGGGGCTGACTGCTGGTGAGGACGTCGTCGGCGGCGGCCGCGCGGTCGGTCATCTGCCAGGCGGCCACGGCGCCGAAGGCGAGGACGAGGGCGGCGAGGAGGGCGCCGATGACGCGGAGGCGGCCGGGCTCGGTGGTGGCGGCGGCGCGGATCCGGTCGAAGCCCTCGGCGAAGGCGGTACGGCGGGGAGGCTGGGGCGTTCGGGGGCTCGGGGAGGGCGTGGGGGCCGGGCCGCTCGGGGGAGACGCCTGGGCCGGGACGGCAGGCAGGACGGGCAGGCGGGAATTGCCTGGTGGTGTGCTGCTCTTCGGCGTGTTCGTCACCGTGACCTCCCCCATGGTCATCCGTCGCCGCAAGTATCGCCGCCGGGACCGACATCCGCACCGGCCTTGCCTCGATCTTGATCGGATCGCAGCGTGGAGCACCACCCCTGTCCAGGTACACGTTCGGGGGAATGGATCGGTTCCCGCGGGGTGAGGTGGGGGTCCCTGCGGCGGCCCGCCGCCCGTCGACGCGCCGACCGCTGCGGGCCGACACTCCCGGCACGGCCCCGTCCGTACGTGCGCGTGCGGCAGCGCGGACCGTCATCGGCTCGGCTCAGGGCGTGCCGCCGTAGTACGCCCTCAGCCGTTCCTGTGCTCCCTCCTCGGCGCCCACGGTGTCCAGTCCCAGCAGGGCCGCCCCGAGGACCGGGGCGGCCCTCACCACCCGCGGTACCGCCTTGGGGGCCCGTTCGGCCAGCAACGCGCTGATGCGGTCGTTCAGTTGGGGGTGTTCCGCCGCCAGGACCCCGCCGCCCAGGAGGACGGGGACCGGTTCGTCCAGGAGGCCGAGGCGGGTCAGGGCCACCACCGCCATGGAGACGACCTCCTCGGCCTGGCGCTCCACGAGACCGCGGGCGATCGGGTCGCCGTCCGCGGCGGCCGCGAACAGGACCGGTGCCAGCTCGTGGCGCCGCCGCGCCGGGACGCGCCCCAAGTGGAGTGCCTCGACGAGGGCATGCATCGAGGGCAGGCCGAAGTGGGCGGGGAGGGCGCGGGCCAGGGCCGTCGGGGCGCCGCGGCCGTCCTCCGCCCGGGACGCGTGCCACAGCGCCTCCTCCGACAGGCCCCAGCCGCCGCCCCAGTCCCCGGAGACGCGGCCCAGCGCGGGGAAGCGGGCGGTCCGGCCGTCGGGGCGCATGCCGACGCAGTTGATGCCCGCGCCGCAGACGACCGCGACGCCCCGGGGTTCGGTGACGCCGGCCCGCAGGATGGCGAAGGTGTCGTTGCGGACCGCGACGGTGCCGGACCACGCGCGCGCGTGCAGTGCGGCCGCCAACTGCTCCTCTTCCACGGGGAAGTCGGCGTTGGCCAGGCAGGCCGAGACATGGGTGACGGAGGTGAGTCCGGCGCCGGCGAGGGCCTGTGCGACCGTCTCGGACAGCTCGCGCACGGCCGTGTCCACCCCTACGGCCGGCGGGCGGAAGCCGCCCCCGCGTGCCGTCGCCAGGACCTCTCCGGCCGGCGTCACGATCGCGACGTCCGTCTTGCTGTTGCCCGCGTCGATCGCGAGGACCCGTGCGGTCACGCCCACGTGAGGTGCTCCCGGTTGTGGGCGATCAGCCGGTCCGTGAGCTGCTCGGCCTGCGCGTACTGGCCGACGAGGGGGTGCGAGAGGAGGGCGCGGAAGACGCGGTCCCGGCCGCCGTGCAGGGCCGCTTCCAGGGCCAGGTCCTCGTACGCCGTGACGCCGGCCATCAGACCGGCGTAGAGCGGATCGGGCGGGCTGACGGCGAGGGGGGACGCGCCCTTGGGGCCCACCGCCGCCTGCACCTCGATCACCGCGTCGTCGGGGAGGAAGGGGAGCGTGCCCCGGTTGTACGTGTTGACCACCTGGTAGGGGGCGCCCTCGCCGCCCAGCAGGGCCGCCGCCAGGTCCACCGCCGCCTCCGAGTAGTAGGCGCCGCCGCGCCGGGCCAGCAGGTCCGGCTTCTCGTCGAGGGCCGGGTCCGCGTACATCGACAGCAGCCGGCGTTCCATCGCCGCCACCTCGGCCGCCCGGGAGGGCTTGGTCCTGAGCTCCCCGACCACCGCGTCGTGCGCGTAGTAGTAGCGCAGGTAGTACGACGGGACCACGCCCAGGGTGTCGAGCAGGGCGCGGGGCAGGCGCAGGTCGGCCGCGATCGCGTCGCCGTGGGAGGCCAGGAGCGCGGGCAGGACGTCCTCGCCCTCGGGGCCGCCGAGGCGGACGCCCGTCTCCCAGGTGAGGTGGTTCAGGCCCACGTGGTCGAGGTGGAGGTCCGCGGGCGCGACACCCAGGAGCGCCGCGAACTTCCGCTGCAGGCCGATCGCCACGTTGCACAGGCCGACCGCCTTGTGGCCCGCCCGGAGCAGGGCGCGGGTCACGATGCCGACCGGGTTGGTGAAGTCGATGATCCAGGCGTCCGGGTTGGCGCGGCGGACCCGGTCCGCGATGCCGAGGACCACCGGCACGGTGCGCAGCGCCTTGGCCAGGCCGCCGGCGCCCGTGGTCTCCTGTCCCACGCAGCCGCACTCCAGGGGCCAGGTCTCGTCCTGTTCGCGGGCCGCCTGGCCGCCCACGCGCAGTTGCAGCAGCACCGCGTCGGCGCCGTCGACCGCCGCGTCCAGGTCGGTCGTGGTGGTGACGCGGCCGGGGTGGCCCTGGCGGGCGAGGATACGGCGGGCCAGGCCGCCCACCAGGTCCAGGCGGTCCTGGGCGGGGTCCATCAGGACCAGGTCCTCGACGGGCAGGGTGTCCCTCAGGCGGGCGAAGCCGTCGACGAGTTCGGGGGTGTAGGTCGAGCCTCCGCCGACCACGGTGAGTTTCATGAGTTCAACCCTTCACTCCGGTGAGCGTGCCACCCTCGACGAACGCCTTCTGCGCGTAGCGGAACTGGAGGAGCGCCACAGCGGCTATGCCCGGTCCGGTCGCCGGCGGAACGACCTTGAGGAGGGTGCGCGGGTCCGCGCAGCCGTCGGCCGTCGCCGCGTCCGGGTCCTCGGCGTCTCGGGCATGGTGCAGCTCCCTTGGGGCACGGGTGGGGGGAACGCGGGGGCGGGCCAAGCTAGCGGGAGGTGTCGAAGACCTCGTCGCGGGTGGTCGCGAGCGCGCTCTCCAGCGCGCCGCGCAGGACGGGGTGTTCACGGACGTCGCCCAGGACCAGGCGCGGGCGGGACGCGGCCAGTTCCTCCAGCTCGGCCTGGACGAGGGCGCGCAGCGCCTCGCCGCCGGAGGTGAGGGCCGCGCCGCTCAGGACGACGAGCTCGGGGTCCAGCACCGAGACCAGGGAGGCCAGTCCGGTGGCCAGGCGGGTCGCGTACGCCCGCAGGAGGGCGCGGTGGGCGTCGTCGCCGTCCTCAGCGGCCCGGGCCAGCAGGAGTGCGGCGGCCTCGGTGTGCGAGCCCGGCGGGATGTCCGCGATGCCGAGTTCACGGGCCAGGCGCGGGACGGCCTGGGAACCGGCCAGCTCCTGGTAGCCGCCGCTGTTGGCCCGGGTGACCTGGCGGACCAGGGGCGCGCCCGGCACCGGCAGGAAGCCGACCTCGCCGGCGCCGCCGGTCCAGCCGCGGTGCAGCCGGCCGCCGAGGACCAGGGCCGCTCCCAGGCCCTCCTCGTTCCACAGCAGCACGAAGTCGGCGTGCCCGCGGGCCGCGCCGAGGCGCTGTTCGGCGAGCGCGACCAGGTTGACGTCGTTCTCGTACTCGAACGGCATCGGCAGGGCGGCGGCGAGCTCCTCCAGGAGGGTGGGGGAGTGCCAGCCGGGCAGGTGGGAGGCGTAGCGCAGACGGCCGGTGGCGGGGTCGAAGGCGCCGGGCGTGCCGATGACGAGGCGGCGGACGTCGTCCCGGGTCAGGCCCGCCGCCTTCACCGCCCCGTCCAGGGCGTCGGTCACCTGCCGCACGACCGGGGTGCCGGTGCGTCTGCCGGGCGTGGGCAGCTCGAAGCGGCCGACCGTGCGGCCGGTGATGTCGGCGACCGCGGCGAGGATCCGCCGGGGGGTGACGTCCAGCCCGGCGGCGTGGCCGGACGCCGGGTTGACCTCGTAGAGCTGGGCGCTCGGTCCGGGCCGGCCCGCGGTGGTGCCGGTGGCCAGGACCAGCCCCGCCGCCTCCAGACGGGCCAGGAGCTGGGACGCGGTCGGCTTGGACAGGCCGGTGAGCTTGCCGATCCGGGTGCGGGACAGCGGCCCGTGCTCCAGCAGCAGGTCCAGGGCGGCCCGGTCGTTCATGGCGCGCAGGACGCGCGGGGTGCCCGGCGTGCCGGCGGATCCTGCCATGCGTGTCCCCACCTGCCCTTCGGCGGCTCAGCTTCCCAGTGACCGGGGGAAGTCCATCGGCGGGGCGCCGGGGGATCGCCCTTCGGGCACTGTTAGGAAGGTTTCCTATTGGTGGCAGAAGGTATGCCCGCCGGTGGGCGGGCGTCAATAGGGGTTGCCGGGTGCTCTGCGGGCGGGGACGGGGTGGGAAGAGGACCGCCTCCGCCACCCGGCCCGCAGAGAACGCGGCTCCCGCCACCCCCCCCCCGCACGCAAAGAGGGCGGCCCCCGGCTCTGCCGGTTGCCGCCCTCCTCGCAGGTGCTACTTCGTCGTGCTACTTCGTCGTGCTCGTCGGTGTCAGCGGGGAGGCCTGCAGGGACTGCGGGGACGACGTGCTGGCGTAGGCCGACGGGGCCGCCATGGCCGCCGTCGGGTCGGCCGGGGTCTCCTCCGCCGTGGCCGTGGCGCCGCCGACGATCTGGATGTCCGCCGCGTCGAAGGCCCGCTTGATGCGCCAGCGCAGCTCGCGCTCAACCGTCAGGGACTTGCCGGGCATGGTCTTCGCCGAGATGCGCACGACCATGGAGTCCAGCAGCACGCTGTCGAGGCCCAGGACCTCGATCGGGCCCCACAGCAGCTCGTTCCAGGGCTCCTCGGCGCTCATCTTCCCGGCGACCTCGTCCAGGGTGGCCTTGACCTTGTCCAGGTCCTCCGAGGCGTGGACCGTGACGTCCACGTTGGCGGTGGCCCAGCCCTGGGAGAGGTTGCCGATGCGCTTGACCTCGCCGTTGCGGACGTACCAGATCTCGCCGCCGTCGCCGCGCAGCTTCGTCACGCGCAGGCCGACCTCGATGACCTCGCCGGAGGCGACGCCCGCGTCGATGGTGTCCCCGACGCCGTACTGGTCCTCCAGGATCATGAAGACGCCGGACAGGAAGTCCGTCACCAGGTTGCGCGCGCCGAAACCGATCGCGACACCGGCGACACCGGCCGAGGCCAGCAGCGGCGCGAGGTTGATCTGGAAGGTGCCCAGGACCATCAGCGCGGCCGTGCCGATGATCAGGAAGGACGCCACCGAGCGCAGCACCGAGCCGATCGCCTGCGAGCGCTGGCGGCGGCGCTCGACGTTGACCAGCAGCCCGCCGATCCCGGAGCCGTCCACGCTCTGGCCGCCGCGGTTCATGCGGTCTATCAGCTTGGTGATCGCCCGTCGCACGACGACCCGCAGCACCGCCGCTATCACCACGATGAGCAGGACCCGCAGGCCGATCGCGAGCCACGTCGACCAGTTCTGCTCGACCCAGCCGGCGGCGTTCGTCGCGCTCTCCTGGGCGTCCTGGAGTGAGGGCACTCTCGGTGTCTGGGTCTCCGTGGGGGTCGGCGACGGAGACGGGCCCGCGGCGAGCAGGACGGCGGACAGGGACACGGCAGGTACCTCCAGGTGCAGCGGTCTGCCCCGGTGCGGTGGTCCACGGGTCGAGGTCACGGTTGGGTCACCGAGGGGGCAGAACCACCACACTAACGGGGCATTGTGGGTGCTCGCGCAGAATGTGTGAAGGAGAGACGGTCCTCACCTGGGCTTGAACAGGCCATGATCCTGGGGATGATTCAGATGTGGTCGAAAACACTCCCAGCCCGTTACGGGGACATGGTGGCGCTTCCACCAGGCATGAGGAGAGACTGACTACGGATCGTCCCGGCGCGAGCCACGCGCCGCCGGCGTACAAGGAGGCATCCGTGCCGCACGTCCTGGTCCTCAACGCGTCGTACGAGCCGCTAGGTGTCGTACCGCTCCGCCGCGCGCTCGTCCTCGTCCTCGAGAACAAGGCCGTCTGCCTCGAGGAGTCCGGCGCCTATCTGCACAGCGCGACCGTCACAGTCCCCGCACCCAGCGTGGTCCGGCTCAAGCGATTCGTGCGGGTTCCCTACCGGGGGCCCGTTCCTCTCACCCGCCGGGCGCTCTTCGCCCGCGACGGGGGCCGGTGCATGTACTGCGGTGGCGTCGCAACCAGCGTCGACCACGTCATCCCGCGCAGCCGCGGGGGCAAGCACGTCTGGGACAACGTGGTGGCGTCCTGCCGCCGCTGCAACCACGTGAAGGCCGACCGCCACCTGATCGAGCTGGGCTGGCGGCTGCGCCACAAACCCGCCCCGCCCACCGGCCTCGCCTGGCGCATCATCGGGACCGGCCATAGGGACCCGCGCTGGCTGCCGTACTTGCAGCCGTACGGCGCGGACGACGCCCTGGCCCGGATCGACGGCATTTCCGCCTGACGACGATCCGGGCCTTCGTGTTGGCGTGCCCGGCACCGGACCGGCCCCGGGAACCCCCGTTCCCCGGGGCCGGCGGCCCGGCGCGCCCTCACGCGTAGCGCAGCTCCCCGGGGCGCACCGAGCGGCGCAGCAGGGGCAGCGAGGTCGCCGCGGCCAGCAGGCAGGCGGCGTACACCGCGACGGGCACCAGGAGCGTCACCCAGGGCACCGGCCGGCCGGCGAGCACGGCGTACCAGACGCCGATGCCCTGGCCGCCCAGGCCCGCGAGCAGGACGGCGGGGGCCAGCGGCAGCGCGGTCTCCAGCAGCAGGGCGCGGCCGAGGACCGCGTGCGGCACCCCGGCGGCGGCCTGCGCGGCCAGGCCGCGGCGGCGGGTGGCCAGGGACTCGGCGGTCCCCACGGCGAGCCCGGACAGGGTGATCGCGAGGGCGACCGCGACGGCGGCGCCGGTGAGGTCCAGGCCGGTGGCGTAGTAGCCCACGTCCCCGCTGAAGTTCCTCTCCTCGCGCACCAGGCCCAGGAGCACCTCGCGGATGCCCAGGAAGCCGGTCCCGGCGAGCGTCACCAGCAGGACCGCCCCGTGGGTGCGCGCGGCCGCCCAGGGGTCGTCGCGCAGCCGCTCCGCGGCGATCAGGGTGGCCGCCGAGCCCGCCCGGGCCGCGAGGAACCGCCCGATCGCCCGCGCCGCGGCCCCGGAGAGCCACACCGCGCCCGCGCCGACCGCGAGGACCACGCCCATCAGCGTCAGCGGCGCTCCGCCGCCCGGCCGGCCGGACCCGCCGGGGGAGGCGGCGAACGCGGTGAGCAGCGCCGTCAGCGCCACGAGCAGCAGCCCGGCCAGGAACAGCAGCCCCGGGCCCCGTCCGGAGCGCGGCCCGACCCGGCGCACCCAGCCGAGCGGCGAGGCCACCACCCGGCGCAGCGCCAGCGCGCCCGCCGCCGCGCCCAGCAGCGGCACGGCCACCGCGACCAGGGCGATGCCCGCCCAGGCCGCCGGGGCGGGCCGGGACCACAGCCGCAGCAGCAGCGGCACGGCGAGGACGACGGCCGCGGCCGAGCCCAGCAGACAGGCCGGCCCGGTCTCCAGCGCGGCGATCCGCCGCACCTGCCACGGCGTCGCCCCGGCCAGCCGCAGCCCGGCCAGCCGCCGGTCGCGGTGCACGGCGCCGATCCGGGCGCACTGCCCCAGGAACCCCAGCACCGGCACGAGCAGGAGCAGCAGGCCGGCGACCACGCCGGAGCGGGTGCCGGGTTCGTCCAGCAGTCCCGCGGCGACGGGCACGTCGGCGCTTCCGCGCACGGCGGCGAGGGCGACCGCGGTCAGGGCGAACCCCGTCGCGAGCGCGGCTCCCGCCGCCGTGAGCGCCACCCGCCACCACTCGCCGCGGTCGGAACCCCGGGTGAGCTGCCAGGCCAGCCGCAGATCGGACCGCAGGGATCCGGTGCCGGCCGGCGGCGGGGAGTCGGGCCCGGTCCTCATGCCGTCACCCCCAGCGGCGCCGGCGCGCCGTCCCGCAGCCGCACTTCCCGGTCCGCGTACGCCGCCACCTGCGCGTCGTGCGTGACCAGCAGCACCGACGTGCCCGACTCGCGGGCCGTGCGCACCAGGCACGTCATGACCTGCTCGGCGGCCAGCGAGTCCAGTGCCCCCGTCGGTTCGTCGGCGAAGACGACCCTCGGGCCCGTGACCAGGGCCCGGGCCAGTGCGGCGCGCTGGGCCTGGCCGCCGCTCATCCCGCCCGGCCGCAGATCGCCCTGCCCGCGCACCCCGAACCGCTCCAGCCACTCACCGGCCAGGGACCGGGCCCGGGCGCGGTCGGTGCCGGCCAGCAGCAGCGGCAGGGCGACGTTGTCCAGCGCCGTCAGCTCGGGGATGAGCTGCCCGAACTGGAACACCACGCCGAACTCGGTGCGGCGCAGCTCGCTCAGCCGCTTCTCGGGCAGCTCCTCCAGACGCCGGCCGTCGTAGGTCACCGAGCCCTCGTCCGGGCGGACGATCCCGGCCAGGCAGTGCAGCAGCGTCGACTTCCCGCTGCCGCTCGGGCCGGTCACGGCGAGGATCTCGCCGGCGCGCAGCGCCAGGGAGACGCCGCGCAGCGCGGGGGTCCTGCCGTGTGCCTTGATCAGGCCGCTCGCCGTGAGAAGCGGCACGGGTTCGCTCATGCTCGGTCGACCTCCGCGGTCAGGGTGGTGAGCCGGGCCGCCGTGGTGTTCATCCAGCGGAGGTCGGCGTCGAGGTGGTTGAGGGCGTAGTCCGCCGAGAGCACGGTCGCCAGGTCCGCGCCCGGGGCGGCCTTCAGGGCGGTGAGTTCGCGCATCCGCTCCATGTGGGCGGCGCGCTGGGCGCCGAGGTACGCGGCCGGGTCGCCGCCGGAGAGGATCGCGACCACGACCTTGGCGAAGATCTCGTTCGTGACGAAGGGCGCGGGCGGTGCGATCTGCCCGGCCCAGCGGGACAGCTCGCGCGTCCCCTCGTCCGTCGAGCGGTACAGGGTCCGCTCCGGCCCGCCGTCCGAGTCGGTGCCCTCGACCTCGGCGAGGCCGTCCCGGACGAGACGCTGCAGGGTCGTGTAGACCTGCCCGTAGGCCAGCGGGCGGGCCTGCGGGAAGCGTTCGTCGTGCCGCCGCTTGAGGTCGTAGCCGTGGCTCGGCCCCGTGGCGAGCAGGCCCAGCAGGATGTGGCGGGTGCTCATGACGATCATTATGCACTGAGTACATGTACTGAGTGAATAGTGGGCGGGAAAAGATCCCCCGCAGATCCGGGGAGCCGCTCCCGTCACTACTCCGTGACGGCGTAGACCTCCGCCGACCACAGCGAGTACCCGTACGCCGTCGCCCGCTTCTCGCCCTGGACGCGCACGAAGCGCACGTCCCGCTCGTCCATGCGGACGCTCTCCCGGCCACCCCGGCCGTCCCGCACCGCGGCCGCCGTACGCCAGCGGCGGCCGTCCGGCGACACCTGGACGCGGTACGCCGAGGGGTGGGCGTCCTGCCAGTGCAGCACGACCCGGCCGAGCCGGGCCGGACGGGGCAGTTCGACCTGCCACCAGGCGCCGTCGTCGACCGGGGAGGACCAGCGGGTCGCCGGGTCGCCGTCGTTCGCCGCCCGCGCCGGGAAGTCCGGCGTCTCGTCGCCCGAGGAACGGGCCGTGCCGGTGCGGGCCAGGTCGGGGCCGCCGGTGGGCGGGAAGGCCCGGACGGTCAGGGAGCGGGCCGCTCCCGCGAAGCGCAGCCGCACGTCGTACGACCGCATCGGCGCGCCACGCTCCACGCTCACCTCGACCGGCACCTCGACGGTCGTGCCGCGCGGCACGGTCAGCCCGCCCTCCGGCACCCTGACCCGCACGCCCTCCGGCGCCTCGACGGTCAGCCCGCCCCGGGCGTCGGCGGGCCGCAGCGAGCCCAGCCGGGCCGTCAGCCGCTCGGTGCGCCCGCTCTCCACGTCCACCCGGTCCCGGTCCAGCCCCAGGGCGGTGGCGGGGGAGTCCGTGAACCAGGGGACGAGATGCCGCAGGCGGGCCGGGGAGGGCCCGGTGACCCGCACCGCGTCCACCAGCCGCCCGGCCGGCAGCCTGACCTCCGTCGCCCCGGATGCGTCCAGCGGGGCCGCCTCCCGCCAGCCCCGCCCCGGCTCGTGCACCTCGACGGCGCCCCGGGTGCCCGGGTCGGTCAGGGCCGTCACGGCCGTGAGGGCACGGGCACGCGGGAAGCGCAGGGTGCGGCCGTCGCCGGGGTTGCGCGGCGGCTCGTGGCCGATGCCCGACCAGTCCGCGTACGCCTTCTGCGCCCGCTGCAGGAAGGGGTCCAGGACGTCCGTGCCGACCTCGGCCCGGGACGACCCCAGCCGGTCCCGCAGCGAGCCGAGCCTGCGGTACGCCGTCCAGGCCGCCGCCGTGTCCCCGGCGCTCTGCGCGTCCAGCATGCCGAGCGCGGCCGTGCCCGCCTCGCCGTAGCGCGCCAGCTGCTCCGACCAGGGCGCGACCTCGGCGCCGAGGCCGGTGCCCGCCAGCCGCCGGGGCAGCTCGCGCAGCACGGTGAAGGCCTGGCGCAGCCGCCGCTCGGCATCTCCGCCGGACCGGGCGCCCCCGGCCGTACGGGACCGCCAGTACGCCTCGGTCAGCGGGCGCAGGTACGCCGACTCCTCGTCGTCCAGGACGGAGGAGGCGTCGTTCCCGGCGAGCGCGGCGATGGCCTGCTCGCGGCTGCGGTCCCCGCCCGCCAGGTCGGCGATCGCGGCCCGCCAGGACTCCCCGGGCCGGTAGGAGCGCGGGTTCCAGGCGTAGTCGGCGGCGGTGAACAGCGGGATGCGGGACGCCTCCGGCTGCTGCATCGCGTTGGCGAGCAGGGCGGCCGAGCCGGTCGCGACGGCCGGCTCACGGCCCCGGTAGGGGCCGAGGAAGACCCGGCCGGGGTCGTAGTCGTTGACCGGGTAGTTGTCCATCGTGACGAGCGGATGCGCGAACGCCTCGCGCGCCTCGGCCAGTTCACGGCCCGTGATGGTGCGGGGCACCACCCCGACGCCGGTCCACGCCACCTCGACGTCCGCGGCCAGGGCGCGCGCCAGGGCCCGCCGGTAGTCGGTCGTGCCGTCCTCGTAGTACTCGGTGGGCATCAGGGACAGCCGGGCGGCGCCCGGATGCCGGTCCGCCAGGTGCCGGGCCACCGCGTTCGCCACCCGCGCCTGCGCCCGCGCGGCCGCCCCGGGGCCGGAGCCGAACCGCTCGGCGTCCTCCTCGCAGTGCCACTCGCTGTAGCTGACGTCCTGGAACTGCAGCTGGAAGGCGCGGAAGCCCAGCGCCCACATCGCGTCGAGCTTCCGGTTCAGCGCCCGCACGTCGGCGTCGGAGGAGAAGCACATCGCCTGGCCCGGGGCCACCGCCCAGGCGGGCGTGACGTGGTTGCGGCGCGCCCGCTCGGCCAGCTCCCGGAACTCCGCCCGCTGCGCCGCCGGGTAGGGCTCACGCCAGCGCGCCTGCCGGTAGAGGTCGTCCCCGGGCGCGTACTGGTAGCGGTTCTGCTTGGTGCGCCCCATGAAGTCGAGCTGCGCCAGCCGCTGGCGGTGCGTCCACGGCGTGCCGTAGAAACCCTCGGTGATCCCGCGTACGGCGGTGCCCGGCCAGTCGCGTACGACGGCCGCCGCGATCGTGCCGTCGGGGCGCGTCAGCTGCCGGAGCGTCTGCACGGCGTGGAACAGGCCGTCCGGGCCGGTGCCGGTGAGGACGACGCCGTCCGCGCCGACGGACAGGTCGTACCCGCCGGAGGGGAGGGCGTGGCGGTCGCCCGGGCGGACGGGCAGCGTCCGCGCGCGCACGGTCAGGGCGCCCGGCCGGGCGGAGTCCGTGATCTGCCGTGCGCCGGCCCGCCGCAGCAGCGCGCGCAGGGCGTCCACGGCGTACGGGTCCGCCTGCGCGTCGGCGATCAGGGCGACCACGTCCGGGACGGCCACCGGGGCGCCGCCCGGGCGCAGGGTCTGCGGGCGCGGCCAGACGGAAAGGCCAGGCGCGGCGGTGTCCGGGACCGGTGCCGCGGTCGCGCCGGGCGGTGCCGGGGCCGCCACCGCGGCGGGCGGCGCGGCGAGGCTTCCGGCGACGACGGCGACCGCGAGAGCCGCCGCCCGCTTCCCGTGCCGCAGTCCCACAGGCCCCTCCGATTGCGTTCGACCGGCGGAACGAGCCCACCACCCGCCCGGTGCGGGTGTCAACGAGAGTGGTCGTTGTGGCCGATTTTGCCGGAATATGGAGGGCGTGGAGGGGAGTGGAATGTGAGCAGGAGCACGATGTCCGGTCCAAGGCGTCTGCCTTCGCGCCGACTGGGTAGGGCTGCGATAACCCTGAAGCCGTACCCGATGAGGAGGCCCCCGTGGCTGCGATGACTTTCCTTCCGCTCCCGGCCCCGTCCAAACCCGTGGCGGACACGTCCGCCGACCTCGACCCGCACTACGACGACCCCCGCTACGACGACCCCCACTACTGCGTCTTCAGCGCCGAGAGCACCTGCGCCGAGCCCCCGCTGACCAGCGAGCCCCCGCTGCCCGACGCCGAGCCCCTCACCAGCGAGCCGCCGCTCGCCGACTCCGCTCCCCTGACCAGCGAGCCCTCCGCCTTCGTCCCCGACTTCACGAGGTCCTAGGAGCCGCTCCGGTGGACCTGCGCGGTGGCGCGACGTCCGGCACGCCCGCCCGCCGCACCGCACCCCCGTCCTTCCGCCCGCAGATCCACCAGAAGGGCCCCTAGATGACCGCACCGCGGCCGGTACCGCCCTCCGAGGACCTGTCCCGCCTCGCCGCCCTGCACGGCGTGGCCACCTCCTACAGCCCCTCCCCGGACCGCACGGTCGCGGCCTCGGCCACCGCGGTCACCCTGGCCCTGGCCGCTCTCGGTGTGGACGCGAGCACCCCGGGCGCGGTCCGGGCCGCGCTCGCCGCCCGTGAGCACGAGCTGGGCACGCGGCTGCTGCCGCCCACCGTCGTCGGCTGGGGCGCGAGCCCCCCGGCGGCCCTGGCCGCCCTGCCCGAGGGCACCCGGCTGCGCATCGAGACCGAGCAGGGCGAGACCCGCGCCTCGGCCGGGCAGCTCCCGCCCGGCGTCCACCGGCTGTCCGCCACCGCCCCCGACGGCCGCACGGCGGACGCCCACCTGATCGTCGCCCCGGACCGCCTGCCCACCCCCTCCGGGCGCTCCTTCGGACTCCTCGTGCAGCTGTACTCGCTGCTGTCCCGCCGCTCCTGGGGCATGGGCGACCTGGGCGACCTCGCCGAACTGGCCGGCTGGGCCGGGCGGTCGCTGGGCGCCGGGTTCGTCCAGGTCAACCCGCTGCACGCGGCCGTGCCCGGCGCCCCCACCGACCCCTCCCCGTACCGCCCCTCCTCGCGCCGCTTCCCCGACCCCGTGCACCTGCGGATCGAGGACATCCCCGAAGCCGCCCACGTCGCGGACCCCGAGCGGCTGCGCACCCTGGTGGAGCGGGCCGGCCGGCTGCGCGACGCCGTGCTGACGCAGGGCGCGCTGATCGACCGGGACGCGGTCTGGGAACTCAAGCGCGAGGCGCTGGAACTGCTCCGCGAGGTGCCCCTCGGGCCCGGCAGGCGCGCCGCCTACTGCGACTTCCTCGCCGAGCAGGGCCAGGCGCTGGAGGACCACGCCACCTGGTGCGCCCTCGCCGAGGTGCACGGCTCCGACTGGCACCGCTGGCCGACCGGGCTGCGCGACCCCCGCTCCGCCGAGACCGCCCGGGCCCGCAACGGCCTGATGGACCGGGTCGACTTCTGGTCCCGGCTCGCCTGGCTCACCGACACCCAGCTCGCCGCCGCCCAGCGCGCCGGACGCGAGGCCGGCATGCCGGTCGGCGTCGTCCACGACCTCGCGGTCGGTGTGCACCCCGGCGGCGCCGACGCCTGGGCGCAGCAGGACCACTTCGCCTCCGGCATGTCGGTCGGCGCCCCGCCGGACGCCTTCAACGCCCGCGGCCAGGACTGGGGCCTGCCCCCGTGGCGCCCCGACCGCCTCGCCGCCTCCGGCTACGCCCCCTTCCGCGAGCTGCTGCGGGCCCTGTTCCGCTACGCCGGGGCGCTGCGCATCGACCACGTCATGGGCCTGTTCCGCCTGTGGTGGGTCCCCCAGGGCCACCCGCCCACGGAGGGCACCTACGTTCGCTACGACGCCGAGGCCATGCTCGCGGTGCTCGTCCTGGAGGCCTCCCGGGCCGGTGCGCCGGTCATCGGCGAGGACCTCGGCACCGTCGAGCCGGGGGTGCGCGAGGCGCTGCGCGAGCGCGGGGTGCTCGGCACGTCCGTGCTGTGGTTCGAACGCGACTGGGAGGGCGACGGCCGCCCGCTGCCCCCCGAGAGCTGGCGCGCCGACTGCCTGGCCACCGCCACCACCCACGACCTGCCCTCCACCGCCGCCCGCCTCACCGGCGAGCACGTCGAACTCCGCGACAGCCTGGGCCTGCTGACCCGCCCGCTTCCGGAGGAACGCGCCGAGGCCGCCGCCGACACGGGGGAGTGGCTGTCGCTGCTGTCCGCCCTCGGCCTGCTGGAGGGCACCGGCGGGGGCGGTGACACGTCCTCGGAGGAGGCGCAGATCCAGGCCGTCCACCGCTTCCTGCTGCGCACGCCCGCCCGCATGATCGGCGTCTGGCTCCCGGACGGCGTCGGCGACCGCCGCCCGCAGAACCTCCCGGGGACCTGGGACCAGTACCCGAACTGGCGCCTGCCGATCGCCGACGCGGAAGGACGCCCCCTGACCCTGGAGGAGCTGGCGGCCTCCCCGCGGCTGCGCGCGCTGATGGAGGTCCTCAGGGAGGGCGGCACCTGAGGCGCGGGCCCCTTACGGCACCCCGGGCGCGCGGCCCCTCGCGGCGTTGGATACGTTGGCACCGTGGACAAGAAGAACGCCCTGCGCGCCGGCGCCCTGGCAGCCGGTACGACGCTGATGATGCTGCTCATGTCGTCCCCCGCCTCCGCGCTGACCCGCGACGACGGTGACGACCCCGGCCCGGGCCTGAGCGTCATCGAGACGCTGGGCCTCTTCGTCGTGGCCCCGATCGTGCTCTACCTGATCATCCACGTACTCGTGATGATCGGTGACAAGTCGCACCAGAAGAAGGACCCGACCAGCTCCAACATCACCACCAAGGCCGGCGCGCAGAGCGAAGCCAAGGCCTGACCCAGGTTCTTCCCGCCGAGGGCGCCGTCGCGGTCACCGCGACGGCGCCCTCGGTGTCGTCAGGGCCGTTCCGTCCCGGCCAGCAGCTCCCGCAGCAGGGCGGCCAGCTGACCGGCCCGTTCGCCGTCGAGGGCGGCCAGCGCCCGGGTCTGCGCGGCCAGTCCCGCCCCGACCGCCTCGTCGACCAGCGCGAGGCCCTTGTCGGTGAGGGTGACGTGCAGTCCGCGCCGGTCGTGCGGGTCGGGTGAGCGGCGCAGCAGGCCCGCCCGCTCCAGCTTGTCCAGCCGGCCCGTCATCCCGCCCGTGGTGAGCATGAGCGTCGCGGACAGCTGCCGCGGTGAGAGCGTGTAGGGCTCGCCGGAGCGGCGCAGCGTCGCCAGGACGTCGAACTCCCCGCGCGAGATCCCGAACGGCGCGTACGCCTGCGTCACCCGCTCCGCCATCGCGTGCGAGATCCGGTTGATCCGGCCGAAGACCTCCATGGCGGTGGTGTCCAGATCGGGCCGGACCCGCGCCCACTGCTCGATGATCGCGTCGACGGGGTCCTGGCGCTGCTCCGGGCGTTCGCTCATGGCACGAGTATCGGCCCCTCTTCGGTCACCCGCAAGAAAGCAGCCGTTAAGCAGCTTGACCGAAAGTTGCTTAGAGCTAAGCTACTTTCTACTGACCTACTTGGAAGGGTGTGCCGCCGTGACCGCCTCCCGCCCCGCCGTCGTCGCCCTCACCGCCCTCGCCCCCGTCTCCTGGGGCACGACCTACGCGGTGACCACCGAGTTCCTCCCGGCGGACCGCCCCCTGTTCACCGCCCTGGTGCGGGCCCTGCCCGCCGGACTGCTGCTGCTCGCCCTCGCCCGGGTGCTGCCGCGCGGCGCGTGGTGGGGGAAGGCGGCGGCGCTCGGCGCGCTCAACATCGGCGCCTTCTTCCCGCTGCTGTTCCTGTCCGCCTACCGGCTGCCCGGCGGTCTCGCGGCGGTCGTCGGCTCGGCCGGGCCGCTGTTCGTGGCGGGGCTGTCGGCGCTGCTGCTCGGGCAGCGGCCCTCGCGGCGCACGCTGCTCACCGGGGCCGTGGCGGCGTTCGGCGTCAGCCTCGTCGTGCTGCGGGCGGCCGGGGCGCTCGACGTGATCGGGCTGCTGGCGGCCCTCGCCTCCACGCTCTCCATGTCCGCCGGCGTGGTCCTCACCCAGCGCTGGGGCCGTCCCGCCGGTGTCGGCCCGCTCGCCCTCACCGCCTGGCAGCTCACCGCGGGCGGCCTGCTCATCGCGCCGCTCGCCTTCCTGGTGGAGGGCGCTCCGCCGGCCCTGGACGGCCGGGCCGTGGGCGGCTACCTCTATCTCGCGCTCGCCAACACGGCCGTCGCGTACTGGCTGTGGTTCCGCGGCATCGGCCGGCTGACCGCCACCCAGGTCACCTTCCTCGGCCCGCTCTCCCCGCTGACCGCGGCCGTCGTCGGCTGGGCGGCGCTCGGGCAGGCGCTGACGCCGCTGCAGCTGGCGGGCATGGCGCTGGCGCTCGGGGCGACGGTGGCGGGGCAGTTCGTCACCCGGGGGCCGCGGCGGGCGGCCGCCGCCCCGGGTGCGGGCGCGGGCTCGGGTGCGCGGGGCCCGGCGGTGGCGGCGGACCCGGCGCTTCGACCGTGAGGCGTGCCGGTCGTCCCGGTCGTCCCGGTCGTCCCGGTCGCAGGAGCGGGGGCCGCGGGACGCACAAGAGTCCCGCGGCCCCCGCTCAGGGAGTCACTCCGCGGCCGCCGCGTCCGCCCGCTGGGCGCGCAGGGCCCGCTCCACGCCCGCGCGGGACTCCGAGACCAGCCGGCGCAGGGCCGCGTTCGGCTCGGCGGAGGCCAGCCAGGCGTCCGTGCGGTCCAGGGTGTCCTGGGAGACCTGGACGGCCGGGTAGAGACCGACGGCGATCTGCTGGGCCATCTCGTGGGAGCGGGACGCCCAGATGTCCTTGACCACCTCGAAGTACCGCTCCGTGTACGGGGCGAGCAGCTCACGCTGGTCGGTCTGGACGAAACCGCCGATGACCGCCTCCTGCAGGGCGTTCGGCAGCTTGTCGGAGTCCACGACCGACGCCCACGCCTCCGCCTTCGCCTCCGGGGTCGGACGGGCCGCCCGGGCCGTGGCCGCGTGGCGCTCGCCGGCGGCGGTGCGGTCACGGTCGTACTCGGCCGCGATCTCCGCCTCGTCGAACCGGCCGACCGCCGCGAGGCGCTGCACGAACGCCCAGCGCAGCTCCGTGTCGACGACCAGGCCCTCGACGGTCTGCGAACCGTCCAGCAGCGCCTCGAGCAGGTCCAGCTGCTCGGGCGTGCGGGCCGTCGCGGCGAAGGCACGCGCCCAGGCCAGCTGGTGGTCGCTGCCCGGTGCCGCCGCCCGCAGATGGGCCAGCGTCGCGTCGGTCCAGCGGGCCAGCAGCGCCTCACGGGCCGCCGGGTCGGCGTACAGGTCGATCGCCAGCTTCACCTGGCGCTGCAGCGACTGCACGACACCGATGTCGGACTCCTTGCCGATGCCGGACAGCACCAGCGACAGGTAGTCGCGGGCCGGCAGTTCGGCGTCGCGGGTCATGTCCCAGGCCGACGCCCAGCACAGGGCCCGTGGCAGGGAGGACTCGAAGTCGCCGAGGTGCTCGGTGACGAAGGCGAGGGACTGCTCGTCCAGGCGGACCTTCGCATAGGACAGGTCGTCGTCGTTGAGCAGCACCACGGCCGGGCGGCGCCTGCCGGCCAGCTGCGGTACGGCGGTCAGCTCGCCGTCCACGTCCAGCTCGATCCGCTCGTCGCGCACCAGCTTGCCGCTCGCCTCGTCCAGCTCGTACAGGCCGACGGCGATCCGGTGCGGACGCAGCGTCGGCTCGCCCTTCGCGCCCGCGGGCAGCGCCGGGGCCTCCTGGCGGATCGCGAAGGAGGTGACGACACCGTCGGCGTCCGTCTCGATCTCCGGGCGCAGCACGTTGATGCCGGCCGTCTGCAGCCACTTCTCCGACCAGGTCTTCAGGTCACGCCCGGAGGTCTCCTCCAGCGCGCCCAGCAGGTCCGACAGTCGCGTGTTGCCGTAGGCGTGGCGCTTGAAGTACGCCTGCACACCCCGGAAGAACTCGTCCATGCCGACGTAGGCGACGAGCTGCTTAAGGACGCTTGCGCCCTTGGCGTAGGTGATGCCGTCGAAGTTGACCAGGACGTCGTCCAGGTCCCGGATCTCCGCCATGATCGGGTGGGTCGACGGCAGCTGGTCCTGCCGGTACGCCCAGGTCTTCATCGAGTTGGCGAAGGTCGTCCAGGCGTGCGGCCACCGGCTCCCGGGCGCGTGCGCCTGGCAGGCGATGGAGGTGTACGTGGCGAACGACTCGTTCAGCCACAGGTCGTTCCACCACTCCATGGTGACGAGGTCGCCGAACCACATGTGGGCCAGCTCGTGCAGCACCGTCTCCGCGCGCACCTCGTACGCCGCGTCCGTCACCTTCGAGCGGAACACGTACTGGTCGCGGATGGTCACCGCGCCCGCGTTCTCCATCGCGCCCGC
Organism: Streptomyces sp. NPDC006624; assembly: GCF_040611555.1. Lineage (NCBI taxonomy): Bacteria > Bacillati > Actinomycetota > Actinomycetes > Kitasatosporales > Streptomycetaceae > Streptomyces > Streptomyces sp. NPDC006624. Next base: position 250,308 of record NZ_JBEXOM010000008.1, on the reverse strand, counting down.
GTTGAACTCCGGCACGAACAGCTGGTCGTACTTCTTGAACGGGTACGCGTAGTCGAACTTCTCCTGGAACCAGTCGAAGCCCTGGCGGGTCACCTCGAAGAGGGCGTCCGCGTCGAGGTACTCGGCGAGCGAGGGACGGCAGTAGATGCCGAGCGGCACGGACTGGCCGTCCTTCTCGTACACGCTGTGCACGGAGTGGTACGGGCCGACGATCAGCGCCGTGATGTACGTCGAGATGCGCGGCGTCGGCTCGAAGACCCAGACGTTGTCCTGCGGCTCCGGGGTGGGGGAGTTGGAGACGACGGTCCAGCCCTCGGGCGCCTTCACGGTGAACTGGAAGGTCGCCTTGAGGTCCGGCTGCTCGAAGCTCGCGAACACCCGGCGGGCGTCCGGCACCTCGAACTGCGTGTAGAGGTAGGCCTGGTCGTCGACCGGGTCGACGAACCGGTGCAGACCCTCACCGGTGTTGGTGTAGGCGCAGTCGGCGACCACCCGGAGGACGTTGCGGCCGTGGAGCAGCCCGGGCAGGGCGATCCGGGAGTCCGCGAAGACCTCGGCCGGGTCCAGCGAGTCCCCGTTCAGGGTCACCTCGTGCACGGCCGGCGCGACCAGGTCGATGAACGACTCGGCCCCGTTCCCGGCGGTCACGTCGAAGCGCACCGTGGTCACGGACCGGTAGGTGCCGCCCTCCTGCGCGCCGGAGAGGTCGAGCTCGATCTCGTACGAGTCAACGGCGAGCAGCATCGCCCGCTGCTGCGCCTCTTCGCGGGTCAGGTTTGTGCCAGGCACGCGGTCATCTCCTCGTTATGGGTGGGTTGCGCCATCTTTCCACGGCGGATCGGCGTCCGGCGACGACCCGGGCGTCATCGAGGGTTACCCCTAACAAGGCGAGGGTTTCAGGGGGCGCGCACAGCCCCGCAGGCCGCACGGAGGGAACACGACGTCCGGATTCCGCCGGTGCGCGCCCCGCGCGCGGGCGAACCTGACGAGCATGAGGACGACGACGTACACCGCCCGCCCGCTCACCCCGGGCGCCCTGGAGGAACTGCGCACCACCGACGACGCGGGCCGCCCCACGACCGGCGCCACCGACACCGAGGGCGGCGCCCCGCTGCGCTGCTGCCTGCGCCGCAGCGAGCCGGGCGAACGGATCGCCCTGGTCTCCTACGCGCCCCTGCGCCGCTGGGCCGCGGAGACCGGCGCCACACCCGGCGCGTACGACGAACAGGGCCCGGTGTTCATCCACGCGGACCCCTGCGAGGGCCCGCCCGGCGACGCCCCCCTGCCCTTCACCGGCACCCACCGCATCCTCCGCCGCTACTCGGCACGGGGCCACATCCTGGGCGGACGCCTGGTCGGACGCCGGGAGACCGTCGAGCATGCCCTCACGGAAGCATTCGACGACCCGTCCGTGGAGCTCGTCCACGTCCGGGCCGTCGAGTACGGGTGTTTCCTCTACGAGGTGCGCAGGAACTAGCCCTTCAGCTCCGCCGCCACCAGCTCCGCGATCTGCACGGCGTTCAGGGCCGCGCCCTTGCGGAGGTTGTCGTTGGAGACGAAGAGCGCCAGGCCGTTGTCGACCGTCTCGTCGCGGCGGATGCGGCCCACGTAGGACGGGTCCTTGCCGGCGGCCTGGAGGGGGGTCGGGATGTCGGAGAGCTCCACGCCCGGGGCGTCCTTGAGCAGCTCCGTCGCGCGCTCCGGGGAGATCGGGCGGGCGAAGCGGGCGTTGACCTGGAGGGAGTGGCCGGAGAAGACCGGGACGCGCACGCAGGTGCCGGAGACCTTCAGGCCGGGGATCTCCAGGATCTTGCGGGACTCGTTGCGGAGCTTCTGCTCCTCGTCGGTCTCGTTCAGGCCGTCGTCGACGATCGAACCGGCCAGCGGCAGCACGTTGAAGGCGATGGGGCGCTTGTAGACGCCGGGCTCCGGGAAGTCGACCGCCTCACCGTCGTGGGTGAGCTGGTCCGCGTCGGCGACGACCTTCTGCGTCTGGCCGTGCAGCTCGGCCACGCCCGCGAGACCGGAACCGGAGACCGCCTGGTACGTGGCGACGACCAGGGCCTCCAGGCCCGCCTCCTCGTGCAGCGGACGCAGGACCGGCATCGCCGCCATCGTCGTGCAGTTCGGGTTGGCGATGATGCCCTTGGGGCGGTTGCGGATCGCGTGCGGGTTGACCTCGGAGACGACCAGCGGCACCTCGGGGTGCTTGCGCCACGCCGAGGAGTTGTCGATCACCACGGCGCCCTGCGAGGCGACCTTTTCGGCCAGCGCCTTGGACGTGGCACCGCCCGCGGAGAACAGCACGATGTCCAGACCGGTGTAGTCGGCGGTCGCCGCGTCCTCCACCGTCACGCCGTCCAGCTCCGTGCCCGCGGAACGGGCCGAGGCGAACAGGCGCAGCTCGGTGACCGGGAAGTTCCGCTCCGTGAGGATCCTGCGCATGACCGTGCCCACCTGTCCGGTGGCTCCGACGATTCCGACCCTCACGGTGACTCCCTCTCCTGCGTCTCTTCACGTGCTCGTTGCTTGGCCGAGGCTTTTCCATCATGCGGCCGACCACGCCCCGTCTGTCCACTTCTTTGCCCGGTCTGCCCGGAGAGTGGGACGACGGGCCCCGGCCCATGGTTGCGGACCTGCGGTGGCGACCCCGCTGAGCTGCAGGAATTCATCCCGCAAGGGTCGTGCGCCGCAAGCTCGCCTGCCCATGCCGGACCCGGCCACACGGAAGTGTGACGTACGCCTCCGTCCGTCCCGGCGGAAATCCGTCCCGCGGACCGCCGAACGTTCCGGGCCCTGCCGGCGTCGTAGGAGAAACACGGTGAGGGGGGTGGCTTGTGCTGCTGCGCGGAAGGGCCCGGCGCGGCCGGGAGGCGTACGCCGGTGGCGGTGATCCGCTGAGCGGGGCCGATCCGCCGAGCGGGGCCGATCCGCTGGACGCGGCACAGGAGCGCCGGGTGCGGGCGGTGCTCGCGCTGGGCGGCGTGCCGCAGGCGGACCTGCCGGACGGGGTGCAGCAGGTCCGGCTGCGGCTGCTGGAGCGGGCCGCGAGCGGCCGGGAGGCACCGCGGGACGTCTCGGCGTGGGCGGCGGTCGTCGCCTCCAACCTCGCCATGGACTGGCACCGGGCCAAGCGCCGCCAGGAGCGCCTCGGGGAGCGGCTGGCCGCGCTGCGCCAGCCGGCGCACCCCTCCGGCGAGGACAGCAGCGTGCTGTCCGTCGCCGTCGCCCAGGGCCTGGACGAGCTGCCCGACGCCCAGCGCCAGGTCGTCGTCCTGCGCTTCTACGCCGATCTGCCGGTGAAGTCGATCGCCGAGCAGCTCGGCGTCCCGGAGGGCACGGTCAAGAGCCGGCTGCACACCGCGGTACGGGCCCTGCGCGCCCGCCTGCACGAGGACGAGGTGGTGTGACGTGACCGCCGAACACGACGAGGCCGACGCGACGATGGCGGCGATCATCGGTGAACCGCCGGCGGACGAGGCCCTCGCGGACGACGCCTTCCTGGAGGAGTACCGGTCCGCCACCGCCGACGTGGCGGTGCTGCGCGCGCAGCTCGGGCTCATCGGGCGGGCCCTCGCCGGGCCCCCGGGCCCGCCCGCGCCGGACACCGGCGACCGCGCCCGGGTGATCTCCCTGCCGGCCTCCCCGCCCGCGCGGCGCCGCCGGGCCCGGCCCGTGGCCGTCGCCCTGAAGGGACTCGTCGCGGCCGCCGGGGCCTGCGTGGTGCTCGGCACGGGCTGGCTGGCCGTGCAGAGCGGCGGCGTCGGGGCCGGGGACGACCAGGGCGCGCGGTCCGCCGCCGACAGCGCCGCCGGGCGGGCGCAGAGCGGCGAGGACGCCAAGCTCGGTCACGCCGGGTACCTCGCCTGCGCCCGGATCGTCGTCGAGGGCACCGTCGCCGGGGTCGAACCCCTCCCCGGCACCGGCCGGGACCGGATCACCCTCGACGTGGAGCGCTACTACAAGCCGGACCGGGGCGGGAAGCGGATCACCTTCCCCCGGGAGACCGGCGCCGGGCCCCGGCTCGGGGCCGGTGACCACGTCCTCGTCGGCATCCCCGGCGGGCGGGACGAGCCGGACCTGTGGGTCACGGGCGAGCGGGAGGTCGACGGCGCCCGGGCCTGGATCACCGAGGCCCTGCCCGAGTCCCGCACGATCGGCTGCCGGTAGGCCCGCGGGCACGAAAGAGGGCGGGCGCCCCCCTGAGGGGACGCCCGCCCGAGCCGATGCCGCGAACCGCTACGGCACGACCTTCTCGATCTTCACGCTGCCCAGGCCCGCGACCGTGCCGCGCGCGTTGACCAGCTGGACCTGACCGAAGAACTCACGGCCCTCGGGAGCGGCCGCCGTGGCGGTGACGCTGGCCGAGACCGTCGCCGAGTCGCCCGTGCCGAGCTTCACCGGCGCCGCACCGTCGACGCTCACACTGCCGAGCGAGGCGGAGAAGAACACGTCCAGGTAGTCGTACGCGGTGGTGCCGGCCGGCACGCCGTAGCCGACGACCTCGACCGTGTAGGTGCCGGCGGCCGGGGAGGGCACGGAGACCGACTCCTCCGAGTCACCGTCGGCGGAGCTGCCGACCTGCTTGCCGTCGGCGTCGTAGACCGCCAGGTCCAGGTCGGCCGCGGTGTCCGAGACGTTGCCGATGCTCACGTCCAGGGACTTCGCGCCCGCGGGCACCTCGACCGTCGTGGTCTGCGTCTCGCCCTGCTTGATCGACGGGCGGGCCGCCTTGGAGGAGCCGAGCGGGCCGCCGACCAGCTTGCCGTCGATCGCGGCGAAGCCGTTCGTCACCTTCCAGGAGGCGGCGGCCGGCGTGCCGACCTTCGCCTCGGGCACGGTCACGGTCTCCGGGTCGAAGGCCGCGCCGAGGACGGCGACGTCCAGCTTGAACGGGTTGTCCAGCAGCGGCGACGTCCGGCGCGACTCGACCTCGATCTCCCACACGCCCGGCTGCGGGTTCGCGTACGAACGCAGGTCGGGGCGGCAGGTGTTGGCCGGGTTGGCGTAGTTCGGGTAGCAGTTGATCGTCGACGTCGGGTCGGCCGGGACGCCGTACGGGTGGATGGAGATGAACCGGGTCTGGCTCTTGTCCTTCAGCCCGCTCATCGCGACCTCGAGCGACTTCGCGCCCTCGGGGACGGTGACGAAGTAGTGCTTGGAGCTGTTGCGCTGCACCGAACCCTGCGCCGCGAAGGTGTACTTCAGCGGCTCGGAGACGACCACCGTGTTCAGGACCTGACGGTCGATGCCCTCGGTCCTCGGGTCGTCGACCTCCAGGATCGCGCTCTTGATGCCCGCGGACCTCGGAGCGGCCTGGACCCTGACGGTCACCGGCTTGTTCAGCGGCAGCTTCACCTCGTCGGAGCCGACGACACGGAACGTGCGGCCCGCGTTGTTCTCGAAGTGCAGCTCGTGCCGGATCGCCTTGTCGGCGCCGGACGTACGGGTGATCGTGACCTCGTAGGTCTTCTTCTGACCGGCCTTCAGGCCGCCCTCACGGTCGTACAGGCCGGTGCCGAAGCCCGGGGTCTTCAGGAACTGGTCGATCGCGGTGTCGACCGGCGCCTTGACCGTGTAGCCGTGCGAGGTGGCGCCGTCGCGGATGGCGTCCCAGGCGTCCTCGATGTTCATCAGGCCCGCGCCCTCCTCGTACGCCTGCACACCCTTGATGTGGTCGGCGGTCGAGGTGAGGGCCGTGCGCAGGGTCGCCGGCGTGAGGTCGATCTTCTTCTGCTTGGCGGCCGAGATCAGCAGCGCCGAGGCACCGGCGGCCTGCGGGGACGCCATCGAGGTGCCCTGCAGCATGCCGTAGCCGGCCGGCAGGGAGTAGCCCGCCTCGGCGACCGGGGCGCCCGGCAGCCAGGTCTGGATGGTGTTGACCGAGGCACCCGGGGCGACCAGGGTCGGGGTGAAGCCGCCGTCCTCACGCGGGCCGCGCGAGGAGAACGGCATCATCGCGTACTTCTTCTCCACGGCCGAGCCGTAGTTGGCGGCCCAGGTCTCCTTGGAGACGGACGCGCCGACCGAGATGACCTTGTCGGCCAGGGCCGGGTCGCCGATGGTGTTGGCGCCGGGGCCGGAGTTGCCCGCGGAGATCACGAGCTGGACGCCGTAGGTGTCGATGAGGCGCGTGTACAGCTCGGCGCGCGCGTTGTTGCCGTCGTTCAGCGCCGGCAGACCGCCGATCGACATGTTGACGATGTCGACGCCGCGCTTGGTGACGAGGTCGATCATGCCCTCGGTGAGCGCCACGTTGGTGCAGCCGCCCGACCAGGTGCAGGCACGGGAGGAGACCAGCTTGGCGCCGGGCGCGGCACCGTTCATCTCGCCGCCGAACAGCCCGTTGGCGGCGGTGATGCCGGCGACGTGCGTGCCGTGCTCGGACTCGATGACGCCGATGTTGACGAAGTCGGACTTCTTGCCGACCCAGGAGCCGCCCAGCGGGTCCATCGGGACGTCCTTGCGGATCTCCACGACGAACGGCTGCCGCTCGGCGACGTCGGTCTTCGGGTCGTCGGTGCCGAACCACCCGATCTGGAAGCCGTCCTTGTACGGCTTCATCGGGGTGTCGTCACCGAAGTCGTTGTTGTTGTTCAGGTCGACCCGGACCGTGCCGGCCGCGGCGTCGTAGAGCACGCCCCAGACGTCGGTGGTGTCGCCGTCGCGGTTGGCGTCGCCCTTGGCGTCACCGCCGGTGGTGAACGACTCCCGGAAGAGGCTGACGGAGTACGAGCCCGCCGGCGCCTTCCAGGACTGGCCCTGGTAGGTGAAGTCCGTGCCGGACACGGCCGTCACCATCGGGCGCCAGGTGGAGTCGCCGTCCACGAGCGGGTCCGTCGCCGTCACCCAGTCGACGATCTTCCGCTCGCCGGTGGTGGTCTTCTGCAGCGCCGGGTGGCCGAGGTCCACGCCGGAGTCCAGGATGCCGATGGTGACACCGCGGCCGTCGGCCTTCGGGTGGTCCTCGACGAAGTCGACCGCGCCCGTCTCGAACGACGGGTTGTACGGGTTCTCCGCCGGGGTCTTCTTGCCGGGCGCCGGGTAGCCGCCCGTCGCCTTGGCGCCCTTGGCGGCGTCCGCGCTCGGCGTCGGGTCGTCCAGCGGGATCTCCTCGCGCAGGTCGATGCCGTGCACGGAGGAGAGCTTGGTGGCGGCCGCGATGGCCGAGTCCGCCCGGGAGGTCGGGACCGTGGCGCGGACGTACCCCAGCTTGTCGTCGGCCCGGCCCACCGAGCCGCCCTTGACGGCGTCGAGCTGCCCGGCGACCTGCTCGGTCTGCCCGGGAGCGGTGGCGATCATCATCGTGACCGTCTTGTCGCCGTCGGCCTTGGCCTCCGCGAGCAGGTCCGCGTCGTCCGAACCGAGCTTGTCGTGCGCGGCCTTGACGTCGGGGTCGGCGGGGACGGAGGCGCCCGGCCCGTCGGCCGCGAAGGCCAGGGGGACCGGCGCGGCCGCGCAGAGCGCGGCGACGAGACCGGCGGCGACGGCGATACGTGCCGAGCGTCTGGCGCCCGATATCGGATCGCGGGGGGTGGGAGGGGTCATCGGCATCCCTTGTGAGTAAAGGAACGAGCAGTAAGCGACCGGGGTCGGTCGGTCCTGGTCGCATCGGTCCGAAAACGGCCCGGACGATCGCACAGCCTTACGCAAGGGGAAGTTCTTTGGGGAGGGTTGACCGAAACGAAATGGATGTATGGGGAAAACCCCCGATGCGTTTTGCGGGTATCGGTCCGGAAGGCGGCGAAATCGGTTAACGTCCCGGAGTGCGACGGAAGTTGAGGGTGGCGGCCTACGCCATATGCGTCCGGGACGGACAGATCCTGCTCGCCCGCTCACCCGCTGAGGACGGCACCCCCGAGTGGGTCGTGCCCGGCGGCGGCATGGAACACGGCGAGGACCCCTACGACACCGTGCGCCGCGAGGTGGAGGAGGAGACCGGCTACCGCATCGAGGTGACCGGACTGCTCGGCGTGGACTCCTCCCGTCGCGTCCTGCGCGACCGATTCGGACGCACCGTCGACCACCACGGCGTGCGGCTCGTCTACGAGGGCCGGGTCACCGGCGGCGAACTGCGCTACGAGGTGGGCGGCTCCACCGACCTCGCCGCCTGGCACGCCCTGGACGCCGTGCCCGGTCTCACCCGGGTGCCGCTGGTCGACACCGCGCTGCGGCTGTGGCGGGAGCGGCCGGTCACGGGCCGGCCGGCCGGCGCCCTGGAGCAGGGGCGCTACCCCGGCAGATGAACGCCGCGTGACCGCCTCCGGGCGGCTTCGGGAGCGGGCGGCGACACGCGGGGTGGCCCAAGATCCACGTTCGGTGATCGGCGCTGCCCGTTGCCGCCGCGTTCACGCCCGGGTCATCCCCGGTGCCAACGATCCAGTACGAGCGGGACGTTCGCGAGACGAACGCCCCGCGACACTGCCGACGCGTTCGCACTCGGGGAGAGAAGCGCATGTCGCGCACACGCTCAGCCGCCGGCTCAGGCCAGGGCATCCACCGTCGTTCCGTCCTCGCCGCCACCGGGGCGGTCGCCCTGTCCGGGGGTGCCGGCTACGCCCTGCGGCCCAGCGACAGCCAGGCCGCCACGGCCGGCGAGACCACCGCGGCCGTGGCCGCCTCCTCCCGGCGGGCACCGGCCGCCCCCCTCGCCCCCTACACCCGGGGCACGACCCTCGCCGGCGTCGCCACCCCGCGCGGCGGCTCCGGATACCGGCGCCTGGGCGACGGGCCCGGCTGGCGCCGGGTCGTGCGCTCCGAGCTGGCGGCGCCCAAGTCCGGCCGCGCCGGGCGCCGTACCGCCCTCGCCGCCTTCGTGCAGCTCACCGACCTGCACATCATCGACGCCCAGCACCCGCTGCGCCTGGAGTACCTGCGCTCGGCCGACGTGCACGCCTGGCGGCCGCAGGAGGCCCTCACCGTGCAGGGCGCCATCGCGCTCGTGGAGCGGATCAACGCGCTGCGCGGAGCCCCCGTCACCGGCGCCCCGCTGCACTTCGCCATGACCACCGGCGACAACACGGACAACAACGCCAAGTCCGAGCTGGAGTGGTTCCTGAAGGTCATGAGCGGCGGCCGCATCACGCCGAACACCGGTGACCCGCGCCGCTACGAGGGCGTGCAGAACAGCGGCCTGCCGCTGTACTGGCAGCCGGACGCCGCCGTCCGCGACCGCGACAAGCAGGCCGGTTTCCCCCGCCTCGAAGGCTTCCTGAAGGCCGCCGTCCGCGAGGTGCGCAGCCCGGGCCTCAACCTGCCCTGGTACTCCACCGTCGGCAACCACGACTCCCTGCCGATGGGCTGCTACGCCTCGCACGGCGACTCCTACCTCACCGAACTGGCCGTCGGCGGGCGGAAGCTGATGAGCGTCCCGGCGGCCGAGGCGCAGCGGCTGCAGACCCTCATCAAGAAGGCCCGGGACCCCGAGGGCGTCCGCTGGCACGAGTTCCTCACCGCGCACGCCCGTTCCATGCGCCCGGTCACGCCCGACGAGAGCCGCGCCCCCTTCACCCCCGCCGAGTACCTCCGGGCGCACCTGGACCCGGCCCACCGGGGCGTGGGCCCGGTCGGCCACGGCTACTCCTCGGCCAACCTCGACGCGGGCACGCAGTACTACTCGTTCCGGATCTCCGACGACGTCATCGGCATCAGCCTGGACTCCACCGACCCGGCCGGCCACTACGAGGGTTCGCTCGGCACGGCCCAGCTGCGCTGGCTCGACCGGACACTGCGGCTGAACAAGGACTCCTGGGCGGTGGTCTTCAGCCACCACACCAGCAAGACGATGACCAACCTGCGCCGCGACCCGGCCCGGCCCGGCGAGCGGCGGCACGACGGCCAGGAGGTCCTGGCCCTGCTCGCCGGCCACCGCAACGTGCTCGCCTGGGTGAACGGCCACATCCACAAGAACGTCATCACCCCGCACTCCGCGTCCGGCGGCCGCTCCTTCTGGGAGATCTCCACCGCCTCGCACGTCGACTTCCCGCAGCTGGCCCGGATCGTCGAGCTGACCGACAACAAGGACGGCACGCTCTCGCTGTTCACCACGCTGGTGGAGTCCTCGGCCCCGCACCGCACGGACTTCGCGGACCTGTCCCAGACGGGTCTGGCGTCCCTCTACCGCGAGCTGTCCCTCAACGCCCCCGGCGCCCGCACGACCCTCGCCGGCGACCCGGAGGACCGCAACACCGAGCTGGTGCTGAAGAAGGGCTGAGTGCCACCGACCGCCCTGGCAGGACGGGGCCGCCGGCACCCCGGCGGCCCCTTCGCTCCCCTCTCGCTCACTACCGCGGCAGCACCACCACATGCGCGGCCGGATCGCGGTCCGCCGACGCCATCAGCGCCGTGCGGATCACCGTCGCCTGCTGTTCGGGGCAGTCGCGCAGCTTGCGCGGTGTGATGTGGACGACCGTGATGCCCAGCCGCTCCAGGTGCTCGCGCTTGCGGGCGTACTCGGACCACAGGGTGTCGTCGTCCTGCCGGGGCGCCCGGGTGTCCAGTTCGAGCGCGACGGCCTGCTCGGGCCAGTACGCGTCCAGGCCGCCGAGATAGGGGCCGCCGGGCAGGCGCAGGTCCACGTTCCATACCGGGTCGGGCAGGTCGAACGCGCGGACCATCCGGTACAGGCGGTCCTCCGCGATCACCCGGCCCTCGGCCAGCAGGGAGTCCACCGCGTCAAGCACGTGCGGGCGGTTCAGCAGCCGCGCCTCGGTGAGCTCCCGGACCACCGAGGCCGGGTCGCAGTGGGCGCCGCGGACCGCCTCCGTCATCAGGCGGCGCACGACGACCGCGTCCGACAGCCCGGCCACCGCGTCGGCCAGCGCGCGGGCCACCGGGGCCACGGGCAGGCCCGTGACCTGCTCGGGCGCGGGCAGCACCGGCGTGCGCACGATGCGCGCGCAGCCGGTCGAGCGCAGCCGGCGCAGCCGCGGCACCAGGACGTCGATCACGTCAAGCGACGGCAGCGGGGGAGTGCAGGAGAAGCCGTGCAGCGTCAGCGCCGCCAGGCCCGTGATCATCGCCTCCGGGTAGGCGGCGACGTGCGGTCCCTCCGCGCCGGGCTGGGCCGGGACCGCGGTGGCGCGCTCGCGCGCCGCGTACATCAGCACCGCGTGCAGCCGTTCCTCGCTGGTCGGCGGGCCCGGGTGGAGCAGGACCACGCCCGGCAGGAGCTGCTGCCAGGGGCCGCCGGAGCGGCACTGGCCGTTCGCCTCGGCGGCGGAGACGCCGTGGGAGCGGAGCTGGGCCGTGGTCATCACGCGGGGCCGGCCCGCACCGGCCACCTCGTGCGGGGGACGGGGGGTGAGTGGGGGGTTGTAGGTCATGCCCCGCAATTTCCCGTGTCCGGGCCGTTCTTGAACCGCTGTTACAGGTCCGTCGACAAAGACGGACAACGCGGCACTAAAGGACGCGTGTTCGGATGCCGAAAGCCCCTGGTCCGTTCGGGTGCGGACCAGGGGTTACGGCTGGCAGGGCACTCATCTCGTAACGAAGACGGAACGCCTGAATCTCAGGCCAAAGCTGCCAAATCTCAGGCCAAAGCTAATGGTCAGCGGCCTCGTCGCACGCCTGTCCGCGCAGGGCCCGCGCCAGATCGTCCCGCGCCTCCAGCACCAGCCGGCGCAGGGCCGGGGCCGCCTCCCGGTGGGCGTCCAGCCAGGCGTCCGCGGCGTCCAGGGTCTCCCGGGACTGCTGCAGCGACGGGAACAGCCCGGACACCACGTGCATCCCGATCTGGATCGACCGCTCCGCCCACACCCGCTCGATCGCCGCGAAGTACTTCTGCGCGTACGGCGCGAGCAGGGCGCGCTGGGAGTCCTGGGAGAAGCCCGCGATGGTCGCCTCGACCATGGCGTTGGACAGCGCGTCCGACTCCACGACCTGCGCCCACGCCTGCGCCTTGACCGCCTCGGACGGGCGCGCGGCGAGGCAGCGCACCTGGTGCCGCTTGCCGGAGGCGGTGTCGTCCCGGGCCAGCTCCTCGGCGAGTGCCTTCTCGTCGACGGCCCCGTGCGCGGCCAGCGGCTCCAGGAACGCCCACCGCAGCTCCTGGTCGAGGTCGAGGCCCTCGACCGTCGCCGTGCCGTCCAGCAGCTCGCGCAGCAGCTGGAAGTCGCCCTCGGCGGTGGCCGTCCGGGCGAAGAAACGCGCCCAGGCCAGCTGGTGCTCGCTGCCCGGCCCGGCCGCGTACAGCTCGCGCCGCGCGCCCTCGGCGAGCAGCCGGGCGGCCGTCTCGCGCCGCCCGGGCGCGGTGTAGTGCGTGAGGGCCGACTCGGCCCACGCGTGCAGCATCTGCAGCACGCCGATGCCGGACTCGCGCCCCGCGAACCGCAGCACCAGGTCCACGAACTCCCGCGCCGGGAGCAGCGCGTCGCGCGTCATGTTCCACAGCGCCGACCAGCACAGGGCGCGTGCGAGCGGGTCGGTCATCGAGCCCAGGTGCTCGCGCAGGGCCGCCAGCGAGGTCGCGTCGAAGCGGATCTTGCAGTAGGTGAGGTCGTCGTCGTTGACCAGGACGAGGTCGGGGGCCTCCTGGCCGGCCAGGTCCGCCACCACCGTCCGGGCGCCCTCGACGTCGGTCTCCACGCGCGCGTAGCGCTCCAGCGCCCCGCCGTCCGTCAGCCGGTACAGGCCCACCGCGACCCGGTGCGGGCGCAGTTCGGGATGCGACTCGGCGGCCTCCTGCAGCACCGTCAGCTCCTCGACGCGGCCGTCCGCGCCCAGCAGCACCTGCGGCGTGAGCGCGTTCACCCCGGCGGTCTGCAGCCAGGACCGCGCCCAGGAGCTCATGTCCCGGCCGCTGGTCTCCTCCAGCACCGACAGCAGGTCGCCCAGGCGCGTGTTGCCGTACGCGTGCCGCTTGAAGTAGCGCCGGGCGCCCTCCAGGAACGCGTCCTCACCGACGTACGCCACGAGTTGCTTCAGCACCGACGCGCCCTTGGCGTACGTGATGCCGTCGAAGTTCAGCTTGGCGTCCTGCAGGTCGCGGATGTCCGCCGTGATCGGGTGCGTGGAGGGCAGCTGGTCGGCGCGGTACGCCCAGGCCTTGCGGCGGTTGGCGAAGGTGATCCAGCCGTCCTGGAAGCGGGTCGCGCCGACCAGCGAGAACGTGCCCATGAAGTCCGCGAAGGACTCCTTCAGCCACAGGTCGTCCCACCACTCCATGGTGACCAGGTCGCCGAACCACATGTGCGCCATCTCGTGCAGCACCACGTTGGCCCGGCCCTCGTAGGACGCCCGCGTCACCTTCCCGCGGAAGATGAACTCCTCCCGGAACGTCACCAGCCCCGGGTTCTCCATCGCGCCCAGGTTGTACTCCGGCACGAACGCCTGGTCGTACTTGCCGAACGGATACGGGTAGTCGAAGTGGTCGTGGAGGAAGTCCAGGCCCTGCTTGGTGACCAGGAAGACGTCGTCGGCGTCGAAGTGCGGCGCGAGGCCCTTGCGGCACAGGGCGCCGAGGGGGATCTCCAGCGTGGAGCCGTCCGCGAACGTACGGGAGTAGGAGTCCGTCACGTGGTGGTACGGGCCCGCCACCACGCACGTGATGTACGTCGAGATCGGCTTGGTCTCGGCGAACCGCCACACCCCGTCGGCCCGCTCGCCCGTCCCGTTGCTCCACACCGTCCAGCCCTCCGGGGCCCGCACCTCGAAGCGGAACGGGGCCTTGAGGTCGGGCTGCTCGAAGTTGGCGAAGACCCGGCGGGAGTCGGCCGGCTCGTACTGCGTGTACAGGTACACCTCGCCGTCCTCCGGGTCGACGAAGCGGTGCAGGCCCTCGCCGGTGCGGGAGTAGGCGCACCGGGCGTCGACCACCAGCTCGTTGTCGGCGGCCAGGTCCTCCAGCGTGATGCGGGAGCCGTCGAAGACCTCGCCCGGGTCCAGGTCGCGGCCGTTCAGCGAGACGGACGTCACGCTCGGTGCGACCAGGTCGGCGAAGCTGGCGGCGCCGGGCTCGTTGCAGCGGAAGCGGATCGTCGTCACGGAGCGGAACGTGCGGGGCCCGTCGCCCTGGTCCTCGCCGACCGCGGACCGCAGGTCGAGGGACACCTCGTACCCGTCGACGCTGAGCAGGGCGGCCCGCTCGCGGGCCTCGTCGCGGGACAGATTCTCACCGGGCACGGGCGGAACTCCTCGAGCGTCTCGTGGGATACGGCTGAACAGCACCGATCCTGCCATGTGCCCCTGACACCGGGCAGCCGGGAATGGGGGGCCGGACCGGTGGCGTTTGTCGGGGGAAACGGTTTCCTCGTGAGGAGAGACATGTCGGAGAAGACCCCCGTCGACTTCTGGTTCGACCCGCTGTGCCCCTGGGCGTGGATGACCTCCCGTTGGGTGCTGGAGGTGGAGAAGGTCAGGGACATCGAGGTCCGCTGGCACGTCATGAGCCTCGCCGTCCTGAACGAGGACAAGCTGGACGAGCTGCCCGAGGAGTACCGCGAGATGCTGCGGACCGAGGCGTGGGGTCCCGTCCGGGTCGCCATCGCCGCCCGGCAGGAGCACGGCCCCGAGGTGCTCGGTGACCTCTACACCGCGCTCGGCACCCGCATCCACAACCAGGGCGGGGGCTCCGGCAAGGAGACCGTCGCCGCCGCCCTGAGGGACGCCGGCCTGCCCGAGTCCCTCATGGAGCACTGGGACTCCACCCCCTACGAGCCCGAGCTGCGCGCCTCGCACAAGGAGGGCATCGACATGGTCGGCCAGGAGGTCGGCACGCCGGTCATCGCCGTGCCCGGTTCCGACGGCGAGCAGATCGCCTTCTTCGGCCCGGTCGTCACCCCGGCCCCGCAGGGCGAGGAGGCCGGCCGCCTCTGGGACGGCACCCTCGCCGTGGCCTCGATCCCCGGCTTCTACGAGATCAAGCGCACCCGCACCAAGGGGCCGGACTTCTCCAACCTGTAGGGCTCACTCGCCGGCCGCGGGCTCCTCGCCGAACCGCTCGGGGAGGAGCGCGTGGCCGCCCTTGTGGAACTGGGGGTAGTACGTCCGGCAGCCCGGGGCGGTGCAGCGCCAGAGGTTGTCCACATAGGAGCGCGGATCCTTCCTCTCCGCCCGGACCGCTTCCCGCTCGTCCCGGTTCAGCACCCGGAACACCTGCATCGTGCCGCAGTTCGGGCAGTCCAGCACGCGCGTCGCCATCAGCTTCTCCTCGCCATCACCGCCAGGTCCGGGAAGTCGGTCACGACCGCGTCGACCCCCAGTCGGTAGTACAACGCGTACTCGGCGAAGGCGTCACCGAAATCGTTCGGCCCGCTTCCCCGCCGGAACTCGGCCGGCAGGAACTGGTTCTCCGCGCGGAAGGTGTAGGGCCCGATCCGCAGCCCCGCCGCGTGCGCGTCCGCGACGAGCGACGTGCCGGCGACCGACGCCTTGTCCGGCCCGATCCAGTCCGCGTACCGGGCGATCTCCGCCAGCCCGGCCGGGGTCATCATCTCCTGGTAGGTCACCGCGGGCGTGTCGAACGGCCCGCCCCGCGTCCCCAGCGCCTGCCACAGCGGCACGCCCAGCCGTTCCGCGGCGATCCGCCGCAGGCTCGTCGGCTCGAAGGACTGCACCACGCACTCGCGCCGGCCGAGCCGGTTGCGGCGGATCACGGAGGCCAGCAGGGGCTCCAGCGGCAGGCCGAGGGACCGGAAGTACGTGGGGTGCTTGGTCTCCGGGAAGACGGCGACGGTCCGGCCGTGGATCCGCGACAGGCGCCGCGCCAGGTCCACGACCTCCTGGAAGGTCATGACCCGCTCGCGCCCGTCGAAGACGGTGTTGCGGTCGCGGACCTGCGGCAGCCGCTCCACGGCCCGCAGCGTCTTCAGCTCGGCCAGCGTGAAGTCCTCCGTGAACCAGCCGGTGACGGCCCGGCCGTCGACCGTCTTCGTGGTCCGGCGGCCGGCGAACTCCGGCCGGCCGGCCACGTCGGTCGTCTGGGAGATCTCGTTCTCGTGCCGGACCACCAGCACGTGGTCCTTCGTCGGCACCAGGTCCGGTTCGATCCAGTCCGCGCCCGTCTGCACGGCGAAGGTGTACGAGGCCGCCGTGTGCTCCGGGCGCCAGCCCGCCGCGCCGCGGTGGCCGATGACGACCGGGCCGCCGGCGCGGGGCCCGGCCGCGGCGGGTGCGGGTGAGGGTGTGGCGGCGGCGGTGGTTCCCGCGGCGGCCGCGAGCAGGAGTGATCTCCGTCCGAGCTGCATGCGACTCCCCTGTGGATCGGTCGGGTTCACGTACGGGACCGGGCGGCTCGTGCCCGCGCCCGGGTCAGCCGGTCCAGGTGCTCCTCGTAGCCCTCGGCGTAGAAGGCCGCCCGGCCCGCGTCCGGCTCGACGACGTCCGTCGGGCGCGTCCACCCCGCCGCGTCCAGCGGCACCCCGTACCGCTCGGCCGCCGCCAGCACCGCCCCCCGCGCGCCGACCTCGCCCTCGACGACCCGCAGGGGACGCCCGAGCACATCGGCCAGCAGCCGCATCCAGGCGGGGCTGCGCGTGCCGCCGCCGCACACGGCCAGGCTCCCGGTGAGGCCCGCGGCCTCCAGGCAGTGCCGGGCGGCGTACCCGATGCCCTCGCAGGTGGCGCGGACCAGATCACCCCGGGTCGACTCCAGGGACACGCCGGTGAGTTCGGCGCGCAGCCGCGGCTCCACGAAGGGGGCGCGCTCACCGGAGGGCGCGAAGTACGGGAGCACGCGCACGCCGTGGGCGCCCGGCGGGGTCCGCTCCAGCAGCCCGTCGACCTCCTCGTGCCGTACGCCCGTCGTGGACAGCACCCAGTCCAGGGCCGCCGTGCCGACCATCGCGGGCATCGCGCGCAGCCAGTGCCCGGGCCGGTCGGTCGAGATGTACAGGCCGGCCGGCTCACCGGTCAGGTCCAGCTCGGTCGTGGCGACCAGACTGGCCAGGCAGGTCCCGACGATCAGCAGACCGTCCCCCGGCGACGTCACCCCGGCGCCCAGCGCGCAGGCCGGCAGATCGTACGGGCCGTTCGCGATCCGGGTGCCGGACGGCAGGCCCTCGCCCCGCGCCGGCGCCGTGGCGACCGGGTCGCTGACCGGGGCGAGCAGCCCCCGGCGGTGGGTGAGCCCCAGCAGTTCGACGACCCGGTTGTCGTACGTGCGGGTCCGCGGGTCGAGGAACGGCATCGACGCGTCCGACACGTCCGTCGTCGGGCCCGCGCCGGTCAGCCGCTGGAACACCACGTCCTTGCAGTACAGGGCGGCTCTCGCGGCGTCCAGGGCCTTCGGCTCGTGGCTGTCCAGCCAGGCCAGCAGCGGCCCCGGGCAGCCGGGGAACATCGCGCTGCCGGTCCGCCGGAACACCGTCTCGAAGGTGCCGTCCGCCAGCCACCGGTCGACCAGTTCGTGGGCGCGCCCGTCCATCCAGGAGGCCGCCGCCCGCACGGGCCGCCCCTCCGCGTCGACCAGCCACACCCCGTCGCCCTGCCCGGTCAGCCCGGTGAGCTCCACCGGCTCCGCCACCGCCGAGGTCAGCGCCCGCAGCACCGCGACGACCGCCCCGTACACCTCTTCCATGTCCTGCTCGACGACACCGTCGCGCAGCTCCAGGCCCACCGGGCGGGACTCCACGGCCAGCTGGCGGCCCCCGGGGTCGAAGGCCGCCGCCTTGACCACGGACGTGCCCACATCGATACCGACGTACATGCGGCTCTCCTCCGGGTGTTCAGGTCAGACAGTGCGCGAGCGGCTCTCCCCGGACCCAGCGGCCCACCTCGGCGGCGGCGATCCGCGCCGCCTTCTCCGCGACCGCGCGGGAGGCGCCGCCCAGGTGCGGGGTGAGCACGACGCGTCCGGCCCGTGCGAGCAGCCGTGAGTCCGCCGGCAGCGGCTCGTGCTCATAGGTGTCCAGAGCGGCCGCCGACACCTGACCGCTGTCCAGCGCGTCGCACAGCGCGGCCTCGTCCAGCAGCGGGCCCCGGGCCGCGTTCACCACCACCGCGCCCCGTGGCAGCAGCGCGAGTTCCCGGGCCCCGATCAGTCCCCGCGTCTCGGGGGTGAGCCGGGCGTGCAGGGTGATCACCCGGGAGGAGCGCAGGAGGGCGTCCAGGGAGGTCACCCGCAGGCCGTGGATCTCGCCGTGCACGTACGGGTCGTACACCATGACCCGCGCCCCGAAGGCGCACAGCACCCGCGCGACCCGGCTGCCGACGGCCCCGTAGCCGACCAGCCCGACGGGCAGGTCCTCCAGCTCCAGGCCGCTGTGCTCGTAGGTGTAGTACGTCGCCCCCTCCCAGCTGCCGCGCCGGGCGAGCGGGTCGTGCGCCTGGGGGATGCGGCGCAGGGCGGACAGCATCAGGCCGAGGGTGAACTCGGCGGTGGCGGCGGCGTTGCGGCCGGGCGCGAAGCACACCCGCACGTCCCGCTGCCTCGCCGCGTCCAGGTTGACGTTGACCGGCCCGCCCCGGCAGACCACGACCAGCCTCAGGTCCGGGCACGCGGCCAGCACCCTCCCGGTGACCGGCCCCATCTGCGTGACCAGCACCTGCGCCCCGGCCAGCGCCCCGATCAGCTCGTCCTCGGCGTCACTGGCCTCCTGCACCTCGGCGACCGGCCCGAACGGCTCCAGCGGCCAGCCGAGCGTCAGTTCCCGCACCTCGGCCCGCTCCACCTCGTGCTCCACCGCCCGTGTGATCAGCGACGGCAGGACGAAGTGGTCACCGGCGGCCACCACGCGCACGCTGTTTCCGGCAGTCATCGCAGGGTCTCTCCCGTCTCGGCGTCGAAGACATGGGTGTGTCCGAGGTCGGCGGCGACCCGGACCCGGTCGTCGTGGGCGAGCCGCACCTCGGGATCGGTGAGGACGACCAGGTGCCGTTCGACGCCGTCGAGGGCGAGGGTCGCCAGGCCCGACTCCAGGAGCGGTTCGTGGGCGACGACCCGCGCGGGCAGGCCGTCTTCGGCGGTGAGCCGGACGTCCTCGGGGCGGATGCCGACCACCACCTCGCGGCCCCGCTCCACCGGCACGGGCAGCGCGATGCGCACCGCGTCGGAGAGGCGGGCGTGGCCGTCGCCGTCGGCGACGCCGGGCAGCAGCGTGATCGCGGGTTCGCCGACGAAGTCCGCGACGAAGACGTCGGCGGGGCTGTCGTAGATCTCGTAGGGGGTGCCGAGCTGCCGGATGACGCCGTCCTTCATCACGGCGATCCGGTCGGCGAGGGAGAGGGCCTCCTCCTGGTCGTGGGTGACCAGGATGGTGGTGTGTCCCAGGTCCTTCTGGATGCGCTTCAGCTCGCGGCGGGTGGTGTCGCGCTGGGCCGCGTCCAGGTGCGAGAGCGGCTCGTCGAGGAGCAGCACGTCCGGCTCGCGGATCAGCGCCCGGGCCAGCGACACGCGCTGCTTCTGGCCGCTGGACAGACCGGCCGGGCGGGCGTCCAGGAGGTCGGTCAGGCCGACCCGCTCGGCGATGTCCTGCACCTTGCGGTCGACGTCACCGCGGGCGGACCTGCGCCGGGCCCTCAGCCCGAAGGCCAGGTTCTCGGCGACCGACAGCGGCGGGTACAGCGCGTAGTTCTCGAACGCGACCCCGATGTTGCGCCGCTGCGCGGGCCGTTCGGCCACCGACGCCCCGCCGACCAGGATGTCCCCGCCGGTGACGGACTCCAGCCCGGCGATCATCCGCAACGTGGTCGACTTGCCGCAGCCGGACGGCCCGAGCAGCCCCAGCAGCTCCCCGGAGCGCAGGCTCAGGTCGATCCCGCGGACGGCGTCCACCGGGGGCCGCCCCCGGGACCGGTAGGTCTTCCGCAGTTCACGTAGCTCCAGCCCCGTCATGGCCGTCCCCTTTTCTTGGCTCGTTCGCCTCCAGGGCACTGTCAGCCGGTGTCGTGGCCGCGACCGTGCTCGACCCTTCGGGCCTCCGCGCGCTCGCGGCCACGACACCGGCGCGCCCTTACGGCTCACTCACGGGCGTCGCGCAAACCTCGTAACGGACCTTGTGCTCGTCCAGATCCCGCAGGGCCTCCGGTGCCGCCCCGTCGTCCACGAGGACCGTGTCGAAGCGGGACAGCGGGACGACCCGGTGCAGGGCGACCCGGCCGAGCTTGGTGTGGTCGATCAGCAGCACGTTCCGGGCGGCCGCGTCGAGCATCGCCCGCTTCACGGACACGATGTGCTGCTCCTGGTGGTAGGCGTAGCCCCCGTGCACGGCCGACGTCGACGCGAAGCACACGTCCACCCGCAGCTGCTCGACCGCCTCCACGCACGACACCCCGAGGAACGAGGAGTGCAGCGGGTCGTAGTCGCCGCCGAGGGCCATCAGGTGGATGCCCCGCTGGTCGGCCAGGAGGTTGATCGCCTCCAGGAAGTTGGTGACGACCGTCAGGGGTGTGACCTCGCCCGTGCGCAGCCGTCTGGCTATCTCCAGCGTGGACGTGGAGTCGTCGAGCAGGATCGCCATGCCGGGCTCCACCATCCGCAGCGCGTGCTCGGCGACGGCGGCCTTCTCGGCGCGCATGGTCTTCAGCCGGTACTGCACGTTCGACTCGAAGACCCCCGACGGCTGCGCGGTCACCCCGCCGCGGAACTTCCGTACGATGCCCTGCCGTTCGAGCTCGTCGAGGTCCCGGTGGATGGTCATGAGGCTCACCCCGAACCGCTCGGCGAGCTCCGCCGCCGTCGCCGAGCCGTCGGCCAGCACCTGCTCGGCCATGGCGGCCTGCCGCGCCGCGGGCCCCTGCTGTCCACCGCTGCTGTTGCTCATCGCTGTGTCTCTATCCGTCGTCCCGGTCGTTCCGGCCGGTCGGCCTCGAACAGCAGCAGGTTCTCAGGCCGGACCACGAGCCGTACCGGATCGTCCGGACGGAGGCGCGCCGCGTCCGCCCGGGACGCCACCAGCGACACCCGCCGCTCCCCGGTCCCGAGCCGGACGGTGACCTCGACGGACCGGCCGAGCACCTCGGTGACGTAGACCGTGCCGGTCAGCTCGTGCCCGTCGCCGTGCAGGGCGAGGTCCCGGGGCCGCAGGCCGACCAGGACGTCCGTGCCCGGTGCGGCCCGTGCGCGGACCGGCAGTTCCACCCCGCCGTCCGACCGCACCCCGCTCTCCGTCACCACGCCCGGCAGCAGATTGATCCGGGGCCGGCCGAACGCCCGCGCGACCTCCGTGTCGTGGGGCCGGTACCAGATCTCCTCCCGCGTGCCCGTCTGGACGATCCGCCCCTCGCGGATGACCCCGATGCGGTCGCCGAGCGCGAGCGCCTCGACCGAGTCGTGGGTGACGTACAGCGTGGTGGTGTGCCGTACGGCCCCGATCGCCTTCAGCTCGGCCCGCATCTGCTGGCGGAGCTTGGCGTCCAGGTGGGACAGCGGCTCGTCGAGCAGGAAGGCCCGGGCGGGGCGGACCAGGACCCGGCCGAGGGCGACGCGCTGGCGCTGCCCGTTGGACAGCTGCCCGACCTGCCGGTCCAGCAGGCCGGAGATGCCCAGCAGTTCGGCGATCGCGCCGATGCGCTGCCCGGCCTCGGCGGCGGGCAGCCGGTGCCGGGGCGAGCGCAGCGGCGAGGCCAGGTTGTCGTAGGCCGAGCGGTGCGGGTAGAGGGCGTAGCTCTCGAAGCACATGGCCACGCCCCGGTCGTAGGGCTCCACGCCGCGCATGTCCCTGCCGTCCAGCACGACCGTGCCGGCGTCGGGCTGTTCGAGTCCGGCGACGGTCTTGAGGGTCGTCGTCTTGCCCGCTCCCGAGGGGCCCAGCAGGCAGAAGAACTCGCCCTGGCGCACCTCCAGTTCCAGCCCGTCGAGCGCGACGGTCCTCCCGTACGCCTTGCGTATCCCACTCAGCCGGATCACGACTTCACCGCCCCGAAGGACAGGCCCCGCACCAGATAGCGCTGGATCGTCAGCGCCAGCAGCAGCGGCGGGACGACGGAGACCAGCGCGGCGGCGGCCGTGAGGTGGTACTTGGGCCGGTCGCCGCCGAGGAAGGACAGCGCGCCCACGGTCACCGTCTGGGCCTCGTTGGAGGTGAGGATCAGCGGGAAGACGAAGTTGTTCCAGGCGAAGATGAACGCCAGCAGCGACACGGCCGCGATGCCCGGCTTGACCAGGGGCAGAGCCACCCTGAAGAAGGCCTGCTTGCGGGTGTAGCCGTCCAGCAGGGCCGCCTGCTCCAGCTCGGGGGTGAGGTCGGCGAAGTACGACCGCATGATCCACACGATCAGCGGCAGCGTCACCAGTTGCAGCACCCACACCATGCCGACGTACGTGTCGAACAGGCCGAGCTTCTGGTACAGCACGAACAGCGGGATGATCACGGTCAGTTCGGGCGCGAAGCGGAACGACAGCAGCGTGAACATCAGGTTCTCGGAGCCCTTGAACCGCCACCGGGCCGAGGCGTACGCCGCCGGGAGCCCGACGGCCAGCGACAGGGCGACCGCGCCGACCGACACCACCAGGCTGTTGACGAAGAACCGCACGAACGGGATGCCCTCGCTGTCGCCGAGGACCGTCCGGTAGCCGTCGAGGGTGGGGGAGAAGGAGAAGTAGGTGGAGAACAACTGGTCCGCCGGTTTCAGCGACAGGATCACCATCCAGGCGATCGGGAACAGCGCGAAGACGAAGTAGAGGACCAGGGCGGCGTCCGCCAGCCACCCGAGCGCACGCTTCTTCACGTGGACACCTCCGCGGCCCGGCGCTGGATCTTCCCCAGGTGCTTCACCAGCACCATCGCGGCCAGGTACACCACGGCCCACAGCACGATCGTGTAGGAGATCCCGAAGGAGTAGCGCTGGAAGCGGATCGCCTCCAGGTACGCCCGGATCTGCAGGACGACCGTCGAGTCGCCCGGCCCGCCCTCGGTGAGGGCGTAGATGATGTCGAACACCTTCAGCGAGTCCATGAACCGGAAGATCACCGCGACCAGCACGTACGGCCACAGCATCGGCAGGGTCAGCCGGCGGAAGGTGTACCACCACCCCGCGCCGTCCACGGCCGCCGCCTCGAACGGGGAGGCGGGCAGCGACCGCAGACCGGCCAGGGCGAGGATCGCCACGAACGGGGTGTAGACCCACACGTCCACGGCGATCGACGACAGCAGCGCGCCCGTCGGGGTGTCGGTCCACTGCACCCCGCCCAGACCGAACGGCCTGAGCAGGTGGTTCACCACCCCCACCGAGGGCTGGAGCATCAGCTTCCAGATGATCGCCGCGATCACCGGGGCGATCATCAGCGGCAGGATCAGGATCTTCTCCAGGACCCGGCCGATCAGGGTGGAGCGGTGCAGCAGCAGGGCGACGGCCACGCCGAGCACGGTCTCGGTCAGCGCCGCGCCGACCGCGTACAGCACGGTCACCCACGCCGAGTTCCAGAACGCCTCCTGGGTGAAGACGGCTTCGTAGTTCTCGAACCGCACCATGTCCGGCTGCGGTTTGCCCGCCGAGAAGTCGAACAGCGTGTAGTACAGCCCGAGCCCGAAGGGGTACAGGATCCCGCAGGTCAGCAGCAGGGCCGGGACGATCAGGAGGTACGGGCGCAGCGCGAGCCGCATGGCTAGCCCACCTTGCCGGCGAGGTCGTCCGCCAGCCCGTCCAGCACCGGCTGCGCGCCCTCGCCGCCGTAGATCTCCTGGAGGGCCGCGGCCCAGCTGGTCGTCGCGTCGAAGAACTGCGCCTGCGGGGTGAACTGGATCTTCGTCTGGTCGACGACCGTCTCGAAGGTCTCCAGGAACCCGGGCAGGTGCCGCATCTTGTCCTTGTAGGCGGCGTCCTCGGCCACCGACCTGCGCACCGGGTCGATGTGGTGGTGCCTGACCGCGCTCCTGCGCAGGTGCTGCTTGCCGGTGGCCCACTGCAGGAACAGCCAACTCGCGCTTTTCTTCTTGCTCTTGGCGTTCATGCCGAGCGACCAGATCCACATGTTGGTGGCGAGGGAGCCGTCCGGACCCTTCGGGCCGGGGTGGAAGGCGATCTTCCCGGAGGCGGGGCTGGCGCCCTTCACCGCCTGGAAGTAGGCGGCCGTGTCGGCGTCGAAGAGCATCCCGGCCTTCTTCGCGCCCAGGTCGCTGGAGCACTGGTACCAGGTGTACGAGGTCCAGGACGGCGGCCCGCCCCGCTTGACCATCCGCGCCCAGTCCTCGGTGAAGGCGACGGCCTCGGGGCTGTTCATCGCGGGGGTGAGCCTGCCGCCGTCGACCGTGAAGTCCTTCAGGCCGTTGCGGGCGTACATCGTCATGAAGCCGGGGTGGATGGTGGCCCAGCTCCGCGAGCCGCGCACGGCGATCCCGTACATGCCGTCGAAGCCGGCGCCCGGTGCCTTCCGCTTGATGGTGGCGGCCAGTTCGGTCAGCTCGTCGAAGGACTCCGCCGGTTTCAGGCCGAGTCTGCCGAACACCTCGGTGTTGTAGGCGACGACGTTGGTCTCCCAGCCCCACGGCAGCGCGTACTGCCCGCCCTGTCCCAGCGGCGCCCCCGCCTTCAGCGACCACTGGTCGGCTTGCAGCAGGTTCGGGAAGAAGTCCGCCTGGTCCCATTCGGCGCCCGTGGCCGAGGAGTTGCGCATCCAGGGCCCGAGGTCCTCCAGCCAGCCCGGCGGCCCGTACTGCCACACCATGTACGCCCCGAGCATGAAGACGTCGTAGGAGGCACGCCCGCTGGACAGGTCGACGGTGAGCTTGTCGAAGTAGTTGTCCTCGGGGAAGACGTCGTACTCGACCTCGATGCCGGTCCTCGCGGTGAAGGACTTCAGGTCGGCGATGAGCGCGTCCGTGTACGGGTGCTTGTTGAGCAGGGCCTTGACGGTGGTGCCCTTCTCGCGCTTCCAGTCGAAGGAGCCGGTGACGTCGTCCGCCGCGGACCCGTCGCCCTTGTCGTCGTTCCCGCCGAACCCGGCGCCGCAGGCCGTGAGCAGCGGAGCGGCGGCGGCCCCGGCGGCGAGGGCGAGGAAGCGCCGGCGGTCGTGCACGTGCGTGTTCATCCGTACCTCCGCGTGGAGCCTGGCTAACACGTCGAGTCGACTCGTTAACAGAGGGTGGATCGGCTGAAGTTGGGCGTCAATCCCTCGCGCACGGGAAAGTATCGGGGCACAGTGAGAACTTCACAGTTCAGGCTGCGACGGCGTGGGAGGTTCCGGATGACGGACCAGGATGCGGGCTGGCTGGGGATCGACCTGGGCACCCAGAGCGTCCGCGCGTTGCTCGTCACCGCCGACGGCACGGTCCTCGGCAGCGGCTCGGCCCCGCTGACCGGGCGGCGCGAGGGGGTGCGGCACGAACAGGACCCGGTGCGGTGGTGGGCGGCGCTGTGCTCCGCCTCCCGGGCGGCGCTCGCCGCCGCGCCCGCCGGCGTCCCGGTCGGCGGGCTCGCGGTGTGCGGCACGTCGGGCACGGTCCTGCTGACCGACGACGCCGGCCGGCCGGTCGGTCCCGCCCTGATGTACGACGACGGGCGGGCCGCGGCCCAGGCGGCACGGGCCCGGGAGGCGGGGCTCGCGGTGCAGGACACCTGGGCGCTGCCGAAGGCGCTGTGGCTGCTGGCCGAGTACGGGCCGGGCCTGAGGCTCCGTCACCAGCCGGACCTGGTGGTCACCCGCCTCATCGGCGCGCCGCCCCCGGCCGACTCCAGCCATGCGCTGAAGACGGGCTACGACCTCCGGGGCGACCGCTGGCCCGAGGCCGCCCTGGCCCGTCTGGGCGTGCCCGGGGACCTGCTGCCCGGCGTCGTCCCCCCGGGCACCCGCCTCGGCGAGGTCGCCCCCGCCGCCGCCGAGGCCACCGGCATCCCCGCCGGGACGCCGGTGCTCGCCGGGATGACCGACGGCTGCGCGGCCCAGATCGCCTCGGGCGCGCTGCGGCCGGGCTCCTGGAACTCCGTGCTCGGCACGACCCTCGTCCTGAAGGGAGCCGCCCGCGACCCCGTCCGGGACCCCACCGGCGTGGTCTACAACCACCGCGCGCCGGACGGCACCTGGCTGCCCGGCGGGGCCTCCAGCGTCGGGGCCGGGGTGCTCGCGGCGCACTTCCCGTCCGCCGACGCGGCCGCCATGGACGAGCGGGCCGGAGCGTACGAGCCGTCGGGCGTCCTCGCCTATCCGCTGGTCTCACCGGGGGAGCGGTTCCCGTTCCGGGCGCCGCAGGCCACCTCCCTGCTGCTCGGCGACCCGGCGGACGACGCCGACCTGTGGGCCGCGCTGCTGCAGGGCGTCGGCTTCGCGGAGCGGCTCTGCCTGGACTACCTGCACCACCTCGGCGCGCCCCTCGACGGCCCGCTCGCCTTCACCGGCGGCGGCGCGCGCAGCCCTTACTGGAACCAGCTGCGCGCCGACATCCTCGGCCGCCCGGCCCGCGTCCCCGAGCAGACCGAACCGGCGCTGGGGATGGCGGCGCTGGCCGCGTACGGGGTGGCGCGCACCGGCACCCTGGCCAGGACGGCCGAGCGCATGGTCCGCGTCCGGACCGTGCTGCGGCCCCGCCCCGACCGCACGGCGGCCTTCGCGGAACCGTACGCGCGCCTCGTCGACGCCCTGCGGGACCGCGGCTGGCTGCCCGGCCCGGTCGCCGCCCACGCCCACAGCCGCCTGAACCGGGATACTTCCGCCTCATGAGTACGACCCTGCTGCTGGCCCGCCACGGGCAGACCGTCTGGCACGCCGAGAACCGCTACGCCGGCGTCAGCGACATCGGCCTCACCGGCACCGGGCGGGCCCAGGCCGAGGCGCTCGGGCGCTGGGCCGCCGCCCACCCCGTCGACGCGATCCGGACCTCCCCGCTGTCCCGGGCCGTCGCCACCGCCGACCCCGCCTGCCGCACCCTGGGACTGACCCCGCGGCTCGAACCGGACCTGCGCGAATGTGACTTCGGCGTGGTCGAGGGCCGTACGCTCGCCGAGTTCGAGACCGAGGACCCGGAATGGGCCGCGGCCTACCGCGCCGACCCGGTCGCCCACTCCTTCCCCGGCGCCGAGGACCCGCTCGCGGCAGCGGCCCGCGGAGTCCGCGCCCTGCGCGAGATCGCTGCCGCCCACCCCGGCGGGCGCGTCCTGGTCGTCGCCCACAACACCCTGCTGCGCCTGGTGCTGTGCACGCTGCTGTCGATCCCGGTCCGGGAGTACCGCAGAGTGCTCCCGAGGCTGCGGAACGCGGCGATCAGCGAACTGCGCATGCACCCCGACGGTTCCGCCGCCCTGCTCTCGCTCAACGTGCCGTGCGAACCGGACGTGCCGTAGCGGGCGATCGCTTGCCCTCCCCCGGTCAGGAGCCCGGGGCGAGGAGCACGCGCACGGGAAAGCCCTCGCGCACGGGGAAACCTCCGCGCACGGGAAAGCCCCCGCGAGTCACGTCCTCGCGAGGGCTTCCCTCATTCCGCCTGCCGTGCGTGAAGGGTGAGAAGACGATCACGAGGCAGGACGTCCCGGGAGGTCTCCGGCGGGTCAGGGGGCCAGCAGCAGCACGTCCGCGCGGGACTTGGCGGCCTCGTAACGGCGGGCCACGTCCTGCCAGTTGACGACCTGCCACATGGCCTCGATGAAGTCGACCTTCTGGTTCCGGTACTGCAGGTAGAAGGCGTGCTCCCAGGCGTCGAAGACCAGGATGGGGGTCGAGCCCTGGCCGACGTTGCCCTGGTGGTCGTAGACCTGCTCCACGATCAGGCGGCCGCTGAGCGGCTCGTAGGCCAGCACGCCCCAGCCCGAACCCTGCGTGGTGGCCGCCGCCTTGGACAGCTGCGCCTTGAAACCGGCGAAGGAACCGAAGGACTCGGTGATCGCGTCGGCCAGCTCACCCACGCCGTCCTGGGCCAGGGGCTCGCCGCCGCCGTCCTTCGGGCCGGTCATGTTCTGCCAGTAGATGCTGTGCAGGATGTGGCCCGACAGGTGGAAGGCCAGGTTCTTCTCCAGCCCGTTGACCGCCCCCCACGTCTCCTTGTCCCTCGCCTCCGCGAGCTGCTCCAGCGTGTCGTTGGCGCCCTTGACGTAGGCCGCGTGGTGCTTGTCGTGATGCAGCTCGATGATCTCGGGGCTGATCACGGGGGCGAGCGCGGCGTAGTCGTACGGGAGCTCGGGCAGCGTGTAGACGGGCATGGGGTTCCCCTCCGGACCTCTTATTGCAAGTGTGTTGCAACTGCACGCTAGCAGCAAGTGGGCGGATGCGGTCTCCCGGGCGCACGAAAAGGCCCCCGCGTGTGTCGCGGGGGCCTTTTCGCGTGCGGTGCCTACCGCCGGGCGCGGGCCTGCTGCCAGCCGTAGCCGACGGCTGCGAGGACCAGGGTCATGCCGCCCGTGGAGTACAACTGCACCCGGGTGTCCGGCTCCCGGGCCATCAGGACGAAGACGGCGGCCATGCCGGCCAGCGCCACCCACGTCAGCCACGGGAACGCCCACATCCGCACGGCCAGCTTCTCCGGCGCCTCGCGCTCCAGCCGGCGGCGCAGCCTGAGCTGCGAGACGGCGATGAAGATCCACACGACCAGGATCACCGCGCCGATCATGTTCAGCAGCCAGGCGAAGACGTCGTCCGGCCGCCAGTAGCTCAGCAGCACGCACAGGAAACCGAAGACCGAGGACGCCAGCACGGCGATCCGCGGCACCCCGCCCGAGACCCGGCCCAGCCCCTTGGGGCCCTGGCCGCGCTCCACCAGCGAGTAGGCGATGCGGGAGGCGCCGTAGATGTTGGCGTTCATGGCGGACAGCAGCGCCACCAGCACGACCACGTTCATCAGCTGGCCGGCGCCCGGGATGCCGAGCTCGTCGAGGGCGGCGACGTACGGGCCCTTCTCGACGACCTCCTTCGAGTCCCAGGGGACGAGGGTGACGATGACCGCCATCGAGCCGATGTAGAACAGCGCGATGCGCCACATCGCCGTGCGGACCGCGCTCGCCACGCCCTTGACGGGGTTCTCCGACTCGGCCGCCGCGATGGTGACCGTCTCCAGGCCGCCGTAGGCGAAGACCGAGGCGAGCAGGCCGATGACCAGTCCCTCGGTGCCGTTGGGCAGGAAGTCGGTGAGGTTGCCCGCGCCCGGCGAGTCCGTGCCGGGCAGCACACCGAGGATCGCCAGGACGCCGAGGACCAGGAACAGGCTGATCGCGGCGACCTTCAGGGCCGCGAACCAGAACTCGAACTCGCCGAAGTTCTTCACGGCCGCCAGGTTCGTGGCGCAGAAGACGACCATGAACAGCGCCACCCACGCCCACTCCGGGGTCCCGGGCAGCCAGCCGCTGACGATCTTCGCGGCGCCGATGCCCTCCAGGCCGACGGCCGTGCAGAGCAGGATCCAGAAGGACCAGCCGGCGGTGAATCCGGCCCAGGGGCCGATGGCCCGCTCGGCGTGCGCCGAGAACGAGCCGGAGGAGGGATGGGCGGCCGACATCTCGCCGAGCATCCGCATCACCAGCATCACGAGGAGGCCGGAGAGGGTGTAGGCGACCACGATCGACGGACCGGCGGCGGCGATGCCGGCGCCGGAGCCGACGAACAGGCCGGCTCCGATCACACCGCCGAGGGCGATCATCGACAGATGGCGCTGCTTCAGGCCATGAGAGAGGGAGACGCCGTCCGCGCTGGTCGGCGTCTCCGTGGTGGTGCTGCTGGGCATGGGCGCGGCTCGTCCAATGCGTGAGGGGCGTACGAGGGCAAAAACGCCGCCAGTCTCGGCGGTCGCCCCGGCGGACACCACGACGTGTCCAGGATGCGGACGCGGGCGACGCGCGCAGTGAGCCCGCAGGAACGGAGGGTGGGCGACCGTCGCGGACGGCGCGCGGCGCCCGGCTGGCGGCGGGTTGGCGAAACCCTACAGTCCACCCGACCGCCGCCGGGGTGACCGAGGCCGCTCTGCCTCAGTGACCGGCGTCACGCCCTCCTCGGTGTAGGCGCCACCCTTTGTATGGAGCCGACCAACCGGGCGATCGTGCCTTTGTCGATCGCTGACGGTGATCAGGGCGAGGGCGCTGGGATAGCGTCACCGTGTCCCACCGACCCTCACCCTCGCGGAGTCCCCATGAGCACCGCCGCCGTACCCGCTCGCACCGGACAGGTCCTCGCCGACCTGCTCCCCGCCTCCCGCGTCCGGGACGCGGCCCTCGTGCTCGGCGGCGCCGCGCTCACCGGCCTCGCCGCCCAGCTCTCGGTGCCCGTGCCGGGCTCCCCGGTGCCGGTGACCGGCCAGACCTTCGCCGCGCTGCTCGTCGGCACCTCCCTCGGCGCCGGCCGCGGCTTCCTCGCCCTCGCGCTGTACGCGGTGGCGGGCCTCGCCGGCGTGCCGTGGTTCGCCCAGGGAACCTCCGGTGTCGCGCCGTCCTTCGGCTACATCCTCGGCATGATCCTGGCCGCCACCGTCGTGGGCGCCCTGGCCCGCCGCGGCGCCGACCGCTCCGTGCTGCGCATGGCCGGCACGATGCTCGTGGGCGAGGCGATCATCTACGCCGTCGGCGTGCCGTACCTGGCCCTGGCCACCGGCATGTCCGCCACCGCCGCGATCGCGGCCGGCCTCACTCCGTTCCTCATCGGCGACGCGCTGAAGGCGGCGCTGGCGATGGGGGCGCTGCCGACGGCCTGGAAGTTCGCGAACAAGCGCTGAACGCACCGGCGTTCGGGCGCCGTGGCGCCGTGGCGCCGTGACGCGGCAGAGGCCCGCCGGGGCATGGTTCCCGGCGGGCCTCTGCGGCGTGTACGGGCTTTCTGCCGCGTGCGCGGGCTTCTGCGGCGTGTACGGGCCTCTGCCGCGTGTGCGGGTTTCTCGGCGTGGTGTGCGGCCCCTGGGCGTGTGCGTGCGGACCCCCAGGCGGCCGGATCAGCCCTCCTGCCGCCCCGTCCGCCGCCGCCGGGACCACCACATTCCGGCCACGCCCGCCGCGACCAGCGACGCACCGGCCGCGCCCAGCGGCAGCAGATCGCGGGCCGGACCGGTCCTGGCCAGTTCCCTGCCGCCGGGCCCCGCGGGCTTGTTGTCCGTGCCGAGCAGCAGGGGAGTGGCCGGGGCGTCGGGCGACGGGTTGGCCGTGCCGAACGGCACCGGGCCCTGCTGCCAGAACGTCCTCTTCCCGTCGCCCGACTGCACGGGCAGACAGATCCTGCCGGTCCTGCCCAGGTCGTACGTCGCCTCGACGGCGTACGACTTCGACGCACCCGCGGCGAGATTCCCGACCGGGCAGGCGAATCCGCTGTTCGACCCCTCCGGAAGGTCCTTCTCGGCTATCGCGGAACATCCCTCGACGTTCTTGACGGTGAGTCCGTCGAATCCGACGACCAACAGCCTGACCTTCCCGCTTTCCTTGCTCCCCTCGTTCTTCACCGTGGCGGTTATGGCCGTCTTTTCGGAACCGTTGTCGACCGAGATCCTTTCCGGCAGCAGAGTGGTGAGCCGCACGCCCGCCGGTGCCTCCTCGACCGCCTTTCCGCCCTTGCTGCTCGCAGGCCCCCCGTCCTCCGCTCCGGCGGTGCCGGAAAGGATCAGCACCGCCGAGAATGATGCCGCGACCAGCGGTCCCACGACCACGGCCGTACGACGAGAACTCATGTTCGTCCCCCCTTGCGTCCCCCACGGCTGCATCCGAATTCGCAGCACTGAAAGAGGTACCACAAGATTTCCCGGCCCTATCCTGGTGCGGCGCGAAGTGTGACCGTTGTGTTTCACTGGAGTCGGTCGCGGCGTCGTGGAGGGGGTGCAGCGGATTGCCGGGAAATGCGAACAGCGGCGGTGTTCCAGGGTTATTGGTGACGGGGCGCTATCGGTTGGTCGAGAGTATCGGCCAGGGGGGAATGGGGCGGGTGTGGCGGGCCGCCGACGAAATGCTGGACCGTCAGGTCGCCGTCAAGGAGATGCGGATCGACGGCCTGGACGCGGAGGACAGCAGGACGCGCCGTGAACGCACGCTGCGCGAGGCCAGGGCCACGGCCCGGATCGACCACCCCAACGTCGTACGGGTCTACGACGTCGTCGACGAGGGCGAACGCCTCTGGATCGTCATGGAGCTGGTGGCGGGCCGCTCCCTGGAGCGGATCCTCGCGGAGACCGGCCCGCTGAGCCCCGGCGAGGCGGCCAGGATCGGCCTGGGCCTGGTGGCCGCGCTGCGGCAGGTGCACGCGCGGGGCGTACTGCACCGGGACATCAAGCCCGGGAACGTGCTGGTGGAGCACCCGGACGGGGTGGCCGGATCCGGACCGCCCGCGGGCGACGGACCGGCCACGCACGCCCGTTCGTCAGGCCGCCGGGTCGTCCTCACGGACTTCGGCATCGCGGCGATCCAGGACGCCAAGGCCCTGACGATGGTCGGCATGCTGGTCGGCTCGCCCGACTACATGGCCCCCGAGCGCATCTCCGGCCGCCCGCAGGGACCGCCGTCCGACCTCTGGTCCCTGGGCGCGACCCTCTGCGCGGCCCTGGGCGGCCGCTCCCCGTTCTCCCGCGACACCACACTGGCCACCCTGCACGCGGTCCTCTACGAGGAGCCCCAACTGCCCGCCGGGTGCGGCCCGTTGCGCGCCCTCGTGACGTCCCTCCTGGAGAAGGACCCGTCGGCCCGCCCCGACCTGGACGCACTGGAAGCGGCCCTGCGGCCGGTGGCGTTCCCGGAACCGACCCCGACCGTCGCGGGGGGACGGGTGCCCGGGACGCCACCGGGGCCGGCGCAGACCCGGGCCGGCGGCCCCGGGCGGCCCGACCCCCACCCGCGCCCGGCCGCCCGCCCGGAGCGCCCCGCCACCACCCACCGCCCGGACCCCGTCCCCCTCGCCCACACCCACGCACACGTCCACGCCCGCGCGGAGACCGAGCGCCGCCCCCACCCCGCTCCCGGGCCACCGGACGAACCCGCCCGCCCCGCCGGCCCGTCCACGACCCGCCCGGGCAGCGGCACAGCCGGACCCGCACACCGCCGCCCGCGGCGGCTCGCCACCGCCACTGCGGCCCTCGCCACCGCGGGCACCGTCGTGGCGATCCTGCTGGCGACGTCGTCCGGCTCGCCCGGCGACGACACCCGCGCCGGTCCCCAGGACTCCGCACCGGCCGCGACGGGCTCCGCCCCGTCCCCGACGGTCGGGGGCACGTCCAGGCCGCCGGTCCTGCCGCCCGGCGCGCACCGGGAGGCCGGAGGGTTCGCCTGGGCGACCCCCGAGGGGTGGCGCCGGGACGTGAAGACGGGCGCGGAGGTGCACTACACCTCCCCGGACGGCACACAGGAACTGGTCGGCAGGTCGTCCCTGGCCCGGGGCGACCTGCTGGAGACCTGGCGGACCTCGGAGCGCAACGCCCGGCAGGGCCGGGACTACCGCAAGATCCGCCTGGAGGAGACGACGTTCCGCGGCCACCCGGCGGTGGTCTGGGAGTACACCTTCACGCTGGAGGGGGTGCACTGGCGCGCCCGCCTGCTCGGCTTCGACGCACGCGCCAAGTCGTTCCAGATCAACACCTGGTACGACTCCGGCACCGAGCCGGAGGCCCTGCGCACGTACGAGAAGGTCAAGGACAGCTTCACCGTGCTGTGAGAAGGAAAAGGGCCTGCGGCGCGCGCCGGAAGGCGGCACGCACCGCAGGCCCACCCGAAGACCGGGACGGCGAGCGACCGGGGGGTCAGCCGGCCGAGACCTCGTCCCGAGGACGCTCGGTGTCGGTGTCGGTGTCGGCCCCGGCGGCGGCCCGCCGCCCGCCGGCCACCTTCTCCTTGACGAAGGCGATGACGAGCACCACCGCCGCGACGAGCAGCGACAGCGAGATCGTCGTCCGTCCGTCGTGCTCGGTGTCGGTGAGCATGTAGCCGAGGATGAACACGATCAGCGCGGCCGTCGCCCAGGTCAGGTACGGGTACAGCCACATCTTCACGACGAGCTTCTCCGGCGCCTCGGCCTTGATGATCTTCCGCATGCGCAGCTGCGAGAAGCAGATCACCAGCCACACGAACAGGGCGACCGCGCCGCTGGAGTTCACCAGGAAGAGGAAGACGGAGTCCGGGAACTTGTAGTTGAAGAACACGGCGACGAAGCCGAACGCGACGGACGCGAGGATCGCGGTGCGCGGCACGCCGTTGGAGGTGGTGCGGGCGAAGGACCTCGGCGCGTCACCGCGTCGGCCGAGCGAGAAGGCCATGCGGGAGGCGGTGTACAGGCCCGAGTTGAGGCAGGACAGCACCGAGGTCAGCACGATGAAGTTCATGATCTGCCCGGCGTGCGGGATGCCGAGGGAGTCCAGCGCCGCGACGTAGGAGCCGTCCTCGGTGATGGACTTGCTGTCCCAGGGGAGCAGGGCGACCACGACGAAGATCGAGCCGAGGTAGAAGACGGCGACACGCCAGATGATGCTGTTGGTGGCCTTGGTGACGGCCTGCTGCGGGTTCTCGGACTCACCGGCGGCGAGCGTGGCGATCTCGCTGCCCATGAAGGAGAAGACGACGAGCAGCACACCGGTGAGGATCGCCCCGGCCCCGTTGGGCAGGAAGCCGCCGTGCCCGGTGAGGTTGCCCAGCCCTGCCTGCTCGCTGTCCACGCCGGGCAGCAGGCCGAACACGGCCAGTCCGCCGATGACGATGAACGCGGCGATGGCGACGACCTTGATGCCCGCGAACCAGAACTCGAACTCGCCGTAGGAGCCGACGGAGACGAGGTTGGTGGCGGTCAGCACGACCATCACGATCAGGGCCCAGGCCCACTGCGGCACGGCCGGTATCCAGCCCTCCAGGATCACGGCGCCGGCCGTGGCCTCGACGGCGAGCACCACGACCCAGAAGAACCAGTACAGCCAGCCGATGGAGAAGCCGGCCCAGGGCCCGAGCGCCCGGTCGGCGTGCGCCGAGAAGGAACCCGAGGTCGGGTTGGCGGCCGACATCTCACCGAGCATCCGCATCACCAGCACCACGAGCGTGCCGACGAGGGCGTAGGACAGGAGGATGCCGGGTCCGGCGGTGGCGATACCGGAGCTGGAGCCCACGAAGAGGCCGGCGCCGATGACACCGCCGATGGCGATCATCGACAGGTGCCGGCTCTTCAGTCCGGCCTGCAGTCCGGGGTCGTGCGCCCCGTTGCCGCCGGTGCCGTGGGGGCCGTCCGGCCCGCCACGGGTGTTCTCGGACGTGTTCGTCGTCGGCTGCGAGGTCATGGAGCGGATTTCCTTTGCGCCGGGGAGCTGTTCTCCGTACGACCGCGCACCATGCGAAGGGGGTGTTTCGCGGTACGGCGGTGTACAGGGGACCCGCACGAGCGGTGTACGGGCCGGTCCAGTGAATCGGAGGCGAACGTACAGGAGAACCTTTGAATTCAGATTGTTACTTGAGGTTTTCCTGAGCTTCCGTAATCCGGCTCACATTTTGCCTAGGCTTTCCCGACGGCCACCCGGACCGCCACCCCGGCCGCATGCCCGGAAACGCCCGTGTCACACTCGTCCCATGCGCGTGTACCTCGGCTCGGACCATGCGGGCTACGAACTCAAGAACCACCTCGTCGAGTGGCTGAAGGAGGCGGGTCACGACCCCGTCGACTGCGGCCCGCACATCTACGACGCCCAGGACGACTACCCGCCCTTCTGCCTCCGCGCGGCGGAGCGCACGGCGGCGGACCCCGACGCCCTCGGCGTCGTCATCGGCGGCTCCGGCAACGGCGAGCAGATCGCCGCGAACAAGGTCAAGGGCGTCCGTGCGGCCCTCGCCTGGAGCGAGGAGACGGCCGCCCTGGGCCGCCAGCACAACAACGCCAACGTCGTCGCCGTGGGTGCGCGCATGCACTCCCAGGACGAGGCCACCGCGTTCGTCGAGACGTTCCTCAACACCCCCTTCTCCGGTGACGAACGTCACATCCGCCGGATCGACATGCTCGCGGCGTACGAGACCACCGGCGACCTCCCGCCGATCCCGGCGCACCACCCGCAGCCGTAGCCCCGAGGGCCGGGACGAAGGCCCGGGCGCGCCCCCCCGCGGGCGGCCCCGGGCCCCCGGCTGCTCCCGGGCGTGACGCCCCTGCCGTCAGAGGAGAAGACCCCCGTGCCGGAAGGCCACACGATCCACCGCCTGGCCCAGGACTACGCCACGGCCTTCCTCGGCACCGCACCGCGCGTCACCAGTCCCCAGGGCAAGTTCGACTCCGCCGCCGCGCTTCTCACCGGCACCGAGCTGACCCGCACCGAAGCCCACGGCAAGCACCTCTTCCTCGGCTTCGGCGCGACCGACTGGGTGCACATCCACCTCGGCCTCTTCGGCAAGGTCACCTTCGGGCCGGCCCCCGCGCCCGCCCCCACCGCCACCGTCCGCCTCCGCCTCGCGCACGACACCGCCTACGTCGACCTGCGCGGCCCGGCGGCCTGCGCGCTGATCACACCCCCGGAGAAGCGGGCGATACACGACCGCCTCGGCCCCGACCCGCTCCGCGACGACGCCGACCCGGACACCGCCTACCGCCGCATCGCCCGCAGCCGTACCTCGATCGCCGCCCTCCTCATGGACCAGAAGGTCATCGCCGGCGTGGGGAACGTCTACCGCGCGGAAGTCCTCTTCCGGCACCGGATCGACCCCTACCGCCCGGGCAAGGACATCACCCCCGCCGAATGGCGGGCGGTCTGGGCCGACCTCGTCGCGCTCATGCGCGAGGGCGTGCGCAACAACCGCATCGACACCGTCCGCCCGGAGCACACCCCGGAGGCGATGGGCCGCCCGCCCCGGGTGGACGACCACGGCGGCGAGGTGTACGTCTACCGCAGGGCCGAACTGCCCTGCCACATCTGCGGCGGCGAGATCCGCACCGCCGGCCTCGCCGCCCGCAACCTCTTCTGGTGCCCGGCCTGCCAGCACCCCTGAGCACCGCGCCCCGGCGTCAACGGCCGCACCAGGGCCCCCGGGTCAGAACCCGTGCGGCAGCCACGGCGCGACCGCGCTCCCGAACGCCGACGACGCCTCGGCCAGCGCCCCGCGCCGCAGCTCCCGCACCCGCCCCGCCGCGGCCAGCGCCGTCAGCGACACGCCCCCGAGATAGGCCGCTCCCAACTCCCGTACGGACAGCGCGATGTCGGCCGCGTCCGTCGTCCGCTCGCAGGACGCCCCCGCGGCGTCCCCGCTGAGCCGCCAGCGCCCGGCGTTCCAGGGGCAGAACGCGTCTTCCACCTCGCACACCACGTCCACCGGCGCCTGGTAGGTGCGCGCCTCCAGTGCGGCCCCCACCTCCACCGGACGGACGTACAGCGAGTCCCGCAGTCGCGGCAGGCAGCGCCGTACGTCGGTCACCAGGTACTGCCACGCGTCGTCGACGGGCCGCCCCTTCACCGTCACCTTCGACGTCAGGTCGATCCCGAACAGGAACCGCCACAGGGCCGCGTCCGCCGCGGGCTCCAGGGCGGCCAAGTCCTCGACCACCACCACGCCTTCGGGCCCGGCGGACTCCCACTCCGGCTTGACGCGGTAGCGCGCGTACCCGACCGTCTCGCCGTCCCGCTCGGCGAGCACGCACTGCAGCGGCGACGCCCCGCCCCGCCCGCTCTCCGGGTCGAGCAGCGGGACCCGCTCCCAGCCCGGCTGCCGGGCCGGCATGCCCGGCCGCAGCGGCACCAGCCGGCCGTACACCTCCTCGCACACGCCGAGGGCGTCCTCCGGCGCGGCGTACCGCAGCCGTACGCCGTCCGTACCGGCCGGCAGCGGCGAGAGGCTCACCCGGGTGGTGTCGATCTCCGCCTGCAAGTGGAAGG
This sequence comes from Streptomyces sp. NPDC006624, assembly GCF_040611555.1. Taxonomy (NCBI): domain Bacteria; kingdom Bacillati; phylum Actinomycetota; class Actinomycetes; order Kitasatosporales; family Streptomycetaceae; genus Streptomyces; species Streptomyces sp. NPDC006624. The sequence continues at coordinate 212,734 of NZ_JBEXOM010000008.1, read as the reverse complement.
TGGCCGCGCCGTATCCGAACCGCCCGTAGATCGCCGGCTCCGACGCCGTGAGCAGCGCCAGCGGCTCCTCCCGGGCGCGGACGTCGTCCAGTTGCCGGCGCATCATCCGCGTCAGCACCCCGCGCCGGCGGTGCGTGGCGGCCACGCTCACCATGGTCACGCCCGCGGCCGGCACCGACGCCCCGCCCGGCACGGTGAGCCGGAAGCTGAACGCCCCGGCCGTCCCCACGCAGGCGTCCCCGTCCCACGCGCCGAGTGAACGGTCGAACTCGGTCAGCGAGTTCCACAACTCCCGCTCCTCGGGGGCCTCCGGCACCCCGCCGAAGGCCCGCAGGAGGGTGTCGTACCAGGTGTCCCACTCGTCCTTGTCCAGCGCCCGCAGGTCGATCGAAGAGCCGTTCGCGTCCGTAGCCATGAGCCATGCCTATCAGGGCAATGCGGGACGAGCGAGGGAATTTCTCCCGGCCCCGCGCAGGGCGGCACTCCGTGACGTTCCCCGCGAAGTCGGGCCCTCGGACGGGGGACAAGTGGGACCTCCCGTGCCAAGGGGCTGGTCCGATGGATAGGGTCCCGAACTAATGGCAGCAGGACGACAGCGGCGCGCGGAAGCCGAGACGTTCACGGCCCGGTTGAAGAAGCAGTGGCACCGGGCCCGCGTCGGCATGCGCCGGGCCGCCGTGGACTACTTCCGCGGCGACGGCTCCGACTGGATCGCCCTGGCCGGACTGCTCCTGATGGTGCCGGCGATAGCCGCGGCGACCCTGGCCAACTCGGTGTGGTTCACCCCCGCCGCGCTGGTCCTGCCGGTCGTCGTCGGCGGCCTGCTGCTGCGCCCGGCGAGCCTGCTCGGGCTGTACGCGGCGGCGGCCACGGCGCTGATCGTGGAGTCGGTGCAACTGGGCCCCTACACGGAAGGGCCCTCCCGGGTCACTCCGGGGACCGTGCTCGTGGTCGCGGCGTGCGGCTTCTTCGGGCTGCTGCTGGCCCAGTTCCGCAGCCGGGTCGGCGTGCCCTGGCGGCGCGGCGGCACCATGCTGTTCGACCTGCGCGAACGCATCCGGGTGCAGAGCAAGCTGCCCGACCTGCCGGAGGGCTGGCACCGGGAGATGGCCCTGCGCCCCGCGGGCGGACAGTCGTTCTCGGGCGACTTCGTGGTGGCGGCGCGCACCAACGGCGGCCGCACGCTCGAAGTCGTCCTCACCGACGTCTCCGGCAAGGGCATGGACGCGGGCTCCCGCGCGCTGCTGCTGTCGGGCGCGTTCGGCGGCCTGCTGGGCTCCCTGCCGCCGCACGCCTTCCTCCCGGCCGCGAACGGCTACCTCCTGCGCCAGGACTGGGACGAGGGCTTCGCGACCTCCATCCACCTGGTCCTCGACCTGGACTCCGGCGACTACGAGCTCTACTCCGCCGGCCATCCGCCGGGCCTGCAGCTCAGCGCCGGCAGCGGCCGCTGGGAGGAGAAGGCGGCCGAGGGCCCGCTCCTCGGCGTCTACGACGGTGCCCAGTTCGACCCGGTGAAGGGCTCGCTGCGGCCGGGCGACGTGCTGATGCTGTTCACGGACGGCCTGGTGGAGACCGCCGACCGCGACATCGTCGAGGGCATCGACCGCCTCACCGGCGAGGCCGACCGCTATGTCGCGGGCGGCTTCCACGGCGCCGCCTGGCACCTCATCGAGGCCGTGGCCAAGGACGTCAACGACGACCGGGCGCTGCTGCTGATCTGCCGCGAGGGACCGACCGCAGCGGCACTGCGCTGAGGGACACTGGGGCGGTGACCGAGACGCACAGGACCCCGCTGACCCCGGCCCAGGTGGAGGCCGCCGCCCGTGCCGCGCACGCCGGGCAGACGGACAAGGCGGGACGGCCGTACGCCGAGCACCTCCGGGCCGTCGCCGAGGGCGTGCGGGAGCGGGGCGGCGACGCGGAGCAGATCGCGGCGGCCTGGCTGCACGACGCCGTCGAGGACGGCGCGCTGTCGCCCGACTGGCTGCGCGGGGCGGCGCTGAGCAGCCGGACGAAGGACATCGTCCTGGCGGTCACCAAACGCGCGGGGGAGCCGCCCGAGGCGTACGCGGCGCGGATCCTGGCCGTGCCCGGCGCGCTGCTGGTGAAGGAGGCGGACCTGGCGCACAACGCGGACCCGGACCGCCTCGCGATCCTCGACGCGGCGACCCGTGAACGACTGACCGAGAAGTACGCGCGGATGCGCGCACTTCTCGGTCTCGCCGGCTGAGTCACACCACGGGGGTCAGGCGTTGACCTTCTCCCGCTCGCGCCGCTCGGCGCCCTGGCGTTCGCGGGCGAGTTCGGCCGCGTCCCGCCTGAAGGCCCACTCCATCTTCGGCTCCATCGCGAACCGGAACATCCGCTGCACCGGCTTGGTGCACAGCACGGTCACGACGGCGGACGCGAGGGCGGTCACGAGGACCTGGCCGACCGGGTGGTCCAGCCACGAGGCCTCGAACCAGCCCTGGTAGTCACCGGCCTTCACCAGGAAGCCGTGCAGCAGGTAGCCGTACAGCGTGCCGGCGCCGAGCGCGGTGAACCACATGTGGCGGCGCGGCACCCAGGCGAAGAAGCAGGCGGTCAGCACCAGCGAGCAGCCGAACAGCGCCAGCACCATCACCGGCCCGGTCCACCACGGCGCGCCCAGCTCCTGCGCGGCGTCGCGGTGGTAGAACCACGCGGTGTTCATCCGGGGCACCGCCCACCAGCTGACGGCCAGGGCGGCCGCGAACACCGGCACCGAGGCGATCCGCACCGAGCGGCGGCGCACCATGTGGAAGTGCTCGGGCCGCATCGACAGCCCCAGCACGAAGAACGGCAGGAACTGCAGGACCCGCTGGAGGTCGAGGTCGTCGCCGATCTCCGGGCTGACGCTCGCCACCATGGCGAGTCCCAGCGCGAGCGGCAGCGGCCGGCGCACCATCTTCCAGATGGGCGTGGTCATCCGCCAGACGAACAGCGCGACCAGGAACCAGGTCAGGTACCAGGGGTCGAGGAGACTGATCTCCTGCCCCGGGTCGTCGTCGATCCAGCGCTTGAAGAGCGGGTAGGCGGTCTCGAAGACGATGTACGGCACGGCCACGCCCGTGATCAGGCGCTTCAGCCGGTCGGGCCGCATGTCGAAACTGCGCGAGAAGTAGCCGGAGATGATGATGAACGCCGGCATGTGGAACGCGTAGACGACCTGGTACGCCGCCTCGAGTATCCGGCTGTCGCCCTTGAGCGGCTCCCAGGCGTGGCCCATGGCCACCAGCACGATGGCGAGGTACTTGGCGTTGTCGAAGAAGGCGTCGCGCTGCTTGCCGTGCTGCTTCTTCTGCGGACTGTGCGGCGAGCGCGGGCTCGGCACTCCGTCGGCCGGCGTTCGGACCGGGGGAAGTGGCGCCTTGCGGTCGCCGTTCGGTCGCAGCGAGTTCGTCACAGACCCTCCCACCAGGAGCTCGGGGAGACGATCCGGGACCTCGCTGCGCTTGAGGGGGACGAGGCAGCGTGGAACATCTGAGGCACCCTAGCGTTCCCTGCGGCTATTCGTAAAACGCCGGATGTGAATCCTGGCTATTCGCTGCGGGTACCCCGGATTACGGGTAGTTGACATCACGATCGGCGTGATGACCGACACATCCGCCGATCACGGATCGTCTGCACCGCCTCGGACCTATGTGTCGTGATACGTCCGGACTAAGCGGGGCATAAGACCAGCAGGCGACTCCGGTGGAATGTCCGCTTCCACCCTCGTCCGGGTGTTGCCCGACGAGGTGTTGAGGAGCCGGCGGCGACAATTCGAATTAGCTGCGAACGCGTTGTGTGGAGACGGAAACGATCCGGCTGAATTCCCTGCGCGGGTGGTGCTTCGAATTGCCGTACGAGTGCCCGTGGTTGGGTCCGCCCCCGCAGCCCGCGCGGGCGGGTCCGGACGCCGGGCGGGTGGTCCATGCGTCACCGGCCGCATGACCCGGCCGGGTTGGTGGCACGATGGTTCTGGCGGGGTGCGCGGGGTCGCGTCCCCGGGCCGGGCAAGCGGACCGACCGAGGGTGTGATCAGTTGTGGCCATTTCACTGTCTGTGGTGCTGCTGTTGGCGATCATCCTTGTGGTGTTGCTGAGAGGCGGCTCCATCAAGGCGGGTCCCGCGATCGTGGCGGTCCTCTTCGGCTTCTTCCTCGCCTCGACCGGTATGGCCGACGACATCCAGCGGTTCCTCAACTCGATAGCGGAGACCATCAACTCCATCAGCTTCTGACGGGGCGCCACCGCGCCACCCGAGCCCCGCCCCGCGGGTCCCGCGCCCGTGCGGATACGCTCGCCCCGACCACAGGACGGTGCGTGACGGGGGGAACGTACGGGGATGGCGCTGCGTGACTCCGACCCGGCCGAGGTCGGCGGCTACCGCATCGAGGGCCGCCTGGGCTCCGGCGGCATGGGCGTGGTCTACCTGGCCCGCTCCGCCTCCGGCCGGCGCCTCGCCGTCAAGGTCGTGCACGGCCAGTACGCCGACGACGACGAGTTCCGCACCCGCTTCCGCCGCGAGGTGGCCGCCGCCCGCCGGGTCAGCGGCGCCTTCACGGCCCCCGTCGTGGACGCCGACGCCGACGCGCCGCGCCCCTGGATGGCCACCGTCTACATACCGGGCTCGGACCTCGGCAGCCACGTCCGCGAACACGGCCCGCTCCCGCTGCCCCGCCTGCGCGAACTCGCCGCCGGCCTCGCCGAGGCGCTGCGCGACATCCACCGTGCCGGGGTCGTCCACCGCGACCTGAAGCCGGCCAACGTGATGCTCGCCGAGGACGGCCCCCGCGTGATCGACTTCGGCATCTCCCGCGCCGCCGAGTTCGCCGCCGCCGACGCCCTCACCCAGACCGGGCGCGTCATGGGCACGCCCCCCTTCATGTCCCCCGAGCAGTTCGCGTCCCCGCAGGACGTGGGCCCCGCCGCCGACATCTTCTCCCTCGGCTCGGTCCTCACCTACGCGGCCACCCGCCGCGGACCGTTCGACAGCCCCAGCCCGTACGAGACGGCCGTCCGCGTCGTCGAGGGCGAGCCGGACCTCACCGGCGTACCGGAGGAACTGCTCCCGCTCGTCCGCCGCTGCCTGGAGAAGCACCACAAGACCCGCCCCGCCGCGCACGACCTGTTCGCCCTCCTCCACGAGGGCCGCGCCCCCGGCGGACCTCCCCGCTCCGGCTCCGCCCCGGTGCAGCACGCACGGCCGGAGCCGGGCGCGCGGCCGACCCAGCCCGCCGTGACGGCGTGGCCCGAGGCCGCGGGCACCGAGCGGGGCGCCGCCCTGCTCGACCCGCCCGCGGAAGCCCGCGCCGAGCCGGACGCGGGACCCCACCAGCGGCCCGGCAGAACCCCGGCCGGGCCTCCCGGGCCGGACACCCCGGACGGGACGCCGCCCCCCGGGCCAGAGCGCCGCCGGGGCCGGCGCCGCCTGCTCCTCGTCTCCGCCGCCGTGACCGCCGCCCTCGCCGCGGTCGTCACCACCACCCTCGTCCTGAACCGCTCCGGCGAGCCCGCCGCGAAGTCCACCGCCGCACGCAGCGACCTCCCCGAGGGCTGGAAGCCCTGGGCCACCGCCGCGCAGGCCGCGCCGGGCAGCGAGCGCATCCTGGGCGGCGCCGGCAGCGCCCTCACCGGCTGCGCCGCCGTCGACTCCTCCCTGGTGTGCGCCGGCGCCGAGCTGATGGCGACCCGCTTCGGCCTCGCCGACGGCCGCAACACCTGGTCCCGGCCCGTCGACCGCACGCCCGACGGCACTTCCGGCACGTCCGACGGCGCCCTCATCGGGACCGGCGACGGCCGCGTCTACGGCTACGAGGGCGACGACCAGGACACCGCGAACGGCCCGCTGAGCAGCTACGCCGTCAACGCCCTGGACCCCGGCAGCGGCAAGGTGCTCTGGCGGACCCCCGTCGGCACGGGCGAGTCGGCCGTCGCCCCCGACAGCACGCAGGGCATGGCCACGGCCGTCCCCGAGGGCGTGATCACCTTCTACGGGGGCCAGGGCGACCAGTACGCCCTGCTCGACGCCGAGACCGGCGAGGTCCGCTGGAAGCGCCCCAAGCCGGACACCCAGCCGGACTGCCTGCTGCGCTCGGCGGCGGGCCGCGCCTACCTCCTGTGCTCGACCGTGACCGAGGAGGGGGAGACCGGCCGCACCGAGGTCCGGCAGATCGACCCGGCCACCGGAAAGGCCGGCTGGACCGTCGTGGTGAAGGGCACCGCCGACCTGCTCGGCCGGCACGACGGACGACTGGTCCTCGCGGACGCCCTCCGCCCGGACAGCGGCCTGACCCTGATCGACGTCTCCTCGCACGTGGTCACCGTGCGCCGCCTCGCCGAGCCCCGGCCCGACGACGCGAACGCGTACCTGCTCCGCGGGACGGTCTTCTTCACCCGGGAGAGCGGAGGCGTCCGCGCGGTCTCGGCGCGCACCGGCCGCACGCTGTGGGACTCCAACTCCTCGGTCGAGCAGCAGGGCCCGCCGACCGCCTCCGCCACCCAGGTGTTCTTCGCGTCCCCGAGCGGCCGCCTGGCGGCCCTGAACCTGCGCACCGGAAAGGTCGAGGCCACCCGCGACGGCCGCGACGACGGCGGCCGCACCGACAGCATGCTCGTCACCTCGGGCGCCCCGCTCACCCTCGTCGGCGACGCGCTGTACGTCCCGTACGGAGTGCGCTCCGTCTACACGGTCGACGTACGGGACATGTGACCGGGCGTGCCCGCCGGCACCACCAGGGCCCCGGAAAACACCCCGGGCCCGGTTCCGAGGAACCGGGCCCGGGGCCTGCAGAGCGGGCGACGGGAATCGAACCCGCGTAGCTAGTTTGGAAGACTAGGGCTCTACCATTGAGCTACGCCCGCACAGCGCGCGCCGCAGGTCGGAGCGACCGCGGCACTGAAGGCATCGTAGCGGGTCGCCCCCCTGGACCGCACACCACATTCCCGGCCGGACCGGCGCGGCGCGCACCCCGCGGAAATGCGGCGGCCGCACCGCGTGCGGGCATGTACCCTACGTGTCGCACCAGACGGGGTGTGGCGCAGCTTGGTAGCGCGTCCGCTTTGGGAGCGGAAGGCCGTGGGTTCAAATCCCGCCACCCCGACCAGCCACCCGGTCGTCCCCCGTGATCGTCGCCCGGTCGCCGTCGTGATCGCCTTTTGGGCGGTGTAGTCGCTGCCGTTACTATGCAAGCTGCACGCCCGTGTGTCTCATCGTCTGCAGTCCTCCGGGCGGCGAAATCCGCCGGGCCGCTCTGGCCCCGGCAGAAACCAAGAAGTCAGCCACAAGGAGACCGAACCGTGAAGAGCGCCGTGGAGACCCTGAACCCGACTCGGGTTCGGCTCACTGTCGAGGTGCCCTTCGAGGAGCTCAAGGACAGCCTCGACGCGGCGTACAAGAAGATCAACCAGCAGGTCACGGTGAAGGGCTTCCGCAAGGGCAAGGTCCCGGCCCGGGTCATCGACCAGCGGTTCGGCCGCGGTGCCGTGCTGGAGGAGGCCGTCAACGACGCGCTTCCCAAGTTCTACACCGACGCGGTCAACGAGGCCGAGCTCAGCCCGCTGGGCCAGCCCGAGGTCGACATCACCGAGCTGAAGGACGGCGAGACGCTGAACTTCACCGCCGAGGTCGACATCCGCCCGGCCATCGAGATCCCGGACTACTCCGGCATCGAGGTCGAGGTCGACGCCGTCGAGGTCACCGACGAGGACGTCGACAAGGCCGTCGAGGAGCTGCGCGAGCGCTTCGCCTCCACCGCCCCGGTCGAGCGTGCCGCCGAGGACGGCGACGTCGTGACGATCGACCTGGAGGCCAAGGTCGACGGCGAGGTCCTGGAGGACGGCGTCGCGAGCGGCGTCTCCTACACGATCGGCTCCGGCGAGCTGCTGGACGGCATCGACGACGCCGTGAAGGGCCTGGAGGCCGGTGGCGAGGCCACCTTCACCTCCGAGCTCAAGGGCGGCTCCGCGGCCGGCAAGGAGGCCGAGGTCACCGTCAAGGTCACCCAGGTCGCCAAGCGTGAACTGCCCGAGCTGGACGACGAGTTCGCCCAGCTCGCCTCGGAGTTCGACACCCTCGAGGAGCTGCGCGCGGACAGCCGCAAGCGCCTGGAGAACATGAAGCAGTACGACCAGGCCACGCAGGCCCAGGAGCGCGTCCTGGAGAAGCTGCTGGAGCTCGTCGAGGTGCCCGTCCCCGAGAAGCTGCTCGAGGACGAGATCAACACCCGCAAGCACAACCTGGAGCACCACCAGCTCGGCCAGATGGGCCTCGACCTCGCGAAGTACCTGGAGATCCAGGGCAAGAGCGAGGAGGAGTTCGACACCGAGACCCGTGAGGCCGCGGTCAAGGGCATCAAGACCCAGTTCGTCCTCGACGAGCTGGTCAAGCAGGAGAAGCTCAACGTCAACCAGGAGGAGCTCACCGAGCACCTCATGCGCCGCGCCGCCTCCTCCGGCATGTCCCCCGACCAGTTCGCCCAGGCGGTCGTCGAGGGCGGCCAGGTGCCGCTGCTCGTCGGCGAGGTCGCCCGCGGCAAGGCGCTGGCCGTCGTGGTCGAGAAGGCCACGGTCAAGGACACCAACGGCGAGGTCATCGACCTCGACGACGAAGAGGACGAGACGGAGTCCGCCGAGGCCGAGGCCGAGGCCACGGAGGCCTCCGCCGAGGAGAAGACCGAGGGCTGAGCCCCGGTGGCGGTGAGTCCGTGAGGAAGGCCCTGGGGCACGCCCCAGGGCCTTCTTGCGCCCGGGAGGTCAGCGCGCCTCAGGGACGCGGGGCACTGCGCGACAAGCCCCCACGCGCCCGCAGCCGCCCACGGCCCGAAACCACCCGGCTCCGCCGCGCGGCGCTACGCCCCCGGCGAACACTCCCATCTCCGGGATTCCCCGAAGGGACCCGCGCGTTAGGGTCCATGAATACCAGGGCAGTGGAGTCTCCGATACGGCTCCCGCCCCGCAGGGAAACGTGAGACGGCCCGGCGCCGTCGTAAGACGAGCAGGTGGATACGTGACGAATCTGATGCCTTCAGCCGCCGGCGAGCCTTCCATCGGTGGTGGCCTCGGCGACCAGGTCTACAACCGGCTGCTCAACGAGCGGATCATCTTCCTCGGCCAGCCGGTCGACGACGACATCGCGAACAAGATCACCGCACAGCTGCTGCTCCTTGCCTCGGACCCCGACAAGGACATCTACCTCTACATCAACAGCCCCGGCGGTTCGATCACGGCCGGCATGGCGATCTACGACACCATGCAGTACATCAAGAACGACGTGGTGACCATCGCCATGGGTCTCGCGGCGTCCATGGGCCAGTTCCTGCTCAGCGCGGGCACCCCCGGCAAGCGCTTCGCGCTGCCGAACGCCGAGATCCTGATCCACCAGCCCTCCGCCGGTCTCGCCGGCTCGGCCTCGGACATCAAGATCCACGCCGAGCGTCTGCTGCACACCAAGAAGCGCATGGCCGAGCTCACCGCCCAGCACACGGGCCAGTCGGTCGAGCAGATCACCCGCGACTCGGACCGCGACCGCTGGTTCGACGCCTTCGAGGCCAAGGAGTACGGCCTCATCGACGACGTGATCGCCACGGCCGCCGGTATGCCGGGCGGCGGCGGCACCGGGGCCTGACCGGTCCCACGGGGCTCCACGAGCCCCGCAGGACCCCGCCCGGGCCCGTGAGGGCCCGGGGCGCCCCAGCAGCCCCAGCCGACCGCCTCAGCCCCTTTCAGGAGACACCGTGAACGCATTCCCCGGCAGCGGGATCTACGACCGTATGCAGCCCGTGCAGGACATGAGCGCCTCGCAGGGCCGCTACACCGGCCCGCAGGCCGAGTCCCGCTACGTCATCCCGCGCTTCGTCGAGCGCACCTCCCAGGGCATTCGCGAGTACGACCCGTACGCGAAGCTCTTCGAGGAGCGCGTGATCTTCCTCGGCGTCCAGATCGACGACGCCTCCGCCAACGACGTCATGGCGCAGCTGCTGTGCCTGGAGTCGATGGACCCCGACCGTGACATCTCGGTCTACATCAACAGCCCCGGCGGTTCCTTCACGGCGCTCACCGCGATCTACGACACGATGCAGTACGTGAAGCCGGACATCCAGACGGTCTGCATGGGCCAGGCCGCCTCCGCCGCCGCCGTCCTGCTGGCCGCCGGCACGCCGGGCAAGCGCATGGCCCTGCCGAACGCGCGCGTGCTGATCCACCAGCCCTACAGCGAGACCGGCCGCGGCCAGGTGTCCGACCTGGAGATCGCCGCCAACGAGATCCTCCGGATGCGCTCGCAGCTGGAGGAGATGCTGGCCAAGCACTCCACGCAGGCGATCGAGAAGATCCGCGAGGACATCGAGCGCGACAAGATCCTCACGGCCGAGGACGCGCTGAGCTACGGCCTGATCGACCAGATCATCACCACCCGGAAGATGGACAACTCGAGCCTGCGCTGAGGCGTGAGGCTGTATCGTCTGCCGCCCCTTGGCACGGTTTGGCTCGGTTCACGTCAAAGCGAACCGCGCCAAGGGGGGCCCGAACGGGGGGCCGGGCAAGGTACCGTCGGACATAAGGCAGCACCAGGAGTCAGCTGGACGCAGGCGTCCAGGAGTCTCCCAGGCGAAGGGGAAGCACACCGTGGCACGCATCGGTGACGGCGGCGATCTGCTCAAGTGCTCGTTCTGCGGCAAGAGCCAGAAGCAGGTCAAGAAGCTCATCGCAGGGCCCGGTGTGTACATCTGCGACGAGTGCATCGACCTCTGCAACGAGATCATCGAGGAGGAGCTCGCCGAGACGAGCGAGGTCCGCTGGGAGGAGCTCCCGAAGCCGCGCGAGATCTACGAGTTCCTCGAGGGCTACGTGGTCGGCCAGGAGGCCGCCAAGAAGGCCCTGTCCGTGGCGGTGTACAACCACTACAAGCGGGTCCAGGCCGGCGAGAACGGCGGGGCGAACGGCCGCGACGACGCCATCGAGTTGGCGAAGTCCAACATCCTCCTCCTCGGCCCCACGGGCTCCGGCAAGACCCTCCTCGCCCAGACCCTAGCGCGGATGCTGAACGTCCCCTTCGCGATCGCCGACGCCACGGCGCTCACGGAGGCGGGATACGTCGGCGAGGACGTCGAGAACATCCTGCTCAAGCTGATCCAGGCGGCCGACTACGACGTCAAGAAGGCCGAGACGGGGATCATCTACATCGACGAGATCGACAAGGTCGCGCGGAAGAGTGAAAACCCCTCCATCACGCGTGACGTGTCGGGCGAGGGCGTCCAGCAGGCCCTGCTGAAGATCCTGGAGGGCACCACGGCCTCCGTCCCGCCGCAGGGCGGGCGCAAGCACCCCCACCAGGAGTTCATCCAGATCGACACGACGAACGTGCTGTTCATCGTGGGCGGTGCCTTCGCCGGGCTGGAGAAGATCATCGAGGCCCGGGCCGGCGCCAAGGGCATCGGCTTCGGCGCGCAGATCCGCTCCAAGCGCGAGATGGAGTCCAAGGACCAGTTCCAGGAGGTCATGCCGGAGGACCTGGTCAAGTTCGGCATGATCCCCGAGTTCATCGGCCGCCTCCCCGTCATCACCTCCGTCCACAACCTGGACCGCGAGGCCCTGCTGCAGATCCTCGTCGAGCCGCGCAACGCACTGGTGAAGCAGTACCAGCGCCTCTTCGAACTCGACGGCGTGGAGCTGGACTTCGAGCGCGAGGCCCTGGAGGCCATCGCCGACCAGGCCATCCTCCGCCAGACCGGCGCGCGTGGCCTCAGGGCCATCATGGAGGAGGTCCTGCAGGGCGTGATGTACGAGGTCCCGTCCCGCAAGGACGTGGCCCGGGTCGTCATCACGGCGGACGTCGTGCAGTCGAACGTCAACCCGACGCTGATCCCGCGGGACGCGCGGGGGCGCGGGCCGGGCGAGCAGAAGACGGCGTGACACAGAGACAAGGGAAGGGCCCCGGTCGTCGACCGGGGCCCTTCGTCCGTGTATTGGGCCGGCGTCAGGCCTTGACGCGGATTTCCTCGCGGACCTTGGTCGTGAGGTCGATCGCCACGTCCTTGGTGACGCCCTGCGCGGCGTCGCCCGGCGACACGATGGCGATCGTGCTGTAGTCGGCCCACGCGCAGAACCAGTTGGTCTTCTCCTTCTTGGTCAGCTGGTCCTGACCCTTGACCGACTGGCACTTCATGGCCGCGCCGTCGAGGTCGGCCGCCTCGGGCTCGCCGACCAGCTCGGGCTTGCCGGTCCCGGTGGAGGACTCCTTCTCGGCCGACTTCCTGAAGTTGGCGAAGAACAGGTCAAGGGTCGCCTCCGGGTCGGAGATCTCACCGTAGGCACCGGCCACCGACAGGGTCTTGGCCGTCGCCATCTTCGCCGCGGACGACGGATCGTCGGGGTCGTAGTCGCTCAGGTCCACGGTGGAGTAGAGGCCGGCCGCGGTCTTCGCGTTCTTGACACCGCTCTTCTCCAGCTCCGACGTCGAGTCGCCGCCCGCGGTCTGGCCGTCCTTCGTGGTGCGCTTGTAGTCGGTGAGCACCTTCGCCGGCGTCGCCAGCTTGTGGGGCCCGTCGTCCTCCAGGCCGCCGCCACCCCCGCCGATGACGACGTACGCGCCCACACCGATCGCCGCCACCACCGCGACCGCGCCGATGATGATGCCCGTCTTCTTCTTGCCGCCGCCGGGTGCCGGAGGCTGGGGCACGCCGTACGGGGGCTGGCCGTAGGGCGGCTGCTGGCCGTACGGGGGCTGCTGGCCGTAGCCCGGCTGGGGCGCGCCCTGCGGGGGCTGCTGCGGGTAGCCGTAGCCCGGCTGGGGCGGAGGGGCCTGCTGCGGGTAGCCGTAGCCGGGCTGGGGCGCCTGCGGCTGCTGGCCGTACGGGCCCGGCTGGCCGTACGGTCCGGGCTGCTGGGGCTGCCCGCCGTACGGGCCCGGCTGGTTGTAGCTCATGTTCTGGGTTCCCCTCCAGATGCTCAGGTCTTGCCGACATCCTGGCGCAATGTCGCCGTGTGCATGGCATCGGGGCCCCCACCGTTACAAACGAAACGCGTTTCGGGACGGGGTCGTGACACCTCTAAACTGACCCCCGTGACCGAGAACGCTCAGCAGCAGCCACCAGCGCCCAGCACCGACCTGCCGACCCAGTACGCGCCGGCCGACGTAGAGGGGCCGCTGTACGAGCGCTGGGTAGAGCGGGGTTACTTCGAGGCGGACGCCAAGAGCGACAAGCCGCCGTACACCATCGTCATCCCGCCGCCCAACGTCACGGGCAGCCTGCACCTCGGGCACGCCTTCGAGCACACGCTCATCGACGCCCTGACCCGCCGCAAGCGGATGCAGGGCTACGAGGCGCTGTGGCAGCCCGGCATGGACCACGCCGGCATCGCCACGCAGAACGTCGTCGAGCGCGAGCTCGCCAAGGAGGGCAAGTCCCGCCACGACCTGGGCCGGGAGGCCTTCGTCGAGCGGGTCTGGCAGTGGAAGGGCGAGTCCGGCGGCCAGATCAGCGGCCAGATGCGGCGGTTGGGCGACGGCGTCGCCTGGTCGCGTGAGCGCTTCACGATGGACGAGGGCCTCTCCCAGGCCGTCCAGACCATCTTCAAGCGGCTCTACGACGACGAGCTGATCTACCGCGCCGAGCGCATCATCAACTGGTGCCCGCGCTGTCTGACCGCCATCTCGGACATCGAGGTCGAGTACCAGGACGACGACGGCGAACTCGTCTCCATGAAGTACGGCGACGGGGACGACACCATCGTCGTCGCCACGACCCGCGCCGAGACGATGCTCGGTGACACGGCCGTCGCCGTCCACCCCGAGGACGAGCGCTACAAGCACCTGGTCGGCAAGCTGGTCAAGCTGCCGCTGACCGACCGCTCCATCCCGGTCGTCGCGGACGAGCACGTCGACCCGGAGTTCGGCACGGGCGCCGTCAAGGTCACCCCGGCCCACGACCCGAACGACTTCGAGATCGGCCAGCGCCACGACCTGCCGGCGCTGACGGTCATGGACGAACACGCCGTGATCACCGCCCACGGCCCCTTCCAGGGCCTGGACCGGCTGGAGGCACGCTCCGCGATCGTCGCCGCGCTGCGCGCCGAGGGCCGGATCGTCGCCGAGAAGCGGCCCTACGTCCACTCCGTCGGCCACTGCTCGCGCTGCAAGACCACCATCGAGCCGCGCCTGTCCATGCAGTGGTGGGTCAAGGTCGGCCCGCTCGCCAAGGCGGCCGGTGACGCCGTCCGCGACGGCCGCGTCAAGATCCACCCCCAGGAGATGGAGAAGCGCTACTTCGACTGGGTCGACAACCTCCACGACTGGTGCATCTCGCGGCAGTTGTGGTGGGGCCACCGCATCCCGGTCTGGTACGGCCCGGACGGCGAGGTCGTCTGCGTCGGCCCCGACGAGGAACCGCCCGGCGGCGAGGGCTGGCGCCAGGACACCGACGTCCTCGACACCTGGTTCTCCTCCGGCCTGTGGCCGTTCTCCACGCTCGGCTGGCCCGAGCAGACCGAGTCGCTCGCGAAGTTCTACCCGAACTCCGTCCTGGTCACCGGCTACGACATCCTCTTCTTCTGGGTCGCCCGGATGATGATGTTCGGCCTGTACGCGATGGACGGCACCCCGCCGTTCCACACCATCGCCCTGCACGGCATGGTCCGCGACCAGTTCGGCAAGAAGATGTCGAAGTCCTTCGGCAACGCGGTCAACCCGCTGGACTGGATGGACAAGTACGGCTCCGACGCCCTGCGCTTCACCCTCGCGCGCGGCGCCAACCCGGGCGTCGACGTCCCGATCGGCGAGGACTGGGTCCAGGGCTCGCGCAACTTCGCCAACAAGATCTGGAACGCCACGCGCTTCGCGCTGATGAACGGCGCGACGGTCGAGGGCCCGCTGCCGGACGCGTCCAGGCTGTCCGCCACGGACCGCTGGATCCTCTCCCGGCTCAACTCGGTCGTCGCCGAGGTCGACGCGCTGTACGAGGACTACCAGTTCGCGAAGCTGTCCGACGCGCTGTTCCACTTCGCGTGGGACGAGGTCTTCGACTGGTACGTCGAGCTGTCCAAGACGACGTTCCAGGCGGGCGGCGAGGCGGCCGAGGTCAGCAAGCGCGTCCTCGGCGAGGTCCTCGACGTCACGCTGAAGCTGCTGCACCCGATCGTCCCGTTCGTCACGGAGACGCTGTGGACGACGCTGACCGGCGGCGAGTCGGTCGTCATCGCCGAGTGGCCGACGGCTGTGTCCGTTCCTGGTGCTGACGCACCGGGCGGCTTCCGGGACGCCGACGCCGAGCGCGAGATCGAGTCCCTGCAGTCGGTCGTCACCGAGGTCCGCCGCTTCCGCGCCGACCAGGGCCTGCAGCCCGGCCAGCGGGTCCCGGCCCGCCTCACCCTGGACGGCACGCCCTTCGCGCCGCACGAGGCGGCCATCCGCCAGCTGCTGCGCCTGCAGCCGGAGGGCGACGGCTTCACGGCCACGGCCACCCTCCCGGTCGCCGGTGCCGAGGTCGCCCTCGACCTGTCCGGCACGATCGACGTGGCGGCGGAGCGCAAGCGCCTCGCGAAGGACCTCGCCGCCGCCGAGAAGGAGAAGGCCCAGGCCAACGCCAAGCTCGGCAACGAGGCGTTCCTGGCGAAGGCCCCCGACCACGTCGTCGACAAGATCCGCACCCGCCTCGCCAAGGCGGAGGAGGACATCACCCGCATCCAGGCCCAGCTGGAGCGCCTGCCGCAGGCGTAGGGACGCGTACGTGTGTGAGGCCCCCGGCGCCGTCAGGCCCGGGGGCCTCAGACGCACCTCAGGGGTGAAGGGCCCGGGGGCGCGGGCCGATGTCACCCCCGCTCCGTAGACTGGCCCCGTGAGCGAGCTCCCCCCAGACCACCACGCCGACGACCAGCCCGACCCCCTCGACGACTTCGACGAGATCGTCGCGGCCGAGACCGAGCGCGACCCCGACCTCGCCGTCATCGAAGCCGGCAGCCGCACCCTGCGCACCCAGGGCGGTCCGCCCGACGCCGACGTCCCCGCCCGGCCCGCCGACCCCGAGGTCGACAAGGCCCTGCGCGAGGTCGAGGCGGAGCTCGCCACCCGCTGGGGCGAGACCAAGCTGGAGCCCTCGGTCGCCCGGATCGCCGCCCTGATGGACGTGCTCGGGGATCCGCAGCGCTCGTACCCGTCGATCCACATCACGGGCACCAACGGCAAGACCTCCACGGCCCGCATGATCGAGGCCCTGCTCGGCGCCTTCGACCTGCGCACCGGCCGCTACACCTCGCCGCACGTGCAGTCCGTCACCGAGCGCATCAGCCTGGACGGCTCCCCGATCTCCGCCGAGCGGTTCATCGAGACGTACCAGGACATCAAGCCGTACGTGGAGATGGTCGACGCGTCGCAGGAGTACCGGCTGTCCTTCTTCGAGGTGCTCACCGGCATGGCCTACGCGGCCTTCGCGGACGCCCCCGCGGACGTCGCCGTCGTCGAGGTCGGCATGGGCGGCTCCTGGGACGCCACGAACGTGATCGACGGCGACGTCGCCGTGATCACGCCCATAGACCTCGACCACACCGACCGGCTCGGCACCACGCACGCCGAGATCGCCACGGAGAAGGCCGGCATCGTCAAGCAGGGCGCGACGGTCATCCTGGCCCAGCAGCCGGTCGAGGCGGCGCAGGTGCTGCTGAAGAAGGCCGTCGAGGTGGACGCGACCGTGGCCCGCGAGGGCCTGGAGTTCGGGGTCGTCGACCGGCAGGTGGCCGTCGGCGGGCAGCTGCTCACACTGCGCGGCCTGGGCGGGGAGTACCCGGAGGTCTACCTGCCGCTGCACGGCGCGCACCAGGCGCACAACGCGGCCGTGGCGCTCGCCGCGGTGGAGGCGTTCTTCGGCGTGGGCGCGCAGCGCGCCGAGTCGCTGGACCTGGACACGGTCCGCAAGGCGTTCGCCGCGGTGGCGTCGCCGGGGCGGCTGGAGGTCGTGCGGCGCTCGCCGACCGTCGTGCTGGACGCCGCGCACAACCCGGCGGGTGCCCGGGCGGCGGCGGAGGCGATCGGTGAGGCGTTCCAGTTCAGCCGTCTCATCGGCGTGGTCGGCGCGAGCGGCGACAAGAACGTGCGCGGGCTGCTGGAGGCCTTCGAGCCGGTGTTCGCCGAGATCGTCGTCACGCAGAACTCCAGCCACCGCGCGATGGACGCCGACGAGCTCGCCGGCATCGCCGTGGAGGTGTTCGGCGAGGAGCGCGTCCAGGTCGAGCCGCGGCTGCCCGACGCGCTGGAGGCCGCGATCACCCTGGCCGAGGAGGAGGGCGAGTTCGCCGGCGGCGGTGTGCTCGTGACCGGTTCCGTCATCACCGTCGGCGAGGCCCGACTGCTCCTGGGGAGGGGCTGAGACCCGTGCGCACGCTCTGTTCTTCCACGCTGATCGGCGAGTTCTTCGTCATCGGCTTCGCCGGGCTGGTCGCCATGAAGGACCCGGACCTGTCCATGACGACCGTGTGGACGGTCAGCGGCATCGCGATGTTCCTGTGCCTGGTGCTGTGCGGTCTGGTGACGCGCCCGGGCGGGGTCGCGCTCGGCTGGGCGCTGCAGATCGCGCTCATCGCGTCGGGCTTCATCGTGCCGACGATGTTCTTCCTGGGCGCGGTCTTCGCGGCCCTGTGGTGGGCGTCGGTGCACTACGGCCGGAAGGTGGACGAGGCGAAGGCGAGATTCGCGGCCCAGGCCGGCTCCTCTCCGGCTGACGCTGCGTAACGGGCGCCCCGACACGCCGGGTAATCTCGTTCCACCGCACCACCGTGATCCAGAAGGAGCCCGTCGTGACCCAGCGCACCCTCGTCCTCCTCAAGCCCGACGCCGTACGTCGTGGCCTGACCGGCGAGATCATCAGCCGCATCGAGCGCAAGGCGGGCTGGACGATCACCGCGCTGGAACTGCGCGCCCTGGACCAGGACACGCTGGAGCAGCACTACGGCGAGCACAAGGGCAAGCCCTTCTACGAGCCGCTGGTGCAGTTCATGGCCTCCGGCCCGGTCGTGGCGATGATCGTCGAGGGCGAGCGGGTCATCGAGGGCGTGCGCCGGCTGGCCGGCCCGACCGACCCGATCGCCGCGGCGCCCGGCTCCATCCGCGGCGACTACGGCGTCATCGTCCGGGAGAACCTGATCCACGCCTCCGACTCCGAGGAGTCCGCCGAGCGCGAGGTGAAGATTTTCTTCCCCGGCCGGGCGTAACGTCAGCACCTCACGAACACAAGCGGCGGGTTCGGGGGCCGGGCCCCCGGACTTTGCGGCATATGCGTGACGCGGGAGGGAACGATGGCCCCCGAACGCCCGTCTCCAGAAGCGAACGCCCACGGCATCTGCTGACAATGGCCAAGACCCTCCCGCAGTGTTCGCGAAGGCGCGTCTACGATGGAAGCCTTCACGTCACAGCACCCACCTTTGCCGACCTGAACAGCCCTCAAAAGCTCCTGGGAAGGCCAGACGAATCCTGATGGGGAACTCAATGTCGTTCATCGGCCGTGACATGGCTGTCGACCTCGGGACCGCCAACACGCTGGTGTACGTCAGGGGTCGCGGGATCGTACTCAACGAGCCGTCCGTAGTCGCGATCAACACCAACACCGGTGGCATCCTCGCGGTCGGCGCCGAAGCGAAGAAGATGATCGGGCGCACGCCCGGCAACATCGTTGCCGTGCGTCCGCTGAAGGACGGCGTCATCGCCGACTTCGAGATCACCGAGCGGATGCTCCGCTACTTCATCCTGAAGATCCACAAGCGGCGGTATCTGGCTCGTCCGCGGGTCGTCGTTTGTGTGCCCTCGGGTATCACGGGCGTCGAGCGCCGTGCCGTCATCGAGGCGTCGTCCCAGGCCGGCGCCCGCCAGGTGCACATCATCGAGGAGCCCATGGCCGCGGCCATCGGCTCCGGCCTGCCGGTCCACGAGGCCACGGGCAACATGGTGGTCGACATCGGCGGCGGCACGACGGAGGTCGCGGTCATCTCCCTCGGCGGCATCGTCACCGCACAGTCCATCCGCGTCGCGGGCGACGAGCTGGACAACGCGATCATCCAGCACATCAAGAAGGAGTACTCCCTTCTGCTGGGCGAGCGGACGGCCGAACAGATCAAGATCACGATCGGTTCGGCGTACGACCTCGACTCCGACGAGCACACCGAAATCCGCGGCCGGGACCTCGTCTCCGGGCTGCCGAAGACCGTCGTCATCTCCGCCGCCGAAGTCCGCAAGGCGATCGAGGAGCCCGTCAACGCGATCGTCGACGCCGTCAAGACGACCCTCGACAAGTGCCCGCCGGAGCTGTCCGGCGACATCATGGACCGAGGAATCGTTCTGACCGGCGGCGGAGCGCTGCTGCGGGGTCTGGACGAGCGGCTGCGCCGGGAGACCGGGATGCCGATCCACATCGCCGAGGACCCGCTGGACAGCGTGGCGCTCGGCTCCGGAAAGTGCGTCGAGGAGTTCGAGGCGCTCCAGCAGGTGCTGGACGCCCAGCCGCGCAGATGACGTGACTCTTCGATTCCGCCGTACGGGACGATCTCCTCTCGTACGGCGGATCGTTGATATAGAGGCATAAGCTCCCACAAAAGCAGCCCCTCGGGTTTCCCTGGGGCTTCCCGAATTCCTATGAGGAAGGCACGGCCGCCGCACGTGAGGGACACACGAGAGAGCCGGCTGCTCCTGGTGCTGCTGATCGCCATCGCGTTCGCGTTGATCACGGTGGACATCCGCGGTGGGGAGGACTCGCCCGTCGACGGTGCCCGGCAGGCCGCGGCGACGGTCTTCGGCCCGATCGAGAGCGGCGTGTCGTCCGCCGTCGACCCGGTCGGCAACGCGGTCTCCGCCATCCGTGACTCCGGCGAGCGGCACGACCGGCTCGCCGCGCTGGAGAAGGAGAACGCCGCCCTCAAGGCGCGCCTCGGCAGCGACGACCGCGCCCGCAGCCGCCTCAAGCAGCTCGACAAGATGCTGAAGGTCGCGGGACAGGGCCAGTACGGCATCAAGGGCGCCGAGGTCATCGCCATCGGGGCGGCGCAGGGCTTTTCCTGGACCATCACCATCGACGTCGGCGCCAACGACGGCATCAAGCGCGACATGACGGTCCTGAACGGCGACGGGCTCGTCGGCCGCGTCACCACCGTCGGCCCGAACACCGCCACGGTCCTGCTCGCCAGCGACCCCGACTTCACGGTCGGCACCCGCATGGAGGCCGGCGACGAACTGGGCTTCGCCTCCGGTCAGGGCGACCGCCCGCTGCGCGTGGAACTCCTCAACGGCAAGGCCGAGGTGAAGAAGGGCGACCGTCTGGTCACCTTCGGCTCGCAGGCCGACCGGCCGTTCGTGCCCGGCGTGCCCGTCGGCGTGGTCTCCCGCGTCGACCCGTCGGGCGGCGGCCTGACCCGCACCCTCTACGTCACGCCGTACGCCGCCTTCACCAAGCTCGACATCGTCGGTGTCGTCGTCGAGGCCCCCAAGAAGGACCCGCGCGACACGGTGCTCCCGCCCAAGCCCAAGCCCACCCCCCGGCCGACGGTGACGGTGACCGTGACGCCGTCCGCCGAGGCGCCCGTGGACGGCCAGAACCAGCAAGAGCAGTAGGAGCTGTCACCCATGCGCGTCAACCGGATCCTGCTCTCCTCCGCCCTGGTCGTCGTCGCCCTGGTGATCCAGGTGAGCGTCCTCGCCCGCCTGCACCTGCCGGGCGCGGTGCCCGACCTGATGCTGCTCACCGTCCTGGGGCTGGCCCTGGTGTACGGCCATGTCGGCGGCGCCCTGATCGGCTTCGGCGCGGGCCTGCTCGCCGACCTCGCCCCGCCGGCCGACCACGCGGCCGGGCGGTACGCCCTCGTGCTGTGCGTCATCGGTTATCTCGCCGGCCTGGTCAAGCCCGAGACGGGCCAGCTGAAGTCCGCGACCGGCCCCATGGTCGTGGTCGTCGCCGCCGCCCTCGGCTCCACGATGCTCTACGCCGGGGTCGGCGCCCTCGTCGGCGACACCGCCGCCCGCCATGTCGGCCTCGGCAGCCTGCTGTTCACGGCCGCCCTGTACGACCTGCTGCTCGCCCCGTTCGTGGTGCCCGGGATCATGGCCCTGGCCCGGCGCGCCGAGAACGACCCCCTCGCGGAATCGACCTCCGCCGCAGCCAAGGCCACGGACATCTCCTCCGGCTGGCTCTCGGGCGGCACCGGCCTGCGGATCGGCGGCCAGCGCAACGGGCTGCGGGTGAAGGCGGCCCGGGCCCGGACGGCGCGCGCCGGGCGCATCAAGGGGGTCAAGCGGCTGTGACCTCAGGGAAGTTCACCCGAACGGGTCGGTCCAGTAGGAACGCCGGTTCGGGGACGGGCGTTCATCACTCGTACCCGCACATCCGTACGCGCTTCGAGAGGGGGAGGCAGCAGCAGTGACCAACATTCCCGAGACCGGCCGGAACCCACGGGTCCAGATCCGGCTCGTCGTCATCCAGGTCCTCGTCCTGTCCCTCCTGCTCACCCTCGGCGGGCGCCTGTGGTACCTCCAGATCCGTGAGGGCGCGGCCTACGCCAAGGAGGCCTCCGGCAACCACGTCCAGCAGGTCGTCCAGCCCGCCGTCCGCGGCTCGATCCTGGACGCCCGCGGCGTCGCCCTCGCCGACAACGAGACCCGGCTGGTCGTCTCCGCCTCCCGCACCGACCTGCTGAAGATGAAGGACGACGGCAAGGAAGTCCTCACCAAGCTCGCCGGCGTCCTGGGCATGACGCCCAAGGAGGTCATGGAGAAGGTCCGGCTGTGCGACGCCAAGACGCCGCAGCCCTGCTGGAACGGCTCGCCGTACCAGCCCATCCCCATCACCGACGAGGCAACGGCCAAGCAGGCCCTGCAGATCCGCGAGCGCGCCGAGGACTTCCCCGGCATCACCGCCGAGCCGCAGGCCGTGCGCCGCTACCCGAGCCCGGGCAAGGCCAACACCGCCCAGGTCCTCGGCTACCTCTCCCCGGTCACCGACGAGGAGATCAAGAAGGCGCAGGACACCGACTCGCCGTATCTGCGCTCCGACCAGGTCGGCCGCTCCGGCCTGGAGCGCCAGTACGACAAGCAGCTGCGCGGCAAGGCCGGCGTCACGCGCTACGAGGTCGACAACCTCGGCCGCGTCATCGGCCAGGCCGAGGCCGACCCGGCCCACCCCGGCGACAACCTCGTCACCAGCATCGACGCCCGCGTCCAGCGGATCGCCGAGTACGAGCTGAACGAGGCCATGAAGCAGGCCCGCAAGGAGCACGACCGCAACACGGGCACGAACTACAAGGCCGACTCCGGCGCCGTCGTCGTCATGGAGGCCAAGACCGGCCGCGTCGTCGCCATGGCCTCCAACCCGACGTACGACCCGAACGCCTGGGTGGGCGGCATCTCCGCCAAGGACTACGCCCGCCTCACCGGCAAGAGCTCCAACTACCCGCTGCTCAACCGCGCCATCCAGGGCCAGTCCGCCCCCGGCTCCATCTTCAAGGTCATCCCGACCGCCGCCGCGGTCAACGCGGGCTACTCCTTCAACGGCCCCTACGAGTGCTCCAGTTCGTACTCCATCGGCGGCCAGGTCTTCAAGAACTTCGAGTCCAAGGGGTACGGGGCGATCAGCCTCGGCCGCGCCCTGGAGGTCTCCTGCGACACGGTCTTCTACCGGCTCTCCCACGAGGAGTGGAAGCGCGACGGCGGCACCAAGCCGAAGAAGAACGCCAACGACTGGTTCTACAAGACCGCCCACCAGTTCGGCCTCGGCAAGGAGACCGGCATCGACCTCCCCAACGAGGTCACCGGCCGCGTCCCCGACCGCCAGTGGAAGCTGAACTACTGGAAGGCCAACAAGGACGCCTGGTGC
Organism: Streptomyces sp. NPDC006624; assembly: GCF_040611555.1. Classification (NCBI taxonomy): domain Bacteria; kingdom Bacillati; phylum Actinomycetota; class Actinomycetes; order Kitasatosporales; family Streptomycetaceae; genus Streptomyces; species Streptomyces sp. NPDC006624. The sequence continues at coordinate 189,894 of NZ_JBEXOM010000008.1, read as the reverse complement.
CGCACCGGCAAGCGCAACGGCAGCTACGCCGAGATGATCGCCTACGAGAACTGCCTCGAAGGCAACCGCATGCGCGCCGGTGACTCCGTCAACTACTCCATCGGACAGGGCGACACACTTGTCACGCCCATCCAGATGGCCACCATCTACTCCGCCATCTCCAACGGCGGCACGATGTACACGCCCTCCGTCGGCAAGGCCGTCATCAGCGCCGACGGCAGGACCGTCACCCCGATCAAGCCGCAGGCGCACGGCAAGCTGCCGATGACGCAGAAGACCCGCGACGAGGTGGACGAGGCCCTGGCCGGCGTCGCCACCCGCGGTACGGCCGCCTGGAGGTTCGGCGGCTGGCCGCAGGACAAGATCCCGATGCACGCCAAGACGGGTACGGCGGAGGTCTACGGCAAGCAGACCACCTCCTGGTTCGCCACGTACACCAAGGACTACTCGATCGTCATGACGATCTCCCAGGGTGGTACGGGCTCCGGCGCCTCCGGCCCCGCCGTCCGCAACATCTACAACGCGCTCTACGGCGTCTCCGAGGACGGCGACATCGACACCAAGAAGGCGCTGCTGCCCACGCCGCAGAAGACCCTGCCGAATGTCAAGACGGACGGCACCATCGCCTCGCCGAAGGTCCCCAAGGACCCGGCCAAGGACCGCCAGGCCGACAAGAAGGACCCGAACGCCCCGGCGGACCCGCTCCAGCCGGCCACGTCGGCCCCGCCGTCACCCGAGAACCGCGACACCCGAAGGCGCAGGCGCCGGCGGGGAAGCCGGAGGTTGCCCACATGACCGGCGGTGTGAACAGCTTCCAGGTCTCCGGCTACGGGCCCGAGCGCTCCGGCTGGACCCGGCTGCTGGCCCGTGACTCGGTGGCGCGGCGGCTCGACTGGCCGATCCTGCTGTCGGCGACGGCCCTGTCGCTGCTCGGCACGCTCCTCGTCTACTCGGCGACCCGCAACCGCACCGAGCTCAACCAGGGCGACCCGTACTACTTCCTGGTCCGGCACCTGCTGAACACCGGCATCGGCCTCGCCCTGATGGTCGGCACGATCTGGCTCGGCCACCGCGGCCTGCGCACGGCCGTGCCGGTCCTGTACGGCTTCTCGCTGCTGCTGATCCTGCTGGTGCTCACCCCGCTGGGCTCCACCATCAACGGCGCCCACTCCTGGATCAAGCTGCCCGGCGGCTTCTCGCTGCAGCCCTCGGAGTTCGTGAAGGTCACGATCATCCTGGGCATGGCGATGCTGCTGGCGGCCCGGGTCGACGCGGGCGACCGGCAGTACCCCGACCACCGCACGGTCATGCAGGCCCTGGGCCTGGCCGCCGTGCCCATGCTGATCGTGATGCTCATGCCCGACCTCGGGTCGGTCATGGTGATGGTCATCATCGTGCTCGGAGTGCTGCTCGCCTCCGGCGCCACCAACCGGTGGGTCTTCGGCCTGATCGGCGCGGGAGCCACGGGCGCGATCGCCGTCTGGCAGCTCGGCATCCTCGACGACTACCAGATCAACCGCTTCGCCGCCTTCGCCAACCCCGAGCTGGACCCGGCCGGCGTCGGCTACAACACCAACCAGGCCCGCATCGCCATCGGCTCCGGCGGGCTCACCGGCTCCGGCCTCTTCCACGGTTCGCAGACCACCGGCCAGTTCGTCCCCGAGCAGCAGACCGACTTCGTCTTCACCGTGGCGGGCGAGGAGCTCGGCTTCCTCGGCGGCGGGCTGATCATCCTGCTGCTCGGCATCGTCCTGTGGCGGGCCTGCCGGATCGCCCGCGAGACGAGCGACCTGTACGGCACGGTCGTGGCCGCGGGCATCGTCGCCTGGTTCGCCTTCCAGACGTTCGAGAACATCGGCATGACGCTCGGCATCATGCCGGTCACCGGCCTGCCCCTGCCGTTCGTCTCGTACGGCGGCTCCTCGATGTTCGCCGTGTGGATAGCGGTGGGCCTCCTGCAGTCGATCCGGGTGCAGCGGCCGATGTCCGCCTGAGACACGGGCGGGGCGTCCCCCTGACGTCCCGCCCCGGTGCCGACTAGATTCGGTGCATGGCGGACACCAAGCGCGAGATCGAGCGGAAATACGAGTCCCTGGGCGGCGGCCTTCCCGACCTGACCGGTGTCACCGGGGTCGCGGGCGTCGTCCACCGGGGCGTGGCCCACCTCGACGCCACCTACCACGACACCGCCGACGAGCGCCTGACCGCCTCCAAGGTCACCCTGCGCCGCCGCACCGGCGGTTCCGACGCGGGCTGGCACCTGAAGTTCCCCGTCGCCCCGGGCGTGCGCGACGAGATCCACGCCCCGCTCTCCGACACCCTCCCGGACGTCCTCGCCTCCCTCGTCCGCTCCCGCGTCCGCGACGCCGCACTGCTGCCCGTGGTCCGGCTGCGCTCCGACCGCGACGTGACGCACCTCGTCGACGCCGAGGGCAGGCTGCTCGCCGAGGTCAGCGTCGACGCCGTGCACGCCGAGCGGCTCACGGGCGGCGGTGGCGAGGCACGGTGGACCGAGATCGAGGTGGAGCTCGCCGACGGGGGAGACCCGGCCTTTCTCGACAAGGTGGAGAAGAAGCTGCGCAAGGCGGGCGTACGGCCGTCGGCGTCGGCGTCGAAGCTGGCCAGGGCCCTGGAGGAGACCGCACCCCGGCGGGAACGCCCCTCCGCCCCCGCCGGTGACCCGGTGACCGCGGGGGACCACGTCCTGGCGTACGTGCGCGCCCAGCGGGACGTGATCGTCGAACTCGACCCGGCCGTGCGCCGGGACACCGAGGACGCCGTGCACCGCATGCGCGTCGCCACCCGCCGGCTGCGCAGCACCTTCAAGTCGTTCGGCGAGATCCTCGACCCGGCCGTCACCGGCCCGATCGCCGACGAGCTGAAATGGCTGGCCGGGGAGCTGGGCCTGGAACGCGACCGCGAGGTGCTGGCCGCGCGGCTGACGGCGTCCCTCGCCGAGGTGCCCGCCGACCTGGTCCGCGGCCCGGTCGGCGAGCGGCTGGATTCCTGGGCGCGAGCCGAGCACAGCGGGGCCCACGGCCGGATCCTCGGCATCCTGGACTCCCGCCGCCACCTGGCCCTGCTCGACACCCTGGACGCCCTGATCGCCTCCCCGCCGCTGACGAAGGCGGCCGCGAAGAAGCCCCGCAAGATCCTCGCCAAGGCGGTGAAGAAGGACTTCCGCAAGGTCGCCGCCCTGGTCGAGGAGGCCGTGGAGCTGGAACCCGGCACCGACCGCGACGTCGCCCTGCACAACGCCCGCAAGAAGACCAAGCGCACCCGCTACGCGGCGGAGGCGGCCGAGCCGGCCCTCGGCAAGCCGGCCAAGACCATGATCAGGTCCATGAAGTCGCTGCAGAGCCTGCTCGGCGAGCACCAGGACAGCGTGATGGCCCGGCAGACCCTCCGCGAGCTGTCGGCGGTCGCCCACGCGGCGGGGGAGAGCGCCTTCACCTACGGCCTGCTCCACGAGCGCGAGGCGCAGCGGGCCCGGCGCGTGGAGGACGAACTGCCCGCGGTCTGGAAGAAGGTCAAGGGGGCGGCGGCGGACCTGTGATCGCCGGGGCGTACGGAGGGGTGCCACGGTCGCGTTAGTCTGGATGGTCACCCCTGTCCGACAACGAAGGTTCCCGAGATGCCTGCCGAAGCCGCCGAGTCTGTGTTCCCGCAGCTCGAAGCTCTGCTCCCGCATGTGCAGAAGCCGATCCAGTACGTCGGCGGAGAGCTCAACTCCACGGTCAAGGACTGGGACTCCTGCGACGTCCGCTGGGCGCTCATGTACCCGGACGCCTACGAGGTCGGTCTGCCCAACCAGGGCGTCATGATCCTCTACGAGGTGCTCAACGAGCAGCAGGGCGTGCTCGCCGAGCGCACCTACAGCGTGTGGCCGGACCTGGAGGAGCTGATGCGGGAGCACGGCGTCCCCCAGTTCACGGTCGACAGCCACCGGCCGGTGAAGGCGTTCGACGTGTTCGGGCTGTCCTTCTCCACCGAGCTCGGCTACACGAACATGCTGGCGGCCCTGGACCTGGCGGGCATTCCGCTGGAGTCCCGGGACCGGACGGTCGACGACCCGATCGTCCTGGCCGGCGGCCACGCCGCGTTCAACCCCGAGCCCATCGCGGACTTCATCGACGCCGCCGTGATCGGCGACGGCGAGCAGGCCGTGCTCGACATGACGCGGATCATCCGCGAGTGGAAGACGGAGGGCCGCCCCGGCGGCCGCGAGGAGGTCCTGTTCCGCCTGGCGAAGACGGGCGGCGTGTACATCCCGGCGTTCTACGACGTGGAGTACCTCCCCGACGGCCGCATCGCCCGCGTCGTCCCGAACCGGTCGGGCGTCCCGTGGCGCGTGTCCAAGCACACCGTGATGGACCTCGACGAGTGGCCCTACCCCAAGCAGCCCCTGGTGCCGCTGGCGGAGACGGTCCACGAGCGCATGTCCGTGGAGATCTTCCGCGGCTGCACCCGCGGCTGCCGCTTCTGCCAGGCCGGCATGATCACCCGCCCGGTCCGCGAGCGCTCCATCACCGGCATCGGTGACATGGTCGAGCAGGGCCTGAAGGCGACGGGCTTCGAGGAGGTCGGCCTGCTGTCGCTCTCCTCGGCTGACCACAGCGAGATCGGCGACATCGCCAAGGGCCTCGCGGACCGCTACGAGGACGACAAGATCGGCCTGTCGCTGCCCTCCACCCGCGTCGACGCCTTCAACATCGACCTGGCCAACGAGCTGACGCGCAACGGCCGCCGCTCCGGCCTGACCTTCGCCCCCGAGGGCGGCTCGGAGCGCATCCGCAAGGTCATCAACAAGATGGTCTCCGAGGACGACCTGATCCGCACGGTCGCCACCGCCTACGGCAACGGCTGGCGCCAGGTGAAGCTGTACTTCATGTGCGGCCTGCCGACCGAGACCGACGAGGACGTCCTGCAGATCGCCGACATGGCGACGAAGGTCATCGCCAAGGGCCGCGAGGTGTCCAAGTCCAACGACATCCGCTGCACGGTGTCCATCGGCGGCTTCGTCCCCAAGCCCCACACCCCCTTCCAGTGGGCGCCGCAGCTCTCCGCCGAGGAGACGGACGAGCGCCTGGCCAAGCTCCGCGACAAGATCCGCGGCGACAAGAGGTACGGCCGCTCGATCGGCTTCCGCTACCACGACGGCAAGCCCGGCATCGTCGAGGGCCTGCTCTCCCGCGGCGACCGCCGCATCGGCGCGGTCATCCGCGCGGTCTACGACGACGGCGGCCGCTTCGACGGCTGGCGCGAGCACTTCTCCTACGACCGCTGGATGCGCTGCGCCGACAAGGCGCTGGCCCCCTTCGGCGTGGACGTCGACTGGTACACCACCCGCGAGCGCACCTACGAGGAGGTCCTCCCCTGGGACCACCTCGACTCGGGCCTGGACAAGGACTGGCTCTGGGAGGACTGGCAGGACGCCCTCGACGAGACGGAGGTCGAGGACTGCCGCTGGACGCCGTGCTTCGACTGCGGGGTCTGTCCGCAGATGGACACCCACATCCAGATCGGCCCCACGGGCAAGAAGCTGCTGCCCCTGAGCGTGAAGAACGCGGCACCGGCGCCCGGCGGCCACTCTCACTGACGCCTCGGCGAAGCCTGCGGCCGACCATGCTGGGCCCCCTCCTGAGCGGAGGGGGCCCAGTGGTGTCTCCATCGGGGTGAGGCCGGGAGGTGAGTCGGCGGCCCTGCGGGGGACCCGCTCACCAGGCAGGGTCGGTGACGCTTCCCGCGGGGACCGGCCCGGCCAGGTTCCCTCGGTTCGGAATGTGTGCTGGGGGAGCCGTCCGGGAGGGGCGGTCTCAGTCGAGGCCGCCCTTCTCGCAGACTTGCCGGGCGACCTCCCGGAGTTTGACGTTGTTCTCCTGGGAGTACCGGCGCAGCACGTCGAAGGCCTGGTCCTCGGCGAGGTGGTGGCGGCCCATGAGGATGCCCATGGCCTCGCCGATGAGGTGCCGGGTGGCCATGGCCTGTTCCAGCTGGGAGTGGCTGCGGGCGCAGGAGAAGGCGACGGCCGCGTGCGAGGCCAGCAGCCAGCCGGCGGTCTCGCTCTCGTCGGTGAAGGCGCCGGGGCGGCGTGAGTAGAGGTTGAGCGCGCCGAGTTCCTCGTCCTCGGTGTACAGCAGGAATCCCATCATGCTGCCCACGCCGAGACCGTGGGCCCGGACCGCGTACATGGGCCAGCGGGCCTGCTCGTCGGTGAAGTCGGCGATGCGGAACACGCGCTCGTCGGTGCTGGGCCGGGCCGCGTCGAAGCAGGGGCCCTCACCGAGGTCCTCCTGGAGCCGGTCGCTGTCGACGACCAGGTCGTGGGTCGGGGCGAGCGTCTCCACGCGGGTGCCGTGCAGCAGGAGGATTCCGGCGGCGTCGCAGCCCGGCACCCGTTCGACGGCCGAGCGGGTGATGCGCGCCAGGGTGGATCCGACCGAGTCCTGGGCGAGCAGATCACGGGCCACGGAGGCCATCTGCTGTGCGAACGAGCGCCAGTCCACTGTCTTCCCTTCGGGTCGGTTCCCGGTCCGTGTTCCGAGCTCTTACCCCGCCGTGCCGCTCACGTGGCCGCACCTTGCGCCATCTATCGTTTCTCGATAGTTTTCCATCGTGGGTCGATCGAGGGAGTGGTGATGGGGAAACTCGCCGTGCTGGGCGTCGCGCTGGTGGTGCTCGTCCTGCGGATGCTGCTCGCGCAGGCCGTCGCACGGGACGTCGAGGCGAGCCGGATGCGGGCCGAGCTGGAAGAGGTCATCTGATGCCGATCGTCGTCGACATCGACGTGATGCTCGCCAGGCGCAAGATGTCCGTGGGCGAGCTCGCGGAACGCGTCGGCATCACCCCGGCCAACCTCGCGGTCCTCAAGAACGGCCGCGCCAAGGCGGTCCGCTTCTCCACCCTCGCCGCGCTCTGCGAGGCCCTGGAGTGCCAGCCGGGGGACCTGCTGCGCTGGGAGGCGGACGTTCCCGCCGAGCGGGTGGGCCCGTGACCGGGGACATCGGCATCCGTCCCGCCCGGCCCGGCGGCGACCTGGCGGCACTCCGGCCCCCGGGCGATCCCCGCGTACGCCCGCTGCGGCTTCCAGGAGCCGCACCGGCTGCTCCGGGCGCGCACCGCGCCGCGCCCTGACCCGAAAGGGATCGTCCGGTCCGGGATCCGGACGGCGTGCTCAGGCGTCTTCGACGGTATGGACCTGCAGAAACCGCCGCCCGCTGCCCCTGAGCCCCGGCCCGAGCCCCGGCCCGAGCCGCGGCAGCGCCCGGCTGGGCCGACCGTCCGGCGTGAGCCGGAAGCTCCCGAGGGATGCCTTGCCGTCGCGATCCGCCTGCCCGTGCGGATCGTCGTGCTCGTCCTGGTCGTCCCCGTGCGGATGGTGTGGGACGCGCTGGTCGTGGCCGGGCGGTTCCTGAACGACACGCTGCTGCGGCCGCTCGGCCGGGCGCTGCTGTGGCTCGGGCGCGCGGTGTTCGTCTGGCCGTTCGTCGGCTTGTGGCGGTACGTCCTCGTGCCGGCCGGCAGGGCCCTCGGATGGCTGGGCCACGTGCTCCTCGTGGTGCCCCTGGTCTGGCTGTACCGGCAGGTGCTGACACCGGCCGGACACGCGGTCATCCGGGCGGCGCGGGCCGTGGGCACCGCCCTGGCCTGGGTGTACGCGCGGCTGCTCACCCCCGTGGGCCACGCCCTGATGTGGGTCCTGAAGGGCCTGGGGGCCGTGCTCGCCGCGATCGGCACGGGCGTCTGGGCGGTCGCGGCCTGGCTCGTGACCCACCTGGTCGTCGTCCCCGCGGTGTGGCTGTACACCTGGGTGCTCGCCCCCGTCGGGCGCGCTCTCCTGTGGTGCGGCAAGGGGCTGCTGTGGCTGCTGCGCATGATCGTGACCGGCATCGGCACCGCTCTGTACTGGATCACCAGGATCCTGTTCGTGCTGCCCGCGCTCGCCCTGTGGCGCTGGGTCCTCGCACCGGCAGGACGTGTCCTGGCCGTCGTCGGCAGGGAGCTTTGGGACGCCTTCCGTCACGCCTGGCGGGTCGCCGGGCACCTCTCGCTCGCCGTCGGCCGCTTCCTCGGCACCCTCCTGCGGTGGATGTTCGTCGAACCGGTGCGGTGGGTCTACCGCAGGGTGCTCACCCCCGTCGGACACGCCGTGCGCGACAGCGTTCTGCGGCCCGCCGCCGAGGCCGCCCGCAGCGTCGGACGCGCCACCCGGCAGGCGCTCGCCGCGGCCCGGGAGTCCGCACGGCGGGCCCGCGCCGACTTCCGGCGGATGCTCCTCGGAGAGCCGGGGCAGGCCCTGCCGGCCGACCGGAGGGAACCTTCGGGCCGCGAGGCACGTAGTCTTGGTAGCAGTACGACCGCTCTCACGAAGGACTGAACGACACTGGGCAAGCGACAGCCCGAAGGCCCGCCGCCCGCACCCGCGGTGCAGCGCATCCGACTGCGCTACACCAAGCGCGGCCGCCTCCGGTTCACCAGCCACCGTGACTTCCAGCGCGCCTTCGAGCGTGCGTTGCGCCGTGCCGAGGTGCCGATGGCCTACTCGGCAGGCTTCACGCCGCACCCGAAGGTGTCGTACGCCAATGCCGCACCCACCGGCACGGGCAGTGAGGCGGAGTACCTGGAGATCGCGCTCACCGCGCCCCGCGACCCGGAGCAGCTCAGAGTCCTCCTCGACGCGTCGATGCCCACCGGGCTCGACATCGTCGAGGCGGTCGAGGCCCGTACCTCGGGGCTCGCCGACCGGCTGACGGCCTCCGTGTGGGAGCTGCGCCTGGACGGAGTGCCGCAGGAGGAGGCCCGCCGCGCGGCGGACGCCTTCATCGCGGCCGAGTCCGTCGAGGTGAAGCGCCTCGCGAAGAACGGCGTCCGCACGTTCGACGCCCGTTCGGCCGTCGTGAGCCTGGAGACGCGCGACATCCCGGAAACGCACAGTTCGCAGGCTGATAGGCCGAGCGACCAGCCCTGTGCGATACTGCGGCTGGTTGTTCGGCACGTGACGCCTGCCGTACGACCCGACGACGTCCTGTCCGGTCTCCGCGCCGTGGCCGACCTGGCGCCGCCGGTCCCCGCAGCGGTGACCAGGCTGGCGCAGGGGCTGTTCGATGAAGAGACCGGCACGGTGACCGACCCGCTCGCGCCCGACCGCGAGGCAGCACAGGCCCACTCAACGGCCGAACCGCCTGCCGCCGCGACGGCGCCGGCGTAAGGAAGGTTCCGCGTAGGGACGGACGTCGTAGCGCCGCCCTCGGACTCGGGAGCCACCTGGGTCGGGCAGCGCACCGACCAGAAGACTTTCGCCAGGCCGTACGCATTCGGCGTACGGAACCGGTGAGACAGGACACGGAAAGCTCCCGTGCGGCGCCCGCGCCCCGGACGGCGGCGACGCGCACAGCGCGAGCCGCGGACGTCACCGGCATCGCCGGACCAGGTGCGGCGCCCGGGAGCCTGACGGGAGAAAAGCCCGCATGCTCGAACCGACCGAACCCACAGAGTCCTCCACGGGCTCCGAACAGAACACCCCGAGCGACACCCTGCCGCCGCGCCGGCGGCGTCGTGCCGCATCCCGCCCGGCGGGGCCGCCCGCCGGTGGCCCCTCCGACGCGTCGGCCGAGACCGTCGCGCCGGCCATACCGGCCGCCGACCCCGAGGCCCTGACCGAAGCCGACCTCGAGGCCGTGGAGGCCGACGAGGCCGCCGTGGCGGAGACCGCCGCGCAGCCGGAGCCCGCCGAGGCCCCCGCCGCCGAGGAGGCGGCGCCCGCGGAGCGCAAGCGCCGCCGGGTGGTGCGCCGGGCCGCCGCGCCCGCCGGGTCCCCGGCGACCGCCGAGGTCGCCGAGACCGTGGTGCCGGCGAGTGCTCCCGCCGCCTCCGAGGAGCCGGAGGAGACCGAGGTCTCCGCGCCCGCCGCCGAGGTGTCCGAGGACGCCGCTCCCCGGCGCTCCCGCCGTCGCGCGACCCGCAGCGTCACCTCGCCCTCCGCCGCCGCCGCGGCTGAGGCGACCGAGGCGGTGGCCGCGCCGAGCGGCGCCGAGCCCGCCACGGACGAACCCGCCGAACCCGCCGAGGTCGCTGAAGCCGTCGAGGCTGCTCCCGCCGCCGACGACGCGGCTCCGCGCCGGACGCGCAGGCGTGCCTCCCGGCGTGCCTCCGCGCCCGCCGGCGCGCCCGCGGCCCCGGACGCGGCCGCCCCCGCGACGGACGAAGGCACCGACGCCGGTCCGTCCGTCTCCGCCGACGCGTCCGCCGAGGCCGGCGCCGGCTCGCCCGAGGAGGCGAAGGCACCTGTGACCGAGAACTCCCGCTCCAGCTCGCGCCGCACATCGAAGGCCAGGTCCAAGGCCGCGGCCGAGGCCGCCGAGCCCGCCGCCGCGGACACCGCTGCCGCCGCACCCGCCGCCGAGGCCCCCGCCGTGCCCGAGGCGCCGGCCGCCGCCGAGGCAGCGGCCGAAGCCGCTCCCGCCGCCGACGAGCCCGCCGAGGAGGCCGCTCCGCGGCGTCGCCGCCGGGTCGTCCGCCGGGCCGCCGGCGGATTCGCCGAGCCCGCCCAGCCCAAGCGGTCCGCCCGCGCCGCCGCCGGTGACGGCGAGAGCGACGCGCCCGCACGGCCCGCCCGCCCCGCGGTCGCGCTGTTCCAGCCGCCCGTCTTCACCGAGCCCCAGTTCCAGACCCCGGAGCGGGCCGCCGCCGCGGCCGCCGCCGAGGCCGCCGAGGCCGAGGAGCCGGAGGAGTCCGCACAGGACACCCGGGCCACCCAGGACCGCCGGGACTCCCGTGACGAGCGGGACTCCCGTGACGACCGGGACGAGCAGTCCTCCGGGTCGCGCCGCCGGCGCCGCCGCCGCGGATCCGGCGACGACTCCGACGTCCAGGCCGCCGAGCCCGCCGCCGACGAGGTGGAGGAGCCCGACGAGTCCGCCGAGGACCAGGCCGAGGGCGACGACCAGGACGAGTCCGAGGGCACCGGCTCGCGCCGTCGCCGCCGCCGGGGCGGTCGCCGCCGCCGGCGTGGCGAGTCCGCCGACTACGACGACGGCGAGTCCATGGACGCCGAGACCGAGCAGGTCGCCGCCGCCCAGGCCGCGCAGGACGCCGAGGACACGGCCGAGCAGACCGAGGAGGACCAGGAGGACTCCGAGGGGTCCGCCGACCGGGACGAGTCGGCCGGTGGGGGCTCCAGCAGCAGCCGCCGTCGCCGTCGCCGCCGTCGCCGCGCCGGTGACAGCGGCGCCGAGCCCGAGTCCTCCGACGACGACCCGGAGCGCACGGTCGTCAAGGTCCGCGAGCCCCGCCCCAAGGCGGAGCCGTCCGACGAGGTGCAGTCCATCAAGGGCTCCACCCGCCTGGAGGCCAAGAAGCAGCGCCGCCGCGAAGGCCGCGAGCAGGGCCGCCGCCGCGTGCCGATCATCACCGAGGCCGAGTTCCTCGCCCGCCGCGAGGCCGTCGAGCGCGTGATGGTCGTCCGCCAGCACGGCGACCGTACGCAGATCGGCGTCCTCGAGGACGACGTGCTCGTCGAGCACTACGTCAACAAGGAGCAGGCGACCTCGTACGTCGGCAACGTCTACCTCGGCAAGGTGCAGAACGTGCTGCCGTCGATGGAGGCCGCCTTCATCGACATCGGCAAGGGCCGCAACGCCGTCCTGTACGCCGGTGAGGTCAACTTCGAGGCGCTCGGCATGGCCCACGGGCCGCGCCGCATCGAGTCCGCCCTGAAGTCCGGCCAGTCCGTGCTCGTCCAGGTGACGAAGGACCCCATCGGGCACAAGGGCGCCCGTCTCACCAGCCAGGTCTCCCTGCCGGGCCGCTACCTCGTGTACGTGCCCGAGGGCTCCATGACCGGCATCAGCCGCAAGCTGCCCGACACCGAGCGGTCCCGGCTGAAGACCATCCTCAAGAAGATCGTCCCCGAGGACGCGGGCGTCATCGTGCGCACCGCCGCCGAGGGCGCGAGCGAGGACGAGCTGCGCCGGGACGTCGAGCGGCTGCAGCAGCAGTGGGAGGACATCCAGAAGAAGGCCAAGAACGGCAACGCGCCGACGCTGCTGTACGGCGAGCCGGACATGACCGTCCGGGTCGTGCGCGACATCTTCAACGAGGACTTCTCCAAGGTCGTCGTCAGCGGCGACGAGGCCTGGTCGACCATCCACGGCTACGTCTCGCACGTGGCGCCCGACCTCGCCGAGCGGCTGCAGAGGTGGACCTCCGAGGTCGACGTCTTCGCCACGTACCGGATCGACGAGCAGCTCGCCAAGGCCCTGGACCGCAAGGTCTGGCTGCCCAGCGGCGGCTCGCTGGTGATCGACCGGACCGAGGCGATGGTCGTCGTCGACGTCAACACCGGCAAGTTCACCGGCCAGGGCGGCAACCTCGAGGAGACCGTCACCAGGAACAACCTGGAGGCGGCCGAGGAGATCGTCCGCCAGCTGCGGCTGCGCGACCTCGGCGGCATCATCGTCATCGACTTCATCGACATGGTGCTGGAGCAGAACCGGGACCTGGTGCTGCGGCGCCTGCTGGAGTGCCTGGGCCGGGACCGTACGAAGCACCAGGTCGCCGAGGTGACCTCGCTGGGCCTGGTGCAGATGACCCGCAAGCGGGTCGGCCAGGGCCTGCTGGAGTCCTTCTCCGAGACCTGCGTCCACTGCAACGGCCGCGGTGTCATCGTGCACATGGAGCAGCCGACGGCCCCCGGTGGCGGCGGCAAGCGCAAGAAGCGCGCCCGTGCCGGTGCCGCCGAGCAGCCGCACGTCCACGAGGCGGCCGTCGAGACCGCCGAGGAGGAGGCCGAGACCGAGGCCGAGGTCGTCGCCGAGGCCGCCGAGCCGATCGCGCTGCCCGAGCCGTCCTTCGAGCCCGACGAGGAGCTGTACAGCAGCGCCGCCGAGGCGGAGGCCGCCGCGACCCGCGGACGGACGCGGCGCCGGGCGAGCCGGCGGGCGTCCGCCCCGGCGGGTGCGCCGCGCGGTGAGACGGCGGAGCCGAAGGCCGAGCGGGGCCGGGACCGGTCCAGGCCCGGCAAGGACCAGGCCGAGCAGGCCGAGGTGCCGACGGCTCAGGACGTGACCGCCGCCGAGGAGGTGGCCCGCCCGGTGCAGCCGGAGCCGGCCGCCGAGGCGCACGCCGAGCCGATGGCCGTGGAGGACCCCGTCGTCGAGGCCGCTGCCGCCGCTGCGGAGGCCCCGGCCGCCGAAGCCCCGGCCGCCGAGGAGGCCGCGCCCAAGGGCCGTGGCCGTCGCCGGGTGACCCGCAAGGTGACCGCGCCGGCCGGTTCCCCCGCCGGTGCCGAGGCGGCCGTGGTGACGGTCGCGGAGACCGCCCCCGCGCCGGCCGAGCAGGCTCCGGCCGAGCAGGCTCCCGCCGGGCAGGCAGCGGCCGAGGAGGCCGAGGCGCCCGCCGAGAGCGCCGCCCCGGCCCGTCCGCGGCGCCGCGCCGTGCGCAAGGCCACCGCGCCCACCGCGTCCGAGGACACGGCCGTCGTGGTCGTGCCGTCGGCCGCCGCGGAGCCGCAGGACGAGGCCCCGGTCGCCGGGGAAGGCCGGGCCGCCGAGGAGGGCGAGGCCGCCGAGGAGCAGGCCCCGGCCAAGAAGACGGCCCGCAAGACGGCCAAGAAGGCCACGGCGAAGAAGGCCGCCACCAAGAAGACCGCGGCGAAGAAGACCGCGGCCAAGAAGACGACGGCCAAGAAGGCGGCGAAGACCACCAAGTCGGCCGCCAAGAAGACCACGTCGAAGAAGACCGCGGCGGCGGAGCAGTCGCTCTCCTCCGTCTCGGCCTCCGCCGACGAGGGCTGACCCGTACGACGCCTGCCGGGGCGTGCGCGTGCGCGCGTGCGCCCCGGAGCGCGGCCGGAGTGACCGGACGCACAGGCGGGGGGCCCGGCTCGGTTTGACCCTCTCGGTCGCGGCCCCGTAACCTTGACCGTCGGCGTGTCGACTGACACGTCACATCCCCGTAAACCTCATCCTCCGGGCGCCGGGCGCCCAGGAGAGGCCGCCCGCTGTGCGGGTGGCTGGCCTGCGGGGGTGCCGTTTCCCGAGCGAGAGAGTGAGTTCCGCGTGTACGCCATCGTGCGCAGCGGTGGTCGCCAGCACAAGGTTGCTGTCGGCGACATCGTTGAGGTTGACAAGATTTCCACTGCCAAGGTTGGCGACACGGTCGAGCTCTCGACCCTGCTCGTTGTCGACGGCGAGGCCGTGACCAGCGACCCGTGGGTGCTGGCCGGCATCAAGGTCCAGGCCGAGGTCGTGGACCACCACAAGGGCCAGAAGATCGACATTCTGCGCTACAAGAACAAGACCGGTTACCGTCGTCGGCAGGGCCACCGCCAGCAGTACACGGCGATCAAGGTCACCGAGATCCCCACGGCTGCGAAGTAAGGGACTGAGGAGAAATGGCACACAAGAAGGGCGCATCGTCCACCCGGAACGGTCGCGACTCCAATGCCCAGCGGCTCGGCGTGAAGCGCTTCGGCGGTCAGGTCGTCAACGCTGGTGAGATCCTGGTCCGTCAGCGCGGCACCCACTTCCACCCGGGCGCGGGCGTCGGCCGCGGCGGCGACGACACGCTGTTCGCCCTGCAGGCCGGTTCGGTGCAGTTCGGCACCCACCGTGGCCGCAAGGTCGTGAACATCGTTCCGGTCGCCTGATCGGACACTCTCGCGAGGCGGACCTCACTTCCCGTTGCGGGAAGGCGGGTCCGCCTTTCGCTTGTTGAACAAGTAAATCTCGTACGTACTTCTGGAGGCACCCACCATGACCACCTTCGTGGACCGCGTCGAGCTGCATGTCGCCGCGGGTAACGGAGGCCACGGCTGTGCCTCCGTCCACCGTGAGAAGTTCAAGCCGCTCGGCGGCCCGGACGGCGGCAACGGCGGTCGCGGCGGGGATGTGATCCTCACCGTCGACCAGTCCGTCACCACGCTGCTGGACTACCACCACTCCCCGCACCGCAAGGCCACCAACGGCAAGCCCGGCGAGGGCGGCAACCGTTCCGGCAAGGACGGCCAGGACATGGTCCTGCCGGTGCCGGACGGCACGGTCGTGCTGGACAAGGCGGG
This sequence comes from Streptomyces sp. NPDC006624, assembly GCF_040611555.1. Classification (NCBI taxonomy): domain Bacteria; kingdom Bacillati; phylum Actinomycetota; class Actinomycetes; order Kitasatosporales; family Streptomycetaceae; genus Streptomyces; species Streptomyces sp. NPDC006624. The sequence goes on along the minus strand of NZ_JBEXOM010000008.1, from coordinate 174,836 downwards.
CAACGTCCTCGCGGACCTGGTCGGGCACGGCACCTCCTACGTCGCCGCGCAGGGCGGCCGGGGCGGGCTCGGCAACGCGGCCCTGGCCTCCGCCCGGCGCAAGGCGCCCGGTTTCGCGCTGCTCGGCGAGCCGGGGGACGTGCAGGAGATCGTCCTGGAGCTGAAGACGGTCGCCGACGTGGCGCTCGTCGGCTACCCGAGCGCCGGCAAGTCGTCGCTGATCTCGGTGCTCAGCGCCGCCAAGCCGAAGATCGCCGACTACCCGTTCACCACGCTCGTGCCGAACCTCGGTGTCGTCACGGCCGGTTCGACGGTCTACACGATCGCCGACGTGCCCGGGCTGATCCCGGGCGCCAGCCAGGGCAGGGGCCTGGGCCTGGAGTTCCTGCGGCACGTGGAGCGGTGCAGCGTGCTGGTGCACGTGCTGGACACCGCGACGCTGGAGTCCGAGCGCGACCCGGTCTCCGACCTCGACGTCATCGAGGAGGAGCTGCGGCAGTACGGCGGGCTGGACAACCGGCCGCGCATCGTCGTGCTGAACAAGATCGACGTACCGGACGGCAAGGACCTGGCCGAGATGGTGCGGCCCGACCTGGAGGCGCGCGGCTACCGCGTGTTCGAGGTGTCGGCGGTGGCGCACATGGGGCTGAAGGAACTGTCGTACGCGCTCGCGGAGCTCGTGGCGCAGTTCCGGGCGGCCAAGCCGAAGGAAGAGGCCACGCGGATCGTGATCCGGCCCAAGGCCGTGGACGACACGGGCTTCACCGTGACGCGCGAGGCCGACGGCCTGTTCCGGGTGCGCGGCGAGAAGCCCGAGCGCTGGGTGCGCCAGACCGACTTCAACAACGACGAGGCCGTCGGCTACCTCGCGGACCGGCTCAACCGTCTCGGTGTCGAGCAGGAACTGATGAAGGCGGGTGCCCGGGGTGGCGACGGTGTCGCCATCGGCCCCGAGGACAACGCGGTCGTCTTCGACTGGGAGCCGTCCATGACGGCCGGGGCGGAGATGCTGGGCCGGCGCGGTGAGGACCACCGGCTCGAGGGGGAGCGGCCGGCCGCGCAGCGCCGCAAGGACCGGCAGGCCGAGCGGGACGAGGCGCAGCGCGCGTTCGACGATTTCGAGCCCTTCTGAGCCTCCTCGGGTGAACGGGGAGCATACGCACGGCGGACTCGGGGGCAACCAAGTCGTCGTCCGGTGAGTCGTACGGGGCGGTGCGGAGCGGATCTTGGTCCGCTCCGCACGGCAACTGCCCAGCGGATCACCGGAGTTCACGTGCCCCAGTCCATGAGCAAGCGCAGGCTCGGCCGGACGGCGGCGGCTGCCGTCGCCGTCGTGGCGGCGGTCACCACCCCGATGGCCGCGCACGCCGCGCCCGCCGCCGGGTCCACCACGGCGAAGCTCCACGACGATTTCAACGGCGACGGCTACCGCGACCTCGCGGTGGCCGCCCCGAGCGCGACCGTCGACGGCAGGAAGGGCGCCGGCTACGTCGCCGTCGTCTACGGCTCCGAGAACGGGCTGAACGTCACGACACGGCAGGTCCTCACCCAGAGCACGGCCTCGGTGCCCGGCAGTCCCGAGACGGACGACGCCTTCGGCAGCGCGCTGACCACCGCCGACCTCGACCGGGACGGATTCGCGGACCTGGTCGTCGGCGTGGGCCGCGAGGACACCGCCGAAGGCGGCGCGGAGTCCGGCCTGGTCGAGGTGGTGTGGGGCGGCCCGAAGGGGCTGACCGGCGGTGCCGTCCTGGCCACCGGCAAGGCCTACGACGGGCTCGGCGGCCAGGGGCGCCTGACCGTGGGCGATGTGAACGGCGACGGTGCCGAGGACCTGGTGACCGTCGAGAACCAGTTCGACCTGCGGGTGCTGAACGGCCCGTTCCGCCGGGACGGCGCCACGGACGGCGGCGAGCAGATCGTGCGGGACGAGTTCGACAGCCGCGTCCTCGACCTGGCCGCCGGTGACGTCAACGGCGACGGCATCACCGACGTCGCCGCCACCGAGAACGACGGCGACGAGTTCGACGCCCGCCGGGTCGTGTACTGGCCGGGCGGCAGGCAGGGGCTCTCCCCGTACGTCACCGTGCGGGGCGGCGACGGCCACCGGCTCCAGGGCGGCGAGAACCTCGACCTCGGGGACATCGACGGGGACGGCTACGACGACATCGTGGTCGGCCGGGCCGTCGACGGGTACGACAGCGACCTCGACACCCCCGCGGCCAGGGGCGGCCGGGTCACCTGGATCCCGGGCGGCGCGGACGGCCCCGACGGCCCTGCGGCCGTGCACCTCAACCAGGACAGCCCCGGCGTGCCCGGTTCCGCCGAGGCGGGCGACGGCTTCGGCACGGACGTGCGGATCGCCGACGCCGACGGTGACGGCCACCCGGACGTGGTGACCGGCTTGCCCGGCGAGGACCTGGGCAGCGTCCCGGCGGCCGGTGCCGTGGTCCTGCTGCACGGCACCGCGAGCGGGCTCACCGGGACCGGCGCCCGGGCGGTCACGCAGGACCCGCCCGACGTGCCGGGCGCCGCCGAGCAGAACGACGCCTTCGGCAGGGCCGTCCACCTCGCCGACGCGAACGGGGACGGCCTGGCCGACCTCGCCGCCGGTGCCCCGGGGGAGAACTCCGGCGCCGGGTTCGTCTGGTCCTTCAGGTCCGGCCCCACGACCGTCGTGAGCCCCAACGGCACCACGGCCTTCGGCAACACGCTCCTCGGCACGACGGCCACGGGTGCCCGGCTCGGCACCGGCTTCGCTCACTGATCAGCCGTCAGACCCGCCCCGGCAAAGGCTTGTTCCGACGCTGGCGGCAGGTCTCTCTTTGTCTGCTTAGTTGTCATGTACGTGAACCCCGGCGTTCAGCGGGCGGACCGCCCGCGAGCGTGAAGCTTCCCCGTGTCCATGTGGCCAGCGAGGTAAGGGAGTTTGCCGATGACCGCAGCAGCATCCCCCGGACGACGCCGCTTTCTGACCGCCGGCGCCGCGGTGCTCGGCGCCGCCGCCTCCGCCCAGTTGTGGCTCCCGGCCGCAGCGCACGCGACCGGGACGACGCTGCCCGACGGCGTGTTCAGCCTGGGTGTGGCCTCGGGCGACCCGCTGCCCGACGGCATCGTGCTGTGGACCAGGCTCGCCCCCGACCCGCTCCAGGGCGGCGGCATGCCCGAGCAGGTGGTGCCCGTGGAGTGGCAGGTCGCGCGGGACCACCGGTTCAGAAGTCTCGTCCGCCGCGGCACCGCCCAGGCCAGGCCCGAGTACGGGCACAGCGTTCACGTGGACGTACGGGGACTGCACCCGGACCGCACCTACTGGTACCGCTTCCGCGCCGGCGGGCAGCTCTCGCCCGTCGGCCGCACCCGCACCGCGCCCCACCCCCACAGCTCCGGCGGCTCGCTGCGGATAGCCCTCGCCTCCTGCCAGAACTGGCAGCACGGCTACTTCACGCCATACGCCGACATGCTCGACCAGGACCCCGACGTCGTGGTGTTCGTCGGCGACTACATCTACGAGTCCACGCCCTCGGCGACGGCCCTGCGGCGGCACGAGGGCACCGGCGAGCCGGTCGGCCTCGTCCAGTACCGCAACCGGTACGCCCAGTACCGCACCGACCCCGACCTCGCGGCGATGCACGCCGGCGCGCCGTTCGTGGTGAGCTTCGACGACCACGAGGTGGACAACGACTTCGCCGGCGAGATCCCGCAGGACCCCGGCAAGCAGCCGCACGACGCGTTCGTGGCGCGGCTCACCGCGGCGTACCAGGCGTACTACGAGCACATGCCGGTCCGCGCCACGGCCGTCCCCACGGGTCCGCACATCCGGATGCACCGCCGTCTGGAGTTCGGCCGCCTGGCGCGGCTCAACGTCCTGGACACCCGGCAGTACCGCAGCGACCAGGCCACCAGTCAGGAAGGCGCCCAGGACCCGTCGCTGACCATGCTGGGCGCGCAGCAGAAGCAGTGGCTGCTCGACGGGCTGCGCCGCTCGCCCGCCCGCTGGAACCTCATCGCCTCGCAGATCATGATGGCCGAGACGGACCTCAAGGTCGGCGAGGGCAAGCTCTGGTTCTACGACGCCTGGGACGGCTACCAGGCCGAACGCAACCAGCTCCTGCGGGAGTTCAAGCAGGTCCGCAACCCCGTCGTGCTCTCCGGCGACCGGCACCTGACGATGATCAGCGACCTCAAGGAGGACTACGCCGACCCCGGCTCCGCGGTCGTCGGCGCCGAGTTCGTCGGCACCTCCATCTCCAGCAACGGCGACCAGGACCAGGAGGCCTTCCGCAGGGAGTGGGACCCGCGCCGCCCGGACAACCCGCACTGGAAGCTGCTCGACGCGCACCGCGGCTACCACCTCCTCGACGTCCGCCGCTCCGGCATCGACGCGCAGGTGCGCGTGGTCGACACCGTCCGGCAGCCGGCCGCCACCCCGAGCACGCTGGCCCGGCTGCGGGTCGAGGCCGGCCGGCCGGGCGTGGAGGTCGTCTGACCGTCAGGAACCCACCGGAGCCCGGGACCGTTCGCGGTCCCGGGCTCCTCGGGTTGTGCGCGCGGCCCGGCGACTGGTTACCGCTGCCCGCTCCGTAACCGATAGGCTGCGGAATCTTGATCCGGAACTCAGCGATCCGGAACTCCTTGTGGAGTTACTCACAGCAAATTCCGAGACGTGCGCGCCGATCGGTGGAACCGTCTCGCCAATCACCAGCGCTCGCAGGTGAATGACAGGTTGCGCGCACATATGCGGTGGAGGGCGCTCACCTTGCACTGCGGTAACCACAAGTGGGACCATTTCAAGGTTCCCTGTCGCCCCAAGGTAGGTCCTCTGTGTCCCAGCACATAGCCAAGCCCCGTACCACCGCAGTGATCCTGGCCGGTGGCACCGGTCAGCGGGTGGGTCTGTCGATCCCCAAGCAGCTGCTGAAGATCGCCGGCAAGGCAGTCATCGAGCACACCCTGACCACCTTCGAGAACGCCGACTCGATCGACGACGTCATCGTGCTGATGGCGCAGGGCTACGTCCCCGACATCGAGAAGATCGTCGCCAAGGCCGGCTTCAAGAAGGTCTCGAAGGTCATCGAGGGCGGCTCCACGCGGAACGAGACCACCGAGCGCGCCATCGCCGCCCTGGGCGAGGGCCTCGCCGAGGGCGAGGACCTCAACGTCCTCTTCCACGACGCCGTCCGCCCGCTGCTCTCGCAGCGCGTCATCGACGACTGCGTCGCCGCGCTGCAGCGCTACCAGGCCGTCGACGTGGCCATCCCCTCCGCGGACACCATCATCGTCACGCGCACGCACGGCGAGGACGGCGAGTTCATCACCGAGATCCCGGACCGCTCCCGGCTGCGCCGCGGCCAGACGCCGCAGGCCTTCAAGCTGTCCACGATCAAGCGGGCCTACGAGGTCGCCGCCGGCGACCCCAACTTCCAGGCCACCGACGACTGCTCGGTCGTGCTCAAGTACCTGCCGGACGTGCCGATCCACGTCGTCGCGGGTGACGAGTACAACATGAAGGTCACCCAGCCCGTCGACGTCTTCATCGCCGACAAGCTCTTCCAGCTGGCCTCCGCGGCCGCCCCCGAGCAGGTGAGCGAGGAGGCCTACCGCCGGCTGCTGACCGGCAAGACGGTCGTCGTCTTCGGCGGTTCCTACGGCATCGGCAAGGACATCGCCGAACTCGCCGGGTCCTACGGCGCGAAGGTCTACGCCCTCGGCCGCTCCACCACCGGCACCCACGTGGAGAACCCGGAGGAGGTCGACGACGCCCTGTCCAAGGCGTACGCCGAGACCGGCCGCATCGACTACGTGGTCAACACCGCGGGCGTGCTGCGCATAGGCAAGCTCGCCGAGACCGACAACGCCACCATCGAGGAGGCGCTGAAGGTCAACTACCTGGCCCCGGTGCAGATCGCCCGCTCCTCGTACAAGTACCTGTCCGAGACCAAGGGCCAGTTGCTCCTGTACACCTCCAGCAGCTACACCCGCGGCCGCGCCGAGTACAGCCTGTACTCCTCGACCAAGGCCGCCATGGTGAACCTCACCCAGGCCCTGTCCGACGAGTGGGCCGGCGACGGTGTGCGCGTGAACTGCATCAACCCCGAGCGCACCGCCACCCCGATGCGCACCAAGGCGTTCGGCCAGGAGCCCGCCGGTTCCCTGCTGTCCTCCGAGGCCGTGGCCCGCACCTCCCTCGACGTGCTGCTGTCCGAGCTGACCGGGCACGTCATCGACGTCCGCCAGCAGGACCCGACGGCCGGCGCGGCCCGCGCGTCCGGTTTCGAGCAGGCGCTGGCCTCGGTGCTGGACCGTCAGGACGGCGTGTAATAATTGGCGCCAATTAGACTTCAGTAATTCAGGCCTCTGCGCCCTCCTGTTAACGAAGCCGGTAACAGGAGTGTTCGCAGGGGCCTGAATCCGTACCCCTCGGAAAATTCACAGACCAGCCGCATTCTTGAACAAGACCGGCACACCCCTCTCAAGAGCAGGTTCCTCCGTGATATCCACCGCTATTCGCGTCGCCCGGGTGGGCAGCGCGGCCGAGCTGGCCGCGGCGGTCCTCATGGTGGCGGGCTTCCCCGCCCTCATGCTGGCCGCGCTCGTCCCGAGCGTCCCCGCCTTCGCGGCAGCGGCCGCCGTGACGTACCTGGCGGACCACTATCTGCACCGCAAGGGCAGCTACCTGATCAACCGCCTCGGCAAGGTCCGGGCCGGCCTGTCGATCCGCTTCCTGATCCGGCAGCTGCTGCTCATCCTGCTGCTGGCCCGGCTGTCCCTCGCGGACAACCTGATCTACTACGGGGCGATCGCCTGCTTCATCGCCTTCTACGGTCTGCAGGCCCCGCACGGCGCGCTGGTCCAGCTGATCCGCAACCGCCGCCGCCTGCCGGTCGCCACGCGCAACATCGACCTGAAGTCCCGCATCCGCATCCCGGACGCCCCGCCGCGCCGGCTGATGCACCGCTCCGCCGAGAAGATGCTGCACCTGGACCTCGCGGCGGTGGCCGGGATCCTGGTCGCCGCGCAGGTCGAGTCGGCGCTGATCGGCTTCGTCGGCATCGGTGTCACGGTCGCCCTCGGCATCCTGTACGTCCTGGTGCTCGTGCCGTACGTGCGCGGCCGGAAGACCCCGCCGAACGCCGAGAAGGTGCTGGCCGCCGTCGACGACTGGCTGCGCGAGTACCAGCCGGAGACGGTCCTGTACTTCTCCGGTTCCAAGGACTCCGCCTACCAGGTCAACATGTGGCTGGACACCATGGAGAACCTGGACTCCAGGCCGCTGATCATCCTGCGCGAGCGCGCCATCCTGAAGAACCTGGCGCCGACCACGGTCCCCGTCATCTGCGTGCCCGGAGGGGTGCACCTGATGAACCTGGACCTGTCCACGGTGCGGGTCGCGCTCTACGCGGCGAACGTCGGCAAGAACATCCACCTGCTGCGCGTGCCCACCATGAAGCACGTCTTCATCGGCCACGGCGACAGCGACAAGCTCGCCAGCGTCAACCCGTTCAGCAAGGTCTACGACGAGGTCTGGACGGCCGGCCGCGCGGGCCGCGACCGCTACGCCATCGCCGACGTCGGCGTCCGCGACGAGGACATCGTCGAGGTCGGCCGCCCGCAGCTCGCCCCCATCCAGACCTGGCAGGGCGTGCCCGCAGGCCCCCGCGGCGAAGCCGCCGACGGACACTGCCCGACCGTGCTCTACGCCCCCACCTGGGAGGGCTGGGACGGCAACCCGGGCAACACCTCGCTGGTGCTGGCCGGCGAGAACATCGTCAAGAAGCTGGTCTCGGCCGACCCGCCGGTGCGGGTGCTGTACAAGCCGCACCCCTTCACCGGCACCGTCAGCAAGGAGGCCGGCGCCGCGCACCAGCGGATCACCGCCCTGGTCGAGAAGGCCGCCGCCGAGCGCGCCATGAACCCGCGGTTCGTCGCCGACACCGCCGCCCAGGCGCAGGCCAAGGACGAGCTGCAGCGGATCGAGGCCCGGCTGGCGCAGCTGACCGGCTCCGGCGGCGACCGCGGTGACGAGGCCGAGGCCACCCGTGACGGGCTGGTCGACGTCGCCCGGCACGAGGAGATCGCCCGGCTGCGCACCGAGTGGAACGACGCCTACTGGCGGGCCTTCCCGTCCTGGGAGCACCGCGTCATCACCGGCCCCGAGCCGCGTCTGTACGACTGCTTCAACGTCTCCGACGCGATGGTGTCCGACATCTCCAGCGTGGTCTCCGACTTCATCGCCAGCGGCAAGCCGTACGCGGTCACGGACTCCGCCGAGGTGGGTGCCGAGGAGTTCAAGCGGAACAACACGGCGGTGCGTGCCGCGGTGATCCTCTCCAACAGCGCCGCCGAGCTGGGCGAGCTGCTGGACGCCGTACGCGACCCGGCCGCGGACCCGCTGGCCGAGGACCGCAAGGAGCTCAAGCAGTACCTGCTGGGCCCGGACGAGCCCGCCTCCATCGAGCAGTTCAACACCGCGGTCGCGAACCTCGCGCTCAAGGCCGAGACGCGCAACGTCGGCCAGCAGTCGCGGGACGCGGCCGCCCTCGCGGAGGCCGAGGCGCAGACCGAGGCCGAGGCCGAGACCGAGCTGGCGAACGTCGTGCCCGGGCAGCGGCTGTCCACGGCCGGCGAGACGGACGGAGTCGGCACCGCCTGAACTGCCGTCCACAGCTGAGGGGTTCGGCCCCGGGGAGTTCTCCCCGGGGCCGAACCCTTTCCGTTTCGCGTTCCCTGTGCGTTCACCGTGTGACGTCCCCCACTAACACCGGTGGGTGAGGCAACCGCTTCCGGTGATCACCCGTCTATCAAGTAGCGAATGAGTGGATACAGGGGAAATGTCCAGTGGTCAGGGGGAGAACGTGACGAGGGGGAGACGTGACCGTGGCGCAGCCTGATGTGAGTGTCGTCATCGGGGCGTACGAAGCGATGCCGTACCTGATCGAGTGCCTCTCGTCCGTCGAGGCACAGACCATCGATCCGGAGCGCATCGAGGTCATCGCGGTGGACGACGGCTCGACGGACGGCACGGGGGAGTACCTGGAGGAGTTCGCCGAGCGCGCTCCCATGCACGTCCTGGTGATCCGGCAGGAGAACTCCGGCGGCCCCAGCGGCCCGCGCAACGTGGGCCTGAGCAAGGCGACGGGACGCTACGTCTTCTTCCTCGACGCCGACGACCGGCTGGGGCCCGAGGCGCTGGAGCGGATGGTCGCCATGGCCGACCGCGCCGGCACGGACGTGGTCCTGGGCAAGGTCGAGGGAGTGAACCGCTCCGCGCCGAAGTCCATGTGGGGCCGGACGGAGGAGCGCACCGACGTGTTCTCCTCCAACATCATGTTCACGCTCAGCGCGCAGAAGCTGTTCCGCCGGGAGCTGCTGGACCGGCACGGCATGCGCTTCGACGAGTCGCTGTTCACCGGCGAGGACGCGCTGTTCACCATGGAGGCGTACCTGCGGGCCGACGGCGTCTCCGTGGTCGCCGACCACACCTGCTACTACCTGGTCGGCCGCGACGACGGCAAGCACGTGACCAAGAGCGGCGGTTACACGCTGCGCTTCGACTCCGCACGGGCCCTGATGCGGCTCATCGCCGACCTCGTCCCGGCGGGTGCCCGGCGCGACCAGCTCATGGTCCGGCCCTTCGTGGTGACGCTGCTGCCGCAGTTCGGCCCGAAGTACCTCACGGACGACGAGGAGACGCGCCGGCACAAGCTCGAACTGGCCAAGCCGCTGATGGACGCCTACTGGACGCAGGGCGTCGCCCGGCGCCTCAAGGTCCACGAGCGGCTGCGACTGCACCTGGTCGCCGAACAGCGCCCGGAACTGCTCCTCGACGTGGTCAAGTTCGTCAAGAACAAGAAGCAGGCGGCGGCACTCCTGGAGAAGAAGGGCCGCCGGGTCTACCTGGCCTACCCGCACTTCCGGGACCGCGCCGCCGGCATCCCCGACGCGGTCTACCTCGCCGGGCCGCGCGAGGCCCGCGCGTTCCCGGGCTACCGGGAGGGCGGCGTCGACTCGTTCGTGCGGCGTGCGGCGCGCAAGGCCCGGCGGGTGCTGACGGCCCGCGAGATGCGGGCGGCATGACAGCGGGGCCGCCGGCCGGTGGCCGGCGACCCCGTGGCCGCCTCGTCGTGCCGTTCCGTCAGCGCGGTGCGGCCGTGACCGCCGGCTCGGAGCGCGGGCTCGGCACGGCGGGCAGCTCCGCCCGCAGCCGCTCCATCACCCGGGCCCGGTGCTCCCGGGCCGTCTCGCACAGGGCCTGTACGGCCGCGTTGAAGCGCTCCTGGGACGACGGCTCGGCCGGCCCCAGCAGGCGGAGCTTCAGCTCGGCGCGGGCTTCGGCCAGTTCGTCCTTCTCCGGGTGCCGGACCGTCTCCAGCAGCGCCGGCACACCGGCCGCGTCCGGCGTCAGCACGGTCGCCGCGGCCACCGTCGGGAACGCCGCGCGGAAGGCGTCCTCGGGCAGCCCGCTGGTGTTGGCCACCGCGTACGGCTTCTCGCTGGCCAGGAAGTCGCTGATCACGCTGGAGACGTCGGAGATCAGCAGGTCGGCCGCGTTGAAGCAGGAGTACAGCGCGGGCCGGGCGTCCGTGATGACCTGGTGCTCGCCCTCCGGCAGCGAGGCCCAGTACGCCTCCTCCCACGCGGCCGTCGCCCGCGCCACCGCCTCCGCGCGGCCCGGCTCCGGCGCCGACTGCAGCAGCATCCGCTCCACGGTGTCGGCCCCGGACCGGAAGACGGACGTGGTGAGGCGGTCCAGCTCGGCGGCCCGTGCGGTCACCTCCGCGCCGGCCGGGGGACGCTGCTCCGTCCGCTCCCGGTTCGCCGCCCGGATCAGCTCCCGGATGCGCAGGTCCGCCGCTCCGGCGCGCGGGTCCACCGAGCCCGTCAGCGGGTGCGGCTTGTACAGCAGCCGCACGCCCGGGTCGGCCAGCAGCGCCCGCACCAGGTTCTCGCCGGCCTCGATCACCGAGGTGTTGCCGGGGTTGCCGTCCCAGCCCTCCCAGGTCGGCGCGTACAGCACGGTCGTGTACGCCCCCGTCGGCGCGCCCGTGCCGGGCAGCACGCCGTCCAGCTGCGGGCGGCCCGTCTCCACCACGTCCTTGTCCTCGACCCCGACCTCGGCCAGCGCGTACCGCTCGCGGGCGGCGGGACCGGCCACCCACACCTCGTCGTACGCCTTGGCGTACGGGTTGCACGAGGAGAGCTTGTCGCTCTCGCCGTGGTTGACGAAGGTGTGCTTGATCGTGGGGATGCGCAGCACCTGGGAGGTCTTGCCGGAGTTCGACGGGTGGATCAGCACCTGGAGCGTGGACTGCTCAAGACGCATCAGCGTGGACACCTTCGGCAGGCAGACGATCGGGATGTCCGTCGCGGCGATCTTCTGCACCATGAACCGCTCGCGCAGCACGATGACCGGCCGGCCGTCGACCTTCGCCAGCGGCTCCAGCCACATGTTCGCCTGGTACGCCGAGGAGGCGCCGCCGGAGAAGTACAGGCCGACCGTCGGCCGGTACTCGGCCAGCCACGCGTCGAACCACTCCAGCACCCGCTGCTCGTCGGCCGGACGGCGGCCCGGCAGCAGCCGGACCAGCAGCGCGCCCAGGCCGGCCAGCGCGAGGACCAGCGAGAGCGCGACACCGGCGGCCCCGTACACCGGCCGGTCGGTGGAGGCGGTGGCCAGCAGCCCCGCCGTCGCCGGCAGGCCGAGCACCAGCAGCCGGGGGCCGGGGCGGCGCAGCAGCACGTGCGGGGCGGGGGAGAGCCGCAGCGCCGAGGCGTCGATGTTGCGGGTGAGCACCGGCAGCGTGCGGGTGCGGCGCACCAGCACCGAGGCCGCCTGGATCGCGCAGTGCAGCACGTAGAACCCGAGCAGCCCGGCCACCAGCGGGACGTACACCGTCTCCCGGTCCTGCTCGCCGAGCCGCAGCAGACCCACGACCAGCAGCAGGTCCCGCAGGACGTGCCGCACGGTGATGTCCGCCTGGGACTTGGCGAAGAGGTTCAGCACACCGCGCTGCCAGCGGTACAGCACGCCCTCGGTGACCAGGGACAGAGCGGTCGCGGCGAGCAGCAGCGGGACGTGCGGCAGCAGCGCCGCGACCGCCTGGGCGGCGAACGCGGCGGCCAGGGCGAGGGTGACCAGCCCTTTGAACAGGGCCGGTGGGCGGGGGAGAGGTAGGGGCACTGCGGTCACTCCAGGAGCTTCGGTTCGGCGCGCATCGGCCGTCCGGGTTAACGCGCGGCGACCTCCGGACGACACGCGCGTGTCCGGTTCATGGCAGACGACTGCCGTCCCGCCGTGCGATCGGACGGTAGCGGATGATCGCCGTCCTGTCGCGGGGTGGGGTGCGAAATCACTGCCGCCCCCGCCGCCGCGTGATCCGCCCGGCACTGTCCGTAGCGTGGACCGGCTCCGCGCCGCGTCCGCGCGTCCCGTAGATTTCCTGGTGAGGGACCGGAACGACGTTGAGGGGACGGGCGGCGACGTGGCAGGGGCAAGGCAGGCCGTGGGCGAGGCCCGAAGGATCGTCGTCAAGGTCGGCTCCTCCTCGCTGACCACCGCCTCGGGCGGCCTGGACGCCGACCGTGTGGACGCGCTGGTCGACGTGCTCGCCAAGGTGCGCGGTTCGGGGGAGCGTGAGGTCGTCCTGGTCTCCTCGGGCGCCATCGCCGCCGGTCTCGCCCCGCTGGGCCTGCGGCGCCGCCCCAAGGACCTGGCCCGCCAGCAGGCCGCCGCCAGCGTCGGCCAGGGGCTGCTGGTCGCCCGCTACACCGCCTCCTTCGCCCGCTACGGCGTGCGCGTGGGCCAGGTGCTGCTCACCTCCGACGACATGAGCCGCCGCGCCCACCACCGCAACGCCTCGCGCACCCTCGACAAACTGCTCGCCATGGGTGCCGTCCCGGTCGTCAACGAGAACGACACCGTCGCCACGGACGAGATCCGCTTCGGCGACAACGACCGCCTCGCCGCCCTCGTCGCCCACCTCGTCCGCGCCGACCTGCTGGTGCTGCTCTCCGACGTGGACGGCGTCTACGACGGCGACCCCGGCAGGCCCGGCACCTCCCGCATCGCCGAGGTGCACGACCCCTCCGACCTCGCCCACGTCGAGATCGGCAGCGCGGGCAAGGCCGGAGTCGGCACCGGCGGCATGGTCACCAAGGTCGAGGCCGCCCGGATCGCGGCCGCCGCCGGTGTCCCCGTCGTCCTCACCAGCGCCGTCCACGCCGCCGACGCCCTGACCGGCCAGGACACCGGCACCTACTTCCACCCCACCGGCAAGCGCTCCGCCGACCGGCTGCTGTGGCTCCAGCACGCCTCCACCCCGCAGGGCGCGCTCACCCTGGACGACGGCGCCGTGGAAGCCGTCGTGCGGCGGCGCAAGTCGCTGCTGCCGGCCGGTATCGCCGCCGTCGAGGGCGAGTTCAGCGCCGGCGACCCGGTCGAGCTGCGCGACGGCACGGGACGCGCGGTGGCCCGCGGGCTCGTCAGCTTCGACGCCAAGGAGATCCCCCGCCTCATCGGCCGCTCGACCCGCGAGCTGGCCCGCGAACTCGGCCCCGCGTACGAACGCGAGGTCGTACACAGGGACGACCTGGTGCTTCTGCACCCGTAATGTGCCCAAACATCCGCCCCCGGTGGTGGACGTTCCGCAAAACCGCCACGCGATCCCTTGCGGCCTGCTCAACTTTGACGCAGGGAACTGTTCCGCAGCAGCGCCGCTGAGCGAAGGAGGTCGTCGTGAGACGAGTGCGCCCTGGGACCGCCGCGTCCCGTGGTGGTGCCGGCTCCCGCACGACCGGCGAGGAGCGCGCCCTGACCAGCGTGGCGGCCGGGGACCGCTTCGAGGGCGGGGAACCCGCGGACACCCCGCGCCTGTGGCACGTCACCCTCAGCGTCTCCGGCAAGGAGGCCCCGCTCCCCGAGGTCCGGCGCGCCCTGGAACAGCTCGCGCACGACCACCCCTTCCTGCTGACCAGCCGCTACGCCGTCGACCACGCGGAGATCCGCTACTGGGAGGAGGCCCGCGACCTGCACGACGCGGCCGCCGTCGCCCTGCGGCTGTGGGGCGAGCACCGGCAGACCGCGGGGCTGCCGCCCTGGGAGATCGTCGGCCTGGAGGTCATCGACCGCGCGACCTACCACCAGCGCATCGCCGAGGGCTACGGACCGCCCCCTGCCTCGCCCGTCGGAGTCCACCCCTTCTGATCGCCCTGCGGTCCCTGTCCGGTCAGGGTCCGGTCCGAGTCCGGGTCCGGGTCCGAGCCCTGTCCGGTCCCGGTCATCTGCCGGTCCGATCCCGTCAGGGACGTGTCTCGGGACGTGTCTCGGGGTGTGTCTCGGGGTGTGGAATGCGCGATGAACGGATCCGCCCGGCGCACTACGCTTCCGGTATGACCACGCTCTCTCCGTACGACTCGATGTCCCCGGTCACCGAGGCCGCCTACCGCGCCAAGGCCGCCGCCGCGAGCCTCGCGCCGCTGCCGCGGGCCGACAAGGACGACGCGCTGCTCGCCATCGCGGACGCGCTGGAGGTCCGTACGAGCGAGATCGTCGAGGCCAACGCCAAGGACGTCGCCAAGGCCCGCGAGGCCGGCATCAGCGAGGGCATGATCGACCGGCTCACGCTCACCCCCGAGCGGGTCCGCGCCATCGCCTCAGACGTGCGCGACGTGGCCGCCCTGCCCGACCCGGTCGGCGAGGTCGTCCGCGGCTCCACGCTGCCCAACGGCATCGACCTGCGCCAGGTCCGCGTGCCGCTCGGCGTCGTCGGGATCATCTACGAGGGCCGGCCGAACGTGACCGTCGACGCCGCCGCCCTCTGCCTGAAGTCGGGCAACGCCGTCCTGCTGCGCGGCTCCTCCTCCGCCTACCAGTCGAACACCGCCCTGGTGCGCGTCCTGCGCGACGCCGTGGGCGGGGCCGGGCTGCCCGCCGACGCCATTCAGCTCGTGCCCGGCGAGAGCCGCGACAGCGTGCGCGAGCTGATGCGCGCCCGCGGCCTGGTCGACGTGCTCATCCCGCGCGGCGGCGCCTCCCTGATCAACACGGTCGTCCAGGAGTCCGTCGTCCCGGTCATCGAGACCGGCACCGGCAACTGCCACGTCTACGTCGACGCCCAGGCCGACCTCGACATGGCCGTCGAGATCCTGATCAACTCCAAGGCCCAGCGGGTCGGCGTCTGCAACGCCGCCGAGACCCTGCTGGTCCACCAGGACATCGCCGCCGCCTTCCTGCCGCGCGCCCTGGACGCCCTCGCGGAGGCCGGGGTCACCGTGCACGCCGACGAGCGCGTGCAGGCCTACGCCAAGGACTCCAAGGCCACCGTCGTCGAGGCGACCGCCGAAGACTGGGAGACCGAGTACCTGTCCTACGACATCGCCGCCGCGGTCGTCGACTCGCTGGACAAGGCCGTCGAGCACATCCGGCTGTGGACCTCCGGCCACACCGAGGCCATCGTCACGACCTCCCAGCAGGCCGCGCGCCGCTTCACCCAGCTGGTCGACTCCACCACCGTCGCCGTGAACGCCTCCACCCGCTTCACCGACGGCGGCCAGTTCGGCTTCGGCGCGGAGATCGGCATCTCCACGCAGAAGCTGCACGCCCGCGGCCCGATGGGCCTCCCGGAGCTGACCAGCACCAAGTACATCGTGACCGGCGACGGGCACGTCCGCCGCTGAGCGCACCGGACCCGCACCCGCCCCGAACGGCGTAGTGGGTATGCGCGGCGGCGTATCGGTGTGCGGCGGGGGCGGACCCCCTGGCCGCGCGCCGCGGGGAGCACCGGGAACGCCGTCTCGACCGGCGGATGAATTTCCCTGCCGTCTGCCCAAAATGACCCCCCAGGTCTACTCTGGATGCGTGCCGGAGGACGTGGGGGGCACGCCGTTCTCGGACGGCCGCGAGCCCGACGACGACCACGACCGCGGGGTGTCGGACGAAGAGTTCGCCTCCGTGGTCTTCGACGAGGCCTTCGTACGCGCGGCCGTGGTCCACGAGCCGACCGCCGTGGAGCGTCTCCTGGCCGCCGCACAGGCGAGAGCCGAGGCCTCCGAGGCGGAGGCCCGCCGCGCCCACTCCGCGGGCGAGCGCTTCGACGACGGATACGGCCACCGCGGCTTCGACCGTGATCCCGACCTCGACGACCTCGACGACCCCGATCTCCTCGAGGACCACTACGGCGACGGCGGGCCCTACTCCAGACAGGTGCGCTGGCACCGCCCCGTCGCCTGGGTACTCGCCCTCGTGATGGGCATCGGCATGGTCGCGCTGGCCTTCACGGCGGTCTACCGGGGCGCGTCCTCCAACCGCGAGGACCCGGTGCCGCCGCCCGCCTCGACAGGGCAGGAACAGGGCGGCGGCGCGGCCCCCTCCGCCTCCGCCGACCACTCCCGGCCGGCCATGTCGGTGATCCCCCGCACCCCCTGACCTGAACCCGCCCTTCTTGGTGAGAACCTGTCAGAACTTGTGGCGGAGCGGGGCGTTTACCCGGGCTTCGGGCGACCTACCCTGAAGATATGGGCGGACCTGGAGACCCACCCGAGGGGACACCCGAGGGCGCTTCCGGAGGTGGAGAGGACGAGTACCGATCCGTCGTCTTCGACGAGTCGTTCGTCCGCGCTGCGCGGCTGCAGGAGTTCTCCGCCCAGGAGCGCATCGGCGACCACGCGCCCGCCGTGCGCCGCCGCCCGCCCCTGCGCCGCGGCCTCTCACGGCAGGCACTGGTCCTCGTGCTGCTGATCGCCCTCGCCTTCGGCACCGCCATCTACATGGGCGTACGGCACCCGTACCAGACCCCCGCCGCCAAGGGCACCGCCGAGCCCCTGCGCATGACCGTCATCCCGCTGGCCCCCGAGGGCAAGGTGCCCGGCACGGCCGACACGGCGTCCCTGTACGACAACAGCCCCGCCGCGCAGTTCAAGGTCGGCGCGGAGGGGGTGGCGCTGCCTCCCTCGCGGCGCACCGCGCACTTCTCGGACAGCCAGGTCGTGACCGCCCTGACCACCGCCAAGGACTACATCGTCCGGTCCGCCATCGACCCGGACGTCGTCACGGGCGGCGAGGTCCGCGCCGTGCGGGTGCTGCTGGACCCCGACCAGCTGGACCAGTTCGACCAGAGCTTCGCCCGCCCCACCCCGGACGGACGCCACGCGCCCACCGGCTGGCTGGTCCGCTTCGACCCCGGCCGGGCCGAGCTCGCCGACCGCGAGGTGCGCGTCCAGGGCACCCTGCAGGCCGCCGAGGTCGACTCCTCGACGCTGGAGGTCACCGCGGACCACACGTTCGTGTACGCGCTGCGCCCGGCCGGGGCCGGGGACAAGGCCGACGCCTCCCTGTTCACCGTCCGGCGCGAGCTGCACTTCCGCTTCGACCGCGACGACCTGCGCCTGCACCAGGCCCAGCTCGTCGTCTCCTACGTCCAGGCCGGACCGCTCTCCTGTGCCGAGGACTCCACGAACCACCTCCGGCCCCTGCTCGCCGGCCAGACCGCCAAGGAGGGCGGACCGGCCGGCACCGACCCGTACGCCACGGGCAGCGCGACGGCCCTGTGCGGCTCGCTGGCGACGAGCGCGCTGCCGAAGGTGTGAGGCGCCACCGGCGCCGGCGCGGGGCTTGGGGGTCCTGGGGGGGGCACGCCGGGTGGGCACTCGCACCCCCGGGCCTCCCGCGCCCCCGGGCACTCGCACCCCCCCGGCACTCGCACCCCCCCGGCATTCGCACCCCCCGGGCATTCGCACCCCCCGGGCATTCGCACCCCCCGGGCATTCGCACCCCCCCGGGCCTCCCACGCTCCCCGCTTCTCCCGCGCGCCGCGGCCCCCGCGGGGCCTCCGCTCAGGCCCGGGGCACCGCCCCGGTCCCCCGGCCCGGTGTCACCTGGTCACTTGCCGTCGCGCGGGCCGTCGCCGCCCGGGCCGTCGGACCCGTCCGGTGTCCCCGTACCGCCGGAGGACGGCCGCTGACCCGAACCCGTGAAGCCGCCGAAGCCGCGCCGGACCCGGTCCCCCAGGTCGCCGGCGCCGCCCGCCAGGTCGGTGACCAGCTTCATCAGCGGGTCCTTGGAGTTCTTCACCTCTGAGGTGTAGTGGGCCGCCGACTCCCGCCAGGAGTCCCGGACCGAGGTGTCCTTGTCCTCGTCGCGCCGCGCGTAGTGGCCGTCCATGATCCGCTGGTAGTCCCGCGACTCGGCCCACCTCTTCAGCTCCGCCGCCCGCACGGTGGTGAACGGGTGGGAGCGGGGCATCACGTTGAGGATCTTCAGCACGGAGTCGCGCAGGTCGCCCCCGGCCTCGTACTCCTCGGCCTGGGCGAGGAACGCGTCCACGTTCATCTCGTGCAGGTGGTTGCCGCCGGCGATCTTCATCAGGCCCCGCATGGACGCCTGCAGATCCTGCCCCACCAGCAGCCCCGCCCGGTCGGCGGACAGCTCCGACTTGCGGAACCACTCCCGCAGCCCGGTCACGATCGCCATGATCGCGAAATTGCCCAGCGGGATCCAGGCGACCCGGACGGCGAGGCTGGTCAGGAACAGCAGGATCGTCCGGTACACCGAGTGGCCGGACAGCGCGTGCCCCACCTCGTGGCCGACGACCGCCCGCATCTCCTCTTCGTCGAGCAGCTCGACCAGGCCCGTCGTCACGACGATGATCGGCTCGTCCAGGCCGATGCACATCGCGTTGGGCTGCGGGTCCTGGTTCACGTACATCGGCGGGACCTTCTCCAGGTCCAGGATGTAGCAGGCGTCCCGCAGCATCACGTTCAGATGGGCGAACTGCTGGTCCGACACGCGAACCGAGTCGGACAGGAACAGCAGCCGCAGACTGCGCTCCGGCAGCAGGCCGCTGAGCGCCTTGAACACCGTGTCGAACCCGCTCAGCTTGCGCAGCGCCACCAGGGCGGAGCGGTCGGCCGGGTGCTCGTAGGCGCGCGAGGAGATGCCGGGGAAGCGCCTGCGCTGCCTGCTCGGCACGTGCTCGTGGCCCTGGTGCGCGTGGCCGTCGGACATGTCTTCCCCCATGTGCGTATGGATGACCTTTGCGGCCCCTTGTGCGGCCCTTTGCTTCCCCGGGACCGAGCTCAGCCTAGGCGGAGTTACGGTGGTCGGGCAGTACGGCGAAGGGAACCACCGTCATGGAGCAGCACCCCGCCGCCTGGCTCGCCGAGGCCGCGAGCGCGGCCGACCGGCAAGGAGGGCCGGGGATTCTCCGGATCGTTCTCATCGTGATGATCGTGGGGTGTGCGCTGACCGCGTGGTTCCTGCTGCGTGGCTACAGACGGAAGGACGACTGAGCCACCGCGAAGGTTCCCTCGCGGGGCCCCGCGACCGGGCCCGGCGGCAGCTCCCGCGGCCTGGCGCGAGACGAACAGGCGGAGTCGGGGTGATCGCGCTCGGGGCGCCCGCTTACGATGAGCCGACGTCTTTAACCCGCCCTCACGCGATAGGTACTGCCGAAGATGAGCTTCCACAGCACCGCTGCCCAGTTGGTCACCCTCGCCGCCGAGGGCGAGGAGCACGGCGGAAACCACGAGAGCCTCAGCCCCTACCTCACCGGTGGTGCCGCCCTCTTCATCCTGCTGCTCCTGCTGTGGATCACCACCCGCTTCAACCGCGACCGCTGAGCCCGGCCGGGCGCCCCGCGCGGGGCGCCCCGGGGACCACGGGGGCCGCCGGGGCCCTCAGGCGGGGCCGGTAGGGTCTGCACGCATGGGAGAGCAGGACATGCCTACCGGTCCGGCGAGCGAGACGCCGCACGACCCGGCACAGGACACGGCGAGCGGCACCGAGCGGCACCCGGAGCCCCGCCGTGCCGCCGCGGACGCCCCCCGGACCTACGGCCCCGGCAGGGGCCCGTCGCAGCCGGGCAGGCGCCGCCTCGGCGTCATGGGCGGCACGTTCGACCCGATCCACCACGGGCACCTGGTGGCCGCCAGCGAGGTCGCCGCGGCGTTCCGCCTCGACGAGGTGGTGTTCGTCCCCACCGGCCAGCCCTGGCAGAAGAGCCACCGCAGCGTCTCCCCGGCCGAGGACCGCTACCTGATGACGGTCATCGCGACCGCCGAGAACCCGCAGTTCTCCGTGAGCCGCATCGACATCGACCGCGGCGGCCCCACCTACACCGTGGACACCCTGCGCGACCTGCGCGCCCTCAACCCCGACACGGACCTGTTCTTCATCACCGGCGCCGACGCGCTCGCCCAGATCCTGACCTGGCGGGACAGCGAGGAGCTGTTCTCCCTCGCGCACTTCATCGGGGTCACCCGGCCGGGCCACCATCTGAACGACCCCGGGCTCCCGGAGGGGGGTGTCTCGCTCGTGGAGGTTCCCGCGCTCGCCATCTCCTCCACGGACTGCCGTGCGAGAGTCGCCGAGGGCGATCCCATCTGGTACCTGGTGCCGGACGGCGTCGTGCGCTATATCGACAAGCGCGAGCTGTACCGCGGCGAGTGAGCCGAGAGGGGCACCGGTGAACGACCGATACGACCCGGGGTACGGGGGCGACCAGTACGAGCTCGTCGGCTACGACGAGTACGGCCGGCCTGTCTACCGGCAGGTCCCGGCCCAGCAGCAGACCTACGACCCGTACGCCCAGCAGCACCAGCAGGCGTACGGCTACGACCCCTACGCCACGGACGGGCAGCAGCAGCCCCCGCCCGCGTACGACTACGGCGGGCAGCAGCAACAGCAGCAGGGCTACGGCTACGACCCCTACGCGACCGGCGGGCAGCAGGGCGGCCCCCAGGAGCCGTACGGCGAGCCGTCCCGCGCCGCCGGGCAGACCGCCCAGCAGACCTCCCCGCAGGCGCCCCGGCAGACCCCCCACATCCCCCGGCAGGCCGGGCCCGCCGGCCACGACGAGGCCCCCGCCGAGCAGGAACGGGACTACCGCACCGAGCAGTTCGCCTTCGTCGAGGAACCGGACGGCGACTCCGAAGACGTCATCGACTGGCTGAAGTTCACCGAGAACCGCACCGAGCGCCGCGAGGAGGCCCGGCGCCGCGCCCGCAGCAGGATCGTCGCCCTGGCCGTCGTCCTCGCGCTCGTCGCGGCCGGCGGCGTCGGCTACCTCTGGTACGCGGGCAAGCTGCCCGGCCTGTCCTCCGACGGCTCCAAGGAGGGCACCGCGACGGCCGCGGGCGCCCAGAAGCGGGACGTCATCGTCGTGCACCTGCACGACACCAAGGGCGGCGGCACCTCCACGGCCCTCCTCGTCGACAACACCACCACCGGGAAGGGCACCACCGTCCTGCTGCCCAACTCGCTCGCCCTGACCAGCGACGACGGCACCACGACGACCCTCGCCAAGTCGGTCGACGACGACGGCTCCGACGGCACCCGAGAGGCGCTCGACTCGGTCCTCGGTACCGCCATCGAGGGCACCTGGCGCCTGGACACCCCCTACCTGCAGAACCTCGTCGACCTCGTCGGCAACATCGAGGTCGACACCGACACCGACGTCCCCGACCCCGGGGCCGAGAAGAAGGGCGAGGCACCCCTGGTCAACCAGGGCAAGGACCAGACCCTCAGCGGCAAGGCCGCCGTCGCCTACGCCACCTACCGCGCGACCGGCGAGGCGCAGAACGCCCAGCTGGAGCGCTTCGGGCAGGTCATGCAGGCCGTGCTGCGCAAGATGTCCTCCGACCCCCAGGCCGCCACCACCACGATCCAGACCCTGGCGCAGATCCTCGACCCGTCCCTGACGGACAAGGACCTCGGCTCCTTCCTCGCCGGGCTCTCCGACCACGCCAAGGGCGGCGACTACGCCACGGACCTGCTGCCCGTCCAGGGCGACGGCACGCTGAGCGCCCAGACCGGCGCCGAGGTGGTCAGGAACGTCCTCGGCGGCTCCGCCAAGAGCCCCGACAAGGACGCCGCCGTCCGCGTCTCCGTCCAGAACGCCACCGGCGTCAAGGACAACACCGAGAAGGCCCGCGTGGTGCTCCTCAACGGCGGCTTCACCTTCCTGGAGGGCGGCACCGCCGGCGCCCGCGCCACGTCGCAGGTCGTCTACGCCGACGCCGCCGGCAAGGCCGAGGCCGCCGAGGTCGCCAAGACCCTGGGCCTGCCCGGCAGCGCGGTCACCAAGGGCAAGAGCGCGGCGAACGCCGACGTCTCCGTGGTCCTCGGCCAGGACTACGAACCGTCGTCCGGCTAGTGCCGGGCACCGGTCGGGAGTGCGGCCCCCGCGTGATCCTCGTTTATCGCGTGGGGGGCGCGCCGCGGTCCGTGAGACCCTGGGGGACAAGTGTCCACCGACCGAAAGCCATGCAGTGACCGTGACCGACCGCTCCCAGGAGCTCATCAACACCGCCGCCCAGGCGGCCGCCGACAAGCTGGCGCACGACATCGTCGCCTACGACGTCAGTGACGTGCTGTCCATCACGGACGCCTTCCTGCTCGCCTCGGCTCCCAACGACCGCCAGGTGAAGGCGATCGTCGACGAGATCGAGGAGCGCCTGCAGAAGGACCTCGGCGCCAAGCCGGTGCGCCGCGAGGGCGACCGCGAGGCCCGCTGGGTCCTGCTCGACTACGTCGACATCGTGGTGCACGTCCAGCACAGCGAGGAGCGCGTCTTCTACGCCCTGGAGCGGCTGTGGAAGGACTGCCCCGAGCTGGAACTGCCCGAGGACGCCAGGGCCACCCGCGGCAAGGCCGAGGAGCACGCCAAGCTGCAAGCGGCCGAGGAGGCGGCGGAGCTGGGCGGTGACTGGCGGTGAGCACCTTCAGTGAGGCCGGCAGGCCGGGCCGGGGCCGCCGCGTCATCCTCTGGCGGCACGGCCAGACGTCGTGGAACGTGGAGCGCCGCTTCCAGGGCACCACAGACGTCGCGCTCACCGAGACCGGCTTCGCCCAGGCCCGCCGCGCGGCCCGCCTGCTCGCCTCGCTGAAGCCGGACGCGATCGTCGCCTCCGACCTGCAGCGGGCCGCGCACACCGCCGCGGAACTCGCCACGCTCACCGGCCTGGACGTGACGCACGACGAGGGGCTGCGCGAGACCTACGCGGGCGTCTGGCAGGGCCTGACGCACGAGGAGATCCTCGCCCGGCACGGCGAGGAGTACGCCGCCTGGAAGCGCGGCGAGCCCGTGCGCCGCGGCGGGGGCGAACTGGAGACCGAGGTCGCCGACCGCGCCGCCCCCGTGGTCCTCCGGCACACCGAGAAGCTCCCCGAGGACGGCACGCTCGTCGTGGTCAGCCACGGCGGCACCATCCGCACCACCATCGGCCGCCTCCTCGGCCTTGACCCCCACAACTGGGAGAGCCTCGGCGGACTCTCCAACTGCTGCTGGTCCGTCCTCGGTGAAGGCGCCCGCGGCTGGCGTCTGCTGGAGCACAACGCCGGCACGCTGCCCGAGCCGGTGCTCGGCGACGACGACTGACCCCGGATTTCACTTTCCGGCAGGTCGCAGGCTAAAGTTCTTCTTGTTCGCCCGGCCCGCCGGGAAGCGGACATCATGCGGTTCCACCGCGTGACGAGGGGCTATAGCTCAGTTGGTAGAGCGCCTGCATGGCATGCAGGAGGTCAGGAGTTCAATTCTCCTTAGCTCCACATCAAGATCCCGTTCCCGTCAGGGGACGGGATTTTTCATGCTCCGCGTTGAGTCACCCGGGCCCTGTGAGGCGTATACCTCTACGGCCCCGCCGGGGTGCCGTGTCCGGACTGGTACTGAGGCGTCGCTGACCGTATTGGTCCGGCCGTGGCAGAATCAAACGGCCGGAAGGGGGCGCGGCCCGACGGGAGGAGTAGCGATGCCTGCGAGCATCCTCGAGGAGGTCGACCACCTCCTCGGAGCAGGACTGACACGGGACATGTCCACCCGCCTCAGCTGCCCTTCCTGCGGATCCGCGCACGTGGCCCAGATGCTCGGCGACAACGGCGGGATCTCCTACGTGTGCACGGCCTGCGGCCACAGCTGGAGCTGATCGATGGGTGCACACAGGCGGAAGTGCGACTGGTGCGGCAGCGGGACGCCGATCGTCCGCGACATGGAACCGATCAATCCCGACTACCAGTACTGGTGCGAGGAGTGCGCGCGGGCGCTGATCATAAAAGGCGACCCCATCGAGACGTACCGCGAACTGGAGGGCGAGCCGATCTACGGCCGGCTTCTGGAGGAGCACTGCACACTCAAGCGGTTCTACTCGTTCGTCACGGCCTGAGAACCGGCATTCCGGGCATATCGGGCAAGGCGAAACCGATTTGGTGTTGAGCCCGCAGGACCAGTAATGTTGGCTTCGCCGCCGGGGAAACCCGAAGGCAACACCGCAAGGGGCTATAGCTCAGTTGGTAGAGCGCCTGCATGGCATGCAGGAGGTCAGGAGTTCAATTCTCCTTAGCTCCACAGCAGATGAGAAGGCGGGCCATCCGATCGGATGGCCCGCCTTCTCGTTGTGCGTGGGTTGTGCGCGGGGAGACACGGATACGGCGGGCCCCCCGGTGAGGAGCCCGCCGACGCGTCCGCTCAGCGGCCCAGAGCGCGGCGTCCGCGGCCCTGGGACAGGACGGGGAGGTTGCGGGACGGCGCACCGCCCGAGCGCGTGTCCTCCTCGATGCGCAGGGCCAGCGCGGGGCACCGGCGCACCGCGCGTAGAGCCTTGGCCTCGGCGTAGCGCGGCACCTGCGCCTGCGCCACGGTCGGGAAGCCGTCCGCGCCGAGCTGGAACACCTCGGGGAGGATGTCCGCGCACAGCCCGTGGCCACGGCACAGCGTCCAGTCGACGTAGATCTTCTGACGGCTCGGGCCGTTCTCCTCGGACTCGCCGCCCGGGATGCCCGTCGGGGCCCGGCCGCCCTCGAAGAGCGGCAGAACGCCCTCCACGCGCCGTCCGCAGCCGTTGCCGAGGACATGGGCGGCCAGGTCGTCCGTGAACGCCTTGATGGTCGACTCCAGGAACATCGCGGAGCCGTCCGGGTGCGAGCAGGCGCCGCGCCGCTTCACGTTCTTGGCGACCTGCTTGAGCGCCTCGAGCGCGGCCGGGCCACCGCCGTTGAGGATGTCCTCCAGGCCGCGCGCGGCGGCCGGCAGGCCGAGGTAGCAGGGGCCGCACTGGCCCGCGCTCTCCTCGGCCAGCCACTGGGCGACCCGCAGCGACTCGCCCAGCGGGCAGGTGTCCTGACTGATCGGCAGGATGGCGCCGGCGCCCAGCGAACCGCCCACCGCGTCCAGGGAGTTGCGGGAGACGATCGCCTCGTTGACCGTCGCCGCGTCGATCCACTTGCCGTGGTAGCCGCCGGTGAGCACGCCCTGCGGCACCGGCGGCGCGCCGGCCAGCTGCAGGACGTAGCGCAGCGGCACGCCCGTCGGGACCTCGATCACCATGGGCCGCGCGACCGCGCCGGAGACGGTGAGCATGACCGTGCCCGGCTCGTCGTACAGGCCGGTGTTGCCGTAGCGCTCCGGGCCGATGCGGGCGGCGATGGCCAGCTGGGCGAAGGTCTCGGCGTTGGACAGCAGCGTGGGCGCGCCGCCGACGCCGTACTGCGAGGCGCTGACCTTGCGGCCCGGCGGGATGGCCGGGCCGCCGTCGATCGAGCGGATCAGCGACGCGGCGGCGCCGGTGACCATGCGGACCGGGTTGCGCTGCACGCGCGCCCGGAGGGCCGAGCGGCGGCCGTTGCTGAGGCCGCGTTCGGAGAGCGCGGCCTCCATGGAGCGCTGTGTGGACTCACGGGTGACCCCCACCACGAGCGTGCGGGCACCCAGGGCCTCGGCGCACAGCAGCGCGCCGTCCAGGATGAGGTGCGGGGCACGGTTGATCAGCACCGTGTCCTTGCGGCAGGCCGGTTCGTCCTCGCTGCCGTTCACGACGACGACCGGCCGGACGCCGCGCTTGATCGCCGCCTCGGCGACCGAGCGCAGCTTCTTGTGGAAGGGGAAGCCCGCGCCGCCGCGGCCCTTCAGGTTGATGCGTTCGGCGAGTTGCGCGAGCTGCTCGCCGCCCATCGGCTCGAGCGGCCCGTGCACCTTGAGGTGCATGGGCAGATCGAGCCGATCGACAAGGTCGAAGCCCGACGTGAGCTGGGGAAGGCCGACCACGCGGACTTCGGGTACGTCGGGCAGGGCCTCGTTCACTTAAAGCCTCCGGAAGGCGTGTTCCAAGGTTCGCCCGATCCCGGTGCGTCGAAGTCGTAGGACGCACCGGGCAGTGTTTCAGTGGCGGGACCGCTGTTGTACGTGTCGTTCGGGTAGTACGTGTCGTAGACGGCGTTCGTCTCACCCGTGTCGTACACATCACTCGATCCGTAGCCGGCGGCGCCTTGATTGCCATAGGCCGGGATGTTTTGTCCGGTGTCCTGGGCCGGGTCGTAGGGCGGGATGTTGAAGCCCGTGTCCTGCAGCGGGTCGTAGGCCGACGGCGGGGCCTCGCCGACCGGGGGCGGGGACGGGATCGGCCAGCTGCCCGAGGTGCTGGACGGGCTGTCCACGGCCGGCATCGCCTGGGTGGGCTGCATGTCCAGCGGCAGCTCCATGCGGTCGGTCGGGCCGGGTGCGAAGGGCTGACCGCCCGGCGGCGGGCCCGAGACGGCCCGGTAGGCCGCCGCGAAGCCGTTCGCGGGCTCCTTGGCCGCGGGGCGTTCCGCCTTCTCGAACAGCGGCCCGGACGGGGACGCGGCCGCCCTCGGGGAGGCGTCCCGGCTCTCGTAGCCGGGCAGCGGGGAGCCGCCGCCGGTCCGGGACCGGCTCTCCTCCAGGTCCCTGCGGCCCTGGGGCCCGCCGGTCCCCAGCAGCTCGGTCAGCCGGTCGGCGACCCGGCGCTTGACCTGGCGCGGAGCCGCGCGCAGGGCGAGGGCTCCGGCCACGCCGGCCAGCGACAGGCAGTACAGGATGATGAAGATCGGCTTGGCCGCTCGACCCGCGTAGAGCCCGTGGATCAGGGCGGCGCACCAGGCCGGGTAGGCCAGCATGTGCATGGCGCGCCAGCGGGCCGCGACCGGCGCGGGGGAGGCGAAGCGGTTGCGGAGCACGCCGGTGATGCCCACGAAGATCATGAGCATGCCCGCCAGGGTGCCCAGGCCGATCAGGAACGACCTGCCCTGGACCAGCTCCTCGTCGGTGAGGAACAGCCCGAAGGGGATCACCGCGGCGATCCACGAGGTGTGCGAGAGCGCTAGCTTCACGCCGATGTGCACCAGCAGGAAGGCGATCGAGGCGACGGCCGTGGTCCGGTGCACGGCCTGCGCCAGGATGCGCCTGCGGGCGTCCAGCAGGATCCGGTCCTGGGCGACCAGGCCCCAGATCACCGAGCAGGTCAGGCACACGAGGGACAGCACGCCCGCGCCGAAGTTCAGGAACTCGGCGAAGGAGTCGTCCGCCGTGGAGTCGTAGGGGTTCACGACGCGGCTCCCCACATCCCGGTGACCGGGGGTGGCGAGCTGATGGAGCGATGAGGGTTCATGGGGGCAACTCCGAGCGGTTCGGGAGGGCAGCGGTCCCGTGCCGCACTCTAAGCGGAGCCGTACCGATCGGTAGAAGGTTTGAGTTATTGCGCTGTTATCAAAGGACAATGTGCTTGTTGTGATGCCCCTTAGTGGCTGTTACGCGAAGTAACTTTTGAACCTTGTTCAGCCTTTCGGGGTGCGAGGGGCCCCTGTGTCCGCCCGGAAGCGCGTCGCGGCGCGCTGTGGGCCTGCGGTACCCTGACGCCATGCGTGCCGTACGCCTTCTGCTTAGCGGGCCGCGCTGATCAGTCCCGGCCACCGGACCAGTCGAGTGGCCGGAATCGGCGCGGCGTCCCCTCCTGTGCGAGGGGATTTTTCGTTTCTCGACGACACAGCCCGCAGGCAGAGACGATCGATGGAGCTTTGAGGATCATGAGCGAGACGAACCCCGCGGCCACCTCCGAGGTGGCCGCGCCGCACCGCTACACGGCCGCGATGGCTGCCGAGATCGAAGCACGCTGGCAGGACTTCTGGGACGCCGACGGCACCTACGCCGCACCCAACCCCAAGGGTGACCTGGCGGGCGACGCGGAGACCGTCGCCCGGCCCAAGAAGTTCATCATGGACATGTTCCCCTACCCCTCGGGCGCGGGCCTGCACGTCGGCCACCCCCTGGGCTACATCGCCACGGACGTCTTCGCCCGCTTCCAGCGGATGACCGGACACAACGTCCTGCACACCCTGGGCTTCGACGCCTTCGGCCTGCCCGCCGAGCAGTACGCGGTGCAGACCGGCACGCACCCGCGCGTGTCGACCGAGGCCAACATGGAGAACATGAAGGCCCAGCTGCGCCGGCTGGGCCTGGGCCACGACAAGCGCCGCTCGTTCGCCACGATCGACCCGGACTACTACAAGTGGACCCAGTGGATCTTCCTGCAGATCTTCAACTCCTGGTACGACCACGACGCCCGGCGGGCCCGCCCGA
This sequence comes from Streptomyces sp. NPDC006624, assembly GCF_040611555.1. Classification (NCBI taxonomy): domain Bacteria; kingdom Bacillati; phylum Actinomycetota; class Actinomycetes; order Kitasatosporales; family Streptomycetaceae; genus Streptomyces; species Streptomyces sp. NPDC006624. Next base: position 146,481 of record NZ_JBEXOM010000008.1, on the reverse strand, counting down.
TCTCCGAGCTGGTCGCCCGGTTCGAGTCCGGTGAGCGGCCCGTCCCGGGCCACACGCGCGCGTGGAGCGAGCTGAGCGCCGCCGAGAAGGCCGACGTCCTGGGCGGGTTCCGGCTGGCCTACGCCTCCGACGCGCCGGTCAACTGGTGCCCCGGCCTGGGCACCGTGCTGGCCAACGAGGAGGTCACCGCCGAGGGCCGCTCCGAGCGCGGCAACTTCCCCGTCTTCAAGGCCAAGCTGCGCCAGTGGAACATGCGCATCACGGCCTACGCCGACCGGCTGCTGGAGGACCTGGAGGAGCTGGACTGGCCCGACGCCATCAAGCTGCAGCAGCGCAACTGGATCGGCCGCTCCGAAGGCGCCCGCGTCGACTTCCCGATCGACGGGGAGCGCATCACCGTCTTCACCACCCGCCCCGACACCCTGTTCGGCGCGACCTACATGGTGCTGGCGCCCGAGCACCCGCTGGTGGAGAAGTTCACCCCGGCCGCCTGGCCGGAGGGCACCCACGAGGTGTGGACCGGCGGTCACGCCACCCCGGCCGAGGCCGTCGCCGCGTACCGCGCGCAGGCCGCCTCCAAGTCCGACGTGGAGCGGCAGGCCGAGGCCAAGGACAAGACCGGCGTCTTCATCGGCTCCTACGCCACCAACCCGGTCAACGGCGAGCAGGTCCCGGTCTTCATCGCCGACTACGTCCTGATGGGCTACGGCACCGGCGCGATCATGGCCGTCCCGGCCGGTGACCAGCGCGACTTCGAGTTCGCGCGCGCCTTCGAGCTGCCGATCCACTGCATCGTCGAGCCGACCGACGGCCGCGGCACGGACACCTCGACGTGGGAGAACGCCTTCTCGTCGTACGACGCGAAGATCATCAACTCGTCGAACGACGAGGTCAGCCTGGACGGTCTGGGCGTCGCCGAGGCCAAGGCGCGCATCACCGAGTGGCTGGAGCGGTCCGGCGTCGGCGAGGGCACCGTCAACTTCCGCCTGCGCGACTGGCTGTTCAGCCGCCAGCGCTACTGGGGCGAGCCCTTCCCGATCGTCTACGACGAGGAGGGCATCGCCCACGCGCTGCCCGAGTCGATGCTGCCCCTGGAGCTGCCGGAGGTCGAGGACTACTCGCCGCGCACCTTCGACCCGGACGACGCCGACACCGAGCCCGAGACGCCGCTGTCCCGCAACGAGGACTGGGTCTACGTCACGCTGGACCTGGGCGACGGCCCGAAGAAGTACCGGCGTGAGACCAACACCATGCCCAACTGGGCCGGTTCCTGCTGGTACGAGCTGCGCTACCTGGACCCGCACAACAGCGAGAAGCTGGTCGACCCGGAGATCGAGCGGTACTGGATGGGCCCGCGCGAGGGCCAGCCGCACGGCGGCGTCGACCTGTACGTCGGCGGCGCCGAGCACGCCGTGCTGCACTTGCTGTACGCCCGCTTCTGGTCCAAGGTCCTGTACGACCTGGGGCACGTCTCCTCCGCGGAGCCGTTCCACAAGCTGTTCAACCAGGGCATGATCCAGGCCTACGTCTACCGCGACAGCCGCGGCATCGCGGTGCCCGCCGCCGAGGTGGAGGAGCGCGACGGCGCGTACTGGTACCAGGGCGAGAAGGTCTCCCGGCTGCTGGGCAAGATGGGCAAGTCCCTGAAGAACGCCGTCACTCCGGACGAGATCTGCGCCGAGTACGGCGCCGACACCCTGCGCCTGTACGAGATGGCGATGGGCCCGCTGGACGTCTCCCGGCCGTGGGACACGCGTGCGGTGGTCGGCCAGTTCCGGCTGCTGCAGCGGCTGTGGCGCAACATCGTCGACGAGGCGAGCGGCGAGGTCACCGTCGTGGACGCCGAGCCGGACGAGGAGACGCTGCGCGCCCTGCACAAGGCGATCGACGGGGTGCGCGGGGACCTGGAGGGCATGCGGTTCAACACCGCCATCGCCAAGGTCACCGAGCTGAACAACCACCTGACCAAGGCGGGCGGCGCGGTGCCGCGCTCGGTCGCCGAGCCGCTGGTGCTGATGGTCGCGCCGCTGGCCCCGCACATCGCCGAGGAGCTGTGGCGCAAGCTGGGCCACACCGACTCGGTCGTCCACCAGGACTTCCCGGTGACCGACCCGGCGTACGTGGTCGACGAGACCGTGACCTGCGTCGTCCAGATCAAGGGCAAGGTCAAGGCGCGGCTGGAGGTCTCGCCGTCGATCTCCGACGAGGAACTGGAGAAGGTCGCCCTGGCGGACGAGAAGGTCGTCGCCGCGCTGGGCGGGGCCGGGATCCGCAAGGTGATCGTGCGGGCGCCGAAGCTGGTCAACATCGTTCCGGCGTAGCCGCGGGGGCGTACGGGCTGTACGGGCCGTACGGGCTGCAGGGACCTTAGGGGTCTGTACGGGCGTACGGGCGTACGGGCGGCCGTACAGACTGCGTGGGCCGCGTGGGCCGCGTGGGCCGCTCTGCCGCTCTCCGGGGGATCCCCCAGTGGTCCCCTAGTGGTCCCGTGGTGGTCCTCTACGGGCAGGTTCGGGGTTTTTCTGGAACTCCGGGCCTGCCTGTTGCGTTTACCGTGGAGAGCGAGCCGAGGTGTGGCGAGACGTCCTGAGGAGGAGCCGGTGGAAGCAGTGTTCGCAGTATTCGCCCTGCTTGTCGTGCTCCTGGTCGTGCTCGGCGTGTACGCGACCGTGAAGGTGGTGGGCGCCGCCAAGCGCGGTGTGGACCGCGGCATCGACCAGGCCCGCCGCACGGTGGAGGACCACACCCTGCGGGCCAAGTCCTTCGCCCAGCCGGGCGCCGCCGGGGAGCTGGCCCAGCTCCGGCTCAGGCTGCGCACCTCGATGCGCGCCACCCAGGACGCGCTGCAGGCGGCCTCCGCCGAGGACGCGTCCCTGAAGGAGACCATCGGCCTCTTCGAGCGGCTCAGCGCGCACGGACACGAGCTGGACGGCGAGCTGAAGCGCCTGGAGTCCGAGCCGGACCGCACCGCGCTCCGCGGACGGCTGCCCGAGCTGCGCGAGCGCACCGAGCGCATCACGCAGTCGGCCGACGCGCTGCGCTGGGCCGCCCGCGACCGTGCCCGCCGTTTCGCCGAGGACGACCTGGACTCGCTCAGCACGCAGATCGACGTCGAGGCCGGCGCGCTCCGGCACTGGACGACGTCACCGGAGTCCCAGGCCGCCGAGCCGAAGCCCGAGTCCGCCGCGCCGAAGGACGAGCGCGCATCGGCGCCGAAGCCCGGGCCGGGAGCCTCCCAGCCTTGGCCCGAGGCCCCCGCCGCCGGTGCCGGGGCCGCCGGGCAGACCTGGCCCGAGGCGCCGCAGTCGAGCCCGGAGCAGGAGCCGGCCCGGCCCGCCATCACCCCGCCGACGCCGCCGCAGACCTATCCCTGGCAGAAGAAGCGCCGCCCCGAGAGCACCACTTGATCCGGCCACGCGCGCCACGGGCCACCGGGGCCGGGCTGCCCTAAGGGTTCCCCGGCAGGTAACCTCCAGCTCATGTCCCGCCATGTCGCGATCGTCACCGATTCAACGGCCTACCTGCCGGCCCGGACGATGGAACGCCATGGCATCACAGCGGTCCCGTTGACCGTGGTCCTCGGCGACCGCGCGCTGCAGGAGGGCACCGAGATCTCCACGCGCGCCCTCGCTCAGGCTTTGCAGAAGCGGCGCCCGGTGACGACCTCGCGGCCCAGCCCGGCGGTCTTCGAGGAGACGTACCGCAAGGTGGCCGAATCCGGTGCCACCGGCATCGTCTCCCTCCATCTGTCCGCCGAGCTCTCCGGGACGTACGACGCGGCCGTCGCCGCCGCCCGGCAGGCGCCCGTGCCGGTGCGGGTGGTGGACACCGGCATGATCGCCATGGCGCTCGGCTTCTGCGCGCTCTCCGCGGCGGAGGCCGCCGAGTCGGGCGGCACTGTGGACGAGGCCGTCACGGCGGCGGAGAAGCGGGCCGCGGGCACGTCCGCCTACTTCTACGTCGACACCCTCGACTACCTGCGCCGCGGCGGCCGGATCGGCGCCGCGCAGGCTCTGCTGGGCTCGGCCCTGGCCGTGAAGCCGCTGCTGCAGCTGGCCGACGGCCGGATCGAACCGCTGGAGAAGGTGCGGACCGCGTCCAAGGCCATCGCCCGCCTGGAGGAGATCGCGGCCGAGCGGGCGGGCGACGCCGAGGTCGATGTCGCGGTCCACCATCTCGCCGCCCCGGACCGGGCGTCGGCTCTCGCCGACCGGTTGCGGACCCGGGTGCCCGGCCTGGCCGATCTGCATGTCAGCGAGGTCGGCGCGGTCATCGGGGCGCACACCGGGCCCGGGCTGCTGGGGGTCGTGGTTTCGCCGCGGTGAACGGTGCGGTGGGGCATCAGTCACCCGTGTGAGTGGGGGAGTTGTCCACAACGGGGCCGCTGTCCCCGGAAATCCACCATGATCATCGCGGGTGGGCCGGGGTGTCCGATCCTCGTCGCATGGCACTTCGATCACGTTCACGCACAGCGACCGCGACCAGTGGCCCGGGGCGCGGGCCCGCATCCGACGGGCGGGTCCGTCATCGCCGCCGTCCGGCTGCCGTACGCGCCCGGGGACGCCACCGTCATGCACCCGCTGAGGAACTCCGGCGGCGTGCGGGAGTGTTGTTCGGCGGGCAGGCCGGGCCGCTCGAACCGGCCGGGGAGCGCCGGGAGTCGGGGCAGGGGCCACCGCCCGGTCCGGCCGGTGCGGGGGAGCACCGCCAAGGGCCTGCTCGGCGGACGGCCCTTGCGGAGCCCGGCACTCTCCCCGCCGGTCCACCGGACGGTGACCTCCATCTCGCCGAGGGCGCCTGGCGGGAGCGGGCCGCGCTCGCGCTGCGGGAGCGCATGCCGCTGTGGTTGCAGGCCAGGTGCGCTCTGGAGCTGCGGAGTGTGCTCGCGCTGTCCGTGGTGCTGATCGCCGCCGCGGTGTTCGCCGTGCAGCACTTCTGGGCGGGCCGGACCCAGTCCGTGCGACCACCCGAGGTGGTGCGGGCGGCGGTGCCGTACGGCCATGGCGAGGAGAGCGGCCGGACCGAGGAGGGACGCGGGCCGGGCGGCGCCGGGGTGCCGGAGGGGGCGTCCGCCGCGGGGGCAGCGGGGTCAGCCGGGCCTCCCGGCGGCGCGGGGAAAACGGGGGCGGGGGCGGCAACGGGTGAGATCGTCGTGGACGTCAGCGGCAAGGTGCGCCGTCCGGGCATCCACCGGTTGCCGGCGGGCTCACGGGTGGCGGACGCGCTGAGCGCGGCGGGCGGGGTGAAGCCCGGCACGGACACCGACGCCCTCAACCGGGCCCGTTTCCTGGTGGACGGTGAGCAGGTGATCGTCGGCGGTCCGGCCCCCGCCGCGGCGACCGGGGCGAGCAGCTCGGCCGGCGGGGCGGTGGTCGGTGGGGCGCCGGCGGCTCCGGTCTCCCTCAACACGGCCACCGCTGAGCAGCTCGACACCCTGCCGGGCGTCGGCCCGGTGCTCGCACAGCACATCCTCGACTACCGCACGCAGCACGGCGGCTTCCGTTCCGTGGACGAGCTGCGCGAGGTGAACGGCATCGGCGACCGCCGCTTCGCCGACCTGCGAAATCTCGTACAGCCATGAGCGGCACCCCGGAGACGCCGACGCGGGGAGACGAGGCGGCGGCTCGGCTCTCGGCTGCTCGGTCGCGGCGGGGTGGGGCGGCGGCTCGGCTCTCGGACGCCCGGTCGCGGCAGGACGAGCCGACAGCCTGGCTGCCTGCCCCCCGTTCACAGCGGGACGAGGCGGCACCCCCGCTCCCGTCCTCCCGGCCGCAGCCAGGCGAGGCGTCCCCCCGTCCCCCAGCCGTCCGGTCGTCCGTGCACGCCTCCTCCGGGACGCGGCTCGGCGCCGCCCGGCCCCGTCAGGAGGGCCCCACGGACCTGCGGCTGGTACCGCCCGCCCTCGCCGCCTGGGGGACGGCGGCGCTGGTGCTGGACGCGCCGGCGGCGGTGGTCGTGGCGATCGTGGCCGGCTGCCTGGTCCTGGTCGGGCTGCTGCCGCTGGTCCGGCGGCGCGGGGCGGCGTCATGGCCGCGGGTCTCGGCCGCCGCCGTGCTGTTGTGTGCCGCGGCGGCAGCGGCCTCGGCCGGGCTGCACGGGGCGGAGCTGCGGCGCGGGCCGGTGCCGGGACTGGCGCGGGAGTACGCCACGGTGACAGCCGAGGTCGAGCTGACCTCCGACCCGCGGCTCACCCGGCCCCGGGTGCGGGGCGACCAAGTGGCACCGGCCGCCGTGCTCATCGACGCCGAGGTGCGCAGCGCCCAAGAGGCGGGCGGCGCCGCGGTGGTGACGCGGACTCCGGTCCTGGTGATCGTGGACGTACCGCCGCCCGCCACGCACCGGGTGGCGGGCCCGCCGGTGCGGTCGCGATGGCTCGGGCTGCTGCCGTCGACACGGCTGCGGCTGAGTGCCGCGCGGCTGGCGCCCGCCGTGACGCGCGGCGACCGGATCGCGGCCGTGCTGCGGGTACGCGGTGGGGCGGTGCCGGAGGTGGTGGGTGAGCCCTCGGCGGCGCAACGGCTCGCAGGGCGGCTGCGCGCCGGGCTGCGGGAGGCGACGGACGGACTGCCCGCCGACGCCCGGGCGTTGCTGCCGGGGCTGGTCGTCGGGGACACCTCGCGGATCACTCCGGAGCTGGAGGAGGCTTTCAAGGAGACCGACCTCACCCACACCCTGGCCGTGTCCGGAGCCAACTTCACGATCCTGCTCGCCCTGTTGCTCGGTCCACCGGGGCTGGCGCAGCGCGTGGAGCGGCGAGGACTCGCGCCCCGCCTCGGCCTCTCGCTGCGGGCGACCGCGGTGCTCGGCGGTGCGCTCTCGCTCGGGTTCGTCGTGGTGTGCAGACCCGATCCGAGTGTGGTGCGCGCCGCGGCCTGCGGTGCCGTCGCGCTCGTCGCCCTGGCGACCGGCCGCCGGAGGTCGATGATCCCGGCGCTGGCGACGGCGGTCCTGTTGCTCGTGCTGTACGACCCGTGGCTGGCGCGGAGTTACGGCTTCCTGCTCTCGGTCGTGGCCACCGGGGCCCTGCTCACGCTCGCGCCCCGCTGGAGCGCCGGGCTGCGGCGGCGCGGGGTGCCGCCGGGCCTCGCCGAGGCGCTGGCCGCCGCAGCCGCCGCGCAGGCGCTGTGCGCGCCCGTCGTCGCCGTGCTGTCGGCGCGGGTGAGCCTGGTGGCCGTGCCGTGCAATCTGCTCGTGGAGTCCGCGATCGCGCCGGCCACGGTGCTGGGCTTCGCGGCGCTGGCCACGGCACCGGCGGCGATGCCGCTGGCCGAGGCCCTGGCGTGGTGCGCGCAGTGGCCCGCCGAGTGGATCGCGGAGATCGCGCGGACCGGGGCGGCGCTGCCGGGCGGGGGAGTGGACTGGCCGGGCAGTTGGTCCGGCGCGGCGCTGCTCGCGGCCGTGACCCTGGGCGTGGTGACGGCGGGGCGGCGGCTGCTCCGGCACCCCTGGTGGTGCGGGGCCTGCGGGCTGCTGCTGGCACTGGCCGTGGTGCAGCCGCCGCCGCTGACCCGGGTGGTCACGGGCTGGCCGCCGCCGGGCTGGCGGCTGGTGATGTGTGACGTGGGGCAGGGGGACGCCGTGGTGCTCGCGGCGGGCGAGGGCGCCGGTGTGGTCGTCGACGCGGGACCCGATCCGCTGCTCGTCGACCGGTGCCTGCGCGACCTCGGCATCACCGAGGTCCCGCTGATCGTGCTCACCCACTTCCACGCCGACCACGTGGCGGGCCTCCCGGGGGTGCTGCGTGGACGGGCGGTGGGTGCGATCGAGACGACGGGGCTGGAGGAGCCCGTCGACCAGGCGGCGTTCGTGCGGAGAGTGGCGGCGGCGCGGCGGATTCCCGTGACGCGGGCGGCGGCGGGGGAAGAGCGGCGCACGGGGGAGCTGTCCTGGCAGGTGGTGTGGCCGCCGCCGAGCCCGCCGCCGGACGCGCCTGCGGGGCCGCATCCCGGGCTGCTGCCGGCCCACCCGGTGCCGGAGGGGCCGAACGACGCCAGTGTCGCCATGCTGGTCAGGTCGGCGGGGCTGCGGCTGCTCCTTCTCGGGGACCTCGAACCCCCGTCCCAGCGGGCTCTGGCGAGGTCGCCGGCGGCGCGGGAGCTGGAGGGCGTGGACGTGCTGAAGGTCGCCCACCACGGCTCGGCCTACCAGGACCCGGGTCTTCTGCGCCGGGCCGCCCCGAGACTGGCTCTCATCAGCTGCGGCGAGGACAACCCGTACGGGCACCCGGCTCCCGGCACCCTCGCGGCGCTGCGTGCCGGAGGCGCGGCGGTGCTGCGGACGGACCGGGACGGCGCGCTGGCGGTCGCGGGAGGGGAGGGCGAGTTGACCGTGGCGCGAGACTGAGGGCATGAACTCAGCACAGGTTGATGCCTATCTCCGCCGACTGGGAGCCGAGCACCCGGCGTGGCCCACCGCCGACGTGCTGCGCGAGCTGCACCTGCGCCATCTGCGGGCCGTGCCGTTCGAGAACCTCTCGATCCATCTCGGCGAGGAGATCGTGCTGGAGGAGAAGCGGCTGCTGGACAAGGTGGTGGGGGCGCGGCGGGGCGGGTTCTGCTACGAACTGAACGGGTCCTTCGGGGCGTTGCTGGCCGCGCTGGGATACGACGTGACGCTGCTCGCGGGCCGGGTGTACGGGGACGGGGGGCGGTTGGGGGTGCCGTACGACCATCTGGCGCTGCGGGTGCGGACGGTGGACGGGGGCGACTGGCTGGCCGACGTGGGGTTCGGGGCGCACAGCCACCTGCCGCTGGCGTTCGGGGAGCGGGGGGAGCAGGAGGATCCCGGGGGCGCGTTCCGGATCGTCGAGGCGGGACCGGACGCGGCCGGGGTGCGCGGTGGGCACGACACCGTGGAGGCGGCGGACCTGGACGTGACCCGGGACGGCAGAGCGCAGTACCGCCTGGAGGTGCGGCCGCGGACGCTCGGCGACTTCGCGGTCGGGGCGTGGTGGCACAGCACCTCGCCGGAGTCGCACTTCACGCGGTCACTGGTGTGTTCGCGGGTCACGGGGGACGGAGGACGGATCACGCTCAGCGGGCGCAAGGTCACGTCCACGGCGGCCGACGGGACGAAGGAGGAGCGGGAGCTGGCGACGGACGAGGAGGTGCTCGGGATGTACCGGGAGGATTTCGGGATCGAGCTCGGCGGCGTGCCGGTGCTGCGGCGGTCCGTCTAGGGGGCGGCGGCGCGGCATCGCCCGTGTCGGACAATGTGCGGCGTGAGTGATGTGCGACATGTGCTGGTGCTGCCCGACCGGGATGCGGCGGAGGAAGCGGCCGAGGCGCTCGCGGAGCGGTTCGGCGTGGTCGAGGAGCCGCAGCTGGTGCGGGACGCGCTGGCCGGTGAGGACGACGCCGAGGACGCGCAGTGGCTGGTCGTCCTGAGAGACGAGGAGGGGCGGCTCGACCCCGGGGAGCTGGACCGTTTCGCCGGTGAGTGGGAGGGCTGGCGGGAGGAACCGTAGGTGCCCGCGGGCCGCTCCGCCCGGCGTTCCCGCGGGCCGCTCCGCCCGGCGTTCCCGCGGGCCGCTCCGCCCGGCGTTCGCTGGCGGGGTCGGTCGTCGGGGCGAGGCCTGTCCGTCCGGGCAAGGCCGGGCCTGTGCATCCGGGCAAGGTCGTCCGGGCGGGGTCGTCGGGGCGGGGACCGTCCGTCCGGACGCGTTGTCGGTGCCGCGTGGGATGCTGGGCGCGATGGCCAGGAAGACTGCGAATGACGACCCTCTCGCCCCCGTGACGCTCGCCGTGGGCCAGGAGGACCTGTTGCTGGACCGTGCCGTGCAGGAGGTGGTGGCTGCCGCGAAGGCCGCCGACGCCGACACGGACGTCCGCGACCTGACCCCCGAGCAGGTGCAGCCCGGCACGCTCGCCGAGCTGACCAGCCCGTCGCTCTTCGCGGAGCGCAAGGTCGTGGTCGTGCGCAACGCACAGGACCTGTCGGCCGACACGATCAAGGACGTGAAGGCCTACCTCGGGGCGCCCGCGGAGGAGATCACGCTGGTGCTGCTGCACGCGGGCGGCGCCAAGGGCAAGGGCCTGCTCGACGCGGCGCGCAAGGCGGGCGCGCGCGAGGTGGCCTGCCCGAAGATGACGAAGCCGGCGGACCGGCTGGCGTTCGTGCGGACCGAGTTCAGGACGGCGGGCCGGTCCGCCGCCCCGGAGGCGTGCCAGGCGCTGGTCGACGCGATCGGCAGCGATCTGCGGGAGCTGGCGTCGGCCGTCTCCCAGCTGTGCGCGGACGTCGAGGGGACGATCGACGAAGCCGTCGTCGGGCGGTACTACACCGGGCGTGCCGAGGCGTCGAGTTTCACGGTCGCCGACCGCGCGGTCGAAGGGCGGACCGCCGAGGCCCTGGAGGCGCTGCGCTGGTCGCTGTCCACGGGGGTGGCGCCGGTGCTGATCACGAGCGCGCTGGCCCAGGGCGTCCGGGCGATCGGCAAGCTGTCGTCGGCCCGGGGCGGCCGGCCGGCCGATCTCGCGCGCGAGCTGGGGATGCCGCCCTGGAAGATCGACCGGGTGCGGCAGCAGATGCGCGGCTGGACGCCGGACGGCGTGGCGACGGCGCTGCGGGCGGTGGCCGAGGCCGACGCGGGCGTGAAGGGCGGCGGTGACGACCCGGCGTACGCGCTGGAGAAGGCCGTGGTCACCATCGCACGAGCGGCTCGCTCCAGAGGGCGCGGCTAACGTCCCGTCCCCGGGCCGGACCGGACCGGGGCGCGGCGGCGCGGTCCGCGGCCCGTCACCGCGTATGCCGTCTCCCGGGCGGCGCTCCATGCCGCCACGCCGCCATGCTGGCTTGCCGCATTGCCGCATTGCCGCATTGCCGCCATGCCACCGGTCCGCCATGCCGCCCGGGCCCCCCGGAGGGACAATCGGGAGTGTCAGCCGTACGTCGCCAAGGGACGGAAAGGTGGCGAGGGGCATGGCTGAACACCCGCACGCAACACTGGTCCGCAAGGGGTTCGACGCCTTCAGCCGGGGAGATCTGGACGCCCTGCGGGAACTGATCGCGATGGACGCCACCCATCACGTGCCCGGCAGCCACCCGCTCTCGGGTGACTTCAAGGGGCAGGACGCGATCATCGACATGTACCGGCGGCTCGCCGAGGAGACCGCGGGGTCGATGCGCCTGGAGGTGCTCGGGATCGCCGTCGACGGCCGGGGGCACGCGGTCGGCATGTGCAGGGTCACCGCCGAGCGCAAGGGCAGGCACCTGGACGACACCGGATGCATCGTCTTCCGGATCGTCGGCGACAAGGCCACCGACCTCGACGAGTGCGTCGAGGACATCGAGAAGAGCGACGAGTTCTGGTCCTGAACGGGACGGGATCCGGGCAAGCCGAAGGCCGGGTGCCCTCCCATGGGGAACAGGAGAGCGCCCGGCCTTTGGATCAGACTGCTGGATCCGCGCCCGCGTGGCGAACGCAGGCCGCGCGCGGATCCGAAAGGGGTGCCGGACGGGAGCGGATGAGAGAGGGCCCGCTCGATTCCCTCCGGCGTCACATCAGATGTCAGCCCTTGAGCGCGGCGACCTTCTGAGCCAGCGCCGACTTCTTGTTGGCGGCCTGGTTCTTGTGGATGACGCCCTTCGAGACGGCCTTGTCGAGCTGACGCGCGGCAGCGCGCTGGTACTCGGTGGCCTTCTCGGCGTCACCCGCGGCAGCAGCCTCACGGGCCTTGCGGATCGCGGTCTTGAGGGAGGACTTGACGGCCTTGTTGCGCAGCCGCGCCTTCTCGTTGGTCTTGATCCGCTTGATCTGGGACTTGATGTTCGCCACGAATGAGCCTTTTCAGGTTCTGGCACGGGCCGCACGGATGCCGCACGATCCCTGCCGGGTGATTTCTTGAGGTCGTGCCTCCTGCGAGAGGGCATGAGGCACAGCCACCCAGGCTACCAGCGGGCCCATTCCCGGCCCAAACCCGTCCATGGTCCCCGCCCGTGGGACCATGGAGGCTACGTATCGATCCGACCCGAGACCGCAGACACTGCGGACGCCTCAAGAATCAGGACCCTGCGTGCCCGCGATCCCCAGCCACGTGCCCGAGCCGAGCCGTACCGACCCGGCTCTGATCCGCAACTTCTGCATCATCGCGCACATCGACCACGGCAAGTCCACGCTCGCCGACCGGATGCTCCAGCTGACCGGAGTGGTCGAGCAGCGGCAGATGCGCGCCCAGTACCTCGACCGCATGGACATCGAGCGCGAGCGTGGCATCACGATCAAGTCTCAGGCGGTGCGTCTGCCGTGGGCTCCCACCCACGACAAGACCAACACGCACATCCTGAACATGATCGACACCCCCGGGCACGTCGACTTCACCTACGAGGTCTCGCGGTCGCTCGCCGCCTGCGAGGGCACCGTCCTCCTGGTCGACGCGGCCCAGGGCATCGAGGCCCAGACCCTCGCCAACCTGTACCTGGCGATGGAGAACGACCTCACGATCATCCCCGTGCTGAACAAGATCGACCTGCCGGCCGCGCAGCCCGAGAAGTTCGCCGACGAGCTCGCCCACCTCATCGGGTGCGACCCCGCCGACGTGCTCAAGGTCTCCGCCAAGACCGGGCTCGGCGTCGAGGCGCTGCTGGACAAGGTCGTCGAGCAGGTCCCGGCCCCGGTCGGCGTCAAGGACGCCCCGGCGCGCGCCATGATCTTCGACTCCGTCTACGACTCCTACCGGGGCGTCGTCACGTACGTCCGTGTCATCGACGGGCAGCTCAACAAGCGCGAGCGCATCAAGATGATGTCGACCGGCGCCACGCACGAGCTGCTGGAGATCGGCACCAACTCGCCGGAGATGCTCGGCGCCGACGGCCTCGGTGTCGGCGAGGTGGGCTATCTGATCACCGGCGTGAAGGACGTCCGCCAGTCGAAGGTCGGTGACACCGTCACCAGCCAGTCCAAGGGTGCCACCGAGCCCCTCGGCGGCTACAAGGACCCCAAGCCCATGGTCTTCTCGGGCCTGTATCCGCTGGACGGCTCGGACTACCCCGAGCTGCGCGAGGCCCTGGACAAGCTCCAGCTCAACGACGCCGCGCTGGTGTACGAGCCGGAGACCTCCGCCGCCCTCGGTTTCGGCTTCCGCGTCGGCTTCCTGGGCCTGCTGCACCTGGACGTGATCCGCGAGCGGCTGGAGCGCGAGTTCGGGCTCGACCTGATCGCCACCGCGCCGAACGTGGTCTACCGCGTGGTCATGGAGGACGGCAGCGAGCACACGGTCACCAACCCCAGCGAGTTCCCCGAGGGCAAGATCTCGGAGGTCTACGAGCCGGTCGTGCGGGCCACGATCCTGGCGCCCAGTGAGTTCATCGGCTCGATCATGGAGCTGTGCCAGACCCGGCGCGGTGTCCTGCTCGGCATGGACTACCTCTCCGAGGAGCGGGTCGAGATCCGCTACACCCTGCCCCTCGCCGAGATCGTCTTCGACTTCTTCGACCAGCTGAAGTCCAAGACCCGCGGCTACGCCTCGCTCGACTACGAGCCCACCGGCGAGCAGACCTCCAGCCTGGTCAAGGTCGACATCCTGCTGCACGGCGACAAGGTGGACGCCTTCTCGGCGATCACCCACAAGGACCAGGCGTACGCGTACGGCGTGCGGCTCGTCGCCAAGCTCAAGGAGCTGATCCCGCGGCAGGCCTTCGAGGTGCCGGTGCAGGCCGCCATCGGCTCCCGGGTCATCGCCCGCGAGACCATCCGCGCCATCCGCAAGGACGTCCTCGCCAAGTGCTACGGCGGTGACATCTCCCGGAAGCGCAAGCTGCTGGAGAAGCAGAAGGAGGGCAAGAAGCGGATGAAGATGGTGGGTTCCGTGGAAGTCCCGCAGGAGGCGTTCATCGCCGTCCTGTCGAGCGATGACAGCGCGGGGTCGGGCAAGGGCAAGAAGTAACCGCTGATTACCGCGGGTTACACCGCAAACCGGGTAGAACTGGGGCCCGCCGTGCGAAAGTGCGGCGGGCCCTGTGCGTCCGCGGGGTAGCTGTCTCTGTGAAGTGACAGGCCGCAGCCCCTTACGCGGCGGCCGGTCGACCTTTACTCTGATCCCTGCTCCCTAGTTACTCGCGAGTTAAACAAGGGTCGTGACCTGCACCTCGTCATGCCCCCCAGCTCGTGAGTGCCACCCAGCCGCACCTGAGCCAGCCGCACTGTCGCGGGCCCGGAGGATGTCGTGAGCGACACACAGACTTTGATCGAGAACCGTCCGCCGTCCGTGGCGGGCCTCTTCCTGGAGCGCGTGGCGGCCACGCCGGACGCCGAGGCGTACCGGTATCCGGTTCCCTCGTCCACCGGCCAGGGCCCGGACGAGTGGAAGTCGCTGACCTGGGCGCAGGCAGCCGAGCGGGTCTTCGCCATCGCGGCGGGGCTCATCGAGCTGGGCGTGCAGCCCGAGCAGCGCGTCGCCCTCGCCTCCAGCACCCGGATCGAGTGGATCCTGGCCGACCTCGGCATCATGTGCGCCGGCGCCGCCACGACCACGGTGTATCCGCAGACCAACGCCGACGAGTCGGCGTACATCCTGTCCGACTCCGGGAGCCGGGTGCTCATCGCGGAGAACGCCGAGCAGGTCGCCAAGGCCAAGGAGAAGCACGGCGAGCTGCCCGAGCTGACCCATGTCGTGGTCGTCGACCCGGCCGGCGCCGAGACCGCCGACTGGATCCTCACCCTGGAGGAGCTGGAGAGGCGCGGCGCGGCCCGGCTGGAGAAGGACCCGGAGCTGATCAAGGAACGGGTCGGCGCGATCACCAAGGACCAGCTCGCCACCCTCATCTACACCTCCGGCACCACCGGCCGCCCCAAGGGCGTGCGCCTGCCGCACGACAACTGGTCGTACATGGCGAAGGCGATCGCGGCGACCGGGCTGGTCAGCAAGGACGACGTGCAGTACCTGTGGCTGCCGCTGGCGCACGTCTTCGGCAAGGTGCTGACCTCCGGGCAGATCGAGGCAGGGCACGTCACCGCCGTCGACGGCCGTGTCGACAAGATCATCGAGAACCTGCCGGTGGTCCAGCCGACGTACATGGCGGCCGTGCCGCGCATCTTCGAGAAGGTCTACAACGGCGTGGCCGCCAAGGCCCGGGCGGGCGGCGGCGCCAAGTACAAGATCTTCCAGTGGGCCGCCCAGGTCGCCCGCGAGTACGCCAAGGTCTCCCAGGACAACTTCCGGCGGACCGGGACCGCGTCCGTGCCGTTCGGGCTCGGCGCGAAGCACAAGGTCGCCGACGCGCTGGTGTACGCCAAGATCCGTGAGGCCTTCGGCGGCAGGCTGCGGGCGTGCGTCTCGGGCTCGGCCGCCCTCGCGCCCGAGATCGGCTTCTTCTTCGCCGGCGCCGGCATCCACATCCTGGAGGGCTACGGGCTCACCGAGTCCTCGGCGGCGTCCTTCGTGAACCCGGGCGAGGCCTACCGCACCGGTACGGTCGGCAAGCCGCTGCCCGGCACGGAGGTGCGGATCGCCGACGACGGGGAGATCCTGCTGCGCGGCCCCGGGATCATGGAGGGGTACCACAACCTGCCCGAGAAGACCGCGGAGGTCCTGGAGTCGGACGGGTGGTTCCACACCGGCGACATCGGCGAGCTCTCGCCCGACGGGTACCTGCGGATCACCGACCGCAAGAAGGACCTCATCAAGACGTCCGGCGGCAAGTACATCGCGCCGGCGGAGGTCGAGGGCCAGTTCAAGGCGGTCTGCCCGTACGTGTCGAACATCCTGGTGCACGGGGCCGACCGGAACTTCTGCACGGCGCTCATCGCGCTCGACGAGATCGCGATCACCGAGTGGGCCAAGGACAACGGCCTGGAGGGCAAGCCGTACGCGGAGATCGTGGCGGCGCCGCAGACCGTCGAGATGGTCGACGGCTACGTGAAGCAGCTCAACGAGGGGCTGCAGCGCTGGCAGACCATCAAGAAGTTCCGGCTGCTCCCGCGTGACCTCGACGTCGAGCACGGGGAGATCACGCCGAGCCTGAAGCTGAAGCGGCCCGTCGTGGAGCGGGAGTACAAGCACCTGATCGAGGAGATGTACGCGGGGTCGCGCGAGGCGTAGGGGGTCGCCGAGGGCTGTGCGGCGGGTGCGGGTCCGTCCCGTGGCTCGTCGCGCAGCTCCCCGCGCCCCTGACGCACCTCCCCGCGCCTCTAACGCACCTCCCCCGCACGGCGTCGCAGTTCCTGGACCTCCGCCCTGAGGCGTTCCACCTCTCTGCCCTTGCGGTAGAGGTCCAGGAAGACGCCGACCTTCGCCCTGAGGACCCACGGGTCGAAGGGCTTGGTCAGGTAGTCGGCGGCGCCGGTGGCGTAGCCGCGGAAGGCGAGGCCCGCGTCGTCGTCCGCGCCGGTCAGGAAGATGATCGGGACGTCGCGGGTGTGGACCAGGCGTTTGAGGTGGGACGCCGTCTCGAAGCCGTCCATGCCGGGCATGCGGACGTCGAGCAGGACCAGGGCGACGGGCTGCCGCAGCACGGCCTTCATCGCCTCCTCGCCGGAACGGGCCCGTATCAGCGGTTCGTTGAGGGAGGCGAGGACGGCCTCCAGGGCGGTCAGGTTGTCCTCCATGTCGTCGACCAGGAGGATCCCGGCGCGTTCGTGACGGGTGCCCGTGCTGCTCATACCTCTTCTTCCGTGCCCTCGGGGTCCAGCAGTGCGCACGCGACGGTCAGCAGCCGGTCGACGTCCACCGGCCCGGGCACGTGGTCGTTGGCGCCGCGGGCGATGGCCTTCTCCCGGTCACCGGGCATCGCCTCGGCGGTCAGTGCCACGATCGGCAGGCCCGCCGAGCGGGGTGTGGGGCGGATCGCGGAGATCGTCTCGCAGCCGTCCATCTCCGGCATGGGTCCACCATCGAGTTCAAGGCCCGGCCCACTCGGCGCGGGTCGCCGCGTGACTGCCGGGTCCCGTCGTGCAGATCGACCCGCTGGGTCGGATCGCCGCCGGCCACCGCGTCCCGCACCCGCGTGGCGTTCGCCGCCGGGGCGACCAGGGCGTCGAGCAGCCGGTTCACGTCGTTCACGCGGGAGGTCCACTGCCCCTGCCCCGGACTGGCCGAGAGCCGCTCGTCGAGCCGGCCGTGCCGCACCAGCTCCCGCCGCACCCGCCGCACCTCACCGGTGAAGTGCACGCTGCGGGCGGTGATCCGGTGGAAGCCCCCGGCGAGTTCGGCCACCGTCCCGTGGCCGGTTTCCGGCGCCTTGGTGAAGTCGCCAGCGCGTACGACTGCCATCGCGGCGAGCGGGGGACGGAGATCGGATGCACGAATATGACCGTCTTCGTGCCGGTCTTCGACCACAGCGGTAGCAGGGTTCTCACTCATGGCGGCCCACTTCGGTAACTCGGTGCTTATGGGCGGGGTCAGTCTGTCACTCTGTCGGCATCGACTGTGGCGTATTCGTACGAACTGCCCGGGGAGCTGTCCATGGGGGCCATTCCGACGCAGCGGGAGATCACCTCCCGTGCCTCAGGGGTGCCTGCACACGTTGGGGAGACGCCTGTGCCCGTTCAGGAGGGGCCCGTTCACGAGGGTCCCGCAACCACCGCAGGGGCCGTTCCGCCGGCCGCCGGGACGACCGTCCCGTCCGCCGCGAAGCCGGTCCCCGCCGCGAGCACGCCGGTGTGCACGGCGCCCGTGCCCGAGGCGGAGGCGCCCGTGCGGGAGTGTGCGCGGGCGCGTGCGACCCTGTCCGGCAGTTCCGCCGCGCCGGGCGCCGCCCGCGCCCTGCTGCGCTCGGCGCTCGCCGAGTGGACCGTGCTGGCGCTGCCCGGCGCCGGGCAGCTCACCGACCGCCTGTCCGCCGACGCCCTGCTCGTCGTCAGCGAACTCGTCACCAACGCCGTCGTGCACGCCGGCACCGACGTCGAGATGGAGTGCCGGCTGGAGGGCGCGGACGAGGGGACGGCCGCCCTCGTCGTCGAGGTGTCCGACCACCACCCCTCCCGCGCCCCGCGCGGCGGCGAGCCGGACACCCCGCACGACACCCCCGAGTACGGACGCGGACTGCGGCTCGTCGGCGCGCTCTGCGAGGCGTGGGGGATCACCTACCGGACCGGGCGGAAGACCGTCTGGGCGCGGTTGCCTGCGGCCGGGGGCGAGGCCGGGGAGCAGATCGAGGCCTACGCCGGGGAGCACGCCCTGGCGAGCGGCCTGCGGGTCGCGGAGATCCTGGCTCCCGAGCCGCCCGGGGGCCGGGACGCCGGCCCCACCGGCGACACCCGGACGGGCTGGCGGCGCGACTGGTCCGAACCGCCGGATCCCCACGGCCCGGGGGACTGGCGGGAGTGGACCGACGTACGGGACTGGCGCGACCGCCACGAGGACCGGGACGGACCCGACGGCCACTGGCTCGGCCGGGGCGCCCTGTCCTTCCTCGCCGAGGCCTCCGACCTGCTCGCCGGGCAGCTCGACGAGGACCTCGTCGCCGCTCTGACCGGGCAGCTGATCGTGCCCCGGCTAGCCGACTGGTGCGCGGTCTGGCTGGAGGACGAGGCCACCGGCGGCCGGCACGGCGCGGCCGGGGCGGGCGGGGCCCGGCTGGCCCGGGTCTGGCACGGCAGCGAGAACCGCATCGAGGAGCTGCGCCGGGCCCTGGAGAAGGACCCGCCGCCCTCGTCCGACCCGCTGCGGTCCGGGCCCGTCGACTACCCCTGGCCCGGCGAGGCGCTCGGCGACGCACCCGGGGCGCCCGGCTCGGCCCTCGCCTACCGGCTCGCCGCCGGCGGACGCCCCCTGGGCACCCTCGTCCTCGGACGGTCCGGCACCGCCCGCTTCCCCGACGAGATCACCGGTCTGGTCGAGGACCTCGGCCGCCGCGTCGCCCTCGCCATCGGCGCCGCCCGCCAGTACGCTCGGCAGGCCACCATCAGCGCCGTGCTGCAGCGCGGCCTGCTGCCCGGCGCCGTGGCCGAGATCCCCGGGGTGCGCAGCGCCCTCGTCTACGAGCCGTACGACAAGGGCGGGCCCAGCGGCGACTTCTACGACCTGTTCCCGGCCGGGGACGGCCGCTGGTGCTTCGCCGTCGGCGACGTGCAGGGCAAGGGCCCCGAGGCGGCCGTCGTCATCGGCCTCGCCCGGCCCTGGCTGCGGCTGCTGGCCCGCGAGGGCTACCGGGTCGCCGACGTCCTGGACCGCCTCAACCAGCTGCTGCTCGACGACGCCACGGAGGCCGCCGACGCGGCGGCCCGGGCCCTGGTCGCCGCGGGCGCGCGGCAGCCCCCGCCCGGCGACGGCCCGCAGACGCGCTTCCTGTCCCTGCTCTACGGCGAGCTGGTCCCCTTCGACGGCGGGGTCCGCTGCACCGTCGCCTCCGCCGGGCACCCGCTGCCCCTGCTGCTCGGTGCGGGCGGCGAGGTCCACACCGCCGCGCAGCCGCAGACCCTGCTGGGCGTCTTCGAGGACGCCACGTACACCAGTGAGAGCTTCGAGCTGCGCTCCGGCGACACGCTGCTGTGCGTCACCGACGGCGTCACCGAGCGCCGCTCCGGTTCACGCCAGTTCGACGACGGCGACGGGCTCGCCGCGGCCCTGGCCGGCTGCGCCGGGCTGGACGCCGAGCTGATAGCCGAGCGGATCAAGCGGCTGGTGCACGAGTTCTCGGCGCGCCCGCCGGCCGACGATCTGGCGCTGCTGGTGCTCCAGGCGGAGTGAGGGCGCGGGTGCTGGACAATGGAGGGCATGCCTTCCGCACTTCCCGACGGCGAGCCCGTCCCCGAGGACGGGGCGCTGCCCGCGTCCGCGCTCGCCGGGGCCGCCGACCGCCCGCTCGGCTTCTACCTGCACGTTCCGTACTGCGCCACCCGCTGCGGCTACTGCGACTTCAACACCTACACGGCCACCGAGCTGCGCGGCAGCGGCGGAGTGCTCGCCTCCCGGGACAACTACGCCGGGACGCTGGTGGACGAGATCCGGCTGGCGCGAAAGGTGCTGGGCGACGATCCGCGTCCCGTGCGCACGGTGTTCGTGGGCGGCGGCACCCCGACGCTGCTGGACGCCGGTGACCTCGTACGGATGCTGCGGGCGGTCCGGGACGAGTTCGGGCTGGCGGCGGACGCCGAGGTCACGACGGAGGCGAACCCGGAGTCGGTCGATCCCGCGTATCTGGCCGCCCTGCGCGAGGGCGGCTTCAACCGGGTCTCCTTCGGGATGCAGAGCGCGCGGCAGCACGTGCTGAAGGTGCTCGACCGCACGCACACGCCGGGGCGGCCGGAGGCGTGCGTCGCGGAGGCCCGGGCGGCCGGGTTCGAGCACGTCAACCTCGACCTGATCTACGGCACGCCGGGCGAGTCGGACGACGACTGGCGGGCGTCGCTGGACGCGGTGCTGGCGGCCGGCCCGGACCACGTCAGCGCGTACGCGCTGATCGTCGAGGAGGGGACGCAGCTGGCACGGCGGATCCGCCGCGGCGAGGTCCCGATGACCGACGACGACGTCCACGCCGACCGGTACCTCATCGCGGACGAGGTGCTCTCGGGCGCGGGCTTCGAGTGGTACGAGGTGTCGAACTGGGCGACCTCCCCGGCGGGGCGGTGCCTGCACAACGAGCTGTACTGGCGGGGTGCCGACTGGTGGGGGGCCGGGCCCGGTGCGCACAGCCACGTGGGCGGGGTGCGGTGGTGGAACGTGAAGCACCCGGGCGCCTACGCGGCGGCGCTCGCGGCCGGGCGTTCGCCCGGGGCCGGGCGTGAGCTGCTGAGCGACGAGGACCGCCGGGTCGAGCGGATCCTGCTGGAGCTCCGGCTGCGGGACGGGGTGCCGCTGTCGCTGCTGCGGGAGGAGGGGCTCGCGGCGTCCCGGCGGGCCCTGGCGGACGGGCTGCTTCAGGAGCGGCCGTACCAGGAGGGGCGGGCCGTGCTCACCTTGCGCGGGCGGTTGCTGGCGGACGGTGTCGTGCGCGATCTGGTGGACTGAGGCGCGCGGCGTGGGTGCCGGGGCCGGGGCGTCGGGCCCGGCCGAGCCGGGTGCCGCGCCCACCCGTGCCGCCCCCGGCGGCACGACGGCCCGCAGCTGCGCCTGGTGAATGCCGGCAGGTACGCCCGCGGCTCACGCCGTCACGAAGTCGATCAGTTCCTCCACCCGGCCCAGCAGTTCCGGCTCCAGGTCCTTGTACGACCGCACCCCCGACAGGATCCGCTGCCAGGCCGCGCCCGTGTTCTCCGGCCAGCCCAGGGCCCGGCACACGCCCGTCTTCCAGTCCTGGCCCCTCGGGATCCGGGGCCAGGCCCCGATGCCCAGGGACGCCGGCTTCACCGCTTCCCAGATGTCGATGTAGGGGTGGCCGACCACCAGCGCGTGCTCGCTGGTCACCGACCGGGCGATGCGCCACTCCTTCGAGCCCGGGACGAGGTGGTCGACCAGGACGCCGAGGCGGGCGTCGGGGCCCGGGGCGAAGGAGTCGACGATGGCGGGAAGGTCGTCGACGCCCTCCAGGTACTCCACGACCACGCCCTCGACGCGCAGGTCGTCGCCCCACACCTTCTCGACCAGCTCGGCGTCGTGCCGGCCCTCGACGTAGATGCGGCCGGCGCGGGCCACGCGGGCGCGGGCGCCGGGGACGGCCACCGAGCCGGAGGCGGTGCGGGTGGGGCGGGCCGGGCCGCCGGACGAGGGGCGGACCAGCGTCACGGCCCTGCCCTCCAGCAGGAAACCGCGCGGTTCCATCGGGAAGACCCGGTGCTTGCCGAAGCGGTCCTCCAGCGTGACCGTGCCCGCCTCGCAGCGGATCACCGCGCCGCAGAAGCCCGTACCGGACTCCTCGACCACCAGGCCCGGCTCCGCGGGGACCTCGGGAACCGGCTGGGGCTTCTTCCACGGCGGGGTCAGGTCCGGAGAGTACTGGCGCATTCGGATGACGATAGGAGAAGCCGCGGGGCGATCACGGAGACACGCCGAAACGGGCCGTCAGCGCGTCGCGCT
The DNA here is from genome assembly GCF_040611555.1 of Streptomyces sp. NPDC006624. Taxonomy (NCBI): domain Bacteria; kingdom Bacillati; phylum Actinomycetota; class Actinomycetes; order Kitasatosporales; family Streptomycetaceae; genus Streptomyces; species Streptomyces sp. NPDC006624. Next base: position 124,591 of record NZ_JBEXOM010000008.1, on the reverse strand, counting down.
GGGCCCGGACGAACGCCGCGTCCACCACCGCTCCGTGACCGGGCACGTACAGCGCGTCCTCGCCGCCCAGGGCGAGCAGCCGGTCCAGGGCGGCCGGCCACCGCGACGGCACGGCGTCCGGGCCCGCCTGCGGCTCGCCGGACTCCTCGACCAGGTCGCCGCAGAACACCACCTCCGGATCGCCCGGCACCAGCACCGCCAGGTCGTACGCGGTGTGCCCCGGGCCCACGTTCGCCAGCAGCACCTGGCACCCGCCGCCCAGGTCCAGGGTCCACTCGCCGGAGACCAGGTGGCGGGGGGCGGCCAGCCGCCCGGCCGCCTCCCGCGCGACGTCCTCCGCCAGGCCGTTGCGCTCCGCGTCCGCAGCCAGCTCCTCACGGTCCCGCAGCCGCGTCAGCACCGTGTCCACGCCCACCGCCGCGAACACCTCCGCGTCCGGGAAGGCCGCCGTCCCGAAGACGTGATCGAAGTGGGGGTGGGTCAGCGCGAGATGTGTCACACGACGACCGGTCAGCGAGTGTGCCTGCTCACGCAGCCGCGCGCCCTCGGCCGGGCTGGAGCCCGCGTCGATCACGAGGACCGCGTCCGCACCGGCGACCAGCCCCGCCGTGCAGTCCCACACCGGCAGCCGGCACCGCCCCACCCCGGCGGCCACGCGCTCCCACCCCGCCTCTTCCCAAGTCACCGTCATACCGCGACGCTAGCGGTGCCCCCCGCCGCGGGCACGGCGCCGCACGACCAGCCTTGCCGACGGTGTACCCCACCGCCGTACACTGGGCCGGGGAATGCTGGCACTCGCACGCGCAGAGTGCCAGGCCGTGAACGGCGGGCAACGGGCGGACGACTTCTGGAGGTGTGCGCGATGCTCAGTGAACGCAGACTGCAGGTGCTGCGCGCCATCGTCCAGGACTACGTCGGCACCGAGGAGCCGGTCGGCTCCAAGGCCCTCACCGAGCGGCACAACCTCGGCGTCTCCCCGGCGACCGTCCGCAACGACATGGCGGCCCTCGAGGACGAGGGGTACATCGCCCAGCCGCACACCAGCGCCGGGCGCATCCCCACCGACAAGGGCTACCGCCTGTTCGTGGACAAGCTCGCCGGTGTCAAGCCCATGACCGCGCCCGAGCGGCGCGCGATCCAGAACTTCCTGGAGGGCGCCGTCGACCTCGACGACGTCGTGGCGCGCACGGTGCGGCTGCTCGCGCAGCTCACCCGCCAGGTCGCCGTCGTGCAGTACCCGTCGCTGACCCGGTCCACCGTGCGGCACGTGGAGCTGCTCTCGCTGGCGCCCGCGCGGGTGATGCTCGTGCTGATCACGGACACCGGGCGGGTCGAGCAGCGGGTGGTCGACTGTCCGGCGCCCTTCGGCGAGGCCTCCCTCGCGGATCTGCGTGCCCGTCTCAACAGCCGTGTGGCGAACCGCCGTTTCGCGGATGTGCCGAGTCTGGTGGAAGATCTCCCGGAGGCGTTCGAGCACGAGGACCGGGGTACGGTCTCCACGGTGCTCTCCACACTCCTGGAGACGCTCGTCGAGGAGAACGAGGAGCGGCTGATGATCGGCGGCACCGCCAATCTGACCCGCTTCGGTCATGACTTCCCCCTCACGATCCGGCCGGTGCTGGAGGCGCTCGAGGAGCAGGTCGTGCTCCTCAAGCTGCTCGGCGAGGCGAAGGATCCGGGCGTGACCGTCCGTATCGGTCACGAGAACGCCCACGAAGGACTCAACTCCACGTCCGTCGTGTCGGTCGGCTACGGTTCGGGCGGCGAGGCAGTCGCCAAGCTCGGCGTGGTCGGACCGACCCGCATGGACTACCCGGGAACGATGGGAGCGGTACGCGCAGTGGCACGGTACGTCGGACAGATCCTGGCGGAGTCGTAGTGGCCACGGACTACTACGCCGTACTCGGCGTGCGCCGCGACGCGTCGCAGGAAGAGATCAAGAAGGCCTTCCGGCGGCTCGCCCGCGAGCTGCACCCGGACGTCAATCCGGATCCGAAGACCCAGGAGCGGTTCAAGGAGATCAACGCCGCCTACGAGGTGCTGTCGGACCCGCAGAAGAAGCAGGTCTACGACCTCGGCGGCGACCCGCTCTCGCAGGCCGGCGGCGGCGCGGGCGGCTTCGGGGCCGGCGGCTTCGGCAACTTCTCGGACATCATGGACGCCTTCTTCGGCACGGCGTCGCAGCGCGGACCGCGCTCGCGCACCCGCCGCGGCCAGGACGCCATGATCCGCATCGAGGTGGAGCTCGACGAGGCGGCCTTCGGCACGACGAAGGACATCCAGGTCGACACGGCCGTCGTCTGCAACACCTGCAACGGCGAGGGCGCGGCGCCGGGCACCTCGGCGCAGACCTGCGACATGTGCCGCGGCCGCGGTGAGGTGTCGCAGGTGACCCGGTCCTTCCTGGGCCAGGTCATGACGTCCCGCCCCTGCCCCCAGTGCCAGGGCTTCGGCACGGTGGTCCCGACCCCGTGCCCCGAGTGCGCCGGCGACGGCCGCGTGCGGTCCCGCCGCACGCTCACGGTCAAGATCCCGGCCGGTGTCGACAACGGCACGCGCATCCAGCTCGCCGGGGAGGGCGAGGTCGGCCCGGGCGGCGGCCCGGCCGGTGACCTCTACGTCGAGATCCACGAGCTGCCGCACAGCACGTTCCAGCGGCGCGGCGACGACCTGCACTGCACGGTGACGATCCCCATGACGGCGGCGGCCCTCGGCACGAAGGTGCCGCTGGAGACGCTCGACGGCATGGAGGAGGTCGACATCCGCCCGGGCACCCAGTCCGGCCAGTCGATCCCGCTGCACGGCCGGGGCGTCACGCACCTGCGCGGCGGCGGACGCGGCGACCTCATCGTCCACGTCGAGGTCCAGACCCCGACCAAGCTCGACCCCGAGCAGGAGCGGCTGCTGCGCGAGCTCTCCAAGCTCCGCGGCGAGGAGCGCCCGCAGGGCCAGTTCCAGCCGGGGCAGCAGGGGTTGTTCTCGCGGTTGAAGGATGCGTTCAACGGGCGCTGACGGAGGGCTGTCCGGCGTCTGCCGGGGGTCCGGGGGTCGCCCTCCGGGCAGGCACAGTCAGCCGGGGCAGCAGGGGTTGTTCCCGCGCTTGAAGGACGCGTTCAACGGGCGCTGACGGAGGGCGGCCCGCGGGTGGCCGCGGGCCTTCCGCGGGCAAGAGGAGGCGCACGTTTCCTCTGGTCTATGCCACCCGCAGGCCGGATTCGGACTTGTTCGGAGGACGTGACAACATGCCGTCATGTCCTCCGCACTGACCGATCTCTTCCCTCTCCCGATCGTGCAGGCCCCCATGGCGGGCGGCGTTTCGGTGCCGCAGCTCGCGGCCGCCGTGTGCGAGGCGGGCGGGCTCGGTTTCCTCGCCGCCGGTTACAAGACCGCCGACGGGATGTACCAGGAGATCAAGCAGCTCCGGAGCCTCACCAGCAGGCCCTTCGGCATCAACGTCTTCCTGCCCCAGCCGGAGTACGCCGACCCCGCCGCCGTCGACGTCTACGCCCACCAGCTCGCCGGCGAGGCCACCTGGTACGAGACCGAGCTCGGTGATCCGGAGAGCGGCCGCGACGACGGCTTCGAGGCGAAACTCGTGGTGCTGCGCGACAACCCCGTACCGGTGGTGTCCTTCCACTTCGGCGTCCCGAGCCGTGAGGTCGTCGACGCCCTGCACCGCGTCGGCACCTTCGTGCTGGCCGCCGCGACCACCCCCGACGAGGCCAGGGCCGTCGAGCGGGCGGGTGCGGACGCGGTCATCGCGCAGGGCGTCGAGGCGGGCGGCCACCAGGGCACGCACCGCGACGTCCCCGAGACGGACGGCTCCGGACTGGGCCTGCTGTCGCTGGTCGCCCAGGTGCGCGAGGCCGTCGGCATCCCGATCGTCGCCGCGGGCGGCATCATGCGCGGCGGCCAGATCGCCGCCGTGCTCGCCGCGGGCGCCAGCGCGGCCCAGCTGGGCACCGCGTTCCTCGCCACGCACGAGTCGGGAGCGCACGCCCTGCACAAGCAGGCGCTGACCAACCCCCTGTTCGTACGGACGGAGCTGACCCGGGCGTTCTCGGGGCGGCCCGCGCGGGGCCTGGTCAACCGGTTCCTGCGGGAGCACGGGCCCTACGCGCCCGCCGCCTATCCCGAGCTGCACCACCTCACCGCGCCGCTGCGCAAGGCCGCCGCCAAGGCGGGGGACGCGCAGGCCATGGCGCTGTGGGCCGGGCAGGGCCACCGGATGGCGCGCGAGCTGCCCGCCGGGCAGCTGGTGGAGGTGCTCGCGGGCGAACTCGCCACGGCCCGCGCGGTGCTGGCCGGCGGGGGTGCGCGGTGACCGCGCCGGTGTTCGTCGTCGAGCACTTCGACGCGGGCGGCGGCGGACGGTACGTCCTGGACGGGCCGGAGGGGCGGCACGCCGTCTCCGTGAAGCGGCTGCAGCCCGGTGAGGACGTCGTGCTCACGGACGGCGCCGGCCGCTGGGCGGACTGCGTGGTGCTCGGCACCGAGGGCAAGGACCGGCTGATCGTCCAGCTGGACTCGGTCGGCGAGGAGCCGCCGGAGCAGCCGCGGGTCACCGTCGTCCAGGCGCTGCCCAAGGGCGACCGCGGGGAACTGGCCGTCGAGACCATGACCGAGGTCGGCGTCGACGCCGTCGTCCCGTGGGCGGCGGCCCGTTGCATCACCCAGTGGAAGGGCGACCGCGGGGCGAAGGCGCTCGCCAAGTGGCGGGCCACCGCCCGGGAGGCCGGCAAGCAGTCACGCCGGGTGCGCTTCCCGGAGGTCGCGGGGCTGGCCACGACCAAGCAGGTCGCCGCGCTGCTGAGGGACGCCGACTTCGCCGCCGTCCTCCACGAGAGCGGCGAAACGCCCCTGGCGACCGCCGAGTTGCCGTCGGCCGGCGAGATCGTGCTGGTCGTGGGGCCCGAAGGGGGAGTGGCGCCGCAGGAGCTGGCGCTGTTCGGGGAAGCGGGGGCCGAGGCGTACCGCCTCGGGCACAGCGTGCTGCGCACATCGACTGCCGGGACGGCGGCCGCGGCCGTGCTCCTGGCTCGCACCGGCCGCTGGTCCTGACCCCGTCCTGACCCCCCTGGAGGCACCGTGGAACTCGCTCAGGTACGTCTGCTCGTGTCCGACTTCTCCGCCTGCTACCGCTTCTACGGCGAGGTCCTCGGGCTCAAGCCGCAGTCGGGGGCGGCCAACGGGCCGTACGAGAAGTTCAGTCCCGCGGCGGGCTCCGCGGGGGTCGCGCTGCAGGACCGGGCGGCGATGGCCGAGGTGCTCGACGAACTGGCCGACGCGGCGACCGGGCACCGTTCCCTGGTCGTGCTGCGGGTGGACCGGCTGAACGCGTACTGCGAGGAGATCACCCTGCGCGGCGCCACGGTCCTGCACGGCCCGGCCGTCATGACCGACCGCATGCGGGCCGCCCATCTCAAGGACCCCGAGGGCAACTTGGTGGAACTGCAGGAGTGGCAGCTGCTGCGCGGCTGACGACTTTGCGCCCTACCGCGCGGCCCACGGGGGTGGCAGGCTGCCCTCCATGGGGGTTCTGAGGAGGGTTCGGCCGGGGCCGCGCGGCCGGCGGGTGGCGGTCGCCACCGTGTTCGCGGTCGTCGCCGTCGCGGGCGCCGCCGCCTGCGAACCGGGCGACGGCATCAGCTCGGCGGCCGTCGCCTACACCACCGACGAGGTCGTCACCAAGGAGCTCGACCGCCAGAAGGCCGGTGTGCGCTGGCTCAGTTGCACCGCCTCCTACGACAGCGACGGCAAGGCCACCAAGCCGTCGCCCTCGGCGAGCGAGCGCACCGTCGCGGCCGTCGACTGCCGGGGGCAGACCAAGGACGGCAAGGACATCACCGTCGACGGCAGGGTCACCCACGCCGTGGACGGCGCCTGTGTACGCGGGAAGCTCACCGCCAAGGTGGACGGCAAGGTCTGGTTCGAGGTCGACGGCCTCGGCGACTGCAACGCCACCAGCCCGCCGCCCGTGGGCGGCGGCGGACCCGGCGACGGCCGGCCCGGACCCACCGTCACCGTGACCGTCACCCAGACCATCTGGTGCGACCGGTACCCGGACTGCCGCCCTGTCGAGGGCAAGTGATCCGAACCCTGTCCGCGCGGCGTCGTCCCTGCATAGGGTGATCAGGTGACTTCGCCTGCTTATCTCCGGTTCCCTCATGTGCACGGCGACCTGGTCGCCTTCACCGCCGAGGACGACGTGTGGCTCGCGCCGCTGGACGGCGGCCGGGCCTGGCGGGTCAGCGCCGACAACGTGCCGGTGACCCAGCCCCGCATCTCACCCGACGGCACCACCGTCGCCTGGACCTCCACCCGTGACGGCGCCCCCGAGGTGCACATCGCCCCGGTCGACGGCGGACCCGCCAAGCGCCTGACGTACTGGGGCAGTTCGAGGACCCAGGTGCGCGGCTGGACCCCGGACGGAAAGGTCCTGGCCATCAGCACCCAGGGCCAGGCGAGCCTGCGCCGCACCTGGGCGCGTGCCGTCCCGCTGGACGGCGGCCCCGCCGCGACCCTGCCGTACGGGCCCGTCGGCGACGTCGCGTTCGGGCCGCACACCGTGCTGCTGTCCGCGCCGATGGGGCGGGAGGCCGCCTGGTGGAAGCGGTACCGGGGCGGCACGGCCGGGAAGTTGTGGATCGACCCCGGGGACGACGGGGAGTTCGTGCGGCTGCACGAGGACCTCGACGGCAACATCGAGTACCCGCTGTGGGTCGGCGACCGGATCGCGTTCCTCTCCGACCACGAGGGCACCGGCGCGCTCTACTCCTCCCTCGCCGACGGCTCCGACCTGCGTCGGCACACCCCCCTTGGGGGCACCTCCCGCTCGAGCGAAGCCGAGAGTGGGGGAGGCTTCTACGCCCGGCACGCCGCGACCGACGGCAGCCGGGTCGTCTACGTCAGCGCCGGTGAGCTGTGGACGCTCGACGACCTGGACGGGGCCGAACCGCGCCGGCTCGACGTGCGGCTGGGCGGCCAGCGCGCCGACCTCCAGCCGTTCCCGGTGAACGCCGCCCGCTGGTTCGGCTCGGCGTCCCCGGACCACACCGCGCGCGGCAGCGCCGTCTGCGTGCGCGGCTCCGTCCACTGGGTCACCCACCGCTCCGGCCCGGCCCGCGCCCTGGCCGCGACCCCCGGCGTCCGGGCCCGGCTGCCGCGCACCTTCCGCGCCGACGGCGAGGAGTGGGTGGTGTGGGTGACCGACGCCGAGGGCGACGACGCCCTGGAGTTCGCCCCCGCCACCGGCCTCACCCCGGGGGCGCCCCCGCGCCGGCTCGCCGCCGGGCAGCTCGGCCGGGTGCTGGACCTCGCCATGGCCCCCGACGGCAGCCGCGCCGCCGTCGCCTCGCACGACGGGCGCCTGCTGCTGGTGGAGCGGGAGACCGGCGAGGTGCGCGAGGTGGACCGCAGCGAGGACGGCGACGTCTCGGGCCTGGTCTTCTCGCCCGACTCGGCCTGGCTGGCCTGGTCCCACCCCGGCCCGCGTCCGCTGTCCCAGCTGAAGCTCGCCAACACCACCGACCTGTCGGTCACCGAGGCGACCCCGCTGCGCTTCCAGGACTACGCGCCCGCCTTCACCGCGGACGGCAAGCACCTCGCGTTCCTGTCGACCCGCTCCTTCGACCCGGTCTACGACGAGCACGTCTTCGATCTGGCCTTCGTCGAGGGCGCCCGGCCGCACCTGATCACCCTCGCGGCGACCACCCCGTCCCCGTTCGGCCCGCAGCGGCACGGCCGTTCCTTCGAGACGCCCGACCGCGAGGAGACCCCCGACAGCGAGGGCACCCCCACCACCCGCATCGACCTCGAAGGCCTCGCCGACCGAATCGTGCCCTTCCCGGTCGAGGCGGCCCGCTACTCCAACCTGCGCGCCGCCAAGGACGGGGTGCTGTGGCTGCGCCACCCGGTCACCGGCGTGCTCGGCGCGTCCCGGGCCACCCCCGACGACCCCGAGCCGAAGACCGAGCTGGAGCGCTACGACCTCGCGCAGCAGCGCGTCGAGCATCTCGCCGTGGACGCCGACCACTTCGAGGTCAGCGGCGACGGCAAGCGGGTGCTGCTGTGGACCGACGGGCGGCTGAAGGTCGTCCCCAGCGACCGGCGCGCCTCCGGCGACGACGACAGCGACTCCAACATCACCGTCGACCTGAGCCGCGTCCGCCAGCTGGTCGACCCGGCCGCCGAGTGGCGGCAGATGTTCGACGAGAACGGCCGCATCATGCGCGACCACTTCTGGCGGCCGGACATGAGCGGCGTCGACTGGACCGGCGTCCTCGACCGCTACCGCCCGGTCGTGGAGCGCTGCGCCACCCACGACGACCTCGTCGACCTGCTGTGGGAGGTCCAGGGCGAACTCGGCACCTCGCACGCCTACGTCACCCCGCGCGGCGGACCCGGCGGCCGCGCCCGCCAAGGGCTGCTCGGCGCCGACATCTCCCGCCACGAGGACGGCAGCTGGCGCGTCGACCGCATCCTGCCCTCCGAGACCTCCGACCCCGAGGCGCGCAGCCCGCTGGCCGCCCCCGGCGTCGCCGTACGCCCCGGGGACGCCATCCTCGCGGTCGCGGGACAGCCCGTCGACCCGGTCACCGGCCCCGGCCCGCTGCTGATCGGCACGGCGGGCAAGCCGGTGGAGCTGACCGTCTCCCCGTCCGGCGGGGGCGACCCCCGGCACGCCGTCGTCGTCCCGCTCGCCGACGAGGAGCCCCTGCGCTACCACGCCTGGGTCGCCGACCGCCGCGCCCACGTCCACGAGAGGTCCGGTGGCCGCCTCGGCTATCTGCACGTGCCCGACATGCAGGCGCCCGGCTGGGCCCAGATCCACCGCGATCTGCGCGTGGAGGTCGCCCGCGAGGGCCTGGTCGTCGACGTCCGCGAGAACCGCGGCGGCCACACCTCCCAGCTCGTCGTGGAGAAACTGGCCCGCCGTGTCGTCGGCTGGGACCTGCCCCGCGGCATGCGCGCCGAGAGCTACCCGCGCGACGCCCCGCGCGGCCCGGTCGTCGCCGTCGCCAACGAGTTCTCCGGCTCCGACGGCGACATCGTCAACGCCGCGATCAAGGCCCTCGGCATCGGCCCGGTGGTCGGCACCCGCACCTGGGGCGGCGTCATCGGCATCGACAGCCGCTACCGCCTGGTCGACGGCACCCTGGTCACCCAGCCGAAGTACGCCTTCTGGCTGGAGGGTTACGGCTGGGGCGTGGAGAACCACGGTGTGGACCCGGACGTGGAGGTCGTGCAGCGCCCGCAGGATTACGCGGCGGGCAGGGACCCCCAGCTGGACGAGGCGATCCGGCTCGCGTTGGAGGCGCTGGAGGCCAGTCCCGCCAAGACGCCCCCGGCGCTGCCGACTTCCTAGCAGGCGCGGGGCCGCGTCGCTCCGCGGCCCCGCCGCCCGGGCGCGACCAGCCACGACGTACCCGCACCCGACGACGATACGATGCCCGGCAAGACCGTGTTCGGCTCACCCCCGGAGGGACCATGGCAGGGGAACCCCAGGACGACTGCCTCTTCTGCAAGATCGTCGCGGGCACCATCCCGGCGACCGTCGTGCGGGAGACGGAGACGACCGTCGCGTTCCGCGACATCAACCCCCAGGCTCCCACCCACGTCCTGGTCATCCCCAAGGCGCACTACCGGGACGCCGCCGCCCTGGCCGCCGCCGACCCGGCGCTCACCGCCGACGTGCTGAGCGAGGCCCAGGCCGTCGCGGACGAGGAGAAGCTGGACAGCTTCCGCCTCGTCTTCAACACCGGCAGCGGCGCCGGCCAGACGGTCTGGCACGTGCACGCCCACGTCCTCGGCGGCCGCGGCCTCGAGTGGCCGCCGGGGTGATCCACCGTGTCCGTACGTGAACTCGTGGTCCTCGGGACCGCCAGCCAGGTCCCGACCCGCCACCGCAACCACAACGGCTACCTGCTCCGCTGGGACGGCGAGGGCATCCTGTTCGACCCCGGCGAGGGCACGCAGCGCCAGATGCTGCGCGCCGGGGTCGCCGCGCACGACCTGAACCGGATCTGCGTCACGCACTTCCACGGCGACCACTCGCTCGGTCTCGCCGGGGTCATCCAGCGGATCAACCTCGACCGAGTGCCGCACCGGGTCACCGCCCACTACCCGCGCTCCGGGCAGCGCTTCTTCGACCGGCTCCGGTACGCCACCGCCTACCGCGAGACCGTCGGCATCACCGAGGCGCCGGTCGACGCCGACGGGCCCCTCGCCCGCACCGGCGGCTACACGCTGGAAGCCCGGAAGCTGTCGCACCCGGTGGAGTCGTACGGCTACCGGCTCGTCGAGCCCGACGGCCGCCGCATGCTGCCCGATCGGCTCGCCGCGCACGGGGTGAAGGGCCCGGACGTGGGCCGGATCCAGCGCGAGGGCTCGCTCGGCGGGGTCACCCTGGAGAACGTCAGCGAGCTGCGGCGCGGGCAGCGGTTCGCGTTCGTCATGGACACCCGCCTGTGCGACGGCGTGTACGCGCTGGCCGAGGGCTGTGACCTTCTCGTCATCGAGTCGACGTTCCTCGACGAGGACGAGCAACTCGCCGTCGAGCACGGGCATCTGACCGCCGGTCAGGCCGCCCGGGTGGCCCGGGACGCGGGCGTGCGCCACCTGGTGCTCACCCACTTCAGTCAGCGTTACACGGACCCGGACGAGTTCGAGCGGCAGGCCCGAGCCGCCGGGTACGAGGGCGAGCTCACCGTGGCGCACGACCTGCTGCGGGTGCCGGTTCCGAAGCGTCGGTGAAACGCCCGTACGATGCATTGATGCCCATCCCCAAAGCCGAACTGCACCTTCACATCGAAGGCACCCTGGAACCCGAGCTCGCCTTCGAGCTGGCCGCGCGCAACGGCGTCACCCTGCCGTACGCCGACACGGACGAGCTGCGCGAGGCGTACCGGTTCGAGGATCTCCAGTCGTTCCTGAACCTGTACTACGAGCTCATGGCCGTCCTGCGTACCGAGCGGGACTTCGAGGACCTGGCGAACGAGTACCTGGCCCGGGCCGCCGCGCAGGGCGTGCGGCACGCGGAGATCTTCTTCGACCCGCAGGCCCACACCGGCCGCGGTGTGGAGCTCGGCACGGTCGTCGATGGACTGTGGCGGGCGCTGGGCAGCAGCGAGGCGCGCCACGGTGTCTCCACCCGGCTGATCCTGTGCTTCCTGCGCGACGAGTCCGCCGAGTCCGCCCTGGCGACCCTGGAGGCGGCCCGGCCCCATCTGGACCGCATCACCGGCGTCGGCCTCGACTCGGCCGAGGTCGGGCACCCGCCGGCGAAGTTCCGCGAGGTCTACGAGGCCGCCGCGGCGCTGGGCCTGCGCCGGGTCGCCCACGCGGGCGAGGAGGGTCCGCCCGCGTACATCACCGAGGCGCTGGACGTGCTCGGCGTCGAGCGGGTCGACCACGGGCTGCGCTGCATGGAGGACCCGGCGCTGGTGGAGCGGCTGGTGCGCGACCGGGTGCCGCTGACGCTGTGCCCGCTGTCCAACGTCCGGCTGCGCACCGTCGACACCCTCGCCGACCACCCGCTGCCCGCCATGCTCGACGCGGGCCTGCTGTGCACGGTCAACTCCGACGACCCGGCCTACTTCGGCGGCTACGCCGGGGACAACTTCGACGCCGTGCGCGCGACCCTCGGGCTGGACCCGGAGCGGCTGCGCGAGCTGGCCCGCAACTCCTTCCTCGCCTCCTTCCTGGAGGACGACGAGGAACTGCGGGCGCGGTACCTCGCCGAGGTCGAGGCGTACACCTTCCCCTAGCGGGCCCTCACAGGACCTCCGACCCCGCCTTGCCGTAGGCACGCTGGGCGGGGACGGCCGGGGTGTCCACGGGGATCTCCACCACGTGCTGCTCCGGTGCGCCGATCTCGGGAACCGCGCCCGTGGGTGTGCCCGTGGCGGCGGCGACCAGGGCGGCCGGGTGGCCGCCGCGCCGGCGAACGGCGCCGGGCAGCAGCGGGCGCCCGCCGGTGTGCAGGGCGACGGCGGTCATCGGCAGCGCGATCACCAGCAGACCGGCGCCGAGGACCAGGCCCATGACCGGGAAGCCGGCCTGCGCCGACAGCACACTGCCGGTCAGCGGCCCCGCGGCCGTGCCCAGCGAGGACGCCGAGCCGACCAGCACCGCCCAGCGCCCGCGCGGGTCGAGCGAGGCGGCTAGCCCGATGAGGTACGACAGCACCACCGGGTACAGCGTGTTCCAGGCGATCTCGCCGGCCGCGAAGCCGCCCAGGTCGTCCGCCGACGCGCTGAGGACGATGCAGCCGGCGATGAGGACCGTGCCCGCCCCGATCGGCACCGCGCGTCCCAGCCGTGCTCCGAGGGCGCCGGCCGCTAGGACACCGGCCAGTCCGGCGCCCAGCGCCACGGCGAAGACGGCACCGACGGTGGCCTCCCCGAGGTGGGCCTGCTCCAGCCCGATCCGGCCGCTCACGCCCCACAGGGAGTTCTGGGCGAGCGACCAGCACACCATGGCGGCGGCCAGCACCAGCCCCGAACGGGCGTGGGGCAGCCGCGCCTTGCCCTGCCGCACCGGCGCGGGCGGGGTGCCGACCGGGAGACGGCCGGTCAGCGGCCAGACGGCCAGGGCGGTGAGGGCGATCGCCGCCAGCGGCAGCCCGTGCCCCGGGCCCAGGTGCGGGACCGTCAGATACACGGCGCCCGCGAGGGCGGAGACCGTGAGCAGCCCGGCGGTGGAGGCCCGGTGGGGGTCCTTCTGGGCCGCGATGAGCGTGGCGGCGACGGTGGTGGCCGTGCCGGAGCCGAACCCGCCGGCCATCGCGCCGGCGATGACGGCGGGCACGGCGGACGTCAGGGCGGCACCGCCGTAGCCGAGCAGGGCCAGGGCGAGGCCGAGCCGGGCGAGGGTGCGGGCGCCGATCCGCTCGACCCGGGAGGCCAGGGCGAATCCGGCGGCGGCCGAACTCAGCAGCAGGGCACTGCCGACGGCACCGGCCTGCGTGGCGGAGAGCGGAAGGTCCGAGTCGAGCCGGCCGACGGTGGTCGGCAGCAGATACGGAGCGAGGTACCCGGCCGTGAAAAGGGCGACGAGGGGCCAGGGGGTGGTGCGGGGGGCGAACACGGGCGTTCCCAGGGCATGCGAAAGGAGCGGCGAGAAAGGGGGAGGGGGCGACGACCGTCGACGGACAGGAACGCGCGGGCAATTTGTATCAAGCAAGTAGTCGGGCACGGGAGCCCGGAGGGTGTGATCTGGAGCACGTTGGGTTTGATGCGGCGAGCGTCGGGTAGAAGATTGCTTTTCGCGGGCCGCCCTGCCCTGTTGACGTTCGCATACCCAACCTCCATTCTCATACGTGGATCACGTCCCCGTGAGGAGATGCCTGTGAGCGCTGGACCGGGAGCCGCCCTGTGAACCTCGCCGTCACCGACGTCCGGCTGACCCCGATCCTGGTCGCGGATCCGCCCCTGCTGAACACGCAGGGCGTGCACCAGCCGTACACGCCCCGGCTGATCGTGGAGGTCGTCACGGCGGACGGGATCACGGGCGTGGGGGAGACCTACGGCGACACGAAGTACCTGGAACTGGCCCGGCCCCTGGCCGAGCGGCTGAAGGGACGCCCGGTCAGCGATCTGAACGGGCTGGCCGCGCTCGCCGACGAGGTGGCCGTGGACGGCTCCCGCGTGGACACTTCCGTCGACGTGGGCGGGCTGCGCGGTGTCCAGACGGCCGGCAAGCTGCGGCTGTCCGTCGTCTCCGGCTTCGAGGTCGCCTGCCTCGACGCCCTCGGCAAGGCGCTCGGACTGCCCGTGCACGCGCTGCTCGGCGGCAAGGTGCGCGACACCGTCGAGTACAGCGCCTACCTGTTCTACAAGTGGGCCGCCCACCCCCGGGGCGTGACGGCCGGCCAGGACGACTGGGGCGCCGCCGTCGACCCGGCGGGCGTGGTGGAGCAGGCCCGGCGGTTCACGCGGCGGTACGGCTTCACCTCCTTCAAGCTCAAGGGCGGCGTCTTCCCGCCCGACGAGGAGATCGCCGCCGTCAGGGCGCTGGCGGACGCCTTCCCCAGGCATCCGCTGCGGCTGGACCCCAACGGCGCCTGGTCGGTGGAGACCTCGCTGCGGGTGGCCGAGGAGCTCGGGGACCTCCTCGAATACCTCGAGGACCCCACCCTCGGCACGCCGGGCATGGCCGAGGTCGCCGCCCGGACCGGAGTGCCGCTCGCCACCAACATGTGCGTGACCACGTTCGCCGAGATCGAGGAGGCGTTCACCCGCGGCGCCGTGCAGGTCGTGCTGTCCGACCACCACTACTGGGGCGGGCTGCGCAACACCCAGCAGCTCGCCGCCGTCTGCCGCGCCTTCGGTGTCGGCGTGTCCATGCACTCCAACACCCACCTGGGCATCTCGCTCGCCGCGATGACGCACGTGGCGGCCACCGTCCCGGACCTCCACCACGCCTGCGACACCCACTACCCCTGGCAGTCGGAGGACGTCCTGACCGAGCGGCTCGCCTTCACCGGCGGCCGGGTCGCGGTGCCGGACACCCCCGGGCTCGGCGTCGAGCTCGACCGCGAGCGGCTCGCCGTGCTGCACCGGCGCTGGCTGGACGACGACGGGGCGCTGCGGGACCGCGACGACGCGGCGGCCATGCGGATCGCCGACCCGCAGTGGGTGACGCCCCCGGTGCCCCGCTGGTAGCCGCACGCGCACAGGGGCGCGCGGGGCCGGCGTGAGCCGGCGGACGGCCGGGGGCCGCGTGATCGGCGTCACGTTGTCGGTGATGTGGTGCAGACTGGCCTGGTCCGCACCACGTCAGGGAGCGCATCGTGATCGCGTCCACCGCCCCGGCAGGAAAGGGCCCGGCCGGAAAGGGATCGCACCGTCAGGCCCAGGTCGATCCCCTCGCCCCCCTGCGCACGCCCGAGGACCCGCCCTGGGACGTCTACCTCACCGGGACCGTCTTCCTCGACATCGTCTTCACCGGGCTCGACTCCGCCCCCGTGCGCGGCACCGAGTCCTGGGCGCGCGGGATGGGGTCGAGCCCCGGCGGCGTCGCCAACATGGCCACCGCCCTGGCCCGGCTCGGCCTGCGCACCTCCCTCGCGGCGGCCTTCGGCGACGACCACTACGGCGACTACTGCTGGGACGCCCTGGAGCACGGTGAGGGCATCGACCTCTCCCCGTCGCGCACGGTGCCCGGCTGGCACTCCCCGGTGACCGTCTCCATGGCCTACGAGGGCGAGCGCACGATGGTCTCGCACGGCCACGAACCGCCCCCGGAGGAACCCTCCCCGCAGTGCCCGCCCCGCACCCGGGCCGCCGTCGCCTCCCTCGCCCCGGGCGTGAGCGCCCCGTGGATCGCGCAGGCCGCCGGCAAGGGCACACGGGTCTTCGGCGACGTCGGCTGGGACGACACCGGGGCCTGGGACCTGGCCGCGCTGCCCGACCTGCGGCACTGCGAGGCCTTCCTGCCGAACGCGGAGGAGGCCATGCGGTACACGCGCACGGACTGCCCGCGAAAGGCCGCGCACGCCCTGACCGCGTACGTGCCGCTGGCCGTGGTGACCCTCGGGGCGGACGGCGCGTACGCGGTGGACCGGCGCACGGGGGAGACGGCGGAGGTGCCGGCGATCGAGGTCGAGGCGCTCGATCCGACCGGGGCCGGGGACGTGTTCGTCGCCGGGTTCGTCGCCGGGACCCTGGCGGACTGGCCGCTGGCCGACCGGCTTGCCTTCGCGGGGCTGACGGCCGCGCTGTCGGTGCAGGAGTTCGGCGGCTCGCTGTCGGCGCCGGGCTGGTCGGAGATCGCGGCCTGGTGGCGCCGGGTGCAGTCGGTGGCGGGGCAGTCGCCGCAGGCGCTGCGGCGGTACGGGTTCCTCGCGGGGCTCGTGCCGGAGGAGGAGCTGGTCAGACCCTGGCCGCTGCGGCGGGCCGTCCCGACGATCGGGTTCCGTCGCTCGGCGTGACCCGGCCCACGCACACGGCGCCGCCTCCCGTGCCCCGGACGGCGTTTCCGGCCCCGCACCCAAAACCCCTACGGCGTTGTCACTCCCCCGTCGTACCCTGGGAATCGCGAGGCCGCCCTCAGCTACGCGGCCGTGACGAGGAGGAACCGCAGGCCTTCAGCGCCGGCCCATGACTCAGACACCCACAGCTCACACCCCCGCGCAGGAGCAGGCGAGAGCACAGTTCACCGTCCCCGCCCAGCACCCCATGGTCACCGTCCTGGGGTCCGGCGACTCCCTCCTGCGTGTGATCGAGAAGGCCTTCCCGGCGGCCGACATCCACGTCCGGGGCAACGAGATCAGCGCGGTCGGCGACCCGAAGGACGTCGCCCTCATCGCGCGCGTGTTCGATGAGATGATGCTGGTGCTCCGCACCGGGCAGCCGATGACGGAGGACGCAGTGGAACGCTCGATCGCCATGCTCAAGGCGAGCGAGAACGGGGAGAGCGACGGCCAGGAGACCCCGGCCGAGGTGCTCACGCAGAACATCCTGTCCTCGCGAGGCCGCACGATCCGCCCCAAGACGCTCAACCAGAAGCGCTACGTGGACGCGATCGACAAGCACACGGTCGTCTTCGGCATCGGCCCGGCGGGTACCGGCAAGACGTACCTGGCGATGGCCAAGGCGGTGCAGGCCCTGCAGTCCAAGCAGGTCAACCGCATCATCCTGACCCGCCCCGCGGTCGAGGCCGGCGAGCGGCTCGGATTCCTCCCGGGCACGCTCTACGAGAAGATCGACCCCTACCTGCGCCCGCTCTACGACGCGCTGCACGACATGCTCGACCCGGACTCCATCCCACGGCTGATGGCGGCGGGCACGATCGAGGTCGCGCCGCTGGCGTATATGCGGGGCCGTGCGCAGCCGGTCTTCACCAACGTCCTGACACCGGACGGCTGGCGACCCATCGGCGATCTCCAGGTCGGTGACCTGGTTGTCGGTTCGGACGGCGAGCCGACTCCGGTCCTCGGCGTCTACCCGCAGGGCGAGAAGGACATCTACCGCCTCACGGCCCAGGACGGCTCGTGGACGCTGTGCTGCGGCGAGCACCTGTGGACGGTCCGCACGGCCGCCGACAAGCGCCGCGACAAGCCGTGGAGGGTCCTGGAGACCCGGGAGATGATCGGCAATCTGCGGGCGGCCCACGCTCGCCGGTACGAGCTGCCGCTGCTCACCGCGCCGGTTCGTCTGCCGGAGCGAGAGGTCCCCATGGACCCCTACGCGCTGGGACTGCTGCTCGGTGACGGGTGCCTCACGGGTTCCACCACTCCCTCCTTCGCAACCGACGATCCGGAACTGGCCGAGGCTCTGGAGGCCTCGCTGCCCGGTGTCGCCGTGCGGCACAAGAGCGGACCGGACTACGTCCTCAACCGGATCAAGTCCCCGGGCGACGTGATCACCCTGGAAAACCCGGTCACGCGTGTTCTCCGCGAACTGGACCTGCTGCGTACTCGCTCCCACTCCAAGTTCGTCCCGGACGATTACCTGTACAACTCGGCCGAGGTGCGGCTGGCGGTCCTCCAGGGCCTGCTGGACTCCGACGGCGCCCCCGTGGCGCAGAA
This sequence comes from Streptomyces sp. NPDC006624, assembly GCF_040611555.1. Classification (NCBI taxonomy): domain Bacteria; kingdom Bacillati; phylum Actinomycetota; class Actinomycetes; order Kitasatosporales; family Streptomycetaceae; genus Streptomyces; species Streptomyces sp. NPDC006624. Next base: position 107,058 of record NZ_JBEXOM010000008.1, on the reverse strand, counting down.
GGACCGCACCTGCCGGATCCAGTACACGACGACGTCGGCCCTGCTGCGCGACGACGTGATCGCCCTGGTGCAGTCCCTGGGCGGTGTGGCATACACCCGCCGCAGGGCCGCCGAGGGGCGCAAGCCCGGTCTGGCGAAGGGGCGCGAGGCGGGGTACCGGTACGACGCCCACATCATCGACATCCGCCTCCCCGAAGGCATCGAACCCTTCCGTCTCCCCCGCAAGCGCGACAAGTACCTCGCGTCTGGAGGCGGCGGGCGCCCGATGCGGTTCATCGACAGCATCGAGCCCGCCGGCCGGGAGGAGACCGTCTGTATCCAGGTGGCGGCCGAGGACTCGCTGTACGTCACGCAGGACCACCTGCTGACGCACAACACCCTCAACGACGCCTTCATCATCCTGGACGAGGCCCAGAACACCAGCCCCGAGCAGATGAAGATGTTCCTCACCCGCCTCGGCTTCGACTCGAAGATCGTGATCACGGGTGACGTGACGCAGGTCGACCTGCCCGACGGTCAGAAGTCCGGTCTGCGCCAGGTGCAGGAGATCCTGGAGGGCGTCGACGACGTCCACTTCTCCCGGCTCTCGTCGCACGACGTGGTCCGGCACAAGCTGGTGGGCCGTATCGTCGACGCGTACGAGAAGTACGACACCGAGCACGGCACCGGCAACGGCTCGCACAAGAGCCGCGGCAAGTCCGCGCACAAGGGGAAGTAGACAAGCACAGCACCATGTCGATCGACGTCAACAACGAGTCCGGAACCGAGGTCGACGAGCAGGCGATCCTCGACATCGCCCGCTACGCGCTCGCACGGATGCGCATCCACCCGCTCTCCGAACTGTCGGTGATCGTCGTGGACGCCGACGCCATGGAGCAGCTCCACCTCCAGTGGATGGACCTGCCGGGCCCCACGGATGTCATGTCCTTTCCCATGGACGAGCTGCGCCCGCCGTCCAAGGACGACGACGAGCCGCCGCAGGGGCTGCTCGGCGACATCGTGCTGTGCCCCGAGGTCGCACAGAAGCAGGGCAAGGAAGCCGAGACGCAGCACTCCATGGACGAGGAGCTCCAGTTGCTCACCGTCCACGGCGTGCTGCACCTGCTGGGATACGACCACGAGGAACCGGACGAGAAGGCCGAGATGTTCGGTCTCCAGGCGGCCATCGTGGACGGCTGGCGCGCGGAGCGGGGCCTGACCGGCCCGTCCCCGGCGCCGACGGTCTCCTGAGCCCGCCGATGAGTCCGCAACTCGCTCTGGGCGCCATCGCCCTGGTCGTCGTGGCCTGGCTCGCCGCCTGCGCGGAGGCGGGCCTGGCGCGCGTCTCCAGCTTCCGCGCCGAGGAGGCCGTGCGCTCGGGCCGCCGCGGCAGCGCCAAGCTCGCCCAGGTCGCCGCCGACCCCACCCGCTACCTCAACGTGGCGCTGCTGGTCCGCGTCGCCTGCGAGATGGCCGCCGCCGCGCTGATCACCTACGGCTGCCTCCAGGCGTTCGACGGCACCACCGAGGCCCTGCTCGTCGCCATCGCGGTGATGGTCCTGGTGTCGTACGTCGCCGTCGGCGTCTCGCCGCGCACCATCGGCCGCCAGCACCCGCTGAACACGGCGACGGTCTCCGCGTACGTCCTGGTGCCGCTGGCCCGTGTCATGGGCCCGATCCCGTCGCTGCTGATCCTCATCGGCAACGCGCTCACCCCCGGCAAGGGCTTCCGCCGCGGCCCGTTCGCCTCCGAGGCGGAGCTGCGGGCCCTGGTCGACCTCGCCGAGAAGGAGTCGCTCATCGAGGACGAGGAGCGCCGCATGGTGCACTCGGTCTTCGAACTGGGCGACACCCTGGTCCGCGAGGTCATGGTCCCGCGCACGGACCTGGTGGTCATCGAGCGCTTCAAGACCATCCGCCAGGCCCTCACCCTCGCCCTGCGCTCCGGGTTCTCGCGCATCCCGGTGACCGGCGAGAGCGAGGACGACATCGTCGGGATCGTGTATCTGAAGGACCTGGTCCGCAAGACCCACATCAGCCGCGACGCCGAGTCCGAGCAGGTGTCCACGGCGATGCGCCCGGCGTTCTTCGTGCCCGACACCAAGAACGCGGGCGACCTGCTGCGCGAGATGCAGAAGGAGCGCAACCACGTCGCCGTCGTCATCGACGAGTACGGCGGCACGGCCGGCATCGTCACCATCGAGGACATCCTCGAGGAGATCGTCGGCGAGATCACCGACGAGTACGACCGGGAACTGCCGCCGGTCGAGGAGCTCGGCGAGGACCGCTTCCGGGTCACCGCCCGCCTCGACATCGGCGACCTGGGCGAGCTGTACGGCTTGGAGGAGTTCGACGACGAGGACGTCGAGACGGTCGGCGGACTGCTGGCCAAGGCGCTGGGCCGGGTGCCCATCGCCGGGGCGTCGTCCGTCGTCCCCCTCCCCGACGGCCGGGAACTGCGCCTGACCGCGGAGGCGGCGGCCGGCCGCCGGAACAAGATCGTGACCGTGCTCGCGGAGCCGGTGGACCCGCCCGGCCCGCCGCAGGAGGAGAAGCCGGAGTGACCCCGCAGGAACTGCGCGCGTTCTGCCTGTCGTTCAACGCGGCCGTGGAGGACTTCCCGTTCAGCCCGGAGATCTCGGTCTTCAAGGTGCGGGGCAAGCTCTTCGCCCTGTCGCACCTCGACGCGCGCCCTCTGACGGTCAACCTCAAGTGCGACCCCGACGAGGCGGTCCGCCTGCGCCGCGAGCACGAAGGGCTCATCGTGCCGGGCTGGCACATGAACAAGCGCCACTGGAACACGGTCACGGTGGACGCCGACCTCCCCGACCAGCTGGTCAGGGAGCTCGTCGAGGACTCCTACGACCTCGTCGTGGCCGGACTGCCGCGCGCGGACCGCCTCCGCCTCGACCGCCCGTGACGCTTCCGTATGCTCGGATCATGACCGACAGCAGCGCGCTCGACCCCGAGGACCGCAAGATCGTCACCCTGGCCCGTTCCGCGCGGGCCCGCAACGGTGTGCCCGAGGGGGCAGCCGTGCGCGACGAGACCGGACGTACGTATGTCGCTGGCACGGTGGCCCTCGACTCCCTGCGGCTCAGCGCCCTGCGGACGGCGGTGGCGATGGCGGTGGCCTCGGGCGCGCGGTCGCTGGAGGCGGCGGCGGTGGTGACCGAGGCGGAGTCGGTGCCCGACGAGGACCGGGCGGCGGTGCGCGACCTCGGTGGCGAGCGGACGCCGGTGCTGGTGGCAGGGCCCGACGGGACGGTCCACACCACCGTCACGGCAGGCTGAACTCCGCTGTAACCGCCGGTGATGAGGCGCGATGTCCACCTTGCCGCCCCCTGCCCCGGGCGCAAGCCATCCCATGAGACGCAAGCGAATCGGAGCGGGTGAGGCACTGGCGGCCGGGGCCCTCGCGGTCTCCGGGCTCGCCTTCACCCCCGCGGCACTCGCCGTCACCCCCCGGACGGCGGCCATCAGCGCCGACTGCGGCACCCCTGGTGAAGGCCGGCGGCGGCACCGGGCCTCACCGGCACGGAGAACCCGGCGACGGCCGCCGGCGCCCCCGTCGCGGCCCCGGTGTCAGAGGGCGTCGGGGCCGCGCTCGCCCGTGCGCACCCGTACGACCGTGTCCACGGGCAGCGCCCAGACCTTGCCGTCGCCGATCTTGCCGGTGTGCGCGGCCTTCACGACCGCGTCGATGACGGCCTCGGCGTCCGCGTCCTCGACGACGACCTCGATGCGCACCTTGGGCACCAGGTCGACCTGGTACTCGGCGCCGCGGTACACCTCGGTGTGGCCGCGCTGCCGGCCGTAGCCGCTGGCCTCGCTCACGGTCAGGCCGTGCACGCCGCGTTCCTGCAGGGCGTTCTTGACCTCGTCGAGTCGGTGCGGCTTGACGATCGCGGTGATGAGCTTCATGCCTGGCGGACGACCTTCTGGGCGGGGGAGACGACGGTGGAGGAGACCGGGGCGCCGTGGCCCAGGACCCCGTGATCGTAGGCGGTCTCGGCGTGCACCGTAAGGTCCAGGCCGGTCTGCTCCTGCTCCTCGCTCGCCCGGAAGCCCATCGTGACGTCGATCAGCTTGCCGATCCCGTAGGTCACCCCGAACGCGTACGCCGCGACGACGACCACGGCCACCAGCTGCCTGCCGAGCTGGCCGAGCCCTCCGCCGTACAGCAGGCCCTCGGCGCCGCCCGTCATCGAGTCGACCGCGAAGACGCCGATGAGGAGGGTGCCGATGACACCGCCGACCAGGTGGACGCCGACGACGTCCAGGGAGTCGTCGTAGTTCAGCTTGAACTTCCAGCCCACGGCGTACGAGCAGACCGTGCCGGCGGCCAGGCCGACCACCAGGGCGCCGAGCAGGGAGACCGAGCCGCAGGACGGGGTGATGGCGACCAGGCCCGCGACCGCGCCGGACGCGGCGCCCAGGGTCGTGGGGTGGCCGTCGCGCCTCTGCTCGACGAAGAGCCAGCCGAGCAGGCCGGTGCAGCCCGCGGCGAGGGTGTTGAGGAACGCGGCGGCCGCGAGGCCGTTGGCGCCGAGGGCGGAGCCGGCGTTGAAGCCGAACCAGCCGAACCAGAGCAGACCGGCGCCCAGCATCACCATGGGCAGGTTGTGCGGGCGCATGGCCTCCTTCTTGAAGCCCAGGCGCGGACCCAGCACCAGGCACAGCGCCAGCCCCGAGGCGCCCGAGACGATCTCCACGGGCAGCCCGCCCGCGAAGTCCAGGGCGCCCAGCCGCTCCAGGATCCAGCCACCCGGTCCCCACACCCAGTGCGCGACCGGAACGTATACCAGCAGTGCCCACACCGGCACGAAGACCAGCCACGCCCCGAACTTCGCCCGGTCGGCGACCGCGCCGCTGACCAGCGCCGCCGTGATGATCGCGAAGGTGAGCTGGAAGGTGGCGAACAGGACCGTGGGCACCGTGCCCTGGACGCTGTCCGGGCCGAGGCCGCTCATCCCGGCGTGGTCGAGCCCGCCGATGAGACCTCCGGCGGCGTCCTCGCCGAAGGCCAGCGAGTAGCCGGCCGCCAGCCACACCACCGTGACCAGGGCGATCGCGACGAAGCTCATCATCAGCATGTTGAGCACGCTCTTCGTGCGGACCATGCCGCCGTAGAAGAGGGCCAGGCCCGGGGTCATCAGCAGGACGAGGGCGGTGGCGGCGAGCAGCCAGGCGGTGTCGCCGGTGTCGGCCTGTGCGGCGGCCAGGGTCACGGTGTCTCCAACGAGGTGGGGCTCCGGGGGCTCGTCAGAGGGTCACCGGCGTGCGTTTCCTGCCGGGCACGGGTGTGTTTCCGCGGTGTTTCGTCACGTGTGGGTTTCGGAAAGCTCACGGGGGCGGGAGTCCGCGGCCCGTTGTGCGGAGGGGCCGCGTGGATCAGGGACAATGGGCGCCATGAGCGTTCGCAGCAAGTCATCCGAGCCGTCCGAGGCACCCCACCGCGCGGGCTTCGCCTGCTTCGTGGGCCGCCCCAACGCGGGCAAGTCCACGCTGACGAACGCTCTGGTCGGGCAGAAGGTGGCGATCACCGCGAACCAGCCGCAGACCACGCGGCACACGGTGCGGGGCATCGTGCACCGCCCCGACGCCCAGCTGATCCTGGTGGACACCCCCGGCCTGCACAAGCCGCGCACCCTCCTGGGCGAGCGGCTGAACGACGTCGTCCGCACCACCTGGGCCGAGGTCGACGTGATCGGCTTCTGCCTGCCCGCGAACGAGAAGCTCGGGCCCGGTGACCGCTTCATCGCGAAGGAACTGGCGTCGATCAAGAAGACGCCGAAGATCGCGATCGTCACCAAGACCGACCTGGTGGACAGCAAGACCCTGGCCGAGCAGCTGATCGCGATCGACCAGCTCAGCAAGGAACTGGGCTTCGAGTGGGCGGAGATCGTCCCCGTCTCGGCGGTCGGCGACCAGCAGGTGGACCTGCTGGCCGACCTGATCGTCCCGCTGCTGCCGGAGGGCCCCGCCCTCTACCCCGAGGGCGACCTCACCGACGAGCCCGAGCAGGTCATGATCGCCGAGCTCATCCGCGAGGCCGCCCTCGAAGGCGTCCGCGACGAGCTCCCGCACTCCATCGCCGTCGTGGTGGAGGAGATGCTGCCGCGCGAGGACCGCCCCGCGGACAAGCCCCTCCTCGACATCCACGCCTTCGTCTACATCGAGCGCCCCAGCCAGAAGGGCATCATCATCGGCCCCAAGGGCAAGCGCCTGAAGGACGTCGGCATCAAGTCCCGCAAGCAGATCGAGGCGCTGCTCGGCACGCCCGTCTACCTGGACCTGCACGTCAAGGTCGCCAAGGACTGGCAGCGCGATCCCAAGCAGCTGCGCCGGCTGGGGTTCTGAGCCCGGGCCCGCCCCGGGCGGGTCACCCGGGCCCGCCCCGCAGACCGGCCGTGCGCGGTACGCGGGCGTCCCCGGACCGCGTGCTGCTCCACCAGCCCGACCCGGGCCCGGTGTTCGGCCCGGCTGATCCCGCCCACGTCCCGGCCGTCGACCAGGATGTGGCCGCGGTCCGGGTCGTAGAACCGCTCGATCAGGGCGAAGACGGTGGACTTGCCGACGCCCGAGCTGCCGATCAGCGCGACCTGGGTGTGCTGCGGCGCCTCGAAGGTCACGCCGCGCAGGACCGGGCGCCCCGGGTCGTAGCCGAACCAGACGTCGCGGAACTCCAGCGCGGGTGCCCGCGGACGGCCGCCGTCACCCGCCGGGCGGGACGCCGGGGCTGGGGCCGCGGTCGCCGGCGGGGTGTCCCGCTCCGTGGGCAGCTTCATCACCTCGGTGACCCTGCGGTACGCGCCCACGCCCTGCTCCATGCTGCTGAGCGACTGGAACAGCATCCCGATCGGTTCCACCAGGTAGATCATGTAGAGCAGGAACGCGGCGAGATCGGCGACCGACCCCTGCCGGTCGGCGACCCACCCGCCCGGCGACCGAGGCGACGAGGTGCGAACTGCCCGCCATGGCGCGGGCCGGCCCGTCCAGGCCGGTGAGCGTGCCGGTGCGGGCGGCCGTCGAGGCGAGCCGCTCACCGGTGGCGGCGTGTTCGCCGAGAACCGCGATCCTCGTCCGGCCCGCCCCGCCGGTCGTCATGGCCTCGGGGGACCAGCGGCCGAGCAGCCACGGACGTCCCGACGGATGACCGACCTCCTGAACCTTCCGGGCGCGCAGGGCGGCGCACACCGGGGCCGCCGCGGCACAGTCCGGAAGGGCGACGAACCAGCCCGGCCGCTCGCCGGGATCAGGAAAATCGACCATGCCGGTCCCTTCCTGTTCGCCGAGCCACGAGGTGCTCAAAAGAATCCGGGCGGCAGGGCGAACGCCCTACCGCCCCCTGGAGGTCCCGCGCCGGTGCGACGGCCGGCGGGTCAGAAGAACCTCCTCCGGAAGCCCAGACCGGTCTTGCGGAACGAGCCGACCGCGGTCAGCGTCGGGCGCTCGTAGGTGCGCATGTCGTTGCACCTCCTGACCTGCACGTCGCCATCGGTTGTCCCATCCACGATAGGCCCGACCGATTCGCCAAAGGTGCGGAGCGCGGACGGTCCGGTGACACCACCGGTTCGATCACCGGGTCCGCAGACTCGCCCAGACCGCGTTGCCGCCGGTGAGGGAGGAGCGGACGACACCCCAGCTGTCCGCCAGTTCCCGGACGAGCAGCAGTCCGCGGCCGTTCTCGTCGTCCGGGCCGGGGCGGCGGTCGGGGATGCCGCGTTCCGTCAGGTCGCCGTCGTGCACCTCCAGCCGGCAGCGCGCGTCCGTCAGCAGCCCGACGCCGCACAGGATCCGCTCGCTGAGGGTGTGCAGAACGGCGTTGGTCACCAGCTCGGACACCAGCAGGACGGCGTTCGCGCACAGCTCGTCGGGGAGCTGCCAGGAGTCCAGCCGCGCCCGCGTGGCGTGCCGGGCCGCTCTGACGCTGGTGCGGTGGGGAGGCAGCTCCAGCCAGTGGGTCCGGCCCGGGCGCAGCGCGTCCAGGAACCGGGGGGTGGAAGTCGTGTGGGGGGACACGGCGGTCGCCTTCCGTGGGGGGTGGGCGAGTGGGGCAACGGATCGACCGGAAGGGGCAGTTCGGGCTTCCGGCGCTCTGGCCGCACGAGTAACTATGCTGGCAGAGCAGTTCACGCTGCAACCATCTCCCCGACTTCGACCCGTCGACCTGGCAGAAGGTCACCGACATCTACACCTCGGCCGGGACGCCGGTGCGGTTCCGCTCGCGCCAGGACGTCGCGTGCTTCTTCGACGGTCTGGAACTGCTCGACCCGGGCGTCACCGTGGGCCACCGCTGGCGGCCGGACGCCACCGGCGCCGACGGCGGCGACGCCCCGACGGACGCCGAGGTCAGCCTGTGGACCGGGGTGGGCATCAAGCCGTAGCGGCCTGGTCCCGCAGCAGCTCGCGGAACCAGCGGTAGGAGGCCTTGGGGGTGCGCTCCAGGGTGTCGAAGTCCACGTGCACCAGGCCGAAGCGGCGTGCGTAGCCCTCCGCCCACTCGAAGTTGTCGAGCAGGGACCACACGAAGTAGCCGCGCACGTCGACGCCCGCCTCCAGCGCCCGGTGCAGGGCCCGGACGTGGCCGTCCAGGTAGGCGATGCGCTCCTGGTCGTCCACGCCCGGGTACGAGCAGCCGTTCTCGGTGATGACGATGGGCGGCAGGCGGTCGCCGTAGCGGTCGCGGAAGCCGGTGAGGAGCTCGGTCAGTCCCTCGGGGACCACCGGCCAGCCGAAGTCGGTCACCTCACGCCCCTCGATCTCCCGCACGGAGAAGGGGAGTTCGGCGGGCATGCTGACCCCGCCGAACTCGATCTCCGCGCCCTGCGGGGCGCCCACCCGCGTCGGGGCGTAGTAGTTGACGCCGTACCAGTCGAGCGGCTCCGCGATGACCTTCAGGTCCGCCTCGACGTCCCCGGGCATCAGCTCGCCGATGCCCTCCGGGTACCGGCCCAGCAGCAGCGGATCCGCGAACAGGCCGTTGAGCAGCAGGTCGTAGAACCCGGCCGCCTCCACGTCCGCCTCCTCCTCCGAGGCCGCCCAGGTCGGGCCGTGCGAGTTGGCGATGCCGATGTCCGCGGCCCCCGCGGCGCGCAGGGCCCGGACGGCCAGCCCGTGGGCCAGCAACTGGTGGTGGGCGGCCGGCAGCGCGTCGAACAGCAGCCGCCGGCCCGGCGCGTGCACGCCCAGGGCGTGACCCAGCAGGGTGTGCTCGGCGGGCTCGTTGAGCGTGATCCACCGGCTCACGCGGTCGCCGAGACGGCCGGCGACCAGCGAGACGTACTCGGCGAAGCGCGCGGCCGTGTCCCGGTCGAGCCAGTCCAGGTCCACGGGCAGGTCCCAGTGGAACAAGGTCGGCACCGGGCGGACGCCCGCCGCGCACAGGTCGTCCACCAGCCGGTCGTAGAAGTCCAGGCCGTGCGCGGAGCGGACGCGCGGCCAGGAGACCGAGAAGCGGTAGGCGTTCACACCCAGGTCCGCGAGGAGCGCCACGTCCTCGCGGTGACGGTGGTAGTGGTCGCAGGCCACCGCCGCCGTCGAGCCGTCCTTGATCCGTCCCGGCCCGGCCGTGAAGGCGTCCCACACGGACGGCTCGCGCTCGTCCGCCGCGCCCTCGATCTGATGGGCCGAGGTCGACACGCCCCAGAGGAAGCCGGCCGGGAAACGGGGGATCTCGGTGCCTGCGTCAGTCGCCATGCGCCGGATCATCCGTACCGGCGGTAACGGAAGTCAACAGGCCGCCGCCGGGGACCTGTCAGGCCCCTTCCTTCAGCACGCGCGAGATCAGCCTGCGCTGCTCCTCCGTCAGCCGCGGGTCGGACGCGTACACCGTCGTGTCGTCCACCGTGATCTGGTAGCTGAACCCGTCCGGCACCCCGATCGGCGGCGTGCCCCGGCCTGCGGCGACCGCCCGCTCGGCCAGGGCGTGCCACTCGGCGGCGTCGGGACGGCCCGAGGTGTCCACCTCGGCATGCCGCTCGATGCCCGCGAAACCGCCCGTGCGCCTCACCAGAATCCGCATGGCACCTGTCTAGTACGGAACTACGGGGTCCGCACCCCGACCCGTTCCCAGGCCTTCGACACGGCGTCCAGCTCCTCCCCGTCGCCGAAGCGCTCCCGGGCGGCCTTGACGGTGAGCGCGGCGAAGTCGGCGAACAGCGCCTGCTGCCCCAGCTCCCCGCCGGTCAGCACGTCGTACCAGATCTGCCCGGCGCGCTCCCAGGCGTGGCCGCCCAGGGCCGTGGCCGCCAGGTAGAAGGCGTGGTTGGGGATGCCGGAGTTGATGTGGACACCGCCGTTGTCCCGGCCGGTGCGCACGAAACCGTCCATCGTCGCGGGCTGCGGGTCCTTGCCGAGCACGTCGTCGTCGTACGCCGTGCCCGGTTCCTTCATCGAGCGCAGCGCCACCCCCGTCACCCGCGGGGCGAGCAGTCCCGCCCCGATCAGCCAGTCGGCCTCGGCCGCGGTCTGGCCGAGCGTGTACTGCTTGATCAGCGCGCCGAAGACGTCCGACAGGGACTCGTTGAGGGCGCCGGGCTGGCCGAAGTAGGTGAGGTTGGCGGTGTACTGCGTGACGCCGTGCGCGAGTTCGTGGCCGATCACGTCGATCGGGATGGTGAAGTCGAGGAAGACCTCCCCGTCCCCGTCGCCGAAGACCATCTGCTCGCCGTTCCAGAAGGCGTTGTTGTAGTCGCGCTCGTAGTGCACGGTCGCGGTCAGCGGCAGCCCGTCACCGTCGATCGAGTCCCGCCGGTACGCCTGCAGGAACAGCTCGAAGGTGGCGCCCAGACCGGCGTAGGCGCGGTTGACGGTGGCGTCCTTGCCGGGCTTGTCGCCCTCGCCGCGGACCTTGTGGCCGGGCAGGTCGGTGCCGTGGCGGGCGTCGTGGACGGTGCGCCGCGGCCTGCCGTCGGCGGCCGAGGGGACGGCCGGGGCGCCGAGGACGGTGGTGAGGCGGCGCTGGGTGCGCTCGTAGGCGTCGCGCTGCAGGGTGTGGCGGGCGGCGCGGGCGAGTGCGGGGTCCTCGGCCTGGGAGAGCCGGTCGAGGACGTGGGGCGGGACGATGGTGCAGAAGACGGGCTCGAAGCCCCCGTGAGTCGTCATGCCCGGCACCCTTGCACTGCGTGACAGGACTGTCACCGCCAGCCACCATGATTGGTGAAAAACCGGGACGCGGACCCTCACGCTCCGCGATGAAGTGGTATGGCGCACTTTTTGTCCCGTATGTGCGCCCGGTCCCGCATACTGATACGAACCCACGCGCAGGGAAGAGGCTCGGCTAGCATGCTGCGCATCATGCGTTTCGGGCTGCTTCTCCTTAGCTGCCGCGGCGAGGGCCTGTAGTCGAGGCCGACTCCCTCCCCGCGGAGCTTGGTGCTGCGTCGTCGGCCGTCCTTCCGGACACCCTCTGAGGAGCCCTAAGCATCATGGCGAACCGCCAGCAGCCCAGTTCCATGCCGATCCACAAGTACGGCCGCTACGAGCAGGTCGACATCCCGGACCGCACCTGGCCGGACCAGCGCATCACCACCGCCCCCCGCTGGCTCTCCACCGACCTGCGCGACGGCAACCAGGCCCTGATCGACCCCATGTCGCCCGCCCGCAAGCGCGCGATGTTCGACCTGCTGGTCAAGATGGGCTACAAGGAGATCGAGGTCGGCTTCCCCGCGTCGGGCCAGACGGACTTCGACTTCGTACGCTCCATCATCGAGGAGCCGGGTGCCATCCCCGACGACGTCACCATCTCGGTGCTGACCCAGGCCCGCGAGGACCTGATCGAGCGCACGGTGGAGTCGCTGAAGGGCGCCAGGCGCGCGACCGTCCACCTGTACAACGCCACCGCGCCGGTGTTCCGCCGGGTCGTCTTCCGCGGCTCCAAGGACGACATCAAGCAGATCGCCGTCGACGGCACCCGCCTGGTCATGGAGTACGCCGAGAAGCTGCTGGGCCCCGAGACCGAGTTCGGCTACCAGTACAGCCCGGAGATCTTCACCGACACCGAGCTGGACTTCGCGCTGGAGGTCTGCGAGGCGGTCATGGACGTCTGGCAGCCCGGCCCGGGCCGCGAGATCATCCTGAACCTGCCCGCCACCGTCGAGCGCTCCACGCCCTCCACGCACGCCGACCGCTTCGAGTGGATGGGCCGCAACCTCTCCCGCCGCGAGCACGTCTGCCTGTCGATCCACCCGCACAACGACCGCGGCACCGCCGTCGCCGCCGCCGAGCTGGCGCTGATGGCCGGCGCCGACCGCGTCGAGGGCTGCCTGTTCGGGCAGGGCGAGCGCACCGGCAACGTCGACCTGGTCACCCTGGGCATGAACCTCTTCTCCCAGGGCGTCGACCCGCAGATCGACTTCTCCGACATCGACGAGATCCGTCGCACGTGGGAGTACTGCAACCAGATGGAGGTCCACCCGCGCCACCCGTACGTGGGCGACCTGGTCTACACGTCCTTCTCCGGCTCCCACCAGGACGCCATCAAGAAGGGCTTCGACGCCATGGAGGCCGATGCGAAGGCCAAGGGCGTCACGGTCGACGACATCGAGTGGGCCGTGCCCTACCTGCCGATCGACCCCAAGGACGTCGGCCGCTCCTACGAGGCGGTCATCCGGGTCAACTCCCAGTCCGGCAAGGGCGGTATCGCCTACGTCCTGAAGAACGACCACAAGCTGGAACTGCCGCGCCGGATGCAGATCGAGTTCTCGCGGATCATCCAGGCGAAGACGGACGCCGAGGGCGGCGAGGTCACCCCGAAGGACATCTGGGCCGTCTTCCAGGACGAGTACCTGCCCAACCCGGAGAACCCGTGGGGCCGCATCCAGGTCAGGAACGGGCAGTCCACCACCGACCGGGACGGCGTCGACACGCTCACCGTCGAGGCCACGGTCGACGGTGAGGACACCGTGCTGAGCGGCACGGGCAACGGACCGATCTCCGCCTTCTTCGACGCGCTGCAGTCCGTGGGCATCGACGTACGCCTGCTGGACTACCAGGAGCACACGATGAGCGAGGGCGCCTCCGCGCAGGCCGCCTCCTACATCGAGTGCGCCATCGGCGACAAGGTCCTGTGGGGGATCGGAATCGACGCGAACACCACGCGGGCCTCGCTGAAGGCGGTCGTGTCGGCCGTCAACCGCGCGACTCGCTGACCAGTCGTAACGGGGATTCAGGGGCTTCGTCCGCCGGTGTCCGGCGGGCGGAGCCCCGTCGTATACCGGCCAATCCCTGTGAGAGTCACGGAAAGGTCTCCGCCGGGGTGCTGACTCCTCCTCGCGGATGTGGCTAACATCACGCAAGCGCGGCGACGTTGCCGTGCGGCGTGACGGAGGTGCGACGTGCTGCCAGGACGGGGACGAAACGGCCATGCCGCCAGGCTTTCTCGCCTCCTGGGCACCCGCACCGCGTGGACGGCCGCCGGTGACGGGGAGTTCTTCTGCCCCGGCTGCGGCGGCGACCGCAACTACCAGCGGCTGACGGGACAGCGCCGCTTCACCTTCCTCGGCCTGCCCGTGCTGCCGCGCGGCGAGACCGGCCCGGTCGTGGAGTGCGCCGCCTGCCGCCGCCACTTCGGCACGGACATCCTCGACCATCCGACCACCACCCGCTTCTCCGCGATGCTCCGCGACGCCGTGCACACGGTCGCCCTCGCCGTGCTGGCCGCGGGCGGCGCCGGATCCCGTACGGCCCTGGAGTCCGCCGTGCTCGCCGTGCGCGCGGCCGGCTTCGACGACTGCACGGAGGAGCAACTGGCCGCCCTCGTCGAGGCCCTGGAGGCGGACACCGGGCGGATCACCGGCGAACCCTGCGGCGCCGGGCTGGCCATAGAGCTCCACGAGGCCCTGGACCCGCTCGCCTCGCACCTCGCCACCGTGGGCCGCGAGTCGATCCTGCTCCAGGGCGCGCGCATCGCCCTCGCGGACGGGCCGTACACCCCGGCCGAACGGGACGTCCTCGCCACGGTCGGCGCGGCGCTCACCCTCTGCTCCGACGACGTGACCCGCCTGCTGGCGGCGGCCGCCCGCACGCCCTCCTAGCCGCCGCGCTGCCCCTGCGCCACGAGCCCGGACGCCCTCGGCGTCCGGGCTTTCCGCTGACCGGTGCGTGCGGCGTCGGGGATCCCCGGGCAGCGTCCCCGTCCGCCTGTCCGGCGCCCGCAGCCGTCACCCGATTCTGTGATGCGCATCACCATCGGATACCCCCGGGGGCATAAACGCGCCCCTGTTACGGTTGGGCTCTGACATACCCCCCCGGGTATTTTTCAGAAGGCAAGTGAGCAGGAGTCCCCGCATGGTTCCCGAGATCGACCAGCAGCGGTTCGCCGCGGCGCAGGCGGCAGGCGCCCTCGTCGTCGACGTCCGCAACGGCGGCGAGTACCGCGCCGGCCACGTCCCCGGCGCCCGCTCGGCACCGCTGCCCAACCTCCCCCTCGAGCTCGCCGGGCTGCCCAAGGACCGGCCGGTGCACGTCATCTGCCAGAGCGGCGGCCGCAGCGCGCAGGCGACCTCGCTGCTGCGCGGCCTGGGCTACGACGCCCACAGCGTCAGCGGCGGCACCGCCGCCTGGATCGAGGCCGGCCGTCCCGTGGCCACCGGCGACGAGCCCGGCGCCCCCGCGACCCCCGAGGAGACCCGATGATCACCGTCCTGCCCGTCGAGACCCCCGGCCTGGGCGACCGCACCTACCTCGCCCACGACGGCTCCGTGGCCCTGGTCGTCGACCCCCAGCGCGACTACGACCGCGTCACCGCGCTGGCCGACGCCGCCGGTGTGCGGATCACCCACGTCTTCGAGACGCACATCCACAACGACTACGTCACCGGCGGACTGGCCCTGGCCCGCGAAGTGGGCGCCCAGTACCTGGTGAACGCCGACGACGAGGTCTCCTACGAGCGGACCCCGGTCCGCGACGGCCAGGTGATCGAGGTCGGCGCCACCCTGCGGGTGCGGGCGATCCACACCCCCGGCCACACCCACACCCACCTGTCCTACGCGCTGGAGGCCGGCGGCGAGCAGATCGCGGTGTTCACCGGCGGCTCCCTGCTGTACGGCACCACCGGGCGGCCGGACCTGCTCGGCCCGGACCACACCGACACCCTGGTGCGGGCCCAGTGGCGCTCCGCCCACCGGCTGGCCGAGGAACTGCCGGACGAGACGGCCGTCTACCCCACCCACGGGTTCGGCTCGTTCTGCTCCGCCACCCAGGCCTCCGGTCTGTCCAGCACCATCGGCGAGGAGAAGCGCACCAACACCGCGCTGACCGCCGACGAGGAGGCCTACGTCCAGCAGCTCCTGGCCGGCCTGGACGCCTACCCGGCCTACTACGCCCACATGGGCCCGGCCAACTCCGCGGGGCCCGGCAAGCCGGACCTGTCCGCGCCGTCCGTGGCGGACCCGGCCGAGCTGCGGCGCAGGATCGAGGCCGGCGAGTGGGTGGTCGACCTGCGCGACCGCACCGCCTTCGCCGCCGGGCACCTGGCCGGCAGCCTCAACTTCGGCCTGGACGGCCAGTTCGTCACCTACCTGGGCTGGCTGATCCCGTGGGGCACCCCGGTCACCCTGCTCGGCGAGACCGCCGGCGACGTGGCCGAGGCCCAGCGCGAGCTGGTCCGCATCGGCATCGACCGCCCGGCCGCCATGGCCACCGGCGGACCCGAGGACTGGTCCGGCGGCGAGCCGCTGGCCGCCTACCGGCGCGCCACGTTCGGCGACCTCAAGAACGCCCTGGACGCCGGCGACGACCTGGTCGTCCTGGACGTGCGCCGCGACCAGGAGCGCGCCGAGGCGCACATCCCCGGCTCGGTGCACATCCCCGTCCACGAGGTGCCGGGCCGCCTCGGCGAGATCCCCCCGGGCCGCGTCTGGGTGCACTGCGCCGGCGGCTACCGCGCCGGGGTCGTCGCCGCGCTGCTCGACGCCCGCGGCCGTGACGTCGTCGCCGTCGACGACAGCTTCGACAGCGCCCGCGACCTGGGGCTGTGCCCCCTGCCCACCGACCTTCCCGCACCCCGCGACCCCCGACAGGAGACCCACGCGTGACCACCCCCACCACCCCCCGCAGCCTGACCGCCGACGCGCTGCGCGCCCAGCTCGACTCGCCCCGGCCGCCGCGGCTGCTCGACGTCCGCTCGCCCGCCGAGTTCGAGGGAGCGCACATCCCCGGCTCCTACAACGTCCCGCTGGACACCCTGCGCGAGCACCGCGAGGAGCTGACGAAGCACCTGGACACCGACGTGGTGCTGGTGTGCCGCTCCGGCCAGCGCGCCGGCCAGGCCGAACGCGCCCTCGCCGAGGCCGGGCTCCCGGGCCTGGCGGTCCTGGCGGGCGGCATGACCGCCTGGGAGAAGTCCGGCGCCCCCACCAACTACGGCCAGGAGCGCTGGGACATGGAGCGCCAGGTCCGCCTGGCCGCCGGCTCCCTGGTGCTGCTCGGCGCGCTCGGCAGCTTCCTCGTCCCCGGTCTGCAGGCCCTGGCGGCGTTCGTCGGCGGGGGACTGGCCTTCGCCGCGATCAGCAACACCTGCGCCATGGGCGTCCTGCTGTCGAAGATGCCGTGGAACCGCACGCGGTCCTACGACCCGGGCCGGGCCATCGCGCAGCTCGCCGACGGCAGGTGAGCGCCATGACGCTGACGCTCGCCCTGGTCCTCGTCCTCGCGCTGCTGGTCGGTGTCTCCCTCGGGCTGCTCGGCGGAGGCGGGTCGATCCTCACCGTGCCGCTGCTGGTCTACGTCGCCGGCATGGACGCCAAGGTGGCCATCGCCACCTCCCTGTTCGTCGTCGGCGTCACCTCCGCCGTGGGCCTGATCGGTCACGCCCGCGGCGGGCGGGTCCGCTGGCGCACGGGCGTGCTGTTCGGAGCGGCCGGCATGGCCGGCGCCTACACCGGCGGACTGATCGGCGGCCACATCCCCGACGTGGTCCTGCTGATCGCCTTCGCGGTCATGATGATCGTCACCGCCGCCGCCATGCTCCGCGGGCGCCGCGCCGCCGACCCCGACGGCGCCCACCGGCAGCTCCCGGTGGGCCGGGTCCTGCTGGACGGCGCGGCCGTCGGCCTGGCCACCGGCCTGGTCGGCGCGGGCGGCGGCTTCCTCGTCGTCCCCGCCCTGGCCCTGCTGGGCGGACTGCCCATGCCGGTGGCGGTCGGCACCTCCTTGCTGGTCATCGCCATGAAGTCCGCCGCGGGCTTCGCCGGCTACCTCTCCAGCGTCCAGATCGACTGGGGACTGACCCTGGCCGTCACCGGCTTCGCGGTCGTCGGCAGCCTCGCCGGGGCGCGGCTGGCCGGGCGGGTCCCCGCGCACGTGCTCTCGCGCCTCTTCGCGTGGTTCGTCCTGGCCATGGGCGCCTTCGTGCTGCTTCAGCAGGCCCCCGCCGAGATCGGCGTCCCGGTCCTGGCGGCCCTCGCCTCGCTGGGCGTCGGAGCGGGCGTCTGCTACGGCTTCGTCGCGCGCTGTCCGCTGCGACGCGCCGTGCACCGGACCTGACGTCCCCGCCCCGGCACGCCCCGCCCCGGCACGCCCCGGTACACGACTGCCCCGGCACACCGCACTCCCGGTGTGCCGGGGCAGTGGTGTGCCCGGACCGCCGGCCGCACAGCGGCGGAATGCTCCGGACCACCCCGCTGTTAAGTACCCCAGGGGGTATCAAAAGCCAGCACTCCCGTGCAACGGAAGGAACCGTCACATGAGCACCGTCGACCTCACCGCAGCCGACTTCGAGAAGACCGTCACCGACAACGACATCGTCCTCGTCGACTTCTGGGCCTCCTGGTGCGGGCCGTGCCGGATGTTCGCCCCCGTCTACGAGAAGGCCTCCGCGGCGCACACGGACATCGTCTTCGGCAAGGTCGACACCGAGGCCGAGCAGGCCCTGGCCGCCGCGGCGGACATCACCTCGATCCCGACCCTGATGGCCTTCCGCGAGGGCGTCCTGGTCTTCTCCCAGCCCGGCGCCCTGCCGCCGCAGGCCCTGGAGCAGCTGATCACCGCCGTCCGCGGGCTCGACATGGACGAGGTCCGCGCCTCCCTCGCCGCCCAGAGCCCCAGCCAGTGACCGCGGCCGGTCCCGGCCGGCCCCGTGAGAGGAACACCCCATGGTCCAGCTCCCCGCCGACCAGGTGCGGTCGGCCGCCAACCGGCTCAAGCGCGCCCAGGGCCAGCTCGCCGGCGTCGTGCGCATGCTCGAGGAAGGACGCGACTGCGAGGACGTCGTCACCCAGCTCGCCGCGGTCAACCGCGCGCTGGACCGGGCCGGCTTCGCCATCGTCGCCAGCGGTCTCAAGGAGTGCCTGACCCAGGAGGGCGGCGCCGACAGCCTCGACACCAAGAAGATGGAGAAGCTCTTCCTCTCCCTCTCCTAGGTCTCCTCGTCCCCGTCCGGGATCCCTCAACGGGTGATCCAGCGGGCGGCGAGCAGCCCCGAGGCGGCGGTGAGCGCGGCGGCGGCGACGACCGTGGCGTTCAGGCCGAGGGCGTCCGCGAGGACGCCCGCGAC
Organism: Streptomyces sp. NPDC006624; assembly: GCF_040611555.1. Taxonomy (NCBI): domain Bacteria; kingdom Bacillati; phylum Actinomycetota; class Actinomycetes; order Kitasatosporales; family Streptomycetaceae; genus Streptomyces; species Streptomyces sp. NPDC006624. The sequence continues at coordinate 88,580 of NZ_JBEXOM010000008.1, read as the reverse complement.
CAGCGCGCCGGCGGCGTAGCCGATGTCCCGCCAGAACCGGTACGTGCCCAGCGCGCCTGCCCGCCAGGCCGGGTGGGCGTGGTCGGAGACGGACGCGATGAGCGCCGGGTAGACCATGGCGGTGCCCAGGCCGAGCGCGACGGCGGACAGGACGCCGGCGAGCAGCGGCCGGTCGAGCAGGGCCAGGGCGAGGACGAACCCCGCGGCCTGGACCAGCATGCCGTGGACGATGAGGGGTTTGCGGCCGATGCGGTCGGCGAGATGGCCGGTGGGGATCTGCCCCAGGCCCCACAGGATGGGGTACAGGCCTTTGATCAGGCCGACGGCGGCGAGTCCCAGGCCGTGGTCGGTGAACAGCAGCGGGAACACGCCCCAGGTGAGGCCGTCGTTGAGGTTGTTGACCAGTCCGGCCTGGCTTGCGCCGCGCAGCGAGCGGTTGTGCCAGGAGGTGCGGGCGAACGTCGCCTTGAGGCCGGTGTCCTCGTCGGTGGGCAAGGGCTCGGCGTGATGGGCGAGTTCGAGCGCGACATGGGCGGCGGTGTCCCGGACGACCAGCGCCAGGGCGAGCCCCGCGGCGACGAAGACCACGCCGATCAGCTCGGGCACCGGACGCAGGCCGTAGGCGGTGGCGAGGTAGCCGGTGAGCAGGGCGGTGACCCCGACCGCGGTGTACCCGGCGGCCTCGTTCAGGCCGGTGGCCAGGCCCCGGCGGGCCGGGCCGACGAGGTCGATCTTCATGTTGACGGTCATCGACCAGGTCAGACCCTGGTTCAGGCCGAGCAGCACGTTCGCCGCGACGATCCAGCCCCACGAGGGTGCCCAGGCCAGGGCGAACGGCACGGGCACGCCGATCAGCCAGCCCGCCACCAGCAGCCGCTTGCGCCGGAACCGGGCGGTGAGCGCCCCGGCGGCGAGGTTGGTCAGCGCCTTGGTGAGGCCGAAGGCGATGATGAAGGAGAACACCGCCAGGTCACTGGTCAGGCCGAACGTCTCCGTGCCGATGAGCGGGACCGTGGTGCGCTCCAGACCGACCAGGCCGCCGACGCAGACGTTGACGACGACCAGCAGGGTGAACTGCAGCCGGTTCTCCCGCAGTCCCAGCCGGACGGGCCGCCCGGCGGCATCCGCCGCCCCGGCGGAGGTGGAGGCACGGTTCACGACAGGGTGTCCCTCCGTGCTCCGCGCAAGGCCTGTGTCCCGTCGGCGGCCGTCGTCGCGCGCGGGACGAGGTGATCGTCCGCGAAGCCGATGGCGTCGTCCGCGAAGCCCATGGCGTCCTCCAGGATCTCGGGAACGAGGTGTGTGGTCAGGCCCTCACTTCTCGTCTACGATAATCCATGGATTTATGGAGGATCTGTTGCCGGAGCACACGAAGAGCACCGCGAAGGTGCGTCTGTACGACGCGTTCGCCGCCAGCGGCAAGGCCCTGGCCAGCGGAAAGCGGCTCGAGCTGCTGGATCTGCTGGCCCAGGGCGAGCGCACCGTCGACGCGCTGGCGAAGGCGGCCGGGCTGAACCTGACCACCGCCTCGGCGCATCTGCAGGTCCTCAAGCAGGCCGGTTTTGTGGCCACCCGCCGTGAGGGCGTGCGCGTCCACTACCGCCTCGCCGGTGACGACGTGGCCCGGCTGTTCGCGCTGCTGCGCAAGGTCGCCGAAGCCCACCAGCCGACGGTCCCGGCCGCCCGTGACGCCTATCTCGGCGGGGACGTCGCGGTCGAGGCCGGCCGCGAGGAGCCGGGGGCGACCTCGACCGCGGTCGGCCGCGAGGAGCTGCGGGCGCGGATCGCCGCCGGGGACGTCGTCGTGCTCGACGTGCGGCCGGAGGAGGAGTACCGGGCCGGGCACATCCCCGGCGCGCTCTCCATCCCGGTGCAGGAGCTGGCCGCGCGGATCGACGAGTTGCCGAAGGACATGGAGATCGTCGTCTACTGCCGCGGCGAGTACTGCGTGCTGGCCCACGACGCGGTGCGGCTGCTGTCCGGCCGCGGCCGCCGGGCCGTCCGTCTCGACGACGGCATGCTGGAGTGGCGCCTGGCGGAGCTGCCCGTCGACGCCTCGGACCTGACGTGACGGGCCCGGGCGACGGCCTGCCCCCGCACCCGGGACCGGCGGGCGGGCCGGTGCGCGTCGGCCGCGACACCCCCGTCACCGCCACCGCACCCGACCCGGTCGCCGCCCAGGCCCGGATCGTGCGTGTCCTGGTGGTCTCCCAGGTGCTCAGCGGGGCGGGCCTCGCCGCCGGGGTCACCGTCGGCGCCCTCCTGGCCCAGGACATGCTCGGCTCGACCAGCCTCGCCGGGCTGCCCAGCGCCCTGTTCACCGCCGGATCCGCCCTCGCCGCCGTCGCCGTCGGCCGGGTCTCCCAGGCCCGGGGCCGCCGGCCCGGTCTCGCCGCGGGCTACCTCGCGGGGGCCGTCGGATCGGCAGGTGTCATCGCCGCCGCCGCGCTCGGCAACGCGGTGCTGCTGTTCCTCGCCCTGTTCGTCTACGGCGCCGGCACCGCGACCAACCTCCAGGCCCGCTACGCCGGAGCCGACCTCGCCGCGCCGGGTCACCGGGCCCGGGCCGTCTCCACCGTCCTGGTCGCCACCACCCTCGGCGGCGTGGCCGGTCCCAACCTCGCAGCCCCCACCGGGAGAGCCGCCGAGACGCTCGGCCTGCCGCACCTCGCCGGGCCGTTCCTCCTCTCCGGCGTGGCCTACGCCCTGGCCGCCCTCGTCCTCGCCCTCTGGCTGCGGCCCGACCCGCTCCTGCTGGCCCGCGGCCTCGCGGCCGAGGAGGCCAGGACCGCCGCCGGCGGGGGCGCGGAGGCGCAGGAAGGGCGCGGGGGCGTCGTCCTCGGCGCGCTGGTCATGGTCCTCACCCAGCTCGTCATGGTCGCGATCATGACGATGACCCCGGTCCACATGCACGACCACGGCCACGGCACCGCCGCCTCCGGCCTCGTCATCGCCGTCCACATCGGCGCGATGTACCTGCCCTCCCCGCTGACCGGCCGGCTCGTCGACGGCTACGGCCGCATGACGATGGCCGCCGCCTCCGGAGTCACCCTCCTGGCCGCCGGCGTCCTCGCCGCCGCGGCTCCCGGCGACTCCGTCGTGCTGCTCGCGCTCGCACTCGCGCTGCTGGGACTGGGCTGGAACTTCGGCCTCGTCGCGGGCACCGCGATCATCACCGACACCGTCCCGCTCGCCACCCGCGCCAAGACGCAGGGCCTGGTCGACGTCTCGATCGCGGTCGCCGGTGCCACCGGCGGCATGGCCTCCGGCCTCGTGGTCGCGGCCACCGGTTACCCCGTCCTCGCCCTCGCCGGCGGGGCCCTCTCCCTCGCCCTCCTGCCCGCCGTCGCCGCCACGGCCCACCGCCGGTGACCGCCCCCTCCTCCGGAACCCCGGCACCGGACCTCACCGTCGACGGCACCGGCCTGCTCCGCGTCACGCTCCTGCTCAGGCTGCGCGCGGAGATCACCGGCGCACCGCCGGGCACCGTCGTGCACGTCGTCGCCACCGACCCCGCCGCACCGCTCGACCCGCCCGCCTGGTGCCACCTGACCGGACACCACCACCTCGGACCCGTCCCCGGCGCCGGACGGCCGGTGCACGCCCTGCGGCTCGCCCCCGGCGCCCGCGCCACCCGGCCCGGCGCGCCCTGGCACCGGGACGGCGGCTGACCCGGCGCCCGCCCGCCCGGCACCCGAAGCCGGTCGCCCCGCCGCGCCCGGTCCGACGCCCCTACAGCAGCCCGGCCGCCGCCAGGTACGTCCCGACCCGCTCCACCTCGTCCGGCGACAGCGGCACCTGCGGCTGTGCCGTGACCGGGCAGTCGATCACGCCGCGCAGGTGCAGCGCGGCCTTGAAGGCGCCGATCGCCGAGGAGCCGCGGCCCATCCGGGCCGGATCGCCGACGGACGCCAGGCCGAACAGGGCGCACAGCCGCTCCTGTTCGGCCCGCGCCCCCTTCCCGTCCCCGGCGCGGCACAGGCCGTCCAGGCGGACGTAGCCGTGCGGGTCGACGTTGCCGAGGCCGGGCACCGTGCCGTCCGCGCCGACCGCGAGGGCCGCGTCGACGATCAGCTCGGAGCCGGTCAGCGCGCTGAAGCCGGTGACGCCCTCGTGGTCCCGGACGGCGGTGACGACCTCGCGGAAGGCGGCCAGGTCGCCGCTGGAGTCCTTGAGCCCGGCCAGGACGCCGTCGGCGGCCAGCTCCACGACCACGTCCGCGGGGAGTTTGGTGTGGACGGCGACCGGGATGTCGTAGGCGACGACCGGGACCGGGCTCGCGGCGGCGACCGCGCGGTAGTGGCGGGCGATCTCGGCGGGGTGCGTGCGGGCGTAGAACGGGGCGGTGACGACGACGGCGTCCGCGCCCGCCGCCGTCACCGACGCGACGTGGTCGAGGACCCGGGGGGTGGTCATGTCGATCGCCCCGGCCAGCACCGGGAGCCGCCCGCCCACATGCCCGGTGACCGCCTCCACCACCAGCCTGCGCTGCCGGTCCGTCAGATACGCCGCCTCCGAGGTCGAGCCGAGCACGAACAGGCCGTGCACCCCGCCGCTCACCAGATGGTCGACCAGCCTGAGCAGCGAGGGGACGTCCACCTCGCGGTCCGGTGTCAGGGGCGTGCAGACGGGCGGGATGACACCGGTCAGCGGGGTGAACGTCACGAGGCCTCCATCGGGTCGCTCCGGTGGACGAGGTCGCGGGTCGACTCGTCCTCCTGGACAGGATGGTGGCAGCGGAAGCGGTGTGCGGGGGCCGACGCGGCGGAGAAGGCGGGCATCTCCGCCGCGCAGATCCCGTCCGCCTTCCAGCAGCGGGTGCGGAACGGGCAGCCGCTGGGCGGGCGGGTCGCCGAGGGGACCGGCCCGGTCAGCGGGATCGGCTCGATCGGGTCGAGCAGGCCCGGCGTGGCGGAGAACAGGGCCCGTGTGTACGGGTGCCGGGCCCGGTCGGTGACCAGGCCGGCCGGGGACTCCTCCACGATCCGCCCCAGGTACATGGTGATCACGCGGTCGCTCATCCGCCGGACCGTCTGGATGTCGTGCGAGACGAACACCAGGGCCAGGCCCAGCCGTTCCCTCAGGTCCAGCAGCAGGTTGAGGATCTGGGCCCGCACCGACACGTCCAGGGCGCTGGTCGGCTCGTCCGCCACGACCAGGTCGGGGTCCGGCGCCAGCGCCCGGGCGATCGCGACGCGCTGGCGCTGACCCCCGGACAACTGCCCGGGCAGGGCGTCCGCGAGAGCCCGGGGCAGCCCGACCAGGGACATCAACTCCCGCACGCGCTCCTCGCGTTCGGCCCGCGTGCCGCGGCCGTGCACGTCCAGCGGGTCGCGCAGGATCCGCCGGACGGTCAGACGGCGGTTCAGGGCCGTCGACGGGTCCTGGAAGATCATGCCGACGCTGCCGCCGACGGCCCGTCTGCGCTCGCCGGCCGGCATCGCCCACAGGTCGCGTCCCCGGAAGGACACCGTCCCGCGCGTCGGCCGCTCCACCCCCACCAGCACCTTCGCCAGCGTCGACTTGCCGCAGCCCGACTCGCCCACCACGCCCACGGTCTCGCCCGGCGCGATCGCCAGGTCGGCGCCGGTCAGGGCGTACACGCGGTCACGGGTGAACAGGCCGCCGCTGCGGGCCTTGTGCACGACGTGGGCGTCGCACAGCTCCACGAGGGGCCCTCCCATGGCGGCGTCCGGCTGCCCGGTCATGTCACCGCCTCCGTCTCACCCGCCGGCTCCACGGCCGGGTGGTGGCAGGCGACCGTGTGCGCCGCGGGACCGGTGAGCACGGGGGCCACCGACCCGCACACCGCGCTCGCCCGCGGGCACCGGTCCGCGAACCGGCAGCCCGCCGGGAAGTCCGCCGGGGACGGCACCACACCCCTGATCTGCGTCATCCGCTCCTGCGCCGACTCCAGCGACAGCACACTGCCGAGCAGTCCGCGCGTGTAGTGGTGGGCCGGTGCCTGCACGAGGTCGGCGGTCACCCCCGTCTCCACGATCTGCCCGCCGTACATCACCGCCACCCGGTCCGTGACGTCCGCGACCAGCGCCAGGTCGTGCGAGACCAGGATCAGCGCGAAGCCCAGCTCCTCGCGCAGCCGCAGCAGCAGCTCCATGACCTGCGCCTGCACGGTCACGTCCAGGGCGGTCGTCGGCTCGTCGGCGACGATCAGCCGCGGGTCGCGGGACAGGGCCATGGCGATGAGGACGCGCTGGCGCTGCCCGCCGGACAGTTCGTGCGGATAGCTGCGCAGGGTGCGCCCGGGATCCAGGCCGACCAGCGTCAGCAGCTCGGCGGGCCCGCGCCGGCCGCCCCGCCGGACGACCTGCCGCAGCTGGGCGCGGATCGTCATCGCCGGGTTCAGCGAGGAGAGGGCGTCCTGGTAGACCATCGCCATCTCGTGGCCGAGCAGCCTGCGCCGCACCCGCATCGGCTCGGCCACCAGGTCCCGCTGGCGGAAGCGGACCTGGCCGCGCACCCGCGCCCCCTTCGGCAGCAGGCCCATGATCGCCAGCGCGGTCAGGGACTTGCCGCAGCCCGACTCGCCGACCAGCCCGAGCACCTCACCGGGATGCACGTCGAAGCTGATGCCGTCGACGACGTCCACGCCGCCGTGCCGCCCGGCGAACCCGATGGAGAGGTTCTCCACCGCCAGCACCGGCTGCCCGTCCCGGGGCAGGTGCCGTGCCCGCGCCCGCAGCCGCCGGGCCGCCTCCGCCAGGCCTGGCAGCCGTACGACCTCCCCGCCGCCGGGCTCCGGGGCCGGCGGCCGGTCCTCCCCGGGCACGCGCAGTGCCCGGGCCTGCGGGGCCGCCCACGCGTCGGACAGGCCCTCGGACAGGATGTTCAGCGACAGCACCGTGACCAGCATCAGCAGCCCCGGGAAGACGGTCGCCCACCAGCCGCCGGTCAGCACCATGTTCTTGCCGTCGGCGATGACACTGCCCCAGGACGGGTCGGGCGGCCGCACGCCCGCCCCGATGAAGGACAGCGACGCCTCGAACACGATCGCCTCGGCGACCTGGACCGTGCAGAACACCAGCACCGGCGCGGCACAGTTGACCGCCACGTGCCGGAGCACGATGTGCGGGGTGCGGGCACCGATGACCCGTTCCGCGGTCACGTAGTCCTCGCCGTACTGGTCCAGGACGTTGGCCCGGACCACCCGCGCCACCGGCGGGGTGAACAGGAACGCCAGGGCGCAGATCAGCACCGTGATGCCCCCGCCGAACACCGCCACCAGCACGGCGGCCAGCGCGATGCCCGGGAACGCCATCACCACGTCCAGGCAGCGCATCAGCGTCTCGTCGACCGCCTTGCGGGAGGTCGCCGCGACCGCCCCGAGCAGCGCGCCCGCCACCAGGGCGAGACCGGTCGCCCCGAGCCCGATCGCCAGCGACCAGCGCGCCCCGTGCATCAGCCGGCTGAGGATGTCCCGCCCGAGGCTGTCCTGGCCCATCCAGTGCGCGGCGGACGGGTGCCCGGTGCCGTCGGCCGGCGGCTGCTGGTCGAGCGGGTCGTGCGGGGCGAGGAGCGGTGCCAGCAGCGCCATGAGGACGACGACCGCCAGGAAGCAGACGGCCGCCTTCGACAGCGGCGGCAGCCGGCGTCCGCGCGGCCGGACCCCCGGCCGGGACAGCGCCTCGGCGAGCCCTGCGCGCGTGATCATGTGCTCGCATCCCTCAGTCGCGGGTTGACCAGCAGGTGGAGGACGTCGATGACGAGGTTCACGACGACGAACCCGGCCGCCGTCGTCAGCACGACGCCCTGGACGACGGCCGGATCGCCGTTCTTCACGGCGTCGATCATCAGCTTGCCCATGCCGGGCAGCGAGAAGATCGTCTCGATGACGACCGCGCCGCCCAGCAGATAGCCGACGCGCAGACCGAGCACGGTGAGCGGGTTGATCAGCGCGTTGCGCAGCACGTTGCGCCCGACCACCACCCGGGGCGGCAGCCCGCTGCCGATCGCGGTCCGCACGTAGTCCTTGTCCAGCTCCTCCACCACCGCCGTCCGCACGATCCGGGTCAGCTGCGCCGCCACCGGCAGCGAGAGGGCGAGCGCGGGGAGCGTCATCGTGCGCAGCCAGCCGGTGAGGGAGTCGGCCGGGTTGACGTACCCGCCGGTCGGGAACCAGCCCCGGCCGACCGCCAGGTACTGGATCATCAGCAGCGCCAGCCAGAAGCCGGGCGCGGCGACCCCCGTCAGCGACACCACCCGGATGATCTGGTCGGGCAGCCGGTCCCGGTGGATCGCCGCCGTGACCCCGCCGGCCAGGGACAGCACCACCGCGATGCCCAGCCCCAGGAACGTCAGCTGCAGGGTGAGCGGCAGCGCGGTGGCGACCTGCTCGGCGACCGGCGCCCGGGTCAGCGCGCTGGTGCCCAGGTCGCCGTGGAGCAGGTCGGCGACGAAGCCGGCGTAGCGCACGGGCAGCGGGTCGAGCAGGCCGTGCTCCTCGCGGAAGTCGTGCAGCTGCCGCGGGGTCGGGTTGGCGCCCTGGAAGAACGCGGACGCCGGGTCGACGTCCGAGAAGCGCATCACCAGGAACACGAACAGCACGATGCCGAGCAGCAGCGGGACGAGCAGGGCGACGCGGCGCAGCAGGATGCGCAGGACGGCCGTCATACCGTCAGGCCCACCTGGCCTGCAGCAGGTTGACGCCCGGGTACGGCTGCGCCCTTATGCCGCCGAGCCGCCGCGGGTCCCAGGCCGTCATCAGCTCGTTGTGCACGACCGGGTAGAGCACGGCCTGTTCGGCGACGACGTCGATGTAGTCCTGGACCATCGCCCGCTTCCGCGCCGGGTCGGGCTCCCGGGTGGCCCGCTCCATGTCCTTGGACAACTGCCTGGCGACGGGGTCGGAGGCCCACCGCGTGTACTGCATCCACAGGTTCCCGGGACCGTAGTTGTAGTGCATGATCAGGTCGGCGTCGAGGCCGAACTGGTTGGGGTTCGAGGCGGCGGCGACCACCTGGTAGTCCCGCTTCTGGTCCATCTTCGTGAAGACGGCGGTGGTCTCCTGCGGGGACAGGGTCGTCCGCACGCCGATCGCGTCCCAGGACGCCTTGACGGTGGGCAGGCAGTCGACGATCCAGCTGACGTTCACCGCGAGGAGGTCGACGCTCAGCCCTGTGACCCCGGCCTCCTTCAGCAGCGCCTTCGCCCGGTCGGGGTCGTGGCCGTAGACGGTCCTCGCCCGGCGGTAGGAGGGGTTGGCCTCGTCGAGGAAGGACGTGGACGGCCTGCCGTGGCCCTTCAGGGCGACCTCCACCATCTTCTCGGTGTCGATGGCGTAGTGCAGGGCCTGGCGCACGCGGACGTCGTCGAAGGGCTTGCGCCGCGTGTTGAACATCAGGAACAGGTTGTTCATCCCGGCCCCGCCGGCCACCGTCAGCCCGCTGCTCTCCAGCTGCCCGATGTTGGCGTAGGGGATGTTGTCGGCGATCTGCGCGCCCGCGCTCGACCCGGAGATCTTCGCGACCCGGGGCGCGGCGTCCACGATCGTCAGCCAGTTCATCCTCGCGAAGGCCGGCGGGCGGGGGCCGTTGTAGCCGTCGTACGCCTCGAAGGTCGTGTTCGACTTCGGGTGGTGCGCGGTCTGCCGGTAGGGGCCCGAGCCGATCGCCAGGCCCTTGACGGCGTCGTCCCAGGCGCCCGGCCGGGAGAACACGTGCCGGGGCATGATCTTGGCGAGCGTCAGCCGGGAGAGCCCGTCCGGGAACGGGAACCTCAGCATCAGCTCCACGCTCCGCGCGCCGGTCTTGCGGACCCCCTTCAGCCAGCTCGCGAAGAAGCCCTTGGCGAGGGTCTGGGTGTCCGGGTCGAGGATCCGCTCGAAGACGAACACGACGTCGTCGGCGGTCACCGGCTTGCCGTCGTGGAAGGTCGCGCCCGAGCGCAGCGTGAACCTCCACGACGTGCCGCCCGGGTCCTTCGGCACCTCGGTCGCAAGGGCCGCGTACGGCTCCCGGGAGATCGGGTCCGTGTCCAGCAGGCCCTCGTAGACGTGGTGGTTGGCCGCCATGGAGAACGCGGACGCCGTCTGCGTGGGGTCCCAGCTGCCGTCGTTGCCGTAGCCGATCACCGCGGTGAGCGTCCGCTCCCGGCCGCCGCCCGAGCCGGTGTCGTTGGTGGACTCGGGACCGGACGAACAGCCCGCCAGCGACGCGGGGACGGCGGCCGCCGCGCCCAGCGCGCCGGTGTACTTCAGGAACGACCGGCGGTGCGGCGCCGGCTCGTCAGGGGTCACGTCGCGCACGGGTCCTCCAGCGAGAGGTCTGGGGGGAGGGGACGGACCGAGGAGATCCGACGTCCTACGTCCTGCGGTCAGCGCGACCATAGGAGGGGCGCGGGGGGTGGTCAAGGGATCGCACACGAATGGCGTATCCGTCAGAGGTCCGGCCAATGGTGCTGCGGACAGGCAGACTTGACGGCCCGTCGGGTCCGTGCCCGAGCCGGACTCCGCCGGAGGCGGGAAGCGCCTCCGGCCTCCCGATTCCGCTCCCCGGGGAAGCCCGCGCCAAGCATGATGGGGCGCATGAGCGATCTGTGGAGCGAGCGCGACGCCGGCGTGCTGCGGCTGCCGTCCGGCCGCCTGGTCCGGGGCCGGGGCCTTCGCCGCCCCCTGGACCCCGCCGCGCCTCACCCGGACTACGGCCTCTACCTCCTGGGCCGCCGGCCGCCCGGGGTCCCCTGGGAGTCCGGCTGGATCCGCTGGCCCGACTTCCGCCTCCCGGCGGACCGGGAGGCGGCCCGCGCGCTGCTGACCGAGGCCTGGGAACGGGCCGCCCGCGAGCGGGTGGAGATCGCCTGCGGCGGCGGCCGGGGCCGTACGGGCACGGCCCTGGGCTGCCTGGCGGTGCTGGACGGCGTACCGGCCGGGCAGGCCGTGGCCTACGTCCGCGCGCACTACGACCGGCGCGCGGTGGAGACGCCCTGGCAGCGGCGCTACGTGACCCGGTTCGGCACGGACTGACCCCTCACCCGCCGCGGGACGCCCCGCCCTTCCGCCGCGGGACGCCCCGTCCTTCGGCCGCGGGACGCCCCGTCCTTCGGCCGCGGGACGCCCCGCCCTTCCGCCGCACCGCCGCCTTCGTCACTCGCAGAGGACGTCCGAGCCGGGGCGTTCCCCGGTGGCCAGGAAACGGGAGACGGTCCGGTCCCCGCAGGCGTTGCCGTTGGCGAGGTAGGCCTCGTGGCCGGTGGAGTCGACGGTGACCATGACGGCCCGGTCGCCGAGGGCCCGGCGGAGCTTCAGGGCGCCGCCGAGCGGGGTGGCGACGTCCCGCGCGTTCTGCACCAGCAGGATGTTCGACGGCCCGCGGTCCGTGACCCGCACGGCCGGCTCCTTCTGCCCGTACGGCCAGGCCGCGCACATCATCGGCCCGCGCGGCATGCCCGCGGTCAGCGGGAACCTCGCCCGGCTCACGTCGACGTCCTGCTGGTAGTCGGCCGCGGAGTCCGGCCAGTCGACGTCGTTGCAGATCTGGCCGACCCCGACCGCGGCGACGTTCTGCAGCACCGACCCGGGCGGGCCCGGCGGCACGGGCGGCGCGTGGCCCGCGCGGACGGCCAGGACCGCCCTGGCCAGGACCGGGTGGTCGTCGGGGTCGTACAGGCTCGTCAGCATGGTCTGGCGCAGGGCGTTGCCGTCGAACCACGCCGGTTCGGCGCCCGGCCAGGGGAGCGGCTCGCGGTCCAGCCGGGCGGCGAGCCGCAGGAAGCCGGAGCGCACCTCGGCGGGAGTGCGGGCGAGCCGGTACGGGTTGCCGGGCCGGGACGCCCACCGGGCGAACACGGGGAAGCTGTCCTCCGCCCCGGTCTCGAACGCGGCCAGCCAGTTGCGGGTGACACGGGTGGGGTCGGGGTCGTTGTTGCTGTCCAGGACGATGCGGTCGGTGCGGTGCGGGAACAGCTGGCCGTAGACCGCGCCGACGTACGTGCCGTACGACACGCCCCACGCGGAGATCCTCCGCTCGCCGAGGGCGGCCCGGACGCGGTCGAGGTCACGGGCCTGGTCGGCGGTGCCGAGGTGGCGGAGCAGCTCGTCACCGTTGCGGACACAGGACTCGATCGTGCGCCGGGCGGTGGCCATGTTCCCGGCGACGGAACCGTCCGCGGCCGGCCAGGGCAGGAGCTTGGTCACGCCGAGGTCGGCGGGGTCGATCCGGCAGTCGACGGCCGTGGAGGGCGCCAGGCCGCGCGGCGCGAACCCGACGAGGTCGTAGGCGTCCCGCACGCGCTGCGGCAGTTTCTGCCCCTTGCCGGACGGATCGGCGAGACTGTCGCCCCCCGGCCCGCCCGGGATGAGTAACAGCGCACCGCGGCGCGCGGAGGGCTTCTCGCTCGGTATCCGGGAGACGACGATCCCGATCGTCCGCCCGCCGGGGTCGGCGTGGTCCATGGGGACCTCCACGGTGGCGCACCGCTGCCGGGGGTCGAGGCCGGAGCCCTGGCACGGGGCCCAGGCGAGCGGCTTCCCGGGCTCGGCGGCGGACGCGGTCAGCGGGACGGTGAGCCCGGCGAGGACGGCTGAGGCGGCGAGGAGTGAGGCGCTGCGTCTGATCTGCATGAGACGACTCTGACGGCTCCCCGCCCCGCCCCCCATCCGGGCAACTGCCCTCTTCCACCGGGGGCTTGCCCCCGTGGAGCGGCTGCCGCCGGGGGGACGGCCGGATCGGACGGTTGTCAACGCCCCGCGTACCGCTTATGGGCCATCGAATCTCGGTCGTTTCCTGCCGAACCCCTCCGCGCGGCACCGCAGTTGTACGGGGCGTGACCCTCCCGGCCGCGGGTGCGCAGCGTCACCGTGGGGACGCGAGGAGTGAAACGGCGCAGGGGAGGGGAGCACGGTGGAGGCACGACACTCGGCGCTGTGCGCCGGAGAAAGCGGAGGACGCGGTGAAGCAAGTGCGGGCAGAACTCGCCGGCGCAGGAACGAACGGGCCGTCGTCCGGGGCGACCCGGTGAAGCCCCGGGTCGGCGCGTACGTCGTGGACACCCGCAGTGGGCGCATCGGCATCGTCATGGGGCATGAGGGGCCCTATGTGCAGTTACGGCCGTACGGCGGCGGCAGGGAGTGGGACGCCGAGCCCGCCGCCGTCCGGCACGCCACCCCGGCCGAGCGGCTGCGCGCGGCGACGGCGTACGCCAACGCACGCAGCAGGGGCGAGGTCCCTTGACGCGGTGACCCTGCGAGAATGGGCCCATGAGTCTGTTCCGCGACGACGGCATCGTGCTGCGCACCCAGAAGCTGGGTGAGGCGGACCGGATCATCACGCTGCTCACCCGCGGTCACGGTCGGGTACGGGCGGTGGCCCGGGGCGTGCGCCGGACGAAGTCGAAGTTCGGTGCGCGCCTCGAACCGTTCTCCCACGTCGACGTGCAGTTCTTCGCCAAGGGGAGCGAACTCGTCGGCCGCGGGCTGCCGCTGTGCACGCAGAGCGAGACCATCGCGCCCTACGGCGGCGCGATCGTGAGCGACTACGCGCGGTACACGGCCGGCACGGCGATGCTCGAGACCGCGGAGCGGTTCACCGACCACGAGGGGGAGCCGGCCGTGCAGCAGTACCTGCTGCTCGTCGGCGCCCTGCGCACCCTCGCCCGGGGCGAGCACGCCCCGCACCTCGTGCTCGACGCCTTCCTGCTCAGGTCCCTCGCCGTCAACGGGTACGCCCCGAGCTTCACGGACTGCGCCAAGTGCGGCATGCCCGGACCCAACCGGTTCTTCTCGGTCGCCTCGGGCGGTTCCGTCTGCGTGGACTGCCGGGTGCCCGGCAGCGTCGTACCCTCGCCCCAGGCCCTGGAACTCCTCGGCGCGCTGCTTACGGGAGACTGGGAGACCGCGGACGCCTGCGAGGCGCGTTACGTCCGGGAGGGCAGCGGACTGGTGTCCGCGTATCTGCACTGGCACATGGAGCGCGGGCTGCGCTCCCTGCGCTACGTCGAGAAGTAGAGCAGCGAAGAAGCAAGCGAGCACGAGGAGACGAGACACACATGGCCGTACGCGGGATCCTGGGGCGCCAGCGCCGGGAGTACAGGACGCCGGAGCCGCACCCGTCCGGCGCGCGGCCGCCGAAGCTCCCGGGCGAGCTGGTACCGCGGCATGTGGCGATCGTCATGGACGGCAACGGGCGGTGGGCCAAGGACCGGGGCCTGCCGCGCACCGAGGGGCACAAGGTCGGCGCCGAGCGCGTGCTGGACGTGCTGCAGGGCGCGATCGAGATGGGCGTCGGCGCCATCTCCCTGTACGCCTTCTCCACCGAGAACTGGAAGCGGTCGCCGGACGAGGTGCGCTTCCTGATGAACTTCAACCGGGACTTCATCCGCAAGACCCGGGACCAGCTCGACGAGCTCGGGGTGCGGGTGCGCTGGGTCGGGCGGATGCCGAAGCTGTGGCGCTCGGTCGCCAAGGAGCTGCAGATCGCCCAGGAGCAGACCAAGGGCAACGACCGGCTGACCCTGTACTTCTGCATGAACTACGGCGGCCGGGCCGAGATCGCCGACGCCGCGCAGGCGCTCGCCGAGGACGTGAGGAGCGGCAGGCTCGACCCGTCCAAGGTCAACGAGAAGACCTTCGCGAAGTACCTGTACTACCCGGACATGCCGGACGTCGACCTGTTCCTGCGGCCGAGCGGCGAGCAGCGCACCTCCAACTACCTGATCTGGCAGAGCGCCTACGCCGAGATGGTCTTCCAGGACGTGCTGTGGCCGGACTTCGACCGCCGCGACCTGTGGCGGGCGTGCCTGGAGTTCGCCTCCCGCGACCGCCGCTTCGGCGGGGCCATCCCGAACGAGGAGCTGCTGGCCATGGAGGGCAAGCAGCAGTAGCGGGCAAAGTCGCAGTTCCCCGGCCTCAGGGGCGCGGGGAACTGCGCGACCCGCCATCGCGCACCCGCAGCCGACGAAGCCCCGTGGCGAGCAGAACCACCGCTCAGCCGCGGGCAGCCGCCGCGCAGTCCGCGCACGTGCCGAAGATCTCCACCGTGTGCGCCACGTTGACGTAGCCGTGCTCGGCGGCGATCGCCTCGGCCCACTTCTCCACGGCCGGGCCCTCCACCTCGACGGCCTTGCCGCAGCCCCGGCACACCAGGTGGTGGTGATGGTCGTCGGTGGAGCAGCGGCGGTAGACGGACTCGCCGTCGGCGGTGCGCAGGACGTCGACCTCACCGGCGTCGGCGAGGGACTGCAGGGTGCGGTAGACCGTGGTGAGCCCGACCGAGTCGCCCTTGTGCTTCAGCATGTCGTGCAGTTCCTGCGCGCTGCGGAACTCGTCGACCTCCTGCAGGGCCGCCGCCACGGCGGCACGCTGCCTGGTGGCGCGGCCCTTCACGGACGGTCCAGCGGTCGTCACCGTTGCCTCCTCAGGTCTGCCTTGCCCGGGCCATTGTGCCAGCCCGGGGTGGGGGCGGTCAGACGCCGACTTCGTCGGCGGCCCCCCGGCTGCCCGGAATCGCGCACTCTGCGGGGTCGGCGGCGGCGCGCGAGGCCGACCGGGCACGGGCGCGGCGGCGGGCCAGCGGGGCGGCGAGCGCCGTCAGCACGACGAACGCGCCGATGGTCAGCAGCACGATCGTCGCCCCGGGCGGCACGTCCTGGTAGTACGAGGTGACGGTGCCGCCGATCGTCACGCTCACGCCGATGGCCACGGCGATCACGAACGTCGCGGCGAAGCTGCGCCCGATCTGCTGGGCGGCGGCCACGGGCACCACCATCAGCGCGCTCACCAGCAGCAGCCCGACGACCCGCATCGCCACCGTGACGGTGACGGCCGCGGTGATCGCCGTCAGCAGGTTCAGGGCGCGCACCGGCAGGCCCGTCACCCGGGCGAACTCCTCGTCCTGGCTGACCGCGAACAGCTGCCGGCGCAGGCCCAGGGTGACCAGCACGACGAAGGCGGCCAGCACGCAGATCGCCGTGACGTCCGACTCGGACACCGTCGACAGGGAGCCGAACAGGTACGAGGTGAGGTTGGCGTTGGAGCCGGTCGGCGCGAGGTTGATGAACATCACACCGCCGGCCATGCCGCCGTAGAACAGCATCGCGAGGGCGATGTCGCCGCGGGTCCTGCCGTACCAGCGGATCAGTTCCATGAGGACGGCGCCGAGGATGGAGACGAGGGCCGCCGTCCACACCGGGGACCAGCTCATCAGGAAGCCGAGGCCGACGCCGGTCATCGCCACGTGGCCGATACCGTCGCCCATCAGGGCCTGGCGGCGCTGCACCAGGTAGATCCCCACCGCGGGGGCGGTGATGCCGACCAGGACGGCGGCGAGCAGCGCCCGCTGCATGAAGGCGTAGTCGAGGAAGTCCATCAGCTCAGCAGTCCCGTGCGCATCGGTTCGGCGCCCGCGGGTGCGTGCGGGTGCACGTGGTCGTGGCCGGGCAGGGCGTGCTGCCCGACCGCCTTCGGGGGCGGGCCGTCGTGGACGACGCAGCCGTCGCGCAGGACCACCGCCCGGTCGATCAGGGGCTCCAGGGGGCCCAGTTCGTGCAGCACCAGCAGCACGGTCGTGCCCCGGGAGACCTGCTCGCGCAGCGTGTGCGCGAGCACCTCCTGGCTGGCCAGGTCCACGCCCGCCATCGGCTCGTCCATGATCAGCAGCTCCGGCTCGGAGGCCAGGGCGCGGGCGATCAGCACGCGCTGGTGCTGGCCGCCGGACAGGGCGTCGACCGAGTCCTTGGCCCGGTCCGCCATGCCGACGAGCTCCAGCGCCTTCCGCACGGCCGCGTGGTCCGCCTTGCGCAGCACGCCGAAGCGGGCCCGGGACAGCCGGCCCGAGGAGACCACCTCGGTCACCGTGGCGGGCACGCCCGACGCGGCCGTGGTGCGCTGCGGGACGTAGCCCACGCGGTGCCAGTCGCGGAACCGCCTGCGGTCCGTGCCGAACAGCTCGATCTCACCGGCGCCGGTCTGCACCTGGCCGATGACGCTGCGCACGGCCGTCGACTTGCCCGAGCCGTTCGCGCCGAGCAGCGCGACGACCTCGCCGCGGCGCACGGTGAGGTCGATGCCGCGCAGGACGGGCCGGGATCCCAGGTCCGCGCGGACGCCGCGCAGGGATACGACGGGCTCGCTCATGCCGTCCTCCGATGGGTCGATCACTTGGCTCCCAGGGCCGTCTGCAGGGCCTTGAGGTTGGACTCCATGACCTCGAAGTAGTCGTCACCGCGGGACTTGCCGGTGATGCCCTCGAGCGGGTCGAGGACGTCCGTCTTCAGGTTCGCGTCCCGGGCGAGGGTCTTCGCGGTCTTGTCGGACACCAGTGTCTCGTAGAACACGGTGGTGACGCCGTCGGCCTTGGCCTCCTGCTGGAGCTCCTTGACCCGGGCGGCGCTGGGCTCGCTCTCGGGGTCCATGCCGGAGATGGCCTCCTGGGTGAGGCCGTAGCGCTCGGCGAGGTAGCCGAAGGCGGCGTGGTTGGTGAAGAAGACCTTGCTCTTCGTGTTCTTCAGGCCGCTCTCGAAGTCGCCGTCGAGGGCGTTCAGCTTCTCGACCAGGGCTGCGGTGTTCTTCTCGTAGTCGGCCGCGTGGTCCGGGTCGGCCTTCTCGAAGGCCTTGCCGACGCCCTGGGCGATCTCGGCGTACTTCACCGGGTCGAGCCACACGTGCGGGTCGCGGCCGTGCTCCTCTTCCTCCCCGGCGTGGCCTTCCTCCCCGGCGTGGCCTTCCTCCCCGGCGTGGCCTTCCTCCTCGCCCTCGTGGGCGTGTCCGCCGGTGCCGTGGTCCTCGAGGCGGGTCAGGCCGGCCGCGTCGATCTTCGTCTCGATGCCGGTCTGGGCGACGGCCTCGTCGACGGCGGGCTGCAGGCCCTTGAGGAAGAGCGCGGCGTCGGCCTCCTCCAGCTGCGCCCGCTGCTGGGTGCTGATCTCCAGGTCGTGCGGCTCCTGGCCGGGTGCGGTCAGGCTCGTGACGTTCACGTGGTCGCCGCCGATCTGCTCGGCGAGGAACGCCATCGGGTAGAAGGAGGCGACGACGTCGAACTTGTCCGTGTTGCCCGTCGCCGCGCTGTCGCTGGAGCAGGCGGTCAGGGCGCCGAGGCCGAGAGCGGAGGCCAGGGCGGCGGGTATGAGGCGTCGTCGTACGTTCATGACACTCATTTTCAACTAATATGGAAACCGTTGTCAACAAACGCCCTGAACTGGGGTTCGGCGGGGTCTGGCGGTCGTTGAAGGGGGAGCGATTTGATTGAGGGGGCGCCCCCGCCGGTAACCTGAAGCATTCGCTGGAAGCATCTCGCTTCGTCGCCCGTCGTCGTAATGAAGAGAGCACCGTGGCCGCCGACAAGATCGACACCATCGTCAGCCTGAGCAAGCGCCGTGGCTTCGTATTCCCCTGTAGTGAAATCTACGGCGGCCAGCGCGCCGCTTGGGACTACGGCCCCCTCGGTGTCGAGCTCAAGGAGAACCTCAAGCGCCAGTGGTGGCGCTACATGGTGACGTCGCGCGAGGACGTCGTGGGGATCGACTCGTCCGTGATCCTGGCCCCCGAGGTCTGGGTCGCCTCCGGTCACGTCGCCACCTTCACGGACCCGCTGACCGAGTGCACCTCCTGCCACAAGCGGTTCCGCGCGGACCACCTGGAGGAGGCCTACGAGGCCAAGCACAAGCGCCTCCCGGAGAACGGCCTGGCCGACGTCAACTGCCCCAACTGCGGCAACAAGGGCCAGTTCACCGAGCCCAAGCAGTTCTCGGGCCTGCTGTCCACCCACCTCGGCCCGACGCAGGACTCCGGCTCCATCGCCTACCTGCGCCCCGAGACCGCGCAGGGCATCTTCACCAACTTCTCCCAGGTGCAGACCACCTCGCGCCGCAAGCCGCCGTTCGGCATCGCCCAGATGGGCAAGTCCTTCCGCAACGAGATCACGCCCGGCAACTTCATCTTCCGCACCCGCGAGTTCGAGCAGATGGAGATGGAGTTCTTCGTCAAGCCGGGCGAGGACGAGAAGTGGCAGGAGTACTGGATGGAGCAGCGCTGGAACTGGTACACCGGTCTCGGCCTGCGCGAGGAGAACATGCGGTGGTACGAGCACCCGAAGGAGAAGCTCTCCCACTACTCCAAGCGCACCGCCGACATCGAGTACCGCTTCCAGTTCGGCGGCAGCGAGTGGGGTGAGCTGGAGGGCGTGGCCAACCGCACCGACTACGACCTCGGCGCCCACTCCAAGGCCTCCGGCCAGGACCTCACCTACTTCGACCAGGAGGCCGGCGAGCGCTGGACTCCGTACGTCATCGAGCCGGCGGCCGGTGTCGGCCGCGCGATGCTGGCGTTCCTGCTGGACGCCTACGTCGAGGACGAGGCGCCCAACGCCAAGGGCAAGATGGAGAAGCGCACGGTCCTGCGCCTGGACCACCGCCTCGCCCCGGTGAAGGTCGCGGTGCTGCCGCTGTCCCGCAACCCGGAGCTGTCGCCCAAGGCCAAGGGCCTCGCCCAGGCGCTGCGCCAGCACTGGAACATCGAGTTCGACGACGCCGGCGCCATCGGCCGCCGCTACCGCCGCCAGGACGAGATCGGCACGCCGTTCTGCGTCACCGTCGACTTCGACACGCTCGAGGACAACGCGGTCACCGTGCGCGAGCGCGACTCGATGAAGCAGGAGCGCGTCTCCCTGGACCAGATCGAGGGCTACCTGGCGAGTCGGCTGATCGGCTGCTGAGGTACCTCACCGGTTCGTCGATGCCGGGTCCCCTTCACGGGGCCCGGCATCGGCATGTCGAGAGCCTCCTGGCATGGGCCGGGTGCCGAACAGCACGGGGCCGCTCACCTCCGCGGGGTCAGTCCGGGTCGTAGGTGTAGGCGAGAGTGTTGCTGTCGCCGGCCGGGGTGTGGAGCTGGACGTTGACCGTTCCCGCCGCATGGGCCGGAGTCGTCGCGACGGCCACGCTGTCGGAGAACACCGTGAAGGAGGCCGGGCTTCCCCCGAAGGTCACCGAGTCGGTGTAGGTGAGGTTGGAGCCGTTGATCGTGACGGAGTCGCCGCCGGACGCCGGTCCTCGATCCGGGATGAGCGTGGAGATCACAGGGGCGCCCAGGTAGGTGTAGTACGGGTTCCCGAGTCCCACGGTGCTGGTGCCACCCGGTGTGGTCACGGTGACCACTACCGTGCCCGTGCCGGTCGGAGCGGTCACCGTCAGTTGGCTGTCGGAGATCACCGTCAGGCCGGTCGCGAGGGTGGGGCCGAAACGGACGTGGCTGGCCAGGGTCATGTTGCTGCCGTAGACGGTGACGGTGTTACCGCCGGAGTCCGGGCCGAACTGCGGGCTCACGCTGGAGACGGTCGGGGCGGCGACATAGACGTAGGGCAGCGGGTTGCTGATGCCACCCGGCGTGGTGACGGTCACGTTTACCGCGGACGGTGGTCCTGCGGGGGCGGTGACGGTGATCTGGGTGGGGGTGTTGGTGGTGATGGTGGCGGGGTTGGCGCCGAAGAGGACTTGGGTGGTGCCGGTGAGGTTGGTGCCGTTGATGGTGACGGTGTTGCCGCCGGTGGTGGGTCCGTTGGCGGGGGTGAGGCTGGTGATGGTGGGTGCGGGGGTGGCGGTGTAGGTGTAGGGGAGTGCGTTGCTGGTGCCACTCGGGGTGGTGACGGTCACGTTTACCGCGGACGGTGGTCCTGCGGGGGCGGTGACGGTGATCTGGGTGGGGGTGTTGGTGGTGATGGTGGCGGGGTTGGCG
>NZ_JBEXOM010000008.1:0-67802 GCF_040611555.1 Streptomyces sp. NPDC006624 | reverse complement strand
GTGGTGCCGGTGAGGTTGGTGCCGTTGATGGTGACGGTGTTGCCGCCGGTGGTGGGTCCGTTGGCGGGGGTGAGGCTGGTGATGGTGGGTGCGGGGACGGTGGTGTAGGTGTAGGGCACGTTCTGGGTGCTGGTTCCCGTCGGTCCTGTGACCGTCACCTGGACCGTGCCGCTTCCGGGGGGAGTCTTGGCCGTGATCTGGGTGCTGCTCACGACGACCATGTCGGTGGCAAGGCGGGAGCCGAACCTGGCCGCGATGGCGCCGGTGAAGCCTGAACCGCCGATGGTGACGGGGGTTCCCCCCGCCGGACTTCCTTGAGTGGGGCTGACGCTGGTCACTACGGGGGCCATGACGCATTTCTCCTTCTCGTTCCGTGAGGACGACTGCGCCCTGACCGGTGACTGTCGGCCAGGGCGCGGGGTGCTACCGCCGACCGCCTCATGCGATGCGGCCGACGGCGGGCGT
This sequence comes from Streptomyces sp. NPDC006624, assembly GCF_040611555.1. NCBI lineage: Bacteria > Bacillati > Actinomycetota > Actinomycetes > Kitasatosporales > Streptomycetaceae > Streptomyces > Streptomyces sp. NPDC006624. The sequence goes on along the minus strand of NZ_JBEXOM010000008.1, from coordinate 67,337 downwards.
GGGGCGTGCCATCTGTCACCCGTAGAGGGCGATCAGGTGACCGTCATGGCGGTGGTGACCGGGGTGCCCACGTGGGAACCGCAGGTCTCGACGGTGATCGTCACCAGCCCCGGAGTCAGCCCTTCGGGCACGGTGCTTGTGATGAAGGTGCCGAAGGCTTGGGCGGTGGGGTCCGGCACAGCCGGGTTGACGCCGTCGTCGTACGTGACGGAGATCAGGTTCTCCAGGTTCGTGCCGTTGATCGTGACCGATTCCCCCGCGGCCGCCGTGGTCGGGACCGTCGAGGTGAGGGTCGGCGGGTTCTGGTACGTGACGAACGTCTGCCCTGTCGTGCCGGTGCCGCCCGGAGTGGTGACGGTGATCGGCAGACTCTCCGAGGAGCCGGCCGGGCTGTAGTCCGGTGGGGTGACGGTGACCGCGGTGTTGCTGCCGCCGGACGCGAAGCTCACCGGGGTGAGAGCGCCCACGTTGACCGTTCCCCCGGCCGCGAAGCCGGTTCCCGTGACCGTCACCGTCTGTGCGTCGGTTCCGGGGGTGCTGGTCACGCAAGGGGGGCTGGACGTGGCGGTGCTGGGCGAGGCGACGACGAAGAACGGCATCGCGTTGCTCCTGGCCCCGTTCGAGGCGTTGACGCCGACCGAGACCTGGCCCGAGCACGGGGCGGTGGAGGGAACCGTGAAGGTGACCGTGGTGGAGGTGACTGAGGTCGGAGTGACGACGGCACTGCCGAAGTTCACCGAGACGGTGGTGCCCATCGCCGTGCCGGTGAGGGTGACGACGGTGCCCATCCTGCCCTGGGTGGGGCTGATGGAAGTGATGGTTGCCATGAGCCTTTCTCCTTTGACGGTGTCGCTCCGCGGAGCGGCGTGAGGGAAGCGGGCCGAGTGAGGCCCGCGCTTGTCGACCGCACCGGATTCCGCCGGCGCAGAGAGGGATGAGATCGCGGAGTGGGAGGACTTGGACCTCAGGGGGCCCGCGTCGCCATGGCCTTGAGGGGAGACCGCATGAAGAAATGGCGACTTACGGGGGGACCGTTGCCTCGTGGCCGGCTGCGTGAGGACGAGTCGGATGGGGAGCGGCTGGGCGCCGAGGTCATTCTGGTGCCGAGTTTCTCGCCCGATACGAGTGAAGCAAGCGCGCGATGAGCAGGGAAGGTGCGGAAAGGTATTTACGGGGGCTTATGTGACAATATTCAAAAGCTTCGTGTGAATATCGAGCACGCTGGCGTGCGCCCCTTTTTTCTTTTTCCGTACTCTTTCCGTACCTCTTTCTCCGGCGGTGGACGCCGGGTCACCGACGCGGCAGTGCCTCCGTACCGGGGACGTTCCCGCGCACACTTCGCCCGCGGGGCGGCTCCGTCCGTAAGCGGGTGGCTCGCGACCGGGCCTGTCGTCGCGTCAGGCAGTGGGAAGGGCCGACCGGTTGGGATGGTGGCCACGACGCTGCCCACGAAGCCGAAGCCGAAGCCGAAGCCGAAGCCGGTGCCGGTGCCGGTGCCGGTGCCGGTGCCGGGGAAGGGAATCGGGCTGCCGGCCGGAGGGGCACACAAGGGAAAACCCCTGGATGACGGCCGGCGGGGCGACGAGGAAGAACGGCAGCGGATTGTTTCCGGTGCCGTTCGAGCGAGCGACGCTGCCCCGGGCCTTTCCCGCCCTGCCCGGTCGGCGCCGCGGCGGTGGGCGCGGTGCCGTCGGGGTGCGACGGTGACGGTGTCCTCGGCCTGTTCGCTTTCATGGCGGGAAACAGGCGGGTAAATCCATGGCGGGAGACAGGCGGGGAATGCGGGAAGTGCGGGAAGTGCGGGGTGCGCCTGTCCGGTCGTGCCGGGCCGCCTTCCCGCGTGGAGTGTGCATTGCTGGTGGTGGAGCGGGCCTCGGCACAGAGATGTGAGGGCGTGACCACGACCGTGCCCGACAGCTCGGCGCCGCGCAGCTCGTCGTACCGCGTCGGCCCGGCGACGCCTCTTCGCGTCAAGCAGACGGGTGACAGGTGCGGCAGGGTGTGATCAGGGCTCCATGCTGCGTACGTGACGATCCGGCAGTGCGTCGGCGTGCCCTGTTCGCCGGAATGCGCCCCGCTGGCGCTCGGCGGGTTCGCGCAGGGAAACGCCGTGCCCCGGGACATCGCTCCAGGGGCACGGCGTTGTGGGCTCGGGGGTCGCCTCGTGACTCACCCCGTGCAGCCGGCGAGCGCCGGGACGCAGTTGTTCGGGTTGTTTCCGGTGACCGTGGTTGCGGTGAGCCTCACCGTGCCGCCGTCGGAGAAGATGCCGCCGCCCTGGCCGCCGCCCGCCGTGTTGCGGGTGACCCTGCCCGCGGTCGTGTGCGTGGTGCCCGCGTGACCGTACAGACCGCCGCCGTCCAGTGTGGCGGTGTTTCCCGACACCGTGGTGTCCTGCATCAGCAGCGTGCTGCCGAAGTTCGCGACCCCGCCGCCGTAACTTCCCGCCGTGTTCCCGGTGATCCCGCCGCCGTTGACGGTGAGGTTCCCGGCCCCGGCCAGGACACCGCCGCCCTCGAAACGGGTCGTCCTGTTGCCCTGGATCGCGGGACTGCTCAGCAGCGTCGTTCCATAGCTCGCCAGACCACCGCCCGTACTGCTCGCGACATTGCCGGAGATCGTGCCGGCGTTGGACGTGAGCCTGGCGGAGGTGCTGACGTGGATGCCGCCGCCGTCCCCGGCCGTGTTGCCTGCCACCTTGGTCAACGAAAGGGTCGTCGTGCCACCCGGGGCGACTGCGATGCCGCCGCCGTTGTTGCTCGCGGTGTTGTCGGTGACGGTGGCCCAGGCCATGTTGAGCGTGCCCAGGGTGAGGATGCCGCCGCCGTCGGTGCCCGTCGGCGGGGTCGTGGCCCGACCGCCGGACACCGTGACCCCGCCGACCGTGAGACTTCCACCCGACGCGACCTCCGCGATGCGGAAGTCCGGCGCTTGCGGACTTCGTGTGATGGTCGACCGGGTACCGGTGATGGTCACGGTGCCGGTGATGACCGGGAGTCCGGCGGGGCCGTCGGAGCCGGTTGCCGCGGCAGACGTCAGCGTGTAGACGCACCCGGTGGCCAGGGCGACGGTCCCGCCTCCTGGGGCGCTGTTGGCGTTGCTGACCGCTGTGACCAGCGCCGCCGCGTCCCCGCAGGGTACGGGAATCGCGGCGGACTTCTTGCCCTCCGGTTTCGTCTGGTGGTCGTCTGCCGACGCGGGAACGGCGGACGACCACGCCGATGCGGCCAGCGCTATGACGGGGACGAAACCGCGGAGTGACGTCGAGAGTCGCACGAAGTGTCTCCTCTTTGTGTGCTCGGGGAGTGTCAGGATCAGACTCTGGGGCCGCACGGCGATCCGCATCCGTTGACGTACTGGCAGAGTGACGTCGCTCTTCCGCGTGACGGGCGGTCGACTGGACGACGCCCCGGCGGGGTCGCCCGCAAACGGCGAAGCGGACGCAGGTGACTGGACCGGCGCCGACGGGCGAGCCGACGCCCCCCACGGCGCTCACGGCGGGTTCGGGACCGTGGTGCCCGGGCTCACGATCAGCAGGCCCGTACGGCAGATCGCGAGCACCGCATGCGACGCGGGGCTGGACCCGGGCGGGCGCGCCCTCACAGGGTCGATAGTGTTCCTAACTAATGAATTGTGCCCGTTCGTCGCACGGCACAATGGAGGAATGTCCACGCCCCTGCAGATCGGTCCGCACACCGTCCAGCCGCCCGTCGTCCTGGCCCCCATGGCCGGGATCACCAACGCGCCCTTCCGCACCCTGTGCCGGGAGTTCAGCGGTGGCAAGGGACTGTTCGTCAGCGAGATGATCACCACCAGGGCCCTGGTCGAGCGCAACGAGAAGACCATGCAGCTCGTCCACTTCGACGCGAGCGAGCGGCCCCGGTCGATCCAGCTCTACGGTGTGGACCCGGTCACCGTCGGCAAGGCCGTCCGCATGATCGCGGAGGAGGACCTCGCCGACCACATCGACCTGAACTTCGGCTGCCCCGTGCCCAAGGTCACCCGCAAGGGCGGCGGCTCCGCGCTGCCGTACAAGCGGAACCTGCTGCGGGCCATCCTGCGCGAGGCCGTCAGCGGCGCCGGCGAGCTGCCCGTGACCATGAAGATGCGCAAGGGCATCGACGACGACCACATCACCTACCTCGACGCCGGCCGCATCGCCGTCGAGGAGGGCGTCACCGCCATCGCCCTGCACGGCCGCACCGCCGCCCAGCACTACGGCGGCACCGCCGACTGGGACGCCATCGCCCGGCTCAAGGAGCACGTCCTGGAGATCCCGGTGCTCGGCAACGGCGACATCTGGTCCGCCGAGGACGCCCTGCGGATGGTCCGCGAGACCGGCTGCGACGGCGTGGTCGTGGGCCGTGGCTGCCTGGGGCGGCCGTGGCTGTTCGCCGACCTGGTCGCCGCCTTCGAGGGCCGCACCGAGGACATCGCCCGGCCCTCCCTGCGCGAGGTCGCCGACGTCATGGTCCGGCACGCCACCCTGCTCGGCGAGTGGATCGGCGACGAGTCCCGGGGCGTGATCGACTTCCGCAAGCACGTCGCCTGGTACCTCAAGGGCTTCGCGGTCGGCTCGGACATGCGCAGGCGCCTGGCCATCACCTCGTCCCTGGAGGAGCTGCGCTCCGGCCTGGACGAGCTGGACCTCGACCAGCCCTGGCCCGCCGGCGCCGACGGGCCCCGCGGCCGCACGTCCGGCAACAACCGGGTGGTGCTGCCGGACGGCTGGCTCAAGGACCCGTACGACTGCGCCGGGGTCGGCGAGGACGCCGAACTGGACACCTCCGGCGGCTGATCAGCCCGTGGAGGGGTGCGGCGTGGAGCCGTACGCCTTCAGGAACCGGTCGCGGAAGGAGCTCATCTTCCACACCGGCGCGTCCCGGGCGGGCTTCAGCCCCTCGGTCCAGTGCCAGCCGGCGATCCGGTCCAGCACCTTCGGGTCCTTGGCGACGATCGACACCGGCACGTCGCGGGAGGCGCGGACGCCGCTGACCCGGGCGATGGGCTGGTGGTCGCCGAGGAAGACCAGGACGGTGTCGTCGGTGCCGTAGCGCTGGAGCCACTGGGTGAGGCTGGTGACCGAGTACTGGATCGACTTGCCGTACTCCTGGCGGGACTTGGTGGTGTCGGTGATGACGTCCGACGCCTTGTTGCCGGCCTTCTGGATCGCGTCGAAGACCGAGCCGTCGCCGAGTTCGTCCCAGCCGACCATCCTCGGGATCGGCGCCCAGGGCTGGTGGCTGGAGGTCAGGATGACGAAGGACATCAGCGGCCTGTCGCGCTCGACGCCGTGCACCCGGCGCTCGAACGCCTCCAGCGCGTACTGGTCGGGCATGGTCGACCAGCTGAACTTGGGCCCGCGGTAGCCGAGGTCGAAGGCGTCGTAGAGCCGGTCCAGGCCGTACCACTTCTCCTCCGGCCAGCCCTTCTGCACGCCCGGCATGACACCGGCCGTGTCCCAGGCGCCGGTCTTCTGGAACGCCTTGGTGAGGGTGAGGTGGTCGCCCGCGGTCACCGTGCGGTAGCGGCGCTGGTTGTCGATCCACAGGCCGGACATGGTCGTGGAGTGGCCGAGCCAGCTGCTGCCGCCGTACGTCGCCGAGGTCAGCCAGCCGCTGCGGGCGGCGTAACCCGCCTTCTCCAGAGCCCTGGTGCTCGCGTCCAGGGTCCGGCCGACGCCGGGCGCCATGACGGGGTCCTCGATGGCGCTGCGGCCGTAGCTCTCGATGAACGTGAAGACCACGTCCTTGCCGCGCAGGTCCGTCAGCAACTGCTCGGGCGGGGTGGCGCCGAAGGTGTCCGACCGGGCCTCCCGCGCGAACGCGGCCTCGTCGCGCAGGGACTCCACCGTCCGCTGCGCGTGCACGCGCAGCGCTCCGGCGCCCCGCTCGGAGGCGACCGGGGCGCCGAACAGGGTCAGGCCCAGGGCGGAGCAGGTGACCCAGACGGTGCCGGCGACCAGGGCGCCCTTGGTCGCCCGGGCCCGGTGGCGGGCCAGCACGCCGGCCAGCCGGACCGTCGCCGCCACCATGACGGCCGCGACGAGCACCACCAGCACCGCCGCCCCGACGGCGGCGGCGGTCGCGACACCTCCGCCCAGCGTGTCCCCGACGTACGCCTGCGCGTCGGGCAGCAGGTCCCAGTCGAGCGCGGCGTTGAAGCCCCGGCCCAGGTACTCGTTGAACCCCATGTCGAGCAGGTTCAGGGCGGTCAGCACGGTGAGACCCAGCCCGTACAGCACCGCCGCGGCCAGCCGGGGCCGGCGCGGCAGCGCCAGCAGGACGACCGCCCCGACGACCGCCTCCGCCGGGATCCTCACGAAGCTGCCCGGACCCAGGGCCGGGAGGGTGCTCGGCATCAGCAACGCGCCCAGGACCAGGGCCGCGCCGAGGAGCGTGGTGCCCAGGCGGAGGGCGCGAGCGGGGCGGGGGTGCCGGGTGCGCCAGGCACGCAGCTGAGCCAGGCGGCTCCCGGGGGAGACGGGGGAGGTGGGGGAGGCGGGGGACGGGGCCGGCGGCGCCGCCTTCGCGTCGCCCTCCTGCGTCCCGGCCCGCTCCTCGCCCTCCCTCTCGCTCCCGGCCCCGAGGGCGCCGTCACCCGGCTGTGGTGACGCGCCGAAGCGTGTGAAGACAGGCACCCGGAGGTCCTTCCCGTGCGGAACCCACTGACGTGGCGGACCCGCGTGGGGGGACGGGTCCGCCTCCGTTCCGTACGGGGCGCCCTCCGGGTGCGTTCAGCCCGGCGGGCCTACGCTCGGCAAACACCAGGCAAACGCCGGGCCGACCGGCGCTCAGACGCCGCCGACCGCCGTGAGCAGCGCCAACGGCGCGGACGCCGAACGGGATTCACGCACACACGCGTGCGGGTACGGCACCGGCTCTGGGTGGGTGTCGCGGCCGTATCCCGCGAGGACCTCCGGCAGCCGGTTCCCGGCCGTGGCCGCCGCGTCGACCAGACCGCCCGCGACGGCCCGCGCCTCGTCGTGCAGCCCGTAGCGGGCCAGGCCCAGGGCGATCAGCGCGTTGTCGTGCGGCCAGACCGAACCGCGGTGGTAGGAGAGCGGGTGGTACGCCGGCTGCCCCGCTGCCAGGGTGCGCACGCCCCAGCCGGAGAAGAAGTCCGGTTCGAGCAGACGCCGGCCGACCTGTTCGCCGTACTCCTTGTCCAGCAGCCCCGACCACAGCAGGTGCCCGGCGTCGGAGGCGAGCGCGTCGACCCGGTCGCCCCGGCCGTCGAGGGCGAGCGCGGGGAAGGAGTGCTCCGGCATCCAGAAGTCCCGCTGGAAACGGTCGCGCAGATCCCCGGCCGCCTGCTCCAGCAGCTCCGCGTACGTGGCGTCCTGCCACACCGTGCGCGCCAGGACCGCCGTGCGGCGCAGCGCGTCGTAGGCGTATCCCTGGGCGCCCGCGGCCGTCACGGGACCGTGGGGGCGGGTGCCCTCGGCGGAGCAGATCGCGCCGGGGGAGTCCTTCCAGTTCTGGTTGGCGAGACCGCCCTGGTCGGCGCGGTAGACCAGGTAGCCGCGGGAGGTGAGGCCGCCGTGGTCGAGCATCCAGCCGACGGCGGCACGGGCGTGGGACTCCAGGCGGCGGGCCAGGGCCGTGTCGCCGGTGTGCTCGGTGTACGCGCCGAGCAGCACGAGGAACAGCGGTGTGGCGTCGACCGAGCCGTAGTAGCGGCCGTAGGGGACCTGGCCGAAGTGGGCCAGCTCGCCGAGGCGCACCTCGTGCACGATCTTGCCGGGCTGGGCGATCTCGTCGGCGGCCGATCCGGTGGCCTGGGTCGCGGCGAGCGCGGGCAGGGTGGCGGCGGCCAGCCGCGGGCGGTAGGGCAGCGCGAACAGGGAGGTCAGCAGGGCGTCCCGGCCCAGCAGCGTCAGGAACCAGGGGGCGCCGGCGGCCGGGACGCGCAGCTCCTCGCCGTCCGGGCCGGTCGCCGGGACCTGGAGCGCGGCGAGGTCGGCGAGACCCCGGGCACAGGCTGCGGCCAGCTCGGGCCAGCCGGTCGGGAAGGCCACGCCCTGCGCGAACTCCTCCTCACGTGCCCGCAGTTGGCTCCGGGCGGCGGCGGGGGAGCGGGGCACGCGCAGGGCGCGCTTCTCGCCGTGCGGCCGGGCCATGACGCGCAGCACCAGCTCGGCCGTGCCGTGCGGTTCCAGGTCCAGCGCCCACACCAGGCGCCGGGCGCCGGTGCCGGTCTCCTCGACGCTGTCCGGCTGCGGGTCGGCGGTCACGGTCGTGACGGACCGCCACTCGCCGCGCCGGTAGGCGAACTCCACGCCGTGCCCCAGGACCTGGCGGGAGCGGACGGCGCCGGCCTTCGTGTAGGTGCGGTGGTCGGAGCGCAGCTCGAACTGGTCGGTGAAGTCGGCGTCGGCGGTGACCGCGAGGTGGACCGTCGTCGGCACCGGGCGGTTGCTGGTGACGCGCAGCGACTCCACGAACGAGGAGTCGCCGACGGCCTGTTCGCGGAAGAGCGTGTACGCGGGCGGCTCGTTGCGCCCGCCGCGCGGGACGAGGACGCAGGTCGCGGTGGAGCCGTCGGCCACCGGAGTCAGTGTCTCCGGCACGGCGCCGTCGACGGTGAGCTGCCACCGGCTCAAGTGCCGGGCGTCCCGTACGAACAGGCCGTCCGGCGCGCTGCCGCCCCGGTAGCCGCTGATGTCGCCGCGGTCGCCCACGGCGGCGAACGTCTGGCCGTGCACGAGCAGATGATGCCGGTCCGTCATCCGGACTCCTTCGTGGGTACCCCGGTCTTCAGGCGGGGGAGGAGACGAAGCTCCTGCGGGCAGGGCGGGGGAAGATGAATCGCCGCCAGGGCGATTCGGTGTCTGGAGCCTCCGGCCGACAGCCGCCGCTCACACGGAATCCGATACGGTGTGAGGTGTGACGCAGCAGGTCAAGCGGGCTTTCAAGTACCGCTTCCATCCGACGGACGGGCAGGCGGCTGAGCTGTCGCGCACGTTCGGCTGTGTTCGCCTCGTCTACAACAAGGCGCTGGAGGACCGCACGCGGGCCTGGTACGGCGAGCAGCGCCGGATCTCCTACGTGCAGTCGTCGGCCTCGCTGACGCAGTGGAAGAAGACCGAGGAGCTCGCCTTCCTGACGGAGGTGTCCTCGGTCCCGCTGCAGCAGGCGCTGCGCCATCTGCAGACGGCGTTCGCCAACTTCTTCGCCAAGCGTGCCGAGTACCCGCGCTACGGGGACCTCACCGTCCGCAACCTGCTGAAGAACGGCAAACTCGCGCGCGCCATCAGTGACGCGTCGTGGACGGAACTCCGGTCGATGCTGGAGTACAAGTGCGCCTGGTACGGGCGTGAACTCGTCGTGGTCGACCGCTGGTTCCCGTCCAGCAAGCTGTGCGGGGCCTGCGGCACGGTCGCGGCGAAGCTGCCGCTGCACGTCCGCGCGTGGACGTGCGACTGCGGCGCCGTGCATGACCGCGACGTGAACGCGGCACGCAACGTTCTGGCCGCCGGGCTGGCGGTGTCTGCCTGTGGAGACTGTGTAAGACCTCAACGGGAGTCCTCCCGGACGGGGCGGTCGTCGGTGAAGCAGGAACCCCAGCGGGCGACCGCTGGAATCCCCCGCCGCTAGGCGGGGGAGGAAGTCAACCCCGGTCCCCTCTCTGTTCGTTCGCCGTGAGGCCGTTCCTGTCCCATGCGGGCCGGTCGTGCAGCAGGTCGAGCGTGAGCGCCGCGGTCCAGCCGAAGCCGGCGGCGCCGCAGGCCTGCCCGGTGTAGGGGTCGACGTACTCCGCGAAGCCGGAGGCGCCGGCGGTGTGCAGCAGGCCCTTGCGCAGGGCGTCGGCCCGGCCGCGTTCGCCGTGCAGGCGCAGCCCGCGCTCCAGCAGCCAGTTGGTGTTGAACCAGGCCGGGCCGCGCCAGTAGCGGTGCGGGTCGAAGGCCTCGCCCAGCAGGTCGTAGCTGGGCACCAGGCGGGTCGTGCCGCCGAGGCCGAAGTGCGGTCCGCAGACCGTGCGGACCAGGGTGGCGGCGAGGTCGCGCGGCAGGCCCGGCAGCAGCAGCGGCACGAGCCCGGAGACACCGCGCTCGGGGATCGGCTCCCCGGCGCGCACGTCCCGGCACAGGAACATCCCCGCCGCCGGGTCCCACAGCCGCTCCAGCAGGGCCGCCGTCAGCCGCTCCGCGCGGTCCAGCCGGGCCGAGCCGTCCGCGCCCAGCTCCCGCACGATCCGGGCCAGGGCCTGCTCGGAGGCGATCAGCAGGGCGTTGAACGCCGGGTCCTCGACGGCGAAGTCACCGGACGACCGCCCGTCGCGGCCCGCCCCGCCCGGCTCGTCGGCGTACCCGCGGTCCCGGTAGCCGGCCGCCAGCCGCACGTACCGCCCGTAGTCCAGGTCCGTCGGCCGGTCCGCGGGCGAGCCGTGGGCCAGGTCGGCGCGGCGGAAGGAGCGGGCCGGGGCCGGGGTGACCCGGGACAGCGGGCGGTCCCAGCAGGGGCTGTTGTCCATACCCTGTTCCCAGGGGTGCACCACGGACACCAGGCCCGCGCCGCCCAGGTCGCGCCGGTGCAGCAGGTACCGGTGCCAGGCCGCGAGCCGGGGGGCGACCCGGGCGAGGAAGCCGCGCGCCCGCGACAGGCCCGGGTCCGCCAGGTGCACCAGCCAGGCGGCCAGCGCGTGCACCGGTGGCTGCACGATCCCCGAGGTCTGTACGGTGCGCGGGGCGCCGGCGGCGCGCCCCGCGGTCGAGGAGCGCCAGAAGTCGGGGCTCGGGAAGTACGCGTCGAGCGGCACGGAGGGGTTGAAGACGATGTGCGGGACGCGCCCGTCGGCCCACTGCGCCGCCAGCAGCGTCTCCAGCTCCGTCTGGGCCCGTAACGGCGACAGGTGCCGCAGGCCGATCGCGATGAACGCCGAGTCCCACGACCACTGGTGCGGGTACAGACCGCGCGAGGGCACCGTGGACGACCCCGTCCAGCCGGCCTCCAGCACGGCGGCGGCCCTGACGTGCAGGCCGGACGGGGCGGCTGACGGATCGTATGCGACGGTGCGTCCCGCGGGACGAGGGGCGCGTGGGACGGTGCGGTCCACTCGGGGCTCTCCGGAAGACGTCCGGCCGCCCCGGTTCGGCGGCGGCGACGATGTGGTTACGTCTATTTAACACGCAAAACCCACTATGTAAGGCAAGGTTGAGAAACACAAGGGGGTGTGCATGACCGGACAGCCCGGGAGAACCGGACGAGGTGCGGGCAGCGCCGGCGACCTGCTCGCACTGGTGCGCAGTCGCCGCGCCACGACCCGGGGTGCCCTGCAGCAGGCGACCGGCCTGTCCCGGGCCACCGTCGGGCAGCGGCTGGACCGGCTCTTCCGCGCGGGCTGGCTGCGCGAGGGCGCCGGCGGGCCGGTGGACTCCCCGCAGGGCGGACGCCCCTCCATCACCCTGGAGTTCGACGACGAGCACGCGGTGGTCCTGGCCGCCGACCTCGACACCCGGCACGCGCGGGCGGCCGTGCTGTCGCTGAGCGGTGAGATCTTCGCCGAGCACTCCGGGACCCTGGCCGTCGAGGACGGCCCGGACGCCGTGCTGGGCGAACTCGGGCGCTGGTTCGCCGAGTTGCTGGAGAAGGCCGGGCACGGGGCGGAGACGGTGTGCGGGATCGGGCTCGCGGTGCCCGGCCCGGTCGACACCGGGACCGGCCGCGTCGTCCAGCCGCCGATCATGCCCGGCTGGGACGGCTACGACATCAGGACCCGGCTGGCCGGGGCGCTCGCCGAGCACACCGGCACCGGCCCGGTGCCCGTGCTGGTGGACAACGACGCCAACCTGATGGCCTACGGCGAGCAGCGCACCGGCTACCCGGACTGCTCCGCCTTCGTACTGGTGAAGGTCTCCACCGGCATCGGCGCCGGGGTCGTGGTCGACGGCTCGGTCTTCCGGGGCATCGACGGCGGCGCCGGCGACATCGGGCACATCCGGGTGCCGGAGGGTGCCCGGGCGCTGTGCCGGTGCGGTTCCTACGGCTGTCTCGCCGCCGTCGCGAGCGGCCGCGCGGTGGCGCGGCGGCTGGCCGAGGCCGGGGTGCCGGCGGCCTCCGGGTCGGACGTGCGGGACCTGCTGGCGTCCGGGCACCCCGATGCCGTCGGGCTCGCCCGGGAGGCCGGGCGCCGCGTCGGCGACGTCCTCGCCACCGTGGTGACCCTGCTGAACCCCGGCGTGCTGATGATCGCCGGAGATCTGGCCGGAACCCCCTTCCTGACCGGTGTGCGCGAGCTGCTCTACCAGCGGGCCCTGCCCCGCTCCACGGCCCACCTGGACGTGGTGACCTCACGCCTCGGCGAGCGAGCGGGCCTGGTGGGAGCGGGTGCGATGGTGGTGGAGCACCTCTACGCGCCCGAGCGGGCCGAGGAGCGGCTGCGGGCGCTCGGCGTGTGACGGCCCGGTTTCGGTACGAAGACGCGTCCGCATGGTGAAATCCGTGCGGCTGTGGCAGCGTGATTCTCGCCACCCCTGATAAGGGTTGCGCTCAGATGAGCGGATCATGGGCGACTGCACTTCTCCAAAGGGTGGCACTCAGTGCCACCCTTTGATCGTTCATCGAGCGAAATCAAGCGTGCAGGAACACCGCTCATATGAGCACTCGACGGGCTTCGGAGAGGGTCCCGCGTTCAAGAAGTGAAAACATGCGGCTGCGATCGCTTGCTCAGCCTTGACTTTCGATCCGCTGGCGGACGAGTGGTTACAGGCGCATGACGCACAAGTGGACGTACCCAGGCGCCTTTGATCTGGGTATGTTCCTGCCCGTCAGGGCAGCCACCGCGTCCTCGAGGAGTCGAGACCCGTGTCGGAAAACAAAGATCCCCACGTAGCTGAGCACGGTAAGAACGTTGAGGGCGTGAAGTTCGTCTACGACTTCACCGAGGGCAACAAGGACCTCAAGGACCTCCTGGGTGGCAAGGGCGCCAACCTCGCCGAGATGACGAACCTGGGCCTCCCGGTCCCGCCCGGCTTCACGATCACCACCGAGGCGTGCAAGGTCTACCTCGACAGCGGCGAGGAGCCGGCGGCACTGCGTGACGAGGTGAGTGCGCACCTCGAGGCCCTCGAAGCCCGGATGGGCAAGAAGCTCGGCCAGGCGGACGACCCGCTGCTGGTGTCGGTGCGCTCGGGCGCCAAGTTCTCCATGCCCGGCATGATGGACACCGTCCTCAACATCGGCCTCTCCGACAAGTCCGTGCAGGGCCTCGCCAAGCAGGCCGGCGACGACCGGTTCGCGTGGGACTCCTACCGCCGCCTGATCCAGATGTTCGGCAAGACCGTCCTCGGCGTCGACGGCGAGCTGTTCGAGGACGCGCTGGAGGCGGCGAAGGCGGCCAAGAAGGTCACGGTCGACACCGAGCTGGAGGCCTCCGACCTCAAGAAGCTCGTCACCAAGTTCAAGAAGATCGTCAAGACCGAGGCCGGCCGGGACTTCCCGCAGGACCCGCGCGAGCAGATGGACCTCGCCATCAAGGCCGTCTTCGACTCCTGGAACGGCGACCGGGCCAAGCTCTACCGCCGCCAGGAGCGCATCCCGCACGACCTGGGCACGGCCGTCAACGTCTGCTCCATGGTCTTCGGCAACCTCGGCCCCGACTCCGGCACCGGTGTCGCCTTCACCCGCGACCCCGCCTCCGGCCACCAGGGCGTCTACGGCGACTACCTGCAGAACGCGCAGGGCGAGGACGTCGTCGCCGGCATCCGCAACACCGTGCCGCTCGCCGATCTGGAGCGCATCGACAAGAAGTCGTACGACCAGCTCATGCAGATCATGGAGACGCTGGAGAACCACTACAAGGACCTCTGCGACATCGAGTTCACCATCGAGCGCGGGGTGCTGTGGATGCTGCAGACCCGCGTCGGCAAGCGCACCGCGGGCGCCGCCTTCCGCATCGCGACCCAGCTGGTGGACCAGGGCCTGATCGACGAGGCCGAGGCGCTCACCCGTGTCAACGGCGCCCAGCTCGCGCAGCTGATGTTCCCGCGCTTCGACGAGAGCGCGAAGGTCGAGCAGGTCGGCCGCGGCATCGCCGCCTCGCCCGGCGCGGCCGTCGGCAAGGCCGTCTTCGACTCCTACACGGCCGTCAAGTGGTCCCGCTCCGGCGAGAAGGTCATCCTGATCCGCCGCGAGACCAACCCCGACGACCTGGACGGCATGATCGCCGCCGAGGGCATCCTCACCTCCCGCGGCGGCAAGACCTCCCACGCGGCCGTCGTCGCCCGCGGCATGGGCAAGACCTGTGTCTGCGGCGCCGAGGAGCTGGAGGTCGACACCAAGCGCCGCCGGATGACCGTGCCGGGCGGGCACGTCGTCGAGGAGGGCGACGTCGTCTCCATCGACGGCTCCACCGGCAAGGTCTACCTCGGCGAGGTGCCGGTCGTGCCGTCGCCGGTCGTGGAGTACTTCGAGGGCCGGATGCACCCGGGCGCCGACGACGCCGACGAACTGGTCGAGGCCGTGCACCGCATGATGGCCTTCGCCGACCGCAAGCGCCGCCTGCGGGTGCGCGCCAACGCCGACAACGCCGAGGACGCGCTGCGCGCCCGCCGCTTCGGCGCCCAGGGCATCGGCCTGTGCCGCACCGAGCACATGTTCCTCGGCGACCGGCGCGAGCTGGTGGAGCGGCTGATCCTGGCCGACACCGACGCCGAGCGCGAGGAGTCCCTCAAGCAGCTGCTGCCGCTGCAGAAACAGGACTTCGTCCAGCTCTTCGAGTCGATGGACGGCCTGCCGGTCACCGTCCGCCTGCTCGACCCGCCGCTTCACGAGTTCCTGCCCGACATCACGGAGCTGTCGGTCCGCGTGGCCCTGGCCGAGTCCCGCCAGGAGCCGCACGAGAACGAACTGCGCCTGCTGCAGGCCGTGCACCGGCTGCACGAGCAGAACCCGATGCTGGGTCTGCGCGGTGTCCGTCTCGGCCTGGTCATCCCCGGCCTGTTCACCATGCAGGTGCGGGCCATCGCCGAGGCCGCGGCCGAGCGCAAGGCCGCCAAGGGCGACCCGCGCGCCGAGATCATGATTCCGCTCGTCGGCACGGTCCAGGAGCTGGAGATCGTGCGCGAGGAGGCCGACCAGGTCATCGCCGAGGTCGAGGCGGCCTCCGGCGCGCAGCTGAAGCTGTCCATCGGCACCATGATCGAGCTGCCGCGCGCCGCGCTGACCGCCGGTCAGATCGCCGAGGCCGCGCAGTTCTTCTCCTTCGGCACCAACGACCTCACCCAGACGGTGTGGGGCTTCTCCCGGGACGACGTGGAGGCGAGCTTCTTCACCGCGTACCTGGAGAAGGGCATCTTCGGCGTCTCCCCGTTCGAGACGATCGACAAGGACGGCGTCGGCTCGCTGGTGAAGCTGGCCGCCAAGGCCGGCCGCGAGACCCGGCCCGACCTGAAGCTCGGCGTCTGCGGCGAGCACGGCGGCGACCCGGAGTCGGTCCACTTCTTCCACGAGGTCGGACTCGACTACGTCTCCTGCTCGCCGTTCCGCATCCCGGTGGCCCGCCTGGAGGCGGGCCGGGCGGCGGTCCAGTCCCAGGGCAGCGACCACCGCTAGCCCGGGGCACCTGGAATCCGGAGCCGTCGTCGGTCCCCGACCCTCACCGATCGCGGCGGCTCCGGTGCACGGAGAAGAGGGGGCGGCACCTTGTGCGGAGGTGCCGCCCCCGCTCGGCTGTTCAGGGCGCTCCGTTCAGGTACGGCAGGGTTCGGGCGCAGCGCCCGCCGGGCACGGATCCGGGTATGCCCTCCTTGCGCCTTTTGGCTCCGGTCGTCCTGTCCTTGTCCCTCCTCGCGCCGGCCCCCGCCGCCACCGCCGCGCAGGATCCGGTCGTGGCGGCTCTGGAGCGGGCCGCCCGGCCGCTGCGCACCGCCGAACCGCACGGGGACGCGCGGGACCTGGGGCCGCTGGGGAGGGCGGCCGGGGACGCGGTCGTGGTGGGGATGGGCGAGGCGGCTCACGGGTCGCACGAGTTCCTCACCCTGAAGGACCGGGCCTTCCGGTACCTGGTGGAGCGGCGCGGCTTCCGCACCTTCGCCCTGGAGACGGCCTGGAGCACCGGGGTGCGCCTCGACGAGTACGTCGTGCACGGCAAGGGGGACCCGGAGCGCATCATGCGCGAGGACTTCCAGTTCACGTACGCGCTGAACCCCACCGCCGAGAACCTGCGACTGGTGGAGTGGATGCGCGCGTACAACCTCCGGCACCCGCACGACCCGGTCCGGTTCACCGGCGACGACTGGGGCTACACCGGGCCGGAGCTGTACGACCGGGTGACCGGGTACGTGGGACGGGTCCGGCCGGACCTGACGGACCGGTTCGAGGAGCTGTACCGGGGCCTGCGGCCGGCCGTGTCCTCCGGCGCGTACCAGAAGGCGTACCTCGCCCGTCCGCTCGCCGAGCGGCGGGAGATGGCCTCCCGGACCGGACGCGCCCGCACGCTGCTCGCGTCACTGCGGCCGCCGCACGGGGCGGACGCGCGGCGTGAGTTCGCCGAGGTGCTGCAGCACGCCACGGTCATCGACCAGACCGCCACCGGGTACGCCTTCGACTTCGCGGACCCGGTGCAGGTCCGTGAGGCCATGCGCTGGCGGGACGAGGTCATGGCCGGCAACGTCCTGTGGTGGCACCGGCACACGGGCCACCGGATCCTGCTCTCAGGCCACAACAACCACATCGGCTACGACCCCGAGAACCCGCAGGTCCTGCCCCGGACACAGGGCGCCGTCCTGCGGGACCGGCTCGGCGGCGGCTACCTGAGCGTCGGACTCACCTTCGGGCAGGGCTCGTTCAAGGCCACCGACCCGGAGGAGGTGCACATGCTCACCCACACCGTCGGGCCCATGGGGCCCGGCAGCAACGAGCACACCCTCGACCGGGTCGGGTACGACCGCTGGGTCCTGGACCTGCGGACCGCCCCGGCGGCGGCCCGGCACTGGCTGGCCGGGGCCCGGCCCCTGCGCACTGTCGGCACCTCCTACCCGGAGCCGCGCAACGCGTTCGACATCGCGCTGGGCCGCTGCTTCGACGTCCTGATCCATCAGGACCGGGTGCGGGCCGTGGACCTGCTGCCCGCGCCCTGAGCCCGGCTCACCGGCCGCACAGCTTCCGGTCGATGAGGTCCTGGAGGATCTTCTCGGTGCGCAGCAGCCGGTCCTCGTCGGTGGTCCGGCCGTTGACGGTGATCACCACGGACCGTTTCCCGTCGGCGGTGAAGCCCGTCCTGACGAAGGTGCCCTCCAGATCGCCGTGGTGGCCCCAGCGGCCGCCCCCGCACGGCAGCGGCTGCCGCATCAGGCCGAGGCCGTACCGCATGCCGGGGGTGTACCGCTGGTGCTCCTCGTTGCCGGGCACGGTGGAGCGCAGGGCGGCGAGTTCGCGGGGCGGGAGCAGCTCGCCGGTGAGCAGCGCCGTGAAGAACCGGTCCAGGTCGCGGGAGGTGGAGACCAGCGCACCGGCGGCGTCGGCCCAGACCATGGAGCGGACGGTGGTGTCGGTGAAGCGGTCCGACCCCTCGAAGCGGTGGTAGGTGCGCGCGTGGGGGCCCCGCAGGTACGGGTCGTCGCCGGGGACACGGGTGCCGCGCAGGCCCAGCCGGCGGACGATCCGCTCGTGCACCTCCTCGGGCCAGGGGCGTCCGGCGGCCCGCTCGACGACGGCGCCGAGCAGCAGGTAGCCGGTGTTGGAGTAGTTCCAGCGCGGGGCGGGGTCGCCGGGGGCGGCCGGCGGGAAGTCCGGTGCGTGCTCCAGCGCGGCGGTGACCAGCCGCCGCGGGTCGACGCGGTCCAGGCGCCGCCGCTCGAAGTCGGCGGCGGTCCGGCCGGTGAACCGCGTGGTGTCGATGTCGTGCAGTCCGCCGGTGTGCTGGAGCAGGTGCCGGAGCGTGATCCGGCGGCCGTCGTTGCCGTGGCCCCGGACCCGGCCGGGCAGCCAGTGCTCCACCGTGTCGTCCAGGGACAGCCGCCCCTCGGCGGCCAGGTGCAGGACGGTCGCGGCCACGAAGGACTTGGTGACGCTGGCGGCCCGGAAGCGCGCCCCGTGCGGCACCGGCCGCCCGCCGCCGAGGACGGCCTCCCCGGCGGCGGCGTGCTCGGTGTGCCGCCCGTCGCGGACCCGGACGGTCACGCTGACCGCGCCGGTGGCGTCCAGGACGGCGGCGGCCTCGCCCCGCAGCGAGGGCGTCGCGGTACCGGACGAGGGCGCGGTACCGGACGAGGGGCTGGTCAGGGCGAGGCACAGGGCGAGGCAGACGACGGCGAGCGCCGCCGCGCGGCGGGAGGCGGTCACTGGGGCCGTCCGTCCCGCAGGCACACGACGGTCCCGGTGAGGGCGGCCGTGTGCAGGGCGGTGAGGGCGGGCAGCGGGGTCGCCAGCCGTGCCGGCGCCAGGTCGGCGAGGGCGAACAGGCCGTCCTCGTCGTGCTCGGCGCTGCGCCGGACGCTCACCCCGGCCGGGAGCCGGCCGCCGAAGAAGTAGAAGTCGAGCACCGGTCCGGTGTCCTTGACGTCGGCCCGGTGGTCGTAGCCGACGAACCGGAGCGGGTGCGCGAGGACGATCCCGGTCTCCTCGCACACCTCCCGGCGCGCGGCGGCGACGGGATCCTCGCCGCGGTCGAGCATGCCGCCCGGCAGACCCCACAGCCCGGCACCGGGCTGGCCGCCGGAGTAGCGCAGCAGCAGGACGCGGTCCTCGGCGTCGAGCAGCAGGACGCAGGACGCGACGATGGTCTGCGGCAGTGTCTTGACCCACTCGGCGTGCGGCAGCACGCAAGGAGTGTTCGGGGCGGGCGCGGTCGTGTCCACGTGGTGTTCCTTCCGTCGACGGGACGGCCCGGCCGGGCCGTCCGCACGGTGGAACGGCCGGGCCCGCCGAAGGTCACCGGCAGGTCCGGCTCAGGTGTCGCAGGCCACCCCGTCGCCGTCCCGGTCCAGGTGGGAGGCGTACCCCGGTTCACCCCGGCGGATGGGGGCGGCGCCGGCGGCACGGACGGCGCTGCAGTTGGCGTAGTACACGTCGCCGCCGCCGTCGTCGTCGTCCGCGGTGCCGGAGCCACCGCCCCCGGCCGCTTCGGCCGTGACCGTGGTGGTGACCTCGACGGTCTTCGTGGCGGTGACGGTGGGAGCGGGGTCCGGCTTCTCGGCGGGCGGTGTGACGGTGGCCGTCGCCGTCGCCGTCGCCGTGACGGCGGGCCGCGGCTTCGCGGCGGCGGGCTCGGCGCCGGCCGTGCCCTCGCCGCCGGTGCCGAGCCCGGCCCCGGCGAAGAGGGCCAGGCCGAGCGCGGGCAGCACGTAGCGCTTGCGGGCCCAGCGGGGCGCCGGCCTGCCGGACGGCGGTGCGGGCGGGGCCGGATACGGGTGGGTGTGCGGGCCGTTGTGCGGATGGGTCATGGTCGTCCCCCCGGAGGTGATGCGCGAGGGGACGACCGTAGGACCCGGCGGAGCGTCATGAGGGAGAGGTGGCCAACTTGTGATGGTCACGTGAAGACGGGGAGGGTTAGGAGCGGAACGGTCCCTTCACTTCGTACGTGATGCCGCCCGAGGAGCTGCCGCTGGTGCCGCGCTGGCTGGAGAAGTACAGGCGGGTGCCGTCCGGGGAGAAGGCAGGGCCGGTGATCTCCGAGCCGGACTGGCCGTCGACGCGGAGGAAGGGGGCCACGACGTCGTCCGGGGTGATGACGCAGATCTCCATGGTGCCGCCGTCCTCGGCGACGAACAGGTCGCCGGAGGCGGCGCCGGTGACGTTGTCGACGCCCGTGAGCGGGGCCGTGCCGCCGGTCACCAGGGAGTCGTCGTAGGCGAGTTCGATCGTCTGGGCCGCCGCGTCGTACTGCCAGACGCGGTTGTCGCCCTTGGTGGTGAACCAGCAGGTGCCGTTCGCGTAGTGGCAGCCCTCGCCGCCGTTGAAGCGCTTGGCGCCCGCGACCTGGTTGCGGGTCGCCGTCGCGCCGGTCGGGTCGGGCACCCGGGCCCAGGTGACCGGCCCGCTCGTGGCGCTGCCCGCCACCAGGACCTCCAGCGTCCCGGCGGACAGATCGCCCCAGGTCGTCGGGCGGAAGCGGTAGAAGCAGCCGTCCGACACGTCCTCCGTGAGGTAGACGACCCCGCGGACCGGGTCGGCCGCCGCCGCCTCGTGCTTGAAGCGGCCCATCGCGTCGCGGCGCACCGCCGGCTTCACGCCCCAGGGGTCCGTCTCGTAGACGTAGCCCCGGTCCACCTCCTCGCAGGACAGCCAGGTGTTCCACGGCGTCTTCCCGCCCGCGCAGTTCTGGCGCGTGTTCGACAGGATGCGGTACGCGCCGGTGATCGCGCCCGTCGAGGAGAACGCCACCGCGCTGGCTCCGCCCGAGGGGTTGATCTCGGAGTTGGAGACATAGATCCAGCCCGTTCCGTCGGCGTAACAGGCGCCGCCGTCCGGGGCGTTGTGCCAGGTGTACGACGTGCCCGAGACCCGCTGGCCGGAGCGGGCGATCACCCGGCTCGTGAAGCCCGCGGGGAGTCTGATGCCGTTGGCGTCCGGGGAGCCCAGCGGCCCGTAGGGGCCGGTGCCGGGCTGGGCGGGGGCCGCGTACGCGGCGCCGCGCCACAGGGTTCCGCCCAGCGCGGCGGACGCACCGCCGAGGACGGCCGCGCGCAGGAGGCTGCGACGTTCCACTCTCACTCCAAGAGGTGCCGTACCGGCCCGCCGCCGGTCGACGGCGGGGTCGTGCACAGGGGAGGCGGACACGGACGTTAGGGCAGCCGGGTTGACGGAGCATGGACACTTCGTGGCCGTGGGGCGGCGGCAGCTCATGGCCGTGGGGGCGGCGGCAGTCCTGGCCGCGGGGCCGCCGGCCTCGGATCCGGCCGCGCCCGCGGGGTACCGGCCCGGCACGCCTACGCGGGCAGGGCCGGTACCTCCCGTCTCGGCCTGCGGGGGCGGTCCCCGTCCGGCCCCGGCCCTTCGGCCTGCGGGCGCGCCGACGGCAGCCGGACCACCACGTCCAGACCGCCCGTCGCCGCCGCGTGCAGCGTCGCCTCCCCGCCGCTGGCGTGCGCGAGCCGCTGCACCAGGGCCAGCCCGAGCCCCGTACCGCCCTTGGGTGCCCCCGGGGCGCGCCAGAAGCGGTCGAAGGCGCGGGCCCGCTGCTCCTCCGTCATGCCGGGACCCTCGTCGGTGACGTGCAGGTCGACCCAGCGCGGACGGCTGTCGCGCAACGCCCGCCGGGGCGGCACCCGCAGACGCAGCTCGATCGTGACGGTGCTGCCCGCGGGGGACGCCCGCAGCGCGTTGGACAGCAGGTTGTCCATGATCTGCTCGACCGCCCCGGGCACCGCGAGCACCTGGCCCACGCCCCCCGCGAACAGCACCAGGGAGACGTCCTCCCGGGCGAACAGCGGCTGCCAGGTGCGGTGCCGCTCCGCGCAGACCGTGCCCAGATCCACCGCGGCGGGGATCGCCGCGTGCTCCTCAAGCCGGGCCATCGCCAGCAGCTGCTCCACCATCCGGGCGAGCCGGTCCGTCTCCGTGACGGCGGCGGTGAGACTGCCCCGGGCCCGGGCCCTTACGTCCGGCTCCAGGTTCTCCAGGCGCAGCCGCAGCGCCGCCAGCGGTGTCTTCAGCTGGTGCGAGGCCTCGCCCGCGAACGCCCGCTGGGAGGCCAGCAGATGGGCGAGCCGGGCCGCCGTGCGGTTGAACGCCGCCGCCAGGCTCCGCACCTCCGGCGGGCCGTTGGTGACCGGCACCGGCGCGAACCGGCCGCCCTCGGCCAACTCGTGCGTCGCCCGCTCCAGTTCGCGGATGGGCCGGCCCGCCCAGCGGGCGAACGCGAAACCGACCACGGCGACCGCCGTCAGCACCGCGCAGCCGCCCAGCGCCAGCAGCAGCCACACGTGGCGGACCCGCTCGTGCACCGTCCGCGTGGGCACCGTCAGCCACACCGCGCCCACCGGGCGCGCCTCCTGGCCGACCGGCGCGGCCACCGACAGGTACTCGACCCCGCCGATGGTGGAGGTGCGCACGTCGACCGTGGAGGTGCCCCGCAGCGCCGCGGCGATACCCGGCCGGGAGGCCAGGGAACCGGACATGCCGACGTCCAGCGGGTGCGAGGTGGCGAGCGGCGCGCCCGAGGCGTCGACGATCACCACCTTCCCGCCGATGCGCTGCGCGCAGTGCGCCACCCGCGTGGGCAGGTCCCGCTCGGCACGCCCCGCCGCCAGGGACAGCGCGGCGTACGCGGAGACCGACTCGGCCTCGTCCCGCGCCGCGTTGACCACCCGCTCCCGCTCCCCGCGCGAGTACACGAAGCCCAGCGGGATCTCCAGGCAGAGCAGCACCAGCACGGCGAGACTGAGGTAGCTGAGCAGCAGGCGGCGGGTCACGGAGAGGCCACCGGCGCGTTCGGTCCCGTGTGCACCGCCAGCCGGAAGCCGACCCCGCGCAGCGTCCGGATCCACGCCGGGTGCCCCAGTTTGCGGCGCAGCGCGGCCACATGGACGTCGAGCGTCTTGGTCGGGCCGTCGTAGTGCGGGTCCCAGACGCGGTCGAGGATCTGCTGGCGCGAGTAGACCGCTCCCGGGTCCTCGCTGAGCAGGGCCAGCAGATCGAACTCCTTGGGCGTGAGCGGCACGGCGGTGTCCCCGACCCAGACCTGCCGGGTGCGGCGGTCCACCACGAGCGGGCCCGGGTCGCGCGGCGGCTCGGGGGCGGGGTCGTACGACGGGGGCGCGGCCGGCTCGCAGGACAGGGCGGGGGCCGGCTCGTGGGCCGGTCCGCCCGGCAGCGGCTCGGCGGCGCCCGCGCCGGACGGGGCCTCGGGAAAGGCCTGCCGGGTGCGTTGCGTGCGGCGGGTCACGGCCCGGACCCGGGCGACCAGCTCCCGCACACTGAAAGGTTTCGCCAGGTAGTCGTCGGCGCCGAGCTCCAGCCCCAGCACGCGGTCGGCCTCCTCGCCGCGCGCGCTGAGGATGAGGATCGGCACGTCCGAGACCTGGCGGATGCCGCGGCAGACGTCGATGCCGTCCATGTCCGGCAGCCCCAGGTCGAGCAGGACGGCGTCGTTGTACGGGCCTCTCAGGCCGTCCGCGCCGGTGGCGACGTGGTCGACCGTCAGCCCGAAGTGGCCGAGCCCCTCGGTGAGCGGCTCGGCGATCGTCTCGTCGTCCTCGATGAGCAGCACTCGTATGCCCATACGTCCTGTCTCTCCGTGAAGCCGGCATGAAATCCACGCAGGGCGAATTCGCATTCCCTGCCGCGGAGCCCACACGCTACAAGAAGACCCTGATTCTGGGAATCCAGGGCAAGAAATGTGCTCGTACTGGCCGGCCTCTGGACTCTGCTTAACCTTCCTCTGTATGTCGGCCCTCTACGGTGGGATGCGCCAGACGAACTCCCTGCTCAGGAGGTTGCGTTGAAAGCACTGCTGGACCGTGCGCGCACGTTCAGGACCCGCGTCGAATGCGAAAGCGGCGCATACCGAAAACTGGCTGAGGGGCAATATCCGGAGGTGTTGTTCATTACCTGCTCGGACTCCCGCGTCATTCCCGCACTGATCACGGGCGCACGCCCCGGAGAGATATTCGAGCTGCGCAACGCGGGCAATATCGTGCCGCCGTACGGACGGCCCGGGGCCTCGGGGGAGGCGGCCACCATCGAGTACGCGCTGGAGGTGCTCGGAGTTCAGGACATCGTGGTGTGCGGTCACTCACACTGCGGCGCGATGGGCGCGCTGAAGTCCGGCGACGACCTGTCCGCCCTGCCCGGCGTCGACGCCTGGCTCCGCATCGCCCGCCCCGAGCTGACCCCCGTCCTGGAGACCGCCCCGGACGACCCGTCCCTGCCGGAGGTCTCCCAGGGCAACGTCGTCAACCAGCTTGAGGCACTGCGCAGTTACCCGGTGGTCCGCCGGCGCCTCGACGCGGGCCGGCTGCGCCTGCACGGCTGGTACTACGAGGTCGACACGGGCCGCGTCCACGAACTCGGCACCGACGGCGACTTCCGGGTGCATGCCGCGTGAGCGGGGCGCACGCGCGGGGACGTGGACGGGGCGGCTTCGGGGGCGGGCGTTCCCCCGGAGCGGGCGCAGGCCCGGAGGGCTTCGCCGAGCGGAGGGCGGGGGGTACCGAGGGGGACTTTTCCGGTGGGGGGCCGGGTGGGCCGCGGGGGGAGCCGACCGGTTGGGGACCGGGAGGACCGGGGGGACCGGGGGGATCACTGGGCGAGCAGGCGGATCGGGGAGCGGTTGGTTCGGTGGGGGAGCCGGGCTACTGGGGGTCCGAGGGATACGGGGGAGCCGGGGACTTCGGCACCTCAGGGGTGTCAGGGGGCTTTGTCGGCGACGGGGCTGACGGGCCGCCCGGGAGTTTCGCGAGCGGGGCGGGCTGGGGGCCGGCCGGAGCGGGAGAAGGCGCCGCGGCCTGGGGAACGGGGACATGGCCGGAGAGCGGAGCGGACTGGGGGGCGGAGGGGGCGCCGGGGGGCGGCTCGGACCGGTGGACCGGGGGACCGGGAGAGGGCCGGTCGGACTGGGGGACCGGGCACATGCCCGTGACCGGAACGGACTCGGGAACCGGCGGGATGCCGGGGAGCGGCTCGGGTTGGGAGACCGGAGGGCTGTCGGGCGTTCCGTCGGGATGGGTTGACGGGGCGGCCCCGGACGGGGGCAGGGCCGGAGCGCGGGGCGGCGGTGCACCGGGCCGCCGCTCGGGAGGCGGGCCCGGCGGCCGGGCCGCTACTGCGGGGAGCGGTCCTGCGGGACGCGCGGCCCACGGGCGGACGACCGGTGGCGCCGGTGGCGCGGCGAGCGGTGGCGGCGCCGGGGCCCTCGGCGATCTGATCCGCCGGGTCAAGGGCGCCGACGGGAGGAACGGCCCGGGGGACGACGGACGTACGGGTGGCACGAGGGACGCCGGAGGCGGAGGGGGACACGGCCCGAGCGGTGCCCTCCGCGGCAAGGGAGGTCCCGGCGGCCTCCGGGACATGATCGGCGGCAGGTTCACCGCCGGCGGCGGCGGACTGCGCGGTGATCTCGCCACAGAGATCACCGCCTCCCTCGTCGTCTTCCTCGTCGCGCTGCCGCTGTGCATCGGTGTCGCCGTCGCCTCGGGCGTGCCCGCCGAACTCGGGATCATCTCGGGCGTGATCGGCGGTCTGGTCGTGGGGGCGGTGCGGGGCAGCACGTTGCAGGTCAGCGGACCGGCGGCCGGACTCGCCGCACTGGTCGCGGAGACCGTCGCCGAACTCGGCGTGGCCATGCTCGGCGTGATCGTGCTGTTCGCCGGTCTGCTGCAGATCGTCCTCGGGCTGGTACGGCTCGGCCGGATGTTCCAGGCCATCTCGGTCGCCGTCGTGCAGGGCATGCTCGCCGGCATCGGCGTGCCGCTGATGTTCAGCCAGGCGTACCCGATGGCCGACGCCAAGGCCCCGGGGACCCCGATCGAGAACATGGCCGGGATCCCCGGGCTGCTGGCCGGCATCCTCACCGACCCGCAGGCGATGATCGCCACCCTGCTGGGCGTCACCACCGTCGTGCTCAGCTTCGTGTGGAAGAAGGTGCCGGGCCCGGCCGGGAGGATCCCGGCCGCCCTGGTCGCCGTCGGCATCGGCATCGTGGTCGCCGCCCTGCCCGGCGTGGACGTGAAGACGCTCCAGGTGGGCAACCTGCTGGCGTCCGTGCAGGTGCCCGGCGCGGAGCAGTTCGCCCGGCTCACGGACGGGGCGGTCCTCACCGCCATCCTCACCTTCACGGTCATCGCGTCCGCCGAGAGCCTGTTCACGGCCGCCGCCGTCGACCGTATGCACAGCGGCCCGCGCACCCGGTACAACACCGAGCTGATCGCCCAGGGTGCCGGCAACACCGTCGCCGGGCTCCTCGGCGCGCTCCCCATCACCGCGGTCGTGGCGCGCAGTTCGGCCAACGTGCAGGCCGGGGCCAAGACCCGGGTCTCCCGCACCCTGCACGGCCTGTGGCTGCTGGCGTTCGCGCTGCTGCTGCCGCAGGTGCTCGCGCTCATCCCGATCTCGGTGCTCGCCGGTGTCCTGGTGCACAGCGGCTGGAAGCTGTTCGGACCCGCCGAGTTCCCGAAGATGTGGCGGCAGGACAGGGGCGAGTTCGCGGTGATGACCCTCACCACGCTGGTCATCGTGGCGACCGCGCTGCTGGAGGGCGTGCTGTTCGGCCTCGCCGCGGGCATCGTGCTGGCGGCGCTGCGGATGTCGCAGACCGTGATCCGCCAGCACCTCGAGGAGGACACGGCCAAGGTCGTCATGGCCGGCAACGCCACGTTCCTGCGGCTGCCGCAGGTGATCGAGGCGCTGGAGGCCGCCGCCGCGTCCGGCAAGCCGAGGATCCGGCTCGACCTCACCGGCGTGACCCACCTGGACCACGCCTGCCGCAACCAGGTCGAGGAGTTCACCGCCCAGCAGCGGGGACTGGGGCTGCGCGTGGAGCTGCTGATGCCGGGGGAGGCCGCACCGGCCCGCTCCCCGGCGGCCTCCGCCGCCCCGGCCGCCCCCGCCTCGGCGCCGCTGCCCCGGCGCCCGGTCGCACCGGCCGCGCAGGAACCGCCGCAGGCGTCCCCCTGGCCCTCCGCCGACGCCGAGTGGTTCTACCTCGACACCCGGCCCCTGCCGGAGGAGCGGCGGCCGGGCTCGCCCCTCGTGGGCTGACCCGGTCCGGGCAGCCGGGGGTGGCGTGCACGCGCGGGCGCGCACGCCACCACGCCGGGGCGGCACCTCACGCCGGGCGGCACTCCGCGCCGGGCGGCGCCCCGCGCCGGGCCCCGCACCCGGAGTGGACCACCCGGGCGGCCGGCCGCCTACAGCGGAACGGCCACGGCGTCGAACGTCGTCTCCGGCGTCTGCGGGCTGGTGAAGCGGGCGTTGACGAGGTAGAGGCGGTGGCCGTGGCGGGCGGCGGTGGTGGGGACGTCGAAGCGTGGGTCGGTGATCGTCCTGGTCAGGGTGGCGGTGCGCGCCCCGGGGCCGAGCCGCCAGACGGTCACCTTGTTCTGGCGGTTCTGGACGACGTACAGCGTGCGGCCGGTGCGGACCAGGCCGTCGCCGTTGGCCACGTCCGCCGCGCCCTCCAGCGCGATCCTCGTGGCGTGCCCGGTCCCCAGGCCCACGTGGTACAGCTGACCGGCGTTGACGACGATCAGCCCGCGGCCGTCGGGGGTGGCGACCAGGCCGTTGGCGCTGTTGGTCCCGGCCGGTGCCTGAACCCACTCGCCGGTGAGCGGGAGGGCGCGGACCGTGCCCCCGCGCCCGCGCGGTACGCCGTACAGCACCGCGGCACGCGAGTCGGTGAACCAGGCGCGGTCGCCGTGCAGGACGACGTCGTTGACGAAGGGGGCGGCGTCCTGGGTGAGCCGGTACGTGGTGAGCAGCTCGCCGGTGCGGGAGTCGACGACCTTGGCGGTGCCCGTGCCGCCGCCCGCCACGTACAGCAGCCCGTCGCGGTCCAGCTTCAGGCCGATGGACGCGAGCCCGGCGGCGCCCCGGTGCAGGACGGCGCCCTGACCGGTGCGCAGGTCGGTGCGGTAGATCGAGCCGTCGGCGCGCGAGCCCATATAGGCGTACGGCGCGCCGCCGATGGCGATGCCCTCGGGCAGCCAGCCGTCGGGCAGCGGGAACCGGGTGGGCCAGGCGGTCCCGGCGGCGGCCCGCGCCGTACCGGGCGGCCCGGCGGCCAGGGCGAGCGCGGCGACGGCCCCGCCGAGCACGGTCCGCCGGGACGGGAGGGGGTGGTTCCGAGTCATGGAAGGGCCCTTCGTGAACGGTGGGGTGTGACTCGAACGCACTCGATGAAACGCGAAGTACCCCGCGGATCCCACCGCCTCGCCGAACCCGACAGCGATTCGACAGCACACGGCGGCGCCCGGCAGGCGTGCCACCCGGGCCCGGCCCGCCGGTGCGCCCTCCCGCCCGGCCCGCTACGAGACGCGAACCTCGTACGCCGTCACCCGGACCGCCTCGTCGTCCAGGCACTGCCCGGAGGCCAGGTCGAAGCGCTGCTTGAGCAGGGGGGAGGCGACGAAGGGGCGGCCCCGGTGGGTGCCCGTCAGGCCGCGGGAAAGGACGGCCGCGCCGGTGAACGGGTCGCGGTTGTCGATGGCGAACAGTTCCCCGGTGCGGTCGCGGAACACCGCCGCCTGGCGGCCGTCGGGCAGCAGCGCCGCCACCCCGCGGCCCGGGAGCAGGGCGCTCAGGTCGCAGACGGTGAACCAGTCGCCGTCCAGGGCGAGCTGGACCTTCAGGTCGGTGGTCTCGGGTGCCAGGGTCATCGCTGGGTGCTTCCTTCCAGAACGTCGGCGGGTCGCATACCGATGGACAGCAGCGGCAGGTCGGGCTTCATCTGGTCACGCTCCGGCACGAACGCGACGACCGGGTCCGGGGTGTCCGGGGCGTTCACGAAGGACACGAACCGGGCGAGCTTCTCGGGGTCGTTGATGGTCTCGGACCACTCGTCGCGGTAGTGCGCCACGTGGGCCCGCATGAGCTGCTCCAGCTCGTCGCAGATGCCGAGCGAGTCGTGCACGACGACGTCCCGCACGTGGTCCAGGCCGCCCGGGATCCGCTCCAGCCAGGTGGAGGTGCGCTCCAGGCGGTCGGCCGTACGGATGTAGAACATCAGGAACCGGTCGATCAGGCGTACCAGTTCGGCGTCCGACAGGTCCTGCGCGAGCAGGTCGGCGTGGCGCGGGGTGGCGCCGCCGTTGCCGCCGACGTACAGGTTCCAGCCGTTGGCGGTGGCGATCACGCCGAAGTCCTTCGACTGGGCCTCGGCGCACTCGCGCTGGCAGCCCGAGACCGCCGACTTGAGCTTGTGCGGGGAGCGCAGTCCGCGGTAGCGCAGCTCCAGGTCGATCGCCATCTTCACGGAGTCCTGCACGCCGTAGCGGCACCAGGTGGAGCCGACGCAGGACTTCACCGTGCGCAGCGACTTGCCGTAGGCGTGGCCCGACTCGAAGCCGGCGTCGACCAAGCGGGCCCAGATCAGGGGCAGTTGTTCGACGCGGGCGCCGAACATGTCGATCCGCTGGCCGCCGGTGATCTTCGTGTAGAGGCCGAAGTCGCGGGCGATCTCGCCGATCACGATGAGCTTCTCCGGGGCGATCTCGCCGCCGGGGATGCGCGGCACGACCGAGTAGGAGCCGTTCTTCTGCAGGTTGGCCAGGAAGTGGTCGTTGGTGTCCTGCAGGGCGGCCTGCTCGCCGTCCAGGACGTAGCCGCTCGCGCCGATCGTCGGGGCGAGGGAGGCGATGATCGAGCCGACGGTCGGCTTGCACACCTCGCAGCCGTCGCCGCCCCGGGCCTCCTCGCGGCCGTGGCGGTCCAGCAGATCCTGGTAGGAGGTGACGCGCAGCGCCAGGACGATCTCGTACAGCTCCTCGCGGGTCTGGGAGAAGCAGCCGCACAGGCCCTTGTCGACCTCGACGCCGGACGCCTCCAGCTCGGCGGTGACCAGCTGACCCAGTACCTTCACGCAACTGCCGCAGGTGGTACCGGCCTTGGTGCACTTCTTCACCTCGGGCACGGTGGTGCACCGGTGTTCGGTGACCGCGCCCCGGATGGTGCCCTTGGTGACGTTGTTGCAGGAGCAGATGATCGCGTCGTCCGGCAGCGCGGCCGGGCCGAGCTGGGCCGGGGCGCCGGCCCCCGCGGGCAGCACCAGCGACTCGGGCGAGACCGGGGGTACGGAGCCGGTGAACGCCTTCAGCGTGCCGTACGCCTCCGCGTCGCCGACCAGGATGCCGCCGAGCAGCGTGCCGTCGCGGCCGATGACCAGCTTCTTGTACAGGCCCGCGCGGGAGTCGGAGTAGACGACGTCCAGGCAGTCCTCGGCGGTGCCGTGCGCGTCACCGAAGGACGCCACGTCCACGCCGAGCAGCTTCAGCTTGGTGGACAGGTCCGCGCCGGTGAAGGACGCCTCGTCGGCGGCGATCGTCGCGGCGGCGGTCTCCGCCTGCTCGTAGCCGGGCGCCACCAAGCCGTACACCCGGCCGTCGGCGGCCAGCGCGCACTCGCCGATGGCGAACACGTGCGGGTCGGCGACCGTGCGGCACTGCTCGTCGACGGTGATGCCGCCGCGCTCGCCGACGGTCAGGCCGCAGTCGCGGGCCAGCTGGTCGCGCGGCCGGACACCGGCGGAGAACACCACCATGTCGGTGGCGAGTTCGGAGCCGTCGGACAGCTTCATGCCGGTGACGGCACCGTCCTCGCCGACCACGATCTCCTGCGTGCCGACGCCCGTGTGGACGCGCAGGCCCATCTCCTCGATGGTGCGCAGCAGCGCCGCGCCACCGCCCTCGTCCACCTGCACGGGCATCAGGCGGGGCGCGAACTCCACGATGTGCGCGTCGAGTCCGAGTCCCTTCAGCGCGCCCGCGGCCTCCAGACCGAGCAGACCGCCGCCGACCACGGCACCGGTCGTGGCCCGGGTCCCGGCGTACTCCTCGATGGCGAGCAGGTCCTCGATCGTGCGGTAGACGAAGCAGCCCTCGGCGTCCTTGTTCGGGACCGGCGGCACGAACGGGTACGAGCCGGTCGCCAGGACGAGCACGTCGTAGCCGAAGACCGCGCCGGAGCGGGCGGTGACCTCGCGGGCCTCGCGGTCCACGGCGACGGCCGGGTCGCCGACGTACAGCTCGATGCCGTGGTCCGCGATGAACCGCGCGTCCGTCAGGGACAGGTCCTCGGGCGTCTTCCCCGAGAAGTACGAGGTGAGCGCCACGCGGTCGTAGGCCGGGCGCGGCTCCTCGCAGAGCACGACCACGCGGTGCGTGGCGGTCAGGCCGCGCTCGGCGAGCGCTTCGAGGAAGCGCTGGCCGACCATGCCGTGGCCGACGAGCACGATCGTGGGGGTCGCCCCCGGGGTGGCCGTCATCAGAAGCCTCCGTCGTTGGTGAGCAGGTGGAGCAGCGGGCCGCCGTCGGAGGGGAGCGGCTCTGCTCCCTCCCAGGCGCGGGCGAGCGCGCCGACGGTGCCGAGTTCGCCGACGAGGACCCCGCCGACCAGGCGGTCGTCGCGGACGACGACCTTGCGGTAGGTGCCGCGGGTGGCGTCGGCGAGCTGGACGACGTCGTCGCCCGGGAGTGCCTCGGTCTCGCCGAACGCGGCGAGGTCGAAGGGGCTGTCGTGCCCGTTCAGGGTGAGCCGGGTCAGGGAGCGGGTGCCGGTGTAGCGGGCGGCGGGGTCGCCGGCCAGCAACTCGGCGAGCGCGTCGGCCTGTTCGAGCGCGGGGGCGGCGAGGCCGTAGAGGACGCCGTCGTGCTGGGCGCAGTCGCCGATGGCGTGGATGGACGGGTCCGAGGTGCGCAGCTCGTCGTCGACGACGACGCCCTTGCGGACGTCGAGGCCGGCGGTCCGCGCGAGACCGACCCGGGGGTGGACCCCGCAGGCGACGACCACCAGGTCCGCGTCGAGGGCGTACCCGTCGGCCATCTCCACGGAGCGGACCGCGCCGCCGACGCAGCGCACGTCCCGGACGCGGCACTCGGTGTGCACCTCGACGCCCAGGTCGGTCAGATGCCGCCGCACCAGCGCGGACGCGGCCGGGTCGAGCTGACGCTCCATCAGTCGCTCGGACTGCTGGGCGAGCACCACCTGGGCGCCGCGCAGGGCGAGCGCCCGTGCCGCGGAGACCCCGAGGAGCCCTCCGCCGATGACGACCGCCCGCACACCCGGCCGGACCGCCTTGGACAGCCCCAGGCAGTCGTCCATGGTGCGGAACGCGTGGACGCCCTCGGGCAGTTCGCGGTCGGCGGTGAACAGGCCGCGCAGCGGCGGCAGCACGGGGTTGGACCCGGTCGCCAGGACGAGCCGGTCGTATGCGATCACCGATCCGTCCGCGCAGGCGACGGTCCGCGCCGCGCGGTCGATCCCGGTGACCCGGCCGCGCCGCACCTCGGCGGGCGCGGGCAGGGCGATCACCTCGGGGCTGTAGCGCCCGGCCAGCACCTCCGCGAGCAGCACCCGGTTGTACGGCCGGTGCTCCTCCTCGCCGATCAGCGTCGCGGGCGTGCCGAGCTCACCGAGCCGCCGGGCGAGCCGTACGCCCGCCAGGCCGGTGCCGATCACCACCACACGCTCATTCGAGGTCATGTCCTCGAGCGTGCGGTGCCGGTGTTACCCGGCAGCATCACCTCTGTTTCCCACGGGGAACGCTGCCCTCAGCGGGGCGGGGGGCCGGGTGTGAGGGTTCCTGACGTGCGGGGACGGGGGGTGTGAGGGGGCCGGGAGCCCGGGCGCGGGCCCCCGGCGGCGGTCCGCCTACGCGCTCCGCCGCAGGTCCAGCAGCCCGATCAGCCCCGCCCCGTCCTCGTCCCCGTGGCCCTGCGCCACCCGCCCGGCCATCAGCTCCAGGTACGGCGCCAGCAGCTCGGGGCTGACGTGCTGCTCCTCGGCGGTGCGCAGGAGTGTGGGGATGCCCGCCGCCTGCATGGCCAGGCTGGAGACGACGTTCCCGGTGAAGTCGCCGCTGCGCAGCCGGCCGGCCGTCTCGTGCACGGTGTGCGCCATCGCGGTGAGCCATTCGGCGAGCAGCGGCGCGAAGTCCTCCGGCGCGACGTCCTCCGGGCGGATCAGCGCGAAGGCGTGCGCCACACCGGCGAACATGCCGTTCATCGCGCTCAGCAGGGCGACGTCGTGCAGTGCGGCGAACCCCGGGTCGGTCCCGGCGTACCGGGTGCCGGCCGGGACGGCGAGGGTGGCGCGGTGCTCCTCGAACAGCTCGCGGGAGCCGCTGTAGAAGACGTAACCGCCCGATTCCGGCGCCCCGATCATCGGCGGTACGGCCATGATCCCGCCGTCCAGGAACCGGGCGCCGCGCGCCGCGGCCCAGGCGGCGCGCGTACGGCCCTGGCCGGGGGTGCCCGTCGTCAGGTTCACCAGGTCCCGCCCGGCGAGCGCGGTCCCGTCCAGGGCCTCGCCCACCGAGTCGTCGTCCAGCAGGCAGGCCACGACCAGGCGGTTCGCCTCGACGGCCGCCGCCGCGCTCTCGGCGACCGTGGCGCCCTCGGCGGCGAGGGCCCGGGCGCGGGCGGGCGTGCGGTTCCAGACGGTCACGGGGTGCCCGGCGGCGAGCCAGGCGCGGGCCAGGGCGCTGCCCATGGCGCCGGTGCCGAGCAGGGTGAGCGGGGTGCGGGAGGCGACTGCGGTGTCGGTCATGGCGTTTAGGCTCGTCGCAGGGGAGGCGCCCGCTCAAGTACGCACTTGGAAGTGGGTGGTTACCCGCGGGGAAGGGTGCAGGCGGGCAGGAGGGCGGACGGCATGGGGATCGCGGGACGGCGGCCGGGGGCGTACGTCTGCGGCATCGACGCGGCGATGGACGTGATCGGCGGCAAGTGGAAGGTGCTCATCCTCTGGGCGCTGGACGAACGGCCCCGCCGCTTCGGGGAGCTGCGGCGGGAGCTGCCGGGCATCACCGAGAAGGTGCTCGCCTCCCATCTGCGCGAGATGGAGGCCGACGGGCTGGTCCACCGCGAGGCGTACGACGAGGTGCCGCCGCGGGTGGAGTACTCGCTGACGGACCGGGGCGCGTCCCTGAACGAGGCCCTGGAGCCGCTGGGGGCCTGGGGCAGGGCCCAGGTGCTGGGCGGCTCAGCGGCTGCCGGTGAGGTGCGCGAAGACGACGACGTTCCCCTGGTAGCCGGTGGCGGGTGAGGAGGGTCCGCCGCAGGTGATGACCCGCAGCTCGGGGCGGCGGGCGGCGCCGTAGACCTTCTCGTCGGGGAAGTCCTTCGCCGGGTAGGCCTCGACGGCGTCCACGGTGAACACCGCGACGCCGCCGTCCCGCCGGTCCACCTCGATCGTGCTGCCCCTGGCCAGCGCGCCGAGGCGGTGGAAGACGGCGGGGCCGGCGGCGTCGTCGACGTGGCCGGCGACGATGGCGGTGCCCTGCTCGCCTGGGGTGGTGCCGGCCGCGTACCAGCCGGCGAGGTTCCGCTGCCCGGTGGGCGGTGCGTCGAGGCTGCCGGTGCTCGTCAGGCCGAGCCCGGTCAGGGGCGCGTCCACCCGGATCGCCGGGATGCGGATGCGCACGGGCGGCGAGGGCGGCAGCGCGGGCACGGCCGCGCGCTCGCGCCCGCCCGTCCGGCCGTCCAGCCCGGCGCCGGCCTGCGCGGCGGACGGCTGCGGCGGGGCGTGCGTCCCTGCGGCGTCGCGCAGCAGCCACGACCCGGAGCACAGCGCGAACACCGTCAGGGCCGCCATCGCCGCGTCGGCCGGACTGCCCGTCCGGCTGCCGTACCTGGAAAACCTGCGCATGACCGAACCCTTCCTGATCCCCGACCACCACGATGTCGATCCCGGGCACCGCTCGGCGGCCGGTCCGGCTGCGGGCCCCGCCTCACCGGGAAGTGCCCCCGTGCTCCCCCTCCGGGCCGCGAGGGGCGTCGGACCCGGAGGGGGAGGGGACATGCGGTACCGGCGACGGACAGCGGAGGGTGTCCGTCAGATCCCGTCGCCTCTCGCCCGGCGATGCAGGAGCCAGGTACCGCCCGCGGCGGCGACGGCGAGGGCCGCCACACCGGCCGCGGTCTGCACGGGATCGGGGCCCAGAGCGCCGCCGACCCCCGTCTTCACACTTCCCCGGGGCTGCACCTGCTCGCGCGCCGGGGTGAGCGTCACCTCCAGGTCACCGGTGACCTGGAGGCCGCTGCCGTCGCACGTCGCGGTGATCTCGTACGTCCCCGGATGCGCGCTCGGCGGCACCCGGAACCGCCCGCTCGCCTCCTGCCCCCGCGGGCCCGGCGCGAGTCCGAGGGACCCGGCCCCGACCGCGCTGGCGTCGGCCGTGGCCGTACCGCCGTCACCGCAGGCCGCCGTGCGCGCCGCGACCTGCCCGCCGGGCACCACCTGGGCCGGGGACAGCTCCAGGTCACCGGCCGGTGCGCCGTGCGCGGGAGCGGCGGCGAGGGCCGCGGCGGCGACGGCGAGCGCGGTGGCGGTCAGCGGCCGGGCGGTACGTCGCATCGGTGCTCCTTCGCGCTGGTCGGTCGTGCACCTGCCCTTCCGAGGTAACGGGCAGCGGGACGGCCGCGCTTGCTGATGGGGCGTCAGAATTGGGGTGAACGGGTGTCGGGCTCACTGGGTCCGACGGACCGTCAAGGGCGTTTCGCCAGGTCACGGGCGCGGTGCGGGCGGGGTGCGGAAAAGTGCCGGGGGCGGGTGTGAACGGGTGACCCGGGTGCGCGCGGTCCGGACTTGACCTGAAGCAAGGTTGAGGTATGAGGCTGTGGCGCATGGACACCACCGCCGACACCACCGCCCCCCTCCGTGTGACCCTCGTCGTGGGCAGCAACCGCCACGGCCGCTTCGGCCCGGTCGTGGCCGACTGGCTCCTCGGCCGTCTCCGCGAACGGGACGACCTGGTCGCCGACGTCGTGGACGTCGCCGAGGCCGCGCTGCCGACGTCCCTCGAACCGACGCCCGAGGCGACCGCCGCGCTGTCCGGCATCACCCCGAAGCTCGACCGCGCGGACGCCTTCGTGGTCCTCACGCCCGAGTACAACCACTCCTTCCCGGCGGGCCTGAAGAACCTCATCGACTGGCACTACGGCGAGTGGCGGGCCAAGCCCGTCGCCCTGGTCTCCTACGGCGGACTGTCCGGCGGCCTGCGCGCCGTGGAGCACCTGCGCCAGGTCTTCGCCGAACTGCACGCCGTGACGGTCCGCGACACCGTCTCCTTCCACCACGCCGGCGCGTCCTTCGACGACCGGGGCGCCCTGCGGGACCCGTCCGGCCCGGACACCGCCGCGAAGACCATGCTGGACCAACTGGTGTGGTGGGGCGAGGCGTTGCGGAAGGCCAGGACAACCCACCCGTACACCGCCTGACCCGCCCCGGCAACGCCCCGTCAGGGCCACGGGAAACTGCGCGAACAACCCCCACCGCCCCTCAGCGACGGGAGAGGCTCGCACTCCGGTCGCCGCAGGGCGGCATCGCCCCGTCAGGGGCGCGGGGAACTGCGCGAGCACCCCCCACCGGCCCGCAGCGGATGACGGCCCCGCCCGGCGGGAGAGGTGTGCACTCCGGTCGCCGCGGGACGGCATCGCCCTGTCGGGGGCGCGGGGAACTGCGCGAGCACCCCCACCGGCCCGCACCGGACGGCGGCCCTGCCCGGCGGGAGAGGTGTGCACTCCGGTCGCCGCGGGGCGGCATCGCCCTGTCAGGGGCGCGGGGAACTGCGCGAACACCCCCCACCGGCCCGCAGCAGGCGCACGACCCGCACCGAACACCCCGCGTCCCCGACCCCGACCCTCACGCTGGCCCCCGCGCCCGCCCCCGCCCCCGCCACTCCCCACCCTCGACCCGCCGCCCGGTGACCCGCAGCCTCGCCGCCGCCCTCTGCCCCGCCACATAGACCCAGGCCCGGACACCCGCCCCGTCGCGGTCCCGCACGACCTTCCGCTCCACGCGCAGGTACAGGCTGCGCGGATCCCCCGGCACGTACTCCTCCAGCCGGTCCAGCTCCGCGAGCAGCCCCGGGTACGCCTCCGGCAGCGCCGTCACCAGCTCCCCGCGCACCACGCCGCCGCCCGGCTCCTCCACCGCGTACGGGTAGCCCGGCCCGTCGTAGAGCACCGCGTCCGCGAGCCGCCCCGGTTCCTCGGAGCGGGTGCGGCCGCGCAGGAAGAGATCGTGGTTCACCTCGCCGGGGCGAAGGGTGCCGTAGACGAAGAAAGGCAGGGTCACAGGAAGGATTCTGCACCCTCACACACCTCCACAACGGGCCCCTGGACATGCCATGTTCACGACGTATTGACTCGCGGTCACCATCAACGCCGCACCCGGTCGCCCCCACGCGACCGGGTGCGCCCGTATGAGGAGACCGATGAGTCGGATACGTCATGTCCGCGGTTCCCGTCTCGCCGCCGCCGGAGTGGCGGTCACCGGCGCCGCCGCCCTGCTGGCCGCCGTGCTCCCGCCCACCGCCGGCGCCGCCGTCCGGCCCACCAGGGCCGACGCGATCGAGGACGCCGAGGCCGTCCTCGCGGACCGCGCGGCGGCACTCGGCCTCACCCCCGCCCAGGCCACGAAGGTCCGGGACGTCGTCATCGACGGCGACGGCACCCGGCACGTCCGTTACGACCGCACGTACCACCGGCTCCCCGTCCTCGGCGGGGACTTCGTCCTCCACATCGACCCGGACGGCACCCACCGCGGCACGACCCGCGCCACACGGTCCGCGCTCTCCCTCCCCACCGTCACCCCCGAGGTGAGCGCCCCGAAGGCCGCCGGACTCGCGGCGGACCTGCTGCGCGCCGCGCACCTCGGCGAGACCCTGGAGAAGCTGACCGCCAAGCCCCGCCTGGTCGTCGACGCCCTGCACGGCGCCCCCCGGCTGGCCTGGCGGACCGACGCCGTGGCGCACGACGAACGCGGCAACCCCGTCGGGCGCACCCTGCTCACCGACGCGGCCACCGGCGCCCGCATCGACGCCTGGGACACCCTGGAGTCGGCCGCGGGCGACGGCAGGTCCCTGTACGGCGGCACCGTCCCGCTGGAGACGACGGCGACCGGGTCGTCGTACCAGCTCAAGGACCCGACGCGCGGCGGCACTTACACGGGCGACGCGGAGAACCGCACCGACCGC
This sequence comes from Streptomyces sp. NPDC006624, assembly GCF_040611555.1. Lineage (NCBI taxonomy): Bacteria > Bacillati > Actinomycetota > Actinomycetes > Kitasatosporales > Streptomycetaceae > Streptomyces > Streptomyces sp. NPDC006624. The sequence continues at coordinate 29,768 of NZ_JBEXOM010000008.1, read as the reverse complement.
TGCCTGCTGACGATCTGCCTGACCCGCGCCCCCGCGACCCCCTTCACGGACGCCGACAACCACTGGGCCACCGGCGAGGCGTCCGACCGGGCGACGGTGGCGGTGGACGCGCAGTACGGCACGGACGTCACCTGGGACTACTACGAGGACGTCCACGGCCGCAGCGGCATCGCCGGCGACGGCAAGGGCTCGTTCAACCGCGTCCACTACGGCAAGGACTACAACAACGCCTTCTGGGACGACACCTGCTTCTGCATGACCTACGGCGACGGCGACGGCACCCTGATGGGCCCGCTGGTGTCGCTGGACGTGGCCGGGCACGAGATGTCCCACGGCGTGACGTCCAAGACGGCGGCGCTGACGTACTCCGGCGAGCCGGGCGGCCTGAACGAGGCCACGTCGGACATCTTCGGCACCCTGGTCGAGTTCCACGCGGCCAACACCGAGGACCCCGGGGACTGGCTCATCGGCGAGAAGGTCGTCCGCTCCGGCCTCGGCCGCGAGGCCCTGCGCTTCATGGACGAGCCGTCGAAGGACGGCAAGTCCGCGGACTGCTGGAGCGAGGGACTGGGCGACCTCGACGTGCACTACTCCTCGGGCGTCGGCAACCACTTCGCGTACCTGCTCGCGGAGGGCAGCGGCCCCAAGACCCTGGGCGGCGTCCGCCACGACTCCCCGACCTGCGACGGCTCCGAGGTGCAGGGCATCGGCCGCGACAGGCTCGGCAGGATCTGGTACCGCGCGCTGACGGTCTACATGACGTCCTCGACCGACTACGCGGGCGCCCGCGCGGCCACCCTGAGCGCGTCGAAGGACCTCTACGGCGCCGGCGGCACGGAGTACGCGGCGGTGGCCGCGGCCTGGTCGGCGGTCAACGTGGGCTGACCTCGCGCCGCCCGGCGGTCAACGCGGGCCGATCCCGCGCCGCCCGGCGGTCTCCAGCCGCACCGCGCACACCTTGAACTCCGGCATCCGGGAGGTCGGGTCGAGCGCGGGGTTGGTGAGGGAGTTGGCGCGGCCCTCGCCGGGCCAGTGGAACGGCATGAAGACGGTGTCGGGCCGGATGGCGTCCGTGATCCTCGCGGGCGCCACGGCCCGGCCGCGCCGCGACACCACCGTGACCGGATCGCCCTCGGCCGCCCCGAGCCGGGCCGCCAGCCGCGGGTGGATCTCCACGAACGGCCCGGGCGCGGCGGCGTTCAGCTCCGCCACGCGCCGCGTCTGCGCCCCCGACTGGTACTGCGCCACCACCCGCCCGGTGGTCAGCAGCACCGGGTACTCCTCGTCGGGCTCCTCGGCCGCCGGGCGGTGCGAGACGGGAACGAAGCGGGCCCGGCCGTCGGGGGTGGCGAAACGGTCGAGGAAGAGGCGGGGCGTGCCCGGGTGCGCGGCCGGCGCCCCCCGGGCGGGGTCGCCGGGGAGCGCGTCCGGCAGGGCGCCCGCGCCACCGTCCACCGGCTCCTCGACGGCCGGGCAGGGCCAGAACACCCCGTCCTCCTCCGCCAGCCTCCGGTAGCTGATCCCGGAGTAGTCGGCCGCCCCGCCCGCGCTGGCCCGGCGCAGCTCCCCGAAGACCTCCTCCGGGTCCGTCGGGAAGCCCTTCTCCACGCCCAGCCGGGCGGCCAGTTCGTGCAGCACCTCCAGGTCGCTGCGCACGCCCTCGGGCGGGCTGATCGCCCGGCGGCGCAGCAGGACCCGGCCCTCCAGGTTCGTCGTCGTGCCCGTCTCCTCCGCCCACTGCGTGACCGGCAGCACGACGTCCGCGAGCGCCGCCGTCTCCGACAGCACCACGTCGCACACGGCGAGGAAGTCCAGCGCCTTGACGCGCTCCTCGACATGGGCGGCACGCGGCGCGGACACCACCGGGTTGGACGCCATCAGCAGCAGCGACCTGATGTCCGTGCCCAGCGCGTCCAGCAGCTCGTACGCGCTGCGCCCCGGGCCGGGCAGGCTGTCCGGGTCGACGCCCCACACCCCGGCGACATGGGCCCGGGCCGCCGGGTCGTCCAGCTTGCGGTAGCCGGGCAACTGGTCGGCCTTCTGGCCGTGTTCGCGCCCGCCCTGCCCGTTGCCCTGACCGGTCAGGCAGCCGTACCCGGACCGGGGGCGGCCCGCCCGGCCGGTCGCCAGGCACAGGTTGATCCAGGCGCCGACGGTGTCCGTGCCCTTGGACTGCTGCTCGGGCCCGCGCGCGGTGAGCACCATGGCCGACTCCGGCTCGCAGAACAGCCGCACCACCTCGCGGAGTTGCGGAACGGACACCCCCGTGATCCGCTCCACGTACTCCGGCCAGTGCGCCATCGCCGCGGCCCGGGCGTCCTCCCAGCCGGTCGTGCGCTCACGGACGTACTCCTCGTCCACCCGGCCCTCGGCGATCACCAGGTGCAGCAGCCCCAGCGCGAGGGCCAGGTCCGTGCCGGGCCGGGGCGCCAGGTGCAGGTCCGCCTGCTCGGCGGTCCGCGTGCGCCGCGGGTCGACGACGATCAGCGTGCCGCCGTTGTCCTTCAGCTCGGTGAAGAACCGCAGCGACGGCGGCATGGTCTCCGCGAGGTTGGAGCCGACGAGGATCACACAGCCCGACTTCGGGATGTCCTCCAGCGGGAACGGCAGCCCGCGGTCCAGCCCGAACGCCTTGATGCCGGCTGCGGCCGCCGAGGACATGCAGAACCGGCCGTTGTAGTCGATCTGGGAGGTGCCGAGCACGACGCGGGCGAACTTGCCGAGCGCGTACGCCTTCTCGTTCGTCAGCCCGCCCCCGCCGAACACCCCCACCGCGTCCGGGCCGTGCGCCTCCCGCGTGCGGCGCAGCCCGGCGGCGATCCGGTCCAGCGCCTCCTCCCAGGAGGCGGGCACCAGCGCGCCGCCCTCGTCGCGCACCAGCGGCGAGGTCAGCCGGACGTCGCGCGCGAGCACCGCCGGTGCCGTACGGCCCTTGCCGCACAGCGCTCCCCGGTTGACCGGGAAGCCGGCGCGCTCACTGACCTCGACGGTCCCGTCCGGGGTGGGCGTCAGGTTCATCCCGCACTGCAGGGCGCAGTACGGGCAGTGCGTGGGCGTCGCGGTGTTCTGCATGCCGCCCAGCGTGCTTCGGCCGTGTTACGCGCACGGCGGCTCCCTGTTACACCGCCGGGACGGCAACCTCCCCGCCGCCGCCCCGCCCGCGTGAGGCACCCGCGCGGCCCCCGCCGGGACGGGCCTGTCACGGGGAGCGCGGATGCCCCCGCCCTCCGGGCGCCCGCTCCGCCGCGGCCAGCGCCCGCCGCACCCCCGGCTCCCGTGGCCCGAGGAACCGCGGGTCCGGCCGGAACGCCGCGTCCAGCGCCGCCTTCCCCGCCGCGAGGATCTCCCGGGCACCCCCGTAGTACCAGGTCACGTCGTGCACGGCGTCCACCCCGACGCCGTAGGACGCCACGCCCGCCGCCCGGCACAGGGCGACCGCCCGCCGGATGTGGAAGCCCTGGCTGATCAGCACGGCCTCGTCCACGCCGAAGATCTTCTTCGCGCGCACGCACGAGTCCCAGGTGTCGAACCCGGCGTAGTCGCTGACGATCCGCCCGTCGGGCACCCCGTGCCGGGTCAGGTATCCGCGCATGGCGTCCGGCTCGTCGTAGTCCGCACGGCTGTTGTCGCCGGTGACGAGCACCACCTCCACCCGCCCCCGCCGGTACAGCTCCGCCGCCGCGTCCAGCCGGTGCGCGAGATACGGCGAGGGCTCCCCGTCCCACAGCCCCGCCCCGAACACCACGGCCACCTCGGTGCGCGGCACATCGTCCGCGGACCGCAGCCCGTCACCGGCCGCCACGTACATCCAGGTCGCCGGGAGCAGCGCGAGCACACACCCGGCCATCACGCTCTGCACGAGCCGCCGCTGCCCCCGGCGGGTGCGCGGCAGCCGCGGCCGGCGCAACGTCACACGACGCATCGAAACGGTCCCTCCCCAGGTCGCCCCCCGACCCTCAGGGACGCCCGGCCGGGCTCCCCGGTTCACCCGTAGCCACGTGACCGGCTTCACCCCGCCCCGCGAACGCCGAGGTCACGGCTCCTCACACACCCGCCCCTCGCCCCTGTGAACCGCCGGAAAACACCCGTGACGCCCCCGCAACGGGGCGGCAACCCGGCGGCGCGACCATGGGAGCATGCCCAGTCAGCTCAGCCCCGTCCCGCCGTCCGCCGCACGCCGCCGGCCCGCTCCGGCCCTCGTCGTCGTGGCCCACGGCAGCCGCGACCCGCGCGCGCTGAGCACGGTGACCGCGCTCCTCGACCGGGTCCGCGCCCTGCGCCCCGGCCTCCCGGTGCACCTCGGCCACATCGAACTGAACGCCCCCCTGCTCCCCGACACCCTCGCCGCCCTCGGCGACACCGAGGCGGTCCTCGTCCCCCTCCTCCTCAGCCGCGGCCACCACGTCAAGCACGACATCCCCGGGACGGCGGCGGCCTCCCCGGCCCGCACCCGTGTGGCCGCACCCCTCGGCCCCCACCCCCTCCTGGTCGACGTCCTCCAGGACCGTCTGACCGAGGCGGGCTGGGGCAGGACCCCCCGCGACAGCAACGCGGTCGTCCTCGCCGCCGCGGGCTCCCGCGACCCGGACGCGAAGACCGACACCGCCCGCACGGCCCACCTCCTCGCGGCCCGCCTGGGCGTCCCCGTCCTGCCCGCCTACGCCTCCGCGGCGAGCCCCACGGTCCCGGCCGCCGTGCGCACCCTCCTGGCCAGGGGCCGCCGGCACATCGCCCTGGCCTCCTACTTCACCGCCCCCGGCCGCTTCGCCACCGAGTGCGCCCAGGCGGCCCCGTGGCTCACGGCGGCCCCCCTGGGCACCCACCCGGCGATGGCCCGCCTCCTGCTGCACCGCTACGAGGAGGCACTGGCGAGGCCGGCCACCAGGGAGCTGGCCCCGGCCTGAGGACAGGGGTGTGGTGGCACGTCCCTCAGGCGCGCGGGGAACTGCGCGACGAGCCACCGCGAACCCGCACGCGCCACACCACCGAACCCGGCAGACGCTCAGGCACGCGGTACCCCCGTGCCCGTACTGTCGACCCATGGCAGGCACCACGACACACCCCACGGCCTACGACCCGGCGTCCGTCGAGCGCTGGGCCCCGGAACCGGACAAACGCCCCGGCCGCACGGCCTTCCAGCGCGACCGGGCCCGGGTCCTGCACAGTGCCGCCCTGAGAAGGCTCGCCGGCAAGACCCAGGTGGTGACGCCCGGCACCCTCGGCCCGGCCTGGGACGCCAGCCCCCGCACCCGCCTCACCCACTCCCTGGAATGCGCCCAGGTCGGCCGTGAACTGGGCGCAGCCCTCGGCTGCGACCCCGACCTCGTCGAAGCCGCCTGCCTCTCCCACGACCTCGGCCACCCGCCCTTCGGCCACAACGGCGAACAGGCCCTCAACGAGTTCGCCGCCGACTGCGGCGGCTTCGAGGGCAACGCCCAGTCCCTCCGGCTCCTCACCCGCATCGAGCCCAAGCGGTTCACCCCCGAGGGCTCCGTCGGCCTCAACCTCACCCGCGCCGCCCTCGACGCCGCCACCAAGTACCCCTGGCCGCGCGGCGCCCACCCCACCGACCCGGCGTCGGGCAAGTTCGGCGTCTACGAGGACGACCGCCCCGTCTTCGACTGGGTCCGCAAGGACGTCCCCGGCACCCGCACCTGCTTCGAGGCGCAGGTCATGGACTGGTCCGACGACGTGGCCTACTCGGTGCACGACGTGGAGGACGGCCTGCACGCCGGGCACATCGACCCCAACTGCCTGCACGCCGAACCCGAACGGCGGGAGGTCTTCCGCGTCGCCCTCGGCCGGTACGTGCCGGCGGACACCGACCCCGCCGAACTCGCCGAGGCCCTCGACCGGCTGCTCGCCCAGGAGTGGTGGCCGCACGGCTACGACGGCACGGCCGTCGCCCAGGCCCGGCTGAAGGACGCCACCAGCCAGCTCATCGGCCGCTTCTGCCTGGCCGCCGAGGGCGCCACCCGCGCCGCCCACGGCGCCGGACGGCTCACCCGCTACACGGCCGAACTCGTCGTCCCGCGCGGGACCCGCACGGAGTGCGCCGTCCTCAAGGCCGTCGCCGACCTCTACGTCATGCAGCGCGCCGAGCAGGAGCGGCTGCGCGCCGACCAGCGGATCGTCGTCGCCGAACTGGCCGAGGCACTCACCGCCCGCGCCCCGGACGGCCTCGACCCGCAGTTCCGCGCGCTGTTCGGCCAGGCGCCGGACGACCGCGCCCGCAAGCGGGTGATCGTCGACCAGATCGCCTCCCTCACCGACACCTCCGCCCGCTCGCTTCACGCCCGTCTGACGGGGCACGCGTGAGACGGGCGACCCCGGGACGGCCGGGCCGCGGCGCATGTGACGTACGCATATGACCCCGGTGGCCTGATCGGGTCACTCCCTCTTCCCGCAGCACGCTCCGTGCGGGACGCTCGCAAGTGGCGACACCCTGACGAGGAGGCATCAAGTGGTCGACGCGGATCAGACATTCGTCATCGTCGGCGGCGGACTGGCCGGCGCCAAGGCGGCCGAGACGCTCCGGGAGGAGGGCTTCACCGGCCGCGTGATACTGATCTGCGACGAACGGGACCACCCCTACGAGCGCCCGCCGCTGTCCAAGGGCTACCTCCTGGGCAAGGCCGAACGCGACAGCGTCTTCGTGCACGAGCCCGCCTGGTACGCGGCCCACGACATCGAACTGCACCTCGGCCAGACCGTCGACGCCATCGACCGCACGGCCAGGACGGTCCGCTTCGGCGACGACGGCACGGCCGTCCGCTACGACAAGCTGCTCCTGGCGACCGGCGCCGAGCCCCGCCGCCTCGACATCCCGGGCACCGGCCTGGCCGGCGTGCACCACCTGCGCCGCCTCGCCCACGCCGAGCGCCTCAAGCACGTCCTGACCCACCTCGGCCGGGACAACGGCCACCTCGTGATCGCGGGCGCCGGCTGGATCGGCCTGGAGGTCGCGGCGGCGGCCCGCGAGTACGGCGCCGAGGTCACGGTCGTCGAACCCGAGCCGACCCCGCTGCACGCGGTCCTCGGCCCCGAGCTCGGCCAGCTCTTCACCGAGCTGCACCGCGAGCACGGCGTGCGCTTCCACTTCGGCGTCCGGCTCACCGAGATCGTCGGCCAAGACGGCATGGTCCTCGCGGCCCGCACCGACGACGGCGAGGAGCACCCGGCGCACGACGTCCTGGCCGCGATCGGCGCCGCCCCGCGCACCCACCTCGCCGAGGCGGCCGGCCTGGAGATCGCCGACCGCGTCCACGGCGGCGGCATCGTCGTCGACGAGCGGCTGCGCACCTCCGACCCGGACATCCACGCGGCCGGCGACGTCGTCTCCTTCCCGCACCCCCTGTTCGGCACGCGGCTGCGCGTCGAGCACTGGGCCAACGCCCTCAACGGCGGCCCGGCCGCCGCGCGCGCCATGCTGGGCCGCGACGTGACGTACGACCGCGTGCCCTACTTCTTCTCCGACCAGTACGACCTGGGCATGGAGTACTCCGGCTGGGCGCCGCCGGGCAGCTACGACCAGGTGGTGATCCGCGGCGACGCGGGCAAGCGCGAGTTCATCGCGTTCTGGGTGAAGGAGGGCCGGGTGCTGGCCGGGATGAACGTGAACGTATGGGGCGTCACGGACAGGATCCAGCACCTGATCCGCTCCAGGACCCCGGTGAACACGGACTCCCTGGCCGACCCGCACGTACCGCTGGAAAACCTCGCACCGTAGCTGTCACCCCGCCCCCGTAGAATTCACGCGTGGCAGGACGGATCAACGACGAGGACGTGAAGGCGGTACGGGACGCGGTCCCGATCGACGCCGTGGTGTCCGAGTACCTCCAGCTGCGCGGCGCGGGCGGCGGGAACCTCAAGGGTCTCTGCCCGTTCCACGACGAGAAGTCGCCCTCCTTCCAGGTCAGCCCCAGCAAGGGACTGTTCCACTGCTTCGGCTGCCAGGAGGGCGGCGACACCATCACCTTCGTGATGAAGATCGACCACCTCTCCTTCTCGGAGGCGGTCGAGCGCCTGGCCGGCCAGGCGGGCATCACCCTGCGCTACGAGGAGGGCGGGTACAACCCCTCCCACCAGCGCGGCGAGCGCATCCGCCTGGTCGAGGCCCACAAGATCGCCGCCGAGTGGTACGCGGAACAGCTCGCGACCTCCCCCGAGGCCGACGCCGGCCGGATCTTCCTCGCCGAGCGCGGCTTCGACCAGGCCGCGGCCGTCCACTTCGGCGTCGGCTACAGCCCCCAGGGCTGGGACCACCTCACGCGCTATCTGCGCGGCAAGGGCTTCACCGACAAGGAACTGCTCCTGTCCGGCCTCTCCCAGGAGGGCCGCCGCGGCCCCATCGACCGCTTCCGCGGCCGCCTGATGTGGCCCATCCGGGACGTCGGCGGGGACGTCGTCGGTTTCGGCGCCCGCAAGCTCCACGAGGCGGACAACGGCCCCAAGTACCTCAACACGCCCGACACGGCGATCTACAAGAAGTCCCAGGTCCTCTACGGCATCGACCTCGCCAAGAAGGACATCGCCAAGGCGTCCCGCGCGGTCGTCGTCGAGGGCTACACGGACGTCATGGCCTGCCACCTCGCCGGTGTGACGACCGCCATCGCCACCTGCGGCACCGCCTTCGGCGGCGACCACATCAAGATCCTCCGCCGCCTGCTGATGGACAACGGCAGCGCACGCGTCATCTTCACCTTCGACGGCGACGCCGCCGGCCAGAAGGCCGCCCTGCGCGCCTTCGAGGACGACCAGAAGTTCGCCGCCGAGACGTACATCGCCATCGCCCCCGACGGCATGGACCCCTGCGACCTGCGCCTCGCCAAGGGCGACGAGGCCGTCGCCGACCTGGTCGAACCGCGCACCCCCCTGTTCGAGTTCGCCCTGCGCCAGATCGTGAGCCGCTACGACCTCGACACCCCGGCCGGCCGCGCCGCCGCCCTGGACGAGGCCGCCCCGATCGTCGCCCGCATCAAGAACAGCGGCGCCCAGCACGAGGTCGCCGTCCAGCTCGCCGGCATGCTCGGCATCCTCGACACCCAGTTCGTGGTCAAGCGCGTGGGCCAGCTGGCCCGCTGGGCCCGCGACCGCGGCGGCAAGGGACCCGCCCCGGACCGGCAGGCCCCACGGGAGTACGCCGCCGCCCAGCCCTCCGCCGCCCCCCGCGGCCCCGCCCTCAACCTCCGCAACCCCGTCTACGCCACCGAACGCGAACTGCTCAAACTCGCCCTCCAGCGCCCCGAGCTGGTCTCCCCGGCCTTCGACGCGTACGGCGTGGACGAGTTCACCGCCCCGCCGTACGCCGCCGTCCGCCAGGCCATCCTGGACGCCGGCGGCGCCGAGCTGGGCGTCGCGGACCCCCAGGACTACCTGGTCCGGGTCCGCGAGGCCGCCCCGGACGACGCGGTCCGCGCGATGGTCACGGAGCTGGCCGTCGAGGCGATCATGCTGCACAGGGGCGTGAAGGGCGTCGACGAGACCTACGCGGGCGCCCAGCTGGTCACCGTCCGCCGCCGGGCCGTCGAGCGCCGCATCCGCGACATCACCAGCCGGCTCACCCGCCTCGGCAGCCACGGCGACCCCGCCGAGCTGGCCGCCGTGCAGAACGAGCTGTGGGTCCTCCAGCAGTACGACCAGACCCTCCGGACGCACGGCGCCGCCGCGCTGTGACCCCGGTCAGGACCCGCCCTCCCCGAAGGCCGGCGTCACCGCCCGCACCAGCCGCTCGGCGAACTCCCGCTCGTCGTCCCGGAACTGCGGATACTCCGTGACGAAGTGGTTCCACTCCACGTACCCCACCGCCTCCACCACGTCCTGGAGCAGGATCTCCTCGCGGTACTGGCAGGGCCACTCGCCCGACAGCCGGAACACCTCGTGCAGCAGCTCGCGGCGCAGCGGGTACCGCTCGGCCAGCAGGACCGCGTCGTACAGGTCCTTGCCCTGGGCGTGCGCGTCGTTGATCAGCCACATCAGCTTCCACGCCAGCGACAGCCCCGGAGTCGCCGCCTGGACGACCGCGCCGTCCGGCAGCTCCACCGGCTCGGGCTCCTCGGGCAGCCGCTCGTTGAAGACGAAGTCCAGCTGGACATGGCCGCCGGGCAGTCCGGGCGCACCCCACGGCAGCACCATGCGCCGGCCCGGCACCCGCTCATAGGTCCAGATGTCCTCCACGACCGCGCCCCGGGCCGAGATGCCGACCTTCCGGCCGCGCGCGTCGGCCAGCTCCTGCGCCGCCTCGGCGATGCCGGTCAGCATCCGGTCCGTGCGCCCGTCCTCCATCCGCCAGGTGTGCGGCACCACGACGAAGTCCAGGTCACCGGGCTCCCGCGCGGCCTGCCCGAACCACACCGACATCAGCACACTGCCCCGCAGCACCAGCGCGTCCACCCACGGCGAGTCGGCGATCGCCGCGAGTACCAGACGCAGGGCCTGCCGGCGGGCCGTCCGCCACGCGTCGCCCCGCTCGGGGTCGGCGAAGCGCGGGTCGGTGGCCCGGTAGGCGTTGCGGTGGTGCTTCAGGGCCGGGTCGAAGACCGGGCGCCGCACCACGTCGTCCCCGACCACCGGAAGCAGCGTCCTCGGCAGGTGCTCCGCCCGGCGGGTGGCCTCGTCCAGCGGCTCCCGGGGGACCTCGGTGCTCCACCGGCCGAACCGCTCCCACGCCGTCCCGGTCATGTCCGTACCCCCATCGGCTCCTGAAGCCATCCGTCGTCCACCGTCAGGTCACTGTCGTGGAGCACGAACTCCCGCTCCACGTCCCGCACGTCGAAGCCGCCGAGGTCGGCGAGCAGCCGTTCCAGCGCCCGGCCCGCGCCCTCGGCGTCCACCGCGCGGCACCGCTGGGTCACGAACCGCTCGTGCCGCGCGCCCCGCACCCGCCGGGCGTTCCACGACAGGTGGGCGCCGTGCGGCACGACCCGCTCCGCCAGGGCCGCCAGGTCCGTGTCCGCGGCGAGCAGCAGCTTCACGTGGTGCTCGAAGTACCGTCCGTCGTCGCACGGTTGGCGCGGCACCTCCTCAGCCCACGGAGAGGACTCGATCTTCACGCGCACCGGGTCGAATCCGTCCGCCCGCAGACGCGCCGCCACCTGACGCACGCGCGCCGCCTCGGCGGCGTACGACGGCGAGCCGGACAGCGTGAGCATCGGCTGGTCCCGCATCCGGCCCCGCGCCAGCACGATGTGCGTGAGCTTGTACCCGCCCGCGGCCGCCCAGCGGTCCAGCCGCGCGGACTCACCGGGGCCGCCGCAGCGGACCGTCACATGTGACTCGTACAGGGATGCGGACATCGGCCGATCGTCGCAGACGGGACACCGGCGAGGCATCCGGGTTTCCCACCGGGGGCTGCCGCCCGGTCACGGACCGGAAGCAAAAAGTCACCGCACGCCCCTCGTGGTGACGATGTGTCGTACCCCACACTGGGGTGCGGTGCCTGAGTCCTCGGAGCGCGGCCGATCCGTCACCGACGGGTTCCAGTCCCCCCGCGGTTCCGCTCATCGCGTACGGGACGGAAAGCGGCGAGGCCGCCGACTCCGTCCCCCGAGTACCGCTGCCGCCGTCCCGGGCAGCGATCACCCTGGAGGTCGCCCCCGTGCAGACCCGGACCCTCACCCAGACCGCCGCCCGTGGCGCCCTCGGCGCCGACGACGCGGAACAGGACGCGCAGACCGGCGGCCTGTCCGCGGTCCCGGCGCAGAGCCGCGTCGCGCACCACCCCGAGACGGAACCGGAGGAGCCGCCCGCCGAGGCCGTCGGGACGCCTGAGGCGACCGAGCCCGTCGAGCCCGTCGAACCGCCCCCCGTGCGCGCCGAGTCCGGCGGCCCCTCCTCGGACCTGTTCCGGCAGTACCTGCGGGAGATCGGCCGCATCCCCCTGCTGACCGCCGCCGAGGAGGTGGAACTCGCCCGCCGCGTCGAGGCCGGCCTGTTCGCCGAGGAGAAGCTGGGCAACACCCCCGACCTGGACAGCCGGTTGGCGATGGACCTCGACCGGCTCGTGGTCATGGGCCGGATGGCCAAGCGCCGCCTCATCGAGGCCAACCTGCGCCTGGTCGTCTCCGTCGCCAAGCGCTACGTCGGCCGCGGCCTGACCATGCTGGACCTCGTCCAGGAGGGCAACCTCGGACTGATCCGGGCCGTGGAGAAGTTCGACTACGCCCGCGGCTACAAGTTCTCCACGTACGCGACCTGGTGGATCCGCCAGGCCATGTCCCGCGCCCTGGCCGACCAGGCCCGCACGATACGGGTCCCCGTCCACGTCGTGGAGCTCATCAACCGGGTCGTGCGCGTGCAGCGCCGCCTGCTCCAGGAGCGCGGCCAGGAACCGACGGCGGACGAGGTCGCCGCGCAGCTGGACCTGCCGCCCGAGCGGGTCGGCGAGGTGCTGCGCCTGGCCCAGGAGCCGGTGTCCCTGCACGCGCCGGTCGGCGAGGAGGACGAGGTGGCCCTCGGCGACCTCATCGAGGACGGCGACGCGGCGAGCCCCGTCGAGTCGGCGGCGTTCCTGTTGCTCAGGGAGCACCTGGAGGCGGTGCTGTCGACCCTGGGGGAGCGGGAGCGGAAGGTCGTCCAGCTGAGGTACGGCCTGGCCGACGGCCGCCCGCGCACGCTGGAGGAGATAGGCAGGATCTTCGGCGTCACCAGGGAGCGGATACGGCAGATCGAGTCCAAGACCCTGAACAAGCTGCGGGATCATGCTTTCGCGGACCAGCTGAGGGGCTATCTGGACTGATGGCGCCCGCGCCCCTCCAAGGGCGCGGGGAACCGCGCGACCAGCCCTTCGCCGGCCCGCAGCCGCCCCGCAACCCCACCCGGCCCCCCGGGACGCGGCTCAGTCCACCTCTGCCACCGCCTGCGCGAACTGCGCCTCGTACAGCCGGGCGTACGCGCCGCCCGCCACCAGCAGCTCCTCGTGCGTCCCCTGCTCCACGATCGAGCCGTTCTCCATGACCAGGATCGCGTCCGCGTCCCGGATCGTGGAGAGCCGGTGCGCGATGACGAACGAGGTCCGCCCGTGCGCCAGTTTGGCCATCGCCTTCTGGATCAGCACCTCGGTCCGGGTGTCGACGGAGCTGGTGGCCTCGTCGAGCACCAGGATCACCGGGTCGGACAGGAACGCCCGGGCGATGGTGATGAGCTGCTTCTCGCCCGCGCTGACGCCCGTGCCCTCGTCGTCGATCACGGTGTCGTACCCGTCCGGCAGCGTCCGGACGAACCGGTCCGCGTGCGCGGCCCGGGCCGCCTCCTCGATCTCCCCGCGGGTGACCTCGCGCGCGGACCCGTACGCGATGTTCTCCGCGATCGTGCCGCCGAACAGCCAGGTGTCCTGCAGCACCATGCCGATCCCGGCGCGCAGTTCGTCCCGGGACATCCGCGCGATGTCCACGCCGTCCAGGGTGATGCGCCCGCCGGTGACCTCGTAGAACCGCATCAGCAGGTTCACCAGCGTCGTCTTGCCGGCGCCGGTGGGGCCGACGATGGCCACCGTGTGCCCCGGTTCGACCTGCAGCGACAGGTCCTCGATGAGCGGCTTGTCGGGGTCGTAGCGGAACGACACGTGCTCCAGCGCCACCTGCCCGCGCAGCTCCTCGGGCCGTACGCCCGGCACCGGGTCGGCGCCCTGCTCCTCCGCGTCGAGCAGCTCGAAGACCCGCTCGGCGGAGGCGACACCCGACTGCACCAGGTTCGCCATGGACGCGACCTGGGTCAGCGGCATGGAGAACTGCCGCGAGTACTGGATGAACGCCTGCACGTCGCCGATGGACAGCGAGCCGGAGGCGACCCGGAGCCCGCCGACGACCGCGACCAGCACGTAGTTGAGGTTCGACACGAACATCATCAGCGGCTGCATGACGCCGGTGTTGAACTGCGCCCGGAACCCGGCCTCGTAGAGCGCCTCGTTCTGCTCGGCGAACTGCCGCGCCGACTCCTCCTGCCGCCCGAACACCTTCACCAGGGCGTGCCCGGTGTACATCTCCTCGATGTGGGCGTTCAGCGTGCCCGTGGAGCGCCACTGCTGCACGAAGTGCGGCTGCGACCGCTTGCCCACGCGCGTGGCGACGACGAACGACAGCGGCACGGTCACCAGCGCGACCAGCGCCAGGATCCAGGAGACGTAGAACATCATGGCGAGCACGCCGATGATGGTGAGCACCGAGTTGATGAGCTGCCCCATCGACTGCTGCAGCGTCTGCCCGATGTTGTCGATGTCGTTGGTGGCCCGGGACAGCACCTCGCCGCGCTGGCGCTTGTCGAAGTACGACAGCGGCAGCCGCGACAGCTTGGTCTGCACGTCCTCCCGCAGCCGGAACATGGTGCGGTTCACGGCCCGGTTCACCAGCCGCGTCGCCACCGCCATCAGCAGCCCGGCCACCGTGAACACGCCCAGCGCGAGCAGCAGCACGTTCCCGACGGCCGTGAAGTCGATGCCCTCGCCGGGGGTGAAGTCGGTGCCGCGCAGCATGTCGGCGACGTCACCGTCCCCGCGCTCGCGCATCTGCTCCAGGACCTGCTCCTTGGACGCCCCCTCGGGCATGTCCCGCCCGACGATGCCGGCGAAGACCAGGTCGGTGGCCTTGCCGAGGATCTTCGGCCCGACGACGTTGAGGCCGACGCTGAGCACCACGCACAGCAGCAGCACGCAGAGGGTCGCGCGCTCCGGCCGGAACTGCGCGACCAGCCGTTTGCCCGATCCCTTGAAGTCCAGCGAGCGCTGGTCGGGGCCGCCCCCGGCCATCATCCGCCCCATGGGCCCGGCCATCAGGCAGCCTCCGCTTCCGTGAGCTGGGAGAGCACGATCTCCCGGTAGGTCGTGTTGTCCGCCATCAGCTCGTGGTGCCGTCCGGTGCCGACGACCCGGCCCTCGTCGAGGACGACGATCCGGTCGGCGTCCCGGATGGTCGCCACCCGCTGGGCGACGATCACCACGGTCGCCTCGGCGGTCTCCTGCGCGAGCGCGGCCCGCAGGGCGGCGTCGGTGGCGTAGTCGAGCGCGGAGAAGGAGTCGTCGAAGAGGTAGATCTCCGGGCGCTGCACCAGCGTCCGGGCGATCGCGAGCCGCTGCCGCTGACCGCCGGAGACGTTGGTCCCGCCCTGCGCGATGGGGGAGTCCAGCCCGCCCTCCAGCCCTTCCACGAAGTCCTTGGCCTGCGCCACCTCCAGCGCGTGCCACAGGTCCTCGTCGGTGGCGTCCGGGTTGCCGTAGCGCAGGTTGGTCGCCACCGTGCCCGCGAACAGGTACGGCTTCTGCGGCACCAGCCCGACCGTCTTCGCCAGCAGCCGCGGATCGAGTTCCGCGACCTCGACGCCGTCCACGAGCACCTGCCCCTCGGTCGCGTCGAACAGCCGCGGGACCAGCCCGAGCAGGGTGGACTTGCCGCTGCCGGTCGAGCCGATGACGGCGGTCGTCTCGCCCGGCCGGGCCACCAGGTCCACGGCCCGCAGCACCGGCTCCTCGGCACCCGGGTAGCGGAAGCCCGCCCCGCGGATCTCCAGATGCCCGTGCCGGCGCGGCTCCCGCACGGGCGCGGACGGCGGCACGACGCTGGAGGAGGTGTCCAGCACCTCCTGGATGCGCTCGGCGCACACCTCCGCGCGCGGCACCATCATGAACATGAAGGTGGCCATCATCACGGACATCACGATCTGCATCAGATAGGCGAGGAACGCGGTCAGGTCACCGATCTGCATCTCCCCGCTGTCGATGCGGTGCGCGCCGAACCACACCACGGCGATCGACGACAGGTTCACCACCGTCATGACGATCGGGAACATCAGCGCGAGCAGGTTGCCGGTGCCCAGCGCGAACGCGGTGAGGTCGGTGTTGGCCTTGCGGAAGCGCTGCTGCTCGTACTCGTCGCGCACGAAGGCCCGGATGACGCGGTTGCCGGTGATCTGCTCGCGCAGCACCCGGTTCACCGTGTCCAGCCGCTCCTGCATCGCGCGGAACAGCGGCCGCAGCCGCCGCACGATCAGCGTCACGCAGACGCCCAGCACCGGCACGACCGCGACCAGCACCCCGGACAGCGGCACGTCGAGACCGAGCGCCAGCACGATGCCGCCCACGCACATGATCGGCGCCGACACCATCAGCGTGAACGTCATCAGCGCCAGCATCTGCACCTGCTGGACGTCGTTCGTCGTCCGCGTGATCAGCGACGGCGCCCCGAAGTGACCCACCTCACGCGCGGAGAACGACTGCACCCGGTCGAACACGGACGCCCGCACGTCCCGTCCGAGCGCCGCCGCCGTCCGGGCGCCGTAGTACACGGCACCGATGTTGCACACGACCTGGACCAGCGAGATGCCGATCATCAGGGCGCCGTAGCTCACGATGTAGCCGGTGTCGCCGTTCACGACCCCCTGGTCGATGATGTCCGCGTTCAGCGTGGGCAGGTAGAGCGTGGCGCAGGTCTGCAGGAACTGCAGCAGCACCAGCAGGGTGATGGGTCTCTTGTAGGGCCTGAGATAGGTCCGCAGAAGTCGTATGAGCACGCTGCTTCTCTCGGAGTGGTCGACGGGGCGGTTGGTTGCCCCTGGCCCCTATCGTCGACCACTCCACCGGCGTTACCTCAACCGAATTAACCCAACAGGCGGTCCAGCCGGTCAGAAGGCCCCCGGATGCGTCTGCTCGCGCACCGCCACGAACTGCTGCCGCACCGCCTGCCCCACGGCCAGTTCCTCCCCGGGTTCCAGCACCTGCGCGACCGCGCCCTGCCAGGCCGGCGGGGTGCGCGCGTCGAGCGTGCCCTGCGACGCCCCGAGCGCCCAGGCGGCCTGGCGGGCCGCGCCGATCGCCGCGTAGTCCGCGGGCTGCGGCACCACCACCTGCGTCCCGAACAGGGAGGGCGCGGCGGCCTGCACCGCGGGCAGCTCGGCGGCCGGCCCGAGCAGAAAGACCCGGCGCACCTCCACGCCCCGGGCGCGCAGCACGTCCAGCGCGTCCGCGAGCCCGCACAGCATCCCCTCGAACGCGGCCCGCGCCAGGTGCTCCGGCTTCATCGACTCGCGCCTGAGCCCCGCCAGGGTCCCGGCGGTGTGCGGCAGGTTCGGCGTCCGCTCGCCCTCCAGATACGGCAGCAGCACCAGCCCGTGCGCCCCCGGCGTCGACTTCATCGCCAGGTCGGACAGGCTCTCCAGATCGGGCATCCCGAGCAGCTCGGCGGTACCGCGCAGGGTCCGTACGGCGTTCAGCGTGGTGACGACGGGCAGGTGCATGCCGGTCGCGTCGGCCAGGGCGGTGATCATCCCGGAGCCGTCGACCAGCGCCTCGGGGTGCACGGCCATCACGGACCCGGACGCCCCCAGCGACACGACCGCGTCGCCCAGCCCGATGCCCAGACCGAACGCCGCCGCCATGGTCTCGCCGGTCCCCACGGAGATCAGCAGCCCCTCGGGTGTGGTCCCCGCCGCGTCCGCCGGGCCGATCACCTCCGGCAGCATCGCCTGGTGCCCCAGCGCCAGCTCCACCAGATCGGTCCGGTAGGCACCGGTCGCCGCCGACCAGTACCCCGTCCCGGACGCCCCGCCCCGGTCGGTGGTCCGCCGGACCGGCCGGCCCAGCAGCTGCCACACCAGCCAGTCGTGCGCCTGCAGCAGGATCGCGGTGCGCTGCGCGTTCTCCGGCTCGGTCCGCGCCAGCCAGCGCAGCTTCGTCACCGGCTGCGCGGCCTGCGGCACACAGCCCACCGCCTGCGCCCACGCCTCGCGCCCGCCGAGCGCGTCCACCAGATCGGCGGCGGCGACCTGCGTGCGCCGGTCGCCGCCGACCATCGCGGGACGGACGGTGTTGCCCTGCGCGTCCAGCGGCACGACGGCGTTCTGCTGCGCCGAGACGCCGATCGCCTGCACGCCCTCCAGCAGCCCGCCGCCCGCGGCCTCGCCCAGGGACAGCAGCCAGGCCTGCGGGTCGACGTCGGACGGACGGCCGCCGCCCTCGGGGCTCTCCACCGGGTGCGGCGCATATCCCTGCCTGAGCACGGCTCCGGAGTCCGCGTCACAGACGACGATACGAGTGAAATCGGGTGAACTGTCCAACCCGGCGACTATCCCCATGACCAAAATTCTGCCGTACCGCTGCGCCGGGTCGAGCCGTGGCCGGTCGTGCGAGTCCCCGCGCCCCTTCCAGGGGCGCGGGGACGTGCCGGCGTCTGAAGATCAGGTATTGCTCGTGCCCCAGTCGTCCTCGCCGCCGTTGTGGGTGGCGCGGTCGCGGAGCTGACGGACGCGGTCCGCCACCGAGTCGGGCATCCGGTCGCCGACCTTGTCGCTGACCACGTGGTACGCCTTGCCCGCGAACTCACGGCCCTGGTGGGCCGCCGTCTCCGCGGTGTTGCGGACGGCGGGGTTCTGCGCGAACTGCCGGGCTGACTTCTTCAGCTGTTCGTAGCGCTCGCGTCCGGCCCTCGTGCCCAGCACGTAACCCAGGACGACTCCGGCGACGAACGTGAGCCGGTAACGCATGGCGGCCACCCTTTCCTTGCGTAGGTCTCCGGTGCGGCGTCGGCGCCGGGGAGTACCGATTGGCGGAGCACCCCCCTGCTTGCGCTAATGTATGTGTCGCAGCGAGCGCGCGCCCCCTGGCGAATACCCAGGTAGGTACGTTCGATGCAACGAGACCTTCCTCGGTAGCTCAATTGGCAGAGCAGCCGGCTGTTAACCGGCAGGTTACTGGTTCGAGTCCAGTCCGGGGAGCTCGGTCCTCCGTAGCTCAATTGGCAGAGCAGCCGGCTGTTAACCGGCAGGTTACTGGTTCGAGTCCAGTCGGGGGAGCAGGATGAACGAGGGCCCCTCAGGGGTCCTTTTTCATGTCCGTTCCGCGGCCCGGGAACCGCGCGGCGTCCAGCGCAGTCCTCAAGGTCACGAAGGCCGTCGCCAAGCCGACCATCCGGAGCAGGAGATCGTATGAGCGGCTATGCTGCGGCAGACGGCGCGCACACATGTACGCGACACGCCGCTATGGGGCGGTAGCTCAGCCGGTTAGAGCAGCGGACTCATAATCCGTCGGCCGTGGGTTCGAGTCCCACCCGCCCCACTGTGCAGCTCTTCGTCCCGCCGTGACGTCCCAACGGCCGCGGGAACCAAGGGCCTCGGGGATGCGGTCCCCAGGAGAAGCCGGGCAGGGCTCACGTGGTGACGTGCCTCACTGCTCAGCTTGCGACGGCCCCGGCGATGCGCCGCTCCAGGTCCTCGGCCGTCAGAGCGCCCGGCGCCCGGCCCAGACGCACGCTCTCCCGCGCGGCCTGCTGCAGGGCGGCGTTCACCGGGGTGGGCACGCCGTGGCTGCGGCCGAGCAGCACGATCTCCCCGTTGAGGTAGTCCGTCTCGATCGACCCCGCGCCCCGCGCCAGGCTCTGCCAGGACGAGCCGTGCGTGTGCTCGCCGGGAACCGGCCGCGGCTCGACCGTCCCGCTGCGCAGACCGGTGATCTCGGCCCCGCTCGCGTAGGCGATGCCCGCGGCGCCGAGGACCGCGGCGCCCTCGGCCGTCGCCCGGGCGACCAGGTCCCGTGCGGCGCCGTCGTCCGAGACGGAGCCGCACAGGGCCTCGACCGCGTTGGCGAGGTTGCCGAGGAGCTTGCCGTACTTCCAGCGCATCACGTCCGCCACCACCGGAGCCAGGAAGCAGGACTTCTCCAGGTCGTCCGCGATCCGCCGGACGGTGCCGTCCGGGCCCGCCCCGTACCGGCCGACGACCAGGGCACCGGTGTACGGGCCGCAGGGCGCGACGACCGACCCCGGCTCCAGGTGCGTGCCGGGCAGGACGACGCACATGCCGTACACCTCGCGGAACAGGCGCAGCGCCCGGCGCTCGTTCTCCACTCCGTTCTGGGCGCACACCAGCGCCAGGCGTTCGCCCGCCGTCCCTCCGCCCGCCACCGGACGCGCGGCCCACGCCTGGAGGGCGGCGTCGCTGTCCTGCGTCTTGACCGCGAGGACCAGCACGTCGTCCTCGCGCAGTGCGACGTCCTCGGGACCCGCGACGACGGGCACGTCGAGGGTGAGCGTGCCGGAGGGGACCGTGAGCCGCAGCCCGTTGCCGCGCAGCGCCTCGAAGTGCGCGCCGCGGGCGACCAGGACGACGGACCGGCCGCTCTCGTGCAGCCGCCCCCCGATCGACCCGCCGACCGCTCCGGACCCGATGATGACGTAGCGCATTCCGCTCCCCGGCTCCCCGCTTCAGGCGTCGTGCACGGCACGGGCGCACGCCCCAACCGGGCCCAACCAGTGCGAAGTTGAGGCCCCGGTGCGCCGCGCCCACCGTACCCCGCGGGCGCCGGGGTCGGGCCAGGGCTAGTTCGCGGAGCCGTGCCGGCGCTGGCGGTGGGTGTACGCCGTGACGGCCTGCCACAGATGTCGGCGGTCGGTCTCCGGCCACAGGTCCGGGGTGAAGTGCAGCTCCGCGTAGGACGCGTGCCACGGCAGGAAGTTGGAGGTGCGCTGTTCGTTGCCGGTGCGCCAGAGCAGGTCCACGTCCGGCATGTCCGGGTGGGGCAGGTGGCGGGCGAAGTCCTCGTCGGTGATCAGGTCCGGGTCCAGGTGGCCGGCGCGGGCCCGGCGGGCCAGGGCGGCGGCGGTGCGGGTGATCTCGTCCCGGCCGCCGTAGTCGATGCACATCGTCAGCGTCAGGCCGGTGCGGCTGCGGGTGGTGCGCTCCCGCAGCTGGAGCAGGTCGGCCAGGTCGGGCGGCAGGCGGTCGGCGCGGCCGTGCCAGCGCAGGCGGACGTCCAGGTCGCGGAAGGGGTCCTCGGCCAGTTCACGGCGCAGCAGGGCGAGGATCGCGTCGACCTCCTCGGTGTCGCGCTTCCAGTTCTCCGTCGAGAACGTGTAGAGCGTCAGGTGGCGCAGCCCGATGTCCAGGGCGCCGTGGACGACCTCGCGGACCGCGCCGGCGCCGGCGCGGTGGCCCTCGTAGCGGGGCAGGCCGCGCTGCCCGGCCCAGCGGCCGTTGCCGTCCATGATCACGGCGACATGGGTGGGGAGGTGGCCGGGCGGGATGGCGGGCGGCCGCTCGCCGCTCGGGTGGGGCGGCGGGCGGCGGAAGGCGGCCGGCCGGACCGGCGCGCTCTGCGGGACCCGCGGCAACTCCCGCCGGGGCGGCGGCGTCGTCAGGGGCGTCAGGCTCCAGGCCAGGGCCGCGCGGGCCCGGGCCGGGGCCAGGACGCGGGCCCGGGCGAGCAGCGAGGGGCGGGGCCGGGTGCGCAGCACGGCCGGGCCCGCCGCGTCGACGGCGTCGAGCTGGGCGTGCAGCAGGGCGGCCATCGTGTCCAGGACGGTGGCGGGCCCGGGGTGCATGCCGCGGGTGAGGGCGTGCTGGGCGGTCCACCGGCGGGCCAGGGCCGTCAGATCAGAGACCAGGGCCGTGACCGCCGGGGACCAGCGGCGGTCGAGCAGGTCGCCCGCCGCGCCCGGGTGCCGGTCGAGCGCCTCGTCGGGCAGCAGCAGGTCGCCCTGGGCGAGGTCGGCGGACAGGTCGGTGAGGATGTCCGTGAGCCGGACGCCGTCGAGGAACTCCTCGTAGGCCTCGCGGGTGTCCAGCCGCAGTGCCACGGGGACGCCGGCCCGGTCGAGGATCGTGCGGACCTGGGCGAACCAGGGCAGCAGGTTCTCCCGCCCCCAGGCGCGCCATGCGTCCCAGTCGGTGAAGCGCCTGCCCCGGGTGTCGTCCCGGACCTGGGTCATCGCCTCGCTCAGCTCCGACAGGTCAAGGCGCCAGCGGGCCGCCGTGTCCACCAGGGCGTGGCGCACCGGGTCCTCGCTGGTGCCCGTGCGCAGCTCGCGGTGCAGGGCGGTGATCCAGGCCTCGACGCGGGCGGCCCGCTCGGGGGCGGGCGCGGTGTGGTCGTCGCCCAGGTCGTCGAGGGCGTTGGCGGCGGCCCACAGGGCGTGCAGTGACGGGCGCAGGGGCGCGGGGACCAGCTGGATCAGGGCGTACTCCGCCGGGTCCTCGTTCCTGGTTCGCCGTCGGCACAGTCGGTAGGCCGCCCGCAGGGCCGGGTCGGCAGGCGCTTCGCTCACACCGAGGACATTACGTCGCGGGTGCGCGGGGGTCCGTGCAGGTGGGCCGGTGCCGCGTCGCGGGAGGGGCCACCACGGCCTAGGCCGTGGTGGTGTCGCCGTCCTCCTGCGTCTCCGTGTCGTCCCGCTCGCCCTCCGCCTGGGACGGGGTGGGGGTCGGGGTCGTGTCCTGATCGTCCTCGCGCTCGCCTTCGGCCTGGGACGGGGTCTGGTCGCTCATCGTGCCTCCTCATGCCGTTCCAGGCTTCCGGGTACCCGGGTCGGGCGGTGGTGATCGCACCCGGGCGGACGTGGGCGCCCGGGGAGCGCCGGGGCCCGGTGGGCGGCGTGACGTCAGCCGTCCGGTCGACCGGCCGGCCCCACCGCGTCCCGCCCGGGTCGACGAGCGGCTCGTCGTGGGTGGACGTCAGGCGGCAGCCCGCCGAAGTCCACGGGTCCGCCCCGGCGGACGTCACCTCGCGCGGCGCTTCGCCAGGCCGTTGCGCAGGGCCGAGCGCAGGGCCGCGCGCAGGGCGTCGGGCGGTACCGGGCCGTCCGGTTCCGTGCTCGCCGTGACCGCGGCCGCGACGTCCCGCAGCTTGGTGTTCGACAGTTGCGACGTCTCCCGGAGGATGTGCCACGCCTCGTCGGACGTGCAGCCGTGGGTGGCCATCAGGATGCCCCGGGCCTGGTCGATGACCGGCCGGGAGGCGATCGCGTGCCGGAGCTGCTCGACCTCCGACTGCAGGGTGTGCAGCCGCTCCGCCCGCTCCAGGGCGACCGCCGAGGCGACCGGGGCCGCCGGCGGCTCGGGTGCCGGGGCCGGGCCGGACAGGGGGTCGGTGGTGTCCAGGCCCGCCAGCTCCAGGATCCGCCGCGGCTGCCCGTTCCAGTTCGTCGCCGTCACCGTCACCGACCGCAGGCGGCCGTAGTCCTTCAGCACGTCCAGGAACTGCAGGCCCGCCGTGTCCATGAAGTGCACGTCCTTCATGTCGAGGCCGACCCGCGTGATCGAGTCCGGCAGCTCCGCCAGGGCCCGGGCCAGAACGTCGCCGCACCCGCGGACGAGCTCACCGCGCGGGGTGAGCTCGGCACCGTCCGCGTCGACGCGGCCCCTGATGATCAGGTTGTTCAGCCCTCCGGTGAGGTGTGATGATGCCGCTGACGTCATGTCACCGCCTTGTCGGTCCTCGTCGCTCCTGTGCGTCTCCCCGGACAGCGCGACGTCACTCGCCCCCGTGACGCCCGCGTTCAGGTGCGCCTGCCCGCCGTGCGGCGTAGTACACGCCCTGCGGGGGAATGAGCATGGCCCGTGCGGGTACGAGCGCTGTGATCCAGGGACGTGGAGGAGACGGGGCGTGAACACTCGGTATCAGGTGCCGGCGCCCGGGGACCGGGGTCCTGTGCCGGGCCTGGCGGTGTTCCCGCTGGCCGGGCGACGGGGTGTCCGGGCGGCCGGTGAGGTCGGCCTGACGACACGCGCCATCTGGGAAGGCGTACTGGAAGAAGCCGTTCGCGAAGGTGAGCACGTGTATTACCTGGAGCTGTCCGACGTGACGTTCGTCGATGTCGCGGGCGCCGACGCGCTCGCGGCCGCCGCCGGGCGGCTGCGCGAGGGGCGGCGGTTCGTGGTGAGCCGTCCGCCGGCGGCGCTGCGACGCACGCTGGAGCTGCTCTGGCCCGACCAGACCGGGATCGAGGTGTCCACCTCATGACCGCCGCCGCGGCCGAGCCCTTCTGGCCCCTGACCCCCTTCGCCCACCCCGCGCTGCTGTACCGGGACGAGCAGGAGTACCTCGACGGCACGGTGCCCTTCGTCCGCGAGGGCCTGGAGGCCGGCGAGCCGGTGGCCGTCGCGGTGCCGGGCGGGAACCTCGCCCTGATCCGGGACGCCCTGGGGGCCGACGCCGGTGCCGTGCGGCTGCTGGACATGCGCGAGGCCGGACGCAACCCCGGGCGGATCATCCCCGGTGTGCTGCGGGCCTTCTCCGACGCCCAGCCGGCCGGCCGCCGGGTGCGGATCGTCGGTGAGCCCTTCTGGGCCGGCCGCTCCGGCACCGAGTACCCCGCCTGCGCCCAGCACGAGGCGCTGATCAACGCCGCCTTCCAGGGCCGCCCGGCCACCATCCTGTGCCCCTACGACAGCGAGCGGCTGCCCGGCCACGTCCTCGCCGACGTGTACGCCACCCACCCCACCGTCATCCCCGCCGGCTCCCGGACCGAGCAGGACAGCCCCACGTACGCCCCCGGTGACGTCGTCGACCGCTACAACGAACCGCTCCCGGTCGTCCCCGGCGCGCTGACCCTCGCCTTCGACTCCGACTCGCTCTCCCACGCCCGGCACGTCGCCGTCGGGGAGGGGTCCCGGCTCGGTCTCACCGGCGTCAAGCTGGACGACCTGGCCCTGGCCGCGGCCGAGCTCGTCACCAACAGCGTGGTGCACGGCGGCGGTACCGGTGAGCTGCGGGTGTGGCCCGAGGACGGGTACGTGGTGTGCGAGGTGCGCGACGCGGGGCGGCTCACCGACCTCCTGGCCGGGCGCCGGCGGGTACCGCGCGCGCAGCGCGGGGGGCGCGGGCTGCTGCTGGTCAATCTGATCGCCGACCTGGTGCGCGTGCACCGGGGCGAGAGCGGGACGACCGTGCGCTGCTGGTTCGCCCGCTGACCGCGGCCCCCTCAGGTGCCCAGCGGGTCCAGCGCCAGCGGTTCGATCCTGCCCTCCAGCATCGCGCCGAGCCCCTGCACGGCGCACACGTCCGGCCGCTCCGCGATGTGCACGGGCATCCCGGTCGCCTGCCGCAGCATCTGGTCCAGGCCCGGCAGCAGGGCGCTGCCGCCGACCATCATGATCCCCCGGTCGGCGAGGTCGGCGACCAGGTCGGGCGGGCAGTCCCGCAGCACCTGGCCGATGCCGTCGAGGACCGCGGTCAGCGGCGTCTGGATGGCGTCCCGTACGGCCGCGGTGTCGATCCGGACGGAGCGGGCCAGGCCCGTGGCGACGTCCCGGCCGTGGATCTCGGTGGAGGCCGGGCCCTGCGCGGTGAGGCCGTTGCCCGACAGGGCGAGCTGCAGCGGCCGGACCGACTGGCTCGGCAGCATCAGCTCGTGCTCGTGCCGCAGGTGCTGCACGATCGCGTGGTCGACGGCCTCGCCGCCCACCGGGATGCGCTCGGCGGTCACGATCGAGCCCAGGGACAGCACCGCCACCTGGGTGGCCGCCGCACCGCACACCATGATCATGGTCGCCTCGGGCTGCTCCACGGGCAGCCCGCAGCCCACGGCGGCCGCGATCAGCGTGTCGACCAGTTCCACGCGCCGCGCCCCGAGGCCGACCAGCGTCTCGATCGCGGCGCGCTGGGCGAGCGGGTCGGCGTCGTGCGGGGTGCACGCCGCGGCCCGCAGGATCGGCTTGCGGCGCAGGCTGCGGCGCATCTTGTCGCCGAGCAGGTGCCGCAGCATGCGCTGGGCCATCTCGATGTCGACGACGGTGCCGCCGGAGACCGGGCGGACCACCCGGATGTAGTGCGGGGTGCGGCCCGTCATCTTCTCCGCGAGCTCCCCGACGGCGATCAGCGCCCCGGAGCGGGTGTTGACGGCGGCGGCGGAGGGCTGGTCGACGACGAGCCCCGCGCCCTTGACGTAGACGCGTGTGCGGGCCGCTCCCAGGTCGACGGCGAAGTGGCAGCGGCGTAGCTGCTCCAGACTGGCGGTCATGGCAGGTCCTCCCGAGAGCGCAGACCGTGGGGGGCCGCCAGGCGGCGGGCCTCCCTGGCATCGTGCGCGGCGGCCGGCGGGGTCCGCCTTCCGGAGGGGGCCGGGCGGGGCGCCGCCGAACGGGGGGTTGACGCCGCGTCACAGGGAGCGGGCGGCCCGGAGCAGCGGGTCGAGGGAGGTGACGGTGGTGGCGCAGCCCGCCTCGCGCAGCTGCCGTTCGGCGGTGGTGTTCCGGGCGAGTCCGACGAAGCGCAGGCCGGCCTGCTGGGCGGCGGTCAGTTCGGCGACCGTGGAGCCGACGAGCACGCCGGTCGCGGTGCCGCCGCCCGCGCCGTCCATCGCGCGCAGCAGGCAGTCGGGGTGCGGGGTCAGCAGGGCGAGGTCCGCGGCGCGGCCCTCGACGCGGGCCAGGGGCAGGCCGTAGGGGGCGAGATAGCCGCGTACGGCCGCCGCGCTCGCGTCCGAGACCACGCTCACCCGGCGGCCCGCCTCGTGCAGGGCGCGCACCAGCGGCACCGAGTGGTGGGTCGTCGGCGCGTCCGGGACGGCCCGCAGCTCCAGCTCGTCGAGGCGGTCGCGCAGCAGCGGCCCGAGCAGCCGGTCCCGGGCGAAGGCCCGCAGCAC
This sequence comes from Streptomyces sp. NPDC006624, assembly GCF_040611555.1. Taxonomy (NCBI): domain Bacteria; kingdom Bacillati; phylum Actinomycetota; class Actinomycetes; order Kitasatosporales; family Streptomycetaceae; genus Streptomyces; species Streptomyces sp. NPDC006624. The sequence continues at coordinate 3,432 of NZ_JBEXOM010000008.1, read as the reverse complement.
CTCCAGCGGATGCGTGAACGTCTCCGGATCGGCGGCGGCCGGGACGTCCCGCGCGTCGCGGTGCGCGGCGACCACGGCCAGCAGGTCGCGTACGGCCTCGCGCGCGGAGTTCGCGGAGAACAGCCGGGCCATGGGGCCGTCGAAGCCGAGCAGGACCGACTCCGCCTCGCCGAGGAGGCCGGACAGCGTGCGGTGCGCCGACGCGCCCTCGTGCGGTGCGGGCAGGGCCGCGCCCTCGGGACCCAGCCGCACCGACGCCCGCACCGACAGCCCGGGCACCGGCCACCGGCCCAGCCCGGCGTCGACCGCGCGCTGGGCCGCGCCCGCCCGGCGCAGCGGATGGCGGCGGGTGATCCGGGCCGCCTCCTGCCGCAGATGGGCGAGCAGCGGCTCCGCCACCCGGGCCACCTCCGCGCGGACGAAGGCGACCGGGTCGTCCACGCGCCAGGACAGCTCGACCGCGGCGGCGAACGCGCCCTTTCCGGAGCTGGGCAGGGAGAGCCGGTGCCGGGAGTGGTGGGTGGTGAGGTCCACCTTGTAGTACGTCACCGAGCCGGCCGGTTCGTCGCCGTGCGGACGGGCGGGGTCGAAGAGGGTGAGCGGGCCGTCGGGACGGGTGTGGACGACGGCGGTCCGACCCGGCGCCGGGATCCCCAGGCGGCGCAGGTCGTGCGTGATGAAGGGGCCCCGCACCAGATCACGGGCCTCGGGCTCCGGGTCCGCCGCGGGGGTCAGCGCGCAGCACCAGGCGACGGGCGGGGCGTCCGGGGCGCCGTCCTGGAAGAGCGGCCAGAAACGCCGCGGGTCCTGGGCGGCCGAGCTGGCGGCGAACTCCGCGTACACGGCCGGGGAGACCAGCACCTGGATGCCGTCCGGCCGCGGGACCTGGGGCGGGGGAGCGGGCCGGTCCCAGAAGGTGACGGTCAGCGGCGGCGGGTCCACGAGCCCGGCGAGCACCTCGGGCAGGCCGCGCAGGACGGCGACCAGGACGGGCAGGACGTAGGTGCCGGGCTCGGTGTGCACGGCGTAGCCGCCCGGGCGGACCCGGACGTCGAACCGGTGGGCGGCCAGGGCGCCGCGGGAGAGCATCTCGTGCACCGCGTACTCGAGGGTGATGCGGGCCTCGGGGCGGCCGGTGAGGTCGTCGGCCTCGAAGAGGATGGAGGGGGCGCGGGACGCGTCGGCGCGGGCGGTGATCCGGTCCCGTTCGGCCCGCAGGTCCGCCTTCAGGGCGCGCAGGCGGTCCCGGGTGGCCGCGGCGGCGGGGCCGGGGACGCCGTCGAGGGGGTCGCCGTGGAAGAGGGCGAAGGCCCGCAGGGGGTCGTTCGCGCGGATCTCCTCGCAGTGCGCCGCGTCGATGTACGCGCCCGGCACGTGCAGGGCGTAGGCGTCCGGGAGGGTGACCAGGCCGCCGGGGGGCAGCACGCGGCGCAGTTCGGCGGCCAGGTCCGCGAGGCGGACGGCGGCCCGCCGCCCGGTGGGCGGGTCCTCCCAGAGGCCGCGGGCCAGTTCGGCGTGGGGCAGAGGCCGTCCGGGGCGCAGGAGCAGCATGCAGAGCAGCGCCTGCGCCGGCGGTGAGGGCGGCTCGATGTCCTGGGTGCCGTCGCTGATCCGCAGCGGGCCGAGGAGGGCGAAGGAGCGCGGGGGCGGCCAGGCGGCGGTGGCGGTCAGGCGCGCGGCGTGCTCGGCGGCCTCCGGCAGTCTGCGCTCCTCGATCAGGTCCAGCAGGCGTCCGTGCCCGGCCGGCACCCGCAGACCGGCGGCCAGTTGCCGCAGCAGCCGGCGGAACTCGGCCAGGTCCGACTCCGGGCTCCGGCCCCGCGACTCCTCGCCCAGGGCGACGCGGGTCAGCATCACCGTGCCGTCGGGCCGCAGCAACAGCCCCGCGGGGCCGCGCTCCCCGCGCACCAGGCCGTGCGCGTGGAGGGCTTCGAGGCCGGCCAGGCCCTGGCACACCAGGCGGGCGAAGGTGGGGAAGGTGATCCCCGAGAGCACGTCGGCCAGCGCCAGACCGTCGACGAACTCCCGGACCACGTACGGCGTGCCGTCCTCCACCCCGTGGTCGAGCACCCGCACCACGTGCGGATCCCGCAGCCCGGCCAGCGCCCGCGCCTCCCGCAGGAACCGTGCGTGCGGTGCGGGCTGCCCGCCGTGGCGGTGCACGACCACCTGCCGGCCCGTGCGCACGTCCACGGCCGTCCACACGCTCCGGTTCGTGCCGTGCGCACCGGCCGCCCGGTACCGCCCGGCGAACAACGGCTCCGGCCGCTCCCCGCCGCCCAGACGCCGGACCGTGTCCTGGCTGACCGTCGCGAACGCCGGGCCCGGGCCGCCCCGGCCGCCGCCGGTGTGCGCCCGGAACTCCCCGGCCGCGAGCCCGGCCCGCTCGTCGATCAGGCAGCCGATCCGTTCGAGGAACTCCCGGGTCCGGCCCCGCGCGGTGCGCGGCAGCGAGCGCAGCAGCAACTCCCGTACCCCGGGCCGGAACGCGTACGAACCGGGCGGGCCGGGGACGGAGGCGAGCATGCCGCTGAGGATCACCTCGGCCAGGTGCTGCGGGCGCGGATCGCGGTCCACCGCGCGCTGCACGAGACGCATCACCGGAACCGACGGGACCGCCAGCGCGAGATGCCCGGCGAGGCGGAACGCCTCCGGGGACGCGGTCGCGCGGAAGCGCAGCACCAGTTCCTCGGGGGAGGAGGCGGTGATGTCGGGGGCCGGTTCGGCGGGCGGCGCCGGGCGGGGCGGCAGCCAGGCCGCGGCGCCCGGGATGCGGGCGCCGCCCGGGTCGGCGGTCAGCGCCGCCCAGTGGGCCAGCCAGGGCGCGCCCGGTTCCAGGACCGGAAGGGGCAGGGCCCGCCCGGGCGGCGGGGCGTCGTCGTACGGGGCGAAGGACAGGGTCGCCGAGGGGGCCGCCGTGGACGGGGACGTCAGCAGGCCCGGCACGGCGGGCAGGGCCGTCGTGGGCCACAGGCGTTCCGGCAGCGGCTGCACCAGGGCGAGCGGCATGCGGCGGGCCCAGCGGTGCAGGGTGCGGTACCAGCGCTCGCCCGCCTCGCCCGGGCGCCACTGCGGGCCCATGCAGTCGCTGACGACGAGGGTGACCGTGCGGCCGTCGTCGAGGTCGGGGACCTGGCGGGCCCGGCCGTCGGGCGTGGCCGGGTGCAGGGTGACCGTGCGGAAGACGCCCGACTGGGCGAGCGCGGTGTGCAGTTCGCTCACCAGGGGGCGCCAGACGGGCATCGTCGGGCCCGTGTCGTGCACGAGGTTCAGGCGCAGCCAGCGGTCCGGGGCCGGGCGCAGCACCGGGACCCACACGCCGGGGTGGGCGCCGAGCCGGGCGATCCGGTCGGCGGTCGCCCGCTCGTCCAGCATCCGCGCGCGCGGGGAGGGCACGGTGCGCTTCAGCGGGCGCAGGGCGCGCTGCAGCGC
>NZ_JBEXOM010000007.1:0-369687 GCF_040611555.1 Streptomyces sp. NPDC006624 | reverse complement strand
GGGTGTCCGCCCGCAGCGGTCGGCGCGTCAAAGAACAGTCAGCCGATAAGCAACCCCATCGCGCCGATCCGAGGACGGACACCCCCCGGCGCGGCCCCGCCCCACACCCCGCCGGCAGGCGCGACGCGCACCCCCACCCACGCCGCACAGGCCGCCGCAGGCACCCGCACAGCCAGCCCTCACCACCCGCACAAGCCCAGGCGCCACAGGAGCGATTACCCCCGCCGCCCCCCGGCCCCCGCCCCCAACGCCCCCCGCTGCGGCGCGATCCCGGCCGGCACCGCTCGCTGACGTGCCGGCGTCCCCGTCCAGCAGGTGCCCCGGCGGGCCAGCAGCCGACGGAGCCACAGTTCCAGGGAGACCAGCTCCGCGAGACCGTCCAGCGGAAGCGGCTCTCCCGCCGCCGCACCGCGCAGCGCCTTGCGCACGACCCGGGCCTCGACGAGCCCCGCCTCCGCCAGCAGCGGCGTGTCGAACAGGGTGACCAGCGAGTCCGCCGCCACACGCAACCCCGTGCGCGCGACCGCCGCCGCCGTCCCCGGGACCGGCACGCCCCACCCGGACGGCAACTCCCGCACCCCGGCCCCCTCCAAAACCGTCCGCAGGATCGCCGCCCGCGCCCCCGGCCGCACCCGCAACGCCTCGGGCAGCGCCCGCGCGGCCCGTACGACCTGGTTGTCGAGGAACGGCGCGTGCAGCCGCTGGAAGCGGATCTCGGCGGCCTGCTCCAGCACCCGCAGATCCGCCGCGTGCCGTGCCAGCGCGGCCCGCGCGCGGAAGTCCCCCGGCCGCTGCCCCGGCCCCACCGTCTCCGATCGGTGCGTGGCCGCCTGAAGACGAACCGATACTTCGGCGAGCGCCTCACCGGTCAGCCAGCGCGCCGCCGGCCCGGGTCTGCCCCAGGTCAGCGCGGCGAGGGAGGCCTCCATCGCCCCGCCGGGCGCGTCGAGTCCGTCGTCCGCGCGCGGGTCGAGGAGCCGCTCGGCCAGGGACTCGAGCCCGGACCGGTACGACGAACGGGACAGCCGCCTCGCCGCCGCGTACACGCGCGCGGGGACGAACACCGAGCCGTCCGCCTTCGCCAACGCCGCCACGGGCCGCACCAGATGACGCCGCTTGCGGTCCATCAGCAGATCGGCGAGCCGCGCGGGATGGGCGTCCAGGACCTGCCGTGCGCCGTACCCCGTGAAGTGGTCCGCGCTGCCCGCCGCCAGCCGGGCGCGGTGCCGCGCCGCCGTCACCAGGCACGGGCCGGGTTCGTCGGTCAGGGGGACGTCCAGGTCGGCGTAGGGAAGGGTCTCCTCGCCGCCCGTCACGACGACGTGGTGCAACCGGGGGTTCGCGGCCAGGGCGCCCGCCCGCTCCAGCTCGGCCTCCCGCCCTCCGACGGCGAGGTCGTTGAAGGTGACGGCCAGCAGCCGCTCCCCCGCGCCCGTGCCGTGCCCCAGGACCGTGCCCGGCCTGCCGGGCAGCCCGGCGGCGAGCAGTGCCAGCGTCCCCGACGCGGGCCCGCCGGACAGGTCCGCCCCGATGCCGGGCACGGGCATGCCGCGCGCGGCCCGCCGCTCGGCGGGCCCCATGCCGGGCACGGGCCCGGGGTCGATGTCCGCGCCGGGGACGTGCCGCGGCGCGGACAGCCGCGTCCGCACGGCCTCGACGAGCGCGTCGCGCACGGCGTCCACGGCACTGTCGGGATCGGCCGGAGGAGCGGCGACGGCCAGCGAGGCGACCGGCTCGTACCCGGCGATCTCCCGCGCCCCGGCGCGCAGGATGAGCGCATGCCCCGGCGGAACGCGCTTCACGCCGTCGTACGTCGTGGAGTCGTGCAGCGCGGCGGGCACGTCGGGGGCGGCCAGCAGCGCGGCGAGGTGCCCGAAGTCGAGGTTGGCCTCGATGAGGTCGGCGAGCGGCAGGGCGGCCGTCGCGTAGGCCGTACCGCCGGCCCAGGGCGTGTGGAACACCGGCCGCACGCCCGCGAGATCGCCGCAGACGGTGATCCTCCTGCCGACCTGCACGATCGCGGTGTAGCTGCCCGGCCAGGCGGTCAGATGCCGAAGTGCCCCGCCGCGCGCGGCGAACAGGGCGACGCGCAACTGCTCGTCGGTGGCGCCGCAGATGCCGAGGACGGCGATGCGGGTGCGCTCGTCGGCCTTGACGACGCGCACCTCGTCGGGCCGCCAGTCGCCGACGGCCCACAGCGGATCGGGGTCGCCCCACAGGAGTTGGGCCCCCACCGGGTGCAGGGTCTCACCCTCGGGCCCGGTGGCCCCCGCCGCACCGGCAGCGACGGCTCCCGCGGCGGTGCTGCTCCATCCCACCAACCACCGCATCGCCGCCTCCACAGGCTGTGGACAACCAGTGCACCGCACGAACCGGTTCACCATGCTGCCATGAAGGAAGCGCTCCAGAGGGTGCCCGCGCCGCTTGTGCTCCGCCGAATGCGCCCCGGCGGAGCCGCCCGCGGCGTCCGAAACACCCCGAACTCCCGTACGCCACAACGCGCGTGAGCCGAAGGAGACGATCTGGCGAGGCGCCAGGAACACGACGGCCCGGGAAAGTGACGACGAACCGGGAAAGTGACGACGAACCGGGGAGCAAGACGACGAACGCGGAAGCGAGACGACGGGCCCGATAGAGAGACCCCGAAGAGAGACCCCGAAGAGAGACAACGACCCCGGAGCCAGAACGAAGTGGACCCCGGCAGCCGGGTAGGACACCGGCCAAGAAGCAAGGCACGTCAGCGACACATCACCGGTACGACTGCGACGCGAATGCGCCCCCGAAACGCGCCCTAAACACCACCGAAGCGCCCTCAAGTACCGTGGTCGGAGGCCTGATACCCCATGAGAACAGGGGTCGATTTTCGGCCAAATCGCCGACAGGCGAACAGCTTCGAACACGCTCCGTACAGGCTCCGCACCCCGTCACCCGGTCGCGCAGTCCGGGAGACGAGGCACGCCTCCCGGACCGTTCCGCCGCCCGCGGGGATGGAGGCGGCGGTGTCCCCCAGCCCACTGGATCCAGTACAGCGGGCCGACCCACGCGATGACCATGGAACCGCTCCCGTGATGGCCGGAGAAGAGCGCACGGACGGGCGCACGGCCACACGTCGGGAGCACGTTGCAACTGCCCGTATCTGACTAGTACTTCAGTACGGACCACAATCCCGCCAACCGGAACAATGCCCCTTAACGCTTGGGATCCGGCGAACTACGCTGGGTTTACGAATGCCGCATGGTTATGCCAGCGCGGCAGCCGTCTGTGTCGAGGGGTGGCGCATGTCCAGGGAGCAACGCGGGCCGAACGAAAAACTCGGCGCCGTTCTCGCCCTCGCGGGAATCTCGAACGCAGGCCTCGCGCGGCGCGTCAACGATCTTGGCGCCCAGCGCGGCCTGACACTTCGCTATGACAAGACGTCGGTGGCGCGCTGGGTGTCGAAGGGCATGGTGCCGCAGGGCGCGGCTCCGCACCTCATCGCCGCAGCCATCGGGCAGAAGCTCGGACGCCCCGTGCCGCTCCACGAGATCGGGCTGGCGGACGCGGACCCGGCGCCCGAAGTCGGCCTCGCCTTCCCGCGCGACGTGGGACAGGCGGTGAAGTCCGCGACCGAGCTGTACCGCCTCGACCTCGCCGGCCGCCGCGCCGGATCCGGCGGCATCTGGCAGTCCCTGGCCGGATCGTTCGCAGTAAGCGCGTACGCGACACCCGCCTCGCGCTGGCTGATAACCCCGGCCGACAGTTCGGTGGCGCGTGACGTGGGCTCCGGCGAGGGCTCCGGCGCACCGCTCAAAGTCGGCCACAGCGATGTGCAGAAACTGCGGGAGGCCGCCGAGGACGCGCGGCGCTGGGACTCCAAGTACGGCGGCGGCGACTGGCGTTCGTCGATGGTCCCCGAGTGCCTGCGGGTGGAGGCCGCCCCCCTGCTCCTGGGGGCCTACTCCGACGAGGTCGGCCGGGCCCTGTTCGGCGCCTCCGCCGAACTCACGCGGCTCGCGGGCTGGATGGCCTTCGACACGGGCCAGCAGGAAGCGGCCCAGCGCTACTACATCCAGGCCCTGCGCCTGGCCCGCGCGGCGGCGGACGTCCCCCTCGGGGGCTACGTCCTGGCCTCCATGTCCCTCCAGGCCACCTACCGCGGCTTCGGGGACGAGGGCGTGGATCTCGCCCAGGCCGCCCTGGAACGCAACCGCGGGCTGGCCACGGCCCGCACGATGAGCTTCTTCCGCCTCGTCGAGGCACGCGCACACGCGCGCGCCGGCGACGCCCAGGCGGCCGGCGGCGCCCTCAAGGCGGCCGAGAGCTGGCTGGAGCGGGCCCGCCCCGGCGACAACGACCCGAGCTGGCTCGGCTTCTACTCCTACGACCGTTTCGCCGCCGACGCGGCGGAGTGCTACCGCGATCTGAAGGCTCCCCGCCAGGTCCGCCGTTTCACCGAGCAGGCGCTGTCCAAGCCGACGGAGGAGTTCGTGCGCTCGCACGGCCTGCGGCTCGTCGTCTCCGCGGTCGCCGAACTGGAGTCGGGGAACCTGGACGCGGCGTGCGAGCAGGGCGTGCGGGCGGTCGAGGTCGCCGGGCGCATCTCCTCGGCCCGCACCACGGAGTACGTGAAGGACCTCCTCCACCGCCTCGAGCCGTACGGCGACGAGCCGCGGGTGGTGGAACTGCGGGAGCGCGCGCGTCCGCTGCTGATGGCTCCGGCGTAGAGGGCATGGGAGCGGCGCCGGTGCGCCGCCCGCCGCCGGGTATCGGGGGCGTTGTCGGTGGCGCAGTGCACTATCTAGGTGGGAGGTGGTGCTCGTGCGGGCCGCGTACGACTGTGACGTGCTGGTGATCGGCGGGGGGATCGTCGGGCTGTCCACGGCGTACGCCATCACACGCGCCGCACCGGGCACACGGGTCACCGTGCTGGAGAAGGAGCCCGGCCCGGCCCGGCACCAGACCGGCCGCAACAGCGGCGTGATCCACAGCGGCGTCTACTACCGCCCCGGTTCCCTCAAGGCGCGCTACGCGGTGCGGGGCGCCGCGGAGATGGTGAAGTTCTGCGCGGAGTACGGCATCCCGCACGCGGTCACCGGCAAGCTGATCGTCGCGACCGACCGCGCGGAGCTGCCGCGTCTGCACGCACTCGTCCAGCGCGGCCGGGAGAACGGGATCCGGGTCCGTGAGCTGGGCGGATCCCAGATCCCGGAGTACGAGCCCGAGGTCCGCGGCCTCGCCGCCATCCACGTCGGCACGACCGGCGTCTGCGACTTCGTCGCGGTCGCCCGGCAGCTGGCCCACGGCTCGGGCGCGGAGATCCGCTACGGCACCAGGGTCGTCCGCGTCGACCGCCGCCCCGAGCGGGGCGTCGCCGTGCTCACGGCCGCCGGGGACGTCGTACGGGGACGGGTCCTGGTGAACTGCGCGGGCCTGTACTGCGACGAGATCGCCCGGCTGACCGGGGACGACCCGGACGCCCGGATCGTGCCGTTCCGCGGCGAGTACTACGAGCTGGCCCGCCCGGAGCTGGTCCGGGGGCTGGTCTATCCCGTCCCTGACCCGGCGTTCCCCTTCCTCGGGGTGCACCTCACACGCGGCGTCGACGGAAGCGTCCACATCGGGCCCAACGCGGTGCCGGCCCTGGCCCGCGAGGGGTACGGGTGGGGCACGCTCCGCCCGCGCGAGCTGGGGTCGACGCTGGCGTGGCCGGGCTCCTGGCACCTCGCGCGGCAGCACTGGCGGTACGGGGCGGGGGAGCTGCGGCGGTCGCTGTCCAAGGGCGCGTTCACCCAGGCGGTGCGGCGGCTGCTGCCCGGGGTGTCCGAGGACGACCTGGTGCCGACGGCCGCGGGGGTGCGGGCCCAGGCGGTGCTGCGGGACGGGACCCTGGTCGACGACTTCCTGATCCACGAGGGCCCCCGCGCGGTGCACGTCCTCAACGCGCCCTCCCCCGCGGCGACGGCGTCCCTGCCGATCGGACGCGAGGTGGCCCGGAGGGCACTGAGCACCCTGTGACGGGCCGCGGACCGACCCGGGCGCCCCCGCCTGGGCGGGATGGCCGCGCAGCCCGGCGGCCACGGCACGGCTGAGCCGGCGACCGGGCGGCCCGGCTGCCCGGCTGCCCGGCTGCCCGGCTGCCCGGAACGGTGCCACCGGGCCCGGGCCCGGGCCCCTCCCCGGCCGGACGGGACGGAACGTGCCGCGCCCACCGCAGCCCGACTCGGTCCCCGGCCCGACTCGGCCTCAGCCCCACTCGCACCTCAGCCCCACGCGCACCTCAGCCTCGCTCGGCCTTCAGCCCGGCCGAACGGTGTCCTCCGCTGCGCCCGCCTTCCCCAGGCGCTGCGGCGAGATCCTCCCGCCCCGGCCGCACGACTGCCCTCAGCCCACGCCCCGCACCCGACCACCGTGAGGCCCGGGCGCGCGGAGCCGGGCCGGACGGCCGGGTCGTGCCCGCGGCGACCGGTCCGGCACAGCCGCCCCCCCGATGAGCCCGGCCGGTGGTGGACGGCCGGCGCCCGCGCTCCCGGCCCGGCCGTAAAATCGGGAGCACTGTGTCTGACTCCGCGAACACCCCCGCATCCCATGAGCACGTCACCGCCCCCGGCACCGGCGCGCCCCTCCGGCATGCCCGGGCCAAGGGCGAGCCGCGCTTTCCCGACGGGCCGAAGGCCGATCCCGCTGGGTCGCACTTCGAGCGGCGGATCCGGAGTTTCCAGCCCCGGCGCAGCCGGGTGACCGCAGGGCAGGCGGACGCGCTGCAGCGGCTGTGGCCCAAGTGGGGCCTCGACATCGACGGCCACGGGCCCCTGGACCTCACGGACCTCTTCGGCAACGACAACTCCGTCGTCCTGGAGATCGGATTCGGCATGGGCGAGGCCACCGCCCAGATGGCCGCCGCCGACCCCGCCACCAACATCCTCGCCGTCGACGTCCACACCCCCGGCCAAGGCAACCTGCTCAATCTCGCCGACAGCAACGGCCTGTCCAACATCCGGGTCGGCAACGGCGACGCGATCATCCTGCTCCGCGAGATGCTCGTCCCGGACGCCCTCGACGGCCTCCGCGTCTACTTCCCGGACCCCTGGCCCAAGAAGCGGCACCACAAGCGCCGGCTGATCCAGCCCGACTTCCTGACGCTGGCCGCCACCCGGCTGCGCCCCGGCGCGCTCCTGCACTGCGCCACCGACTGGGAGCCGTACGCCGAGCAGATGCTCGAGGTCCTCACGGCACACCCCGACTTCGAGAACACGCAGGCGGACGGCGGTTTCGCGCCGCGCCCCGGCTTCCGTCCGCTGACCCGTTTCGAGGGCCAGGGACTGGACAAGGGACATGTCGTGAACGACCTCCTGTTCCGTCGCGTACCACACGCGGACCAGCCTCCCGCCGGCGACTGACCGCACCGCACCGCCCCCGGCACGTCACCCGCCTGCGGACAGCGCCCCACCGTCGTTAGGGTCGATGCCGTGGCCACCTGCCCCCCACAGCCGTATCCCGCTGCTCCCGCCGACGGCGCCCCCGTCGGCGGCCCGCTGCGGCACGCCCACTGGTGGCAGCGCCCCTGGGTGCGCTACGGCGGGCTCACCACGCTGCTCGCGCTGTCCGGCCTGGTCATCCTCGCCCTGGTCCGCGAGGAGACCGGCACGGAGGGGTTCCTGGTGGGGCTCGGTCTGGCGCTGCTGCCGGTGCCCCTGCTCGTCGCCTCGTTCCGCTGGCTGGACCGGGTGGAGCCGGGACCCTGGCGCAACCTGGTGTTCTCGTTCGCCTGGGGCGCCTGCGCGGCGGCGCTGATAGCGATCGTCGCCAACAGCTTCGCGACGCGGTGGATAGCGACGGCGACCGCGGACCCGGCCGGCGCGGACACGCTCGGCGCGACGGTCATAGCCCCGGTGGTCGAGGAGTCGGCCAAGGCGGCGGCCGTGCTCCTGGTCTTCCTCTTCCGGCGCCGTGACTTCACCGGCATCGTCGACGGGGTGGTGATAGCCGGTGTCACCGCCACCGGCTTCGCCTTCACGGAGAACATCCTCTACCTGGGCACCGCGTTCGGCACCGACCAGCTCACCGGCGGCACCGGCATCGCCTCCGTCACCGCGGCGACCTTCTTCGTGCGGATCGTCATGTCGCCGTTCGCGCACCCGCTCTTCACCGTGCTGACCGGCATCGGCTTCGGCATCGCCGCGCTCTCGGCGCACCGCCGGCAGCTGCGCCGGATCGTCTTCCCGCTGGGCGGGCTGCTGCTCGCGATGGGCATGCACGCGATGTGGAACGGCTCGTCGGCCTTCGGCGAGTACGGGTTCTTCGCCGTGTACGCGGCGTTCATGGTGCCCGTCTTCGGGCTGCTGACCTGGCTGGTGATCTGGACGCGGCAGCGCGAGCTCACGACCGTGCGGACGGAGCTGCCCGCGTACGCGGTGGCGGGCTGGCTGACCCCGGCCGAGCCGTACGCGCTCGGCTCGATGCGGGCCCGCCGGATCGCCCGCCAGTACGCCCGCCGTCACGCCGGGAAGGCGGCGGCACGGCAGGTCGCGCAGTACGAGGCCTACGCGACGTCCCTGGCGTTCCTGCGCCACCGGGGCCGCCTGGGCCGGGCCGGGGCCGACTTCGTCGTACGGGAACGGGAACTGCTGAACGAGCTGTGGCGCCGCCGCGAGGCGGCCCGCCCGGCTCTGGACCACGCGGCCCGGGTCACGGCCCCTCCGGTCCCCGTGGCGGCCCCGCCCTGGCCGGTGCATGGGATGCACGGGATGTACGGGGCTCACGGGGCGCACGGGATGCACGGCCACGGCCATCCGCAGACGCCGTACCCGGCCTGGAACCCCTACCGCTCCTAGAACCGCGAAGACCGGCAGCCCTGACGTCGGGGGGTCGTCGTCAGGGCTGCCGGTGCTTCGATCGGCGTGCGCTGCTTACGGGTTGAGGCCCTTGTCCCGCAGCCAGGCCATGGGGTCGATGCCGCTCGACGAGCCCGCGGCGTGGACCTCGAGGTGGAGGTGGGCGCCGGTGACGTTGCCGGTGGCGCCGACGCGGCCGATCACGTCGCCCGTGCTGACCTTCTGGCCGACGCTGACGCCGATGGACGACTGGTGGGCGTACCAGATCTCCGTGCCGTCATCGAGGGTCAGGACGGTCTTGTAGCCGTAGGAGCCGTTCCAGCCCGCCTCGGTGATGGTGCCGCTGTGCACCGCCTTGATGGGCGTGCCGGTGGGGGCGGCGAAGTCGAGGCCGGTGTGGTAGCCGGAGGACCAGTAGGCGCCGGCCTGACCGAAGGACGAGGTGATGGTGTACGAGGAGGTCGGCAGCGTGTACTGCTTGGCGAGGGCGGCGAGCCGCTCGGCCTCGGCCTTCTTGCGGGCCTCCTCCTCGGCCTTCCGCTTGGCCTCGGCGGCCTTGGCCTCGGCCTCCTTCTCCGCCTTGGCGGCCGCTTCCTGAGCGGCCTTCTCGGCGGCGGCGGCGGCTTCCTCGGCGGCCTTGGTGTCGATCTGGTCCTGCTGGTGCTCGACCTGGGCCATGATCCGGGCGCGCAGGGCCTCGCCGGCGCCGCTCGTGCCCTGCTCGGTGTCCGCTGTGGTCGTGCCGAGGCTGCTGAGCGGGGTGGCGGGAACTTCGGGGGTGTCGTCGTCCGAAAGGAGGGAACCCACCGAGGGAAGGTCCGGGACGGAGATCGACACCGGCGGCTTGCCGGTCTGGGCGCTGGCCATGCCACCCGCGCCGACGGCGGCTATGACGCCGACGCCGAGGACGGTGGAGCTGCGGGCGAGCCCTCCGCCGCGCTGCTTGGTGACGCGGTGCCGGCCACGGACGGGGCGGATGGACTCCGCGGTGGGGTTCCACTCCTGGAACGGGCCCTCGTCGGTGCGATGGGCGCTGTAGCCGAAGACCTCGGTCTCGCGCTGGTCCGTCGCGAACGGGGCCTCGGGGGCAGGCCGGTTGGACGCCACGTGGGCGTACTCCTTTCCTTCCTTCTCGCCTACCGGGTTAGCTGACGGGTTCGGAGCAGGAAGGTCTCCTACGCGCGTATACCAACCGTGCTTCCACGGCGGTATCCGCCCGATTCACCCCAAGTGGTGGTTCCCCGGTTCCCTTTCGGGATTCGGCGCGTGCGCACGGAGCCGCCTTCTGTGACGGCTGGGACGACCGCGCTGCGTTATCGAACGTTAATAGACGCGCGGTGGGTATTCCAGCGGTTCCGCTTGATCATTAACCTTTTTTCGCGCGGACCAACCTGCCATGACCGGGCAAATTCGGGCGAGTTGACCGCTTCCCGTGTGACTTCTGGGATATGACGATGCGTCAGTCGTGACGCGGAGCGGGGCCGTTCACTCACCGTGCGTAATGGCGTGGGCGAGGAAAGAACCGAGGGCCGGAACCCTTTCGGATTCCGGCCCTCGGCCTTCAGTAGCGGGGACAGGATTTGAACCTGCGACCTCTGGGTTATGAGCCCAGCGAGCTACCGAGCTGCTCCACCCCGCGTCGTTGTGACTCCAGTGTACGCCATGCGCGGGACAGCTCGTGCACACCGGCCGTTCAGCGGCCCGGAGCGCTCGCGTGCGTGAGGGTTTCCCAGGCCGTGAACAGGCCGTCCGTACCGGCGGGCCTGGTCCGGACGGCCAGCCGGTGCGCGGCCGGGACGGACTTGCCGAGGCGGCCCTCCAGGTGGTGCAGCGCGACTTCCAGACCGGGTCCGAGCCTCCCGTCGAGGCGGCCGCCGCACAGCCACGCCGGCGGGCGTCCGTCCAGCTGGTGGCGGGCGTGCAGGGCGAGCGCGGCGGTCAGCCGGTCCTCGATCTCGCCGTAGAGGTCGACCCCCTGGTGCCAGGCCGTCTCGGCGATGTGGGCCGTGGCGGCGAGCGAGGCGCCGACGTGCCGCAGGCTGCGGCAGGTCTCCTGGGCGACGCCGTCGCGGTAGGTGCGCAGCCCGAACCAGCGGGCCGCCGTCCGCTGCGGGGTGTCGAGGCCGGAGCCGGGCGCGGGGAGCGGGGTGCCGCCGTCCTTCTCCAGGTAGAAGACGGCGGGCACGCGTTCCCGGAAGCGCTCCAGGGCGTGGTCGAAGGCCCGGTGGTCGTCGAGGAAGACGGCGACGGCGATGACCGCCTCGGTCGCCACCAGATCCCAGGTGCCGCTGAACTCGGGGACATCGCCCGCGACTTGGGGGAGGTGGACGGTGCGCAGCATGGACGCGAAGCGGCGCACCCGCTCGGCGGGCCAGCCCCCGCCGGGTGTGTGCCGCACGATCTCCGCGGCCCGCGCCCAGACCGACCCGGTCCAGCCCGCCTGGAGCACGGCGTTCTCCCCGGCGTGCCGGCGCAGCGTGCCCGACCAGGCGTCCATGATCTGCCGGGCCTTGGCGGCGTGCCGCGGCTCGCCGGTGACGGTGAAGAGCAGGGCCTGGGTGTAGGCGGCCAGGGCGTCCTCGCGCTCCTCGGCGCAGCCGCGGCCCGCCGGGTCCCCGGCCGGGCAGACGACGCTCGCGCGGGGCTCGGCGCGGTGCCGGTAGGAGCCGTACGGGCTGTCCCGCATGGCCAGGTAGGCCTTCAGCCAGGGCTGCCGGCCGGCGGTGACGTTCGCGCGTACGGCGTCCAGTCCGGCCCGGTCGACGAGGACGCCGGGGTGGGTGAAGGGGGCGTCGGCCGGCAGGGACCTGCCCTTGCCGCCGGTGCGGGCGTCGGCCGCTCCGCAGGCGGCGAGCAGGACGGCCAGCAGCGGTGCGAGCAGCAGCGCCGCCGTGCGTCGTCTCCTCACTGCCCCCACGCCCACTGCCCACATGCCCACTGCCTCCGCGCTGTCGTACCGGCCCTGCAGTCAGCGTGACCCGGCGGGCGGCGGGCCCGCAGGATCTGTTGGTCCGATCGGCCCGCGCGTCGGCACGGCGGGTGACGGCGGCGCAGGCCGGAGGTTGCGTCAGGGCAGCAGATGACGGTTCGGGGCCTTGGCCCGTTCCTCGTGCCCGGGGAGGACGACGACCTGCGCCCCGCCGGCCGCCAGCACGCCGCTGCCGTCGGCCTCCGTGACGAAGGTGTCCGGCTCGCGCCAGGCCGTGACGACGCGCCGGACACCGGCGTCGAGGATGAGCAGGGCGCAGGGCGCGGGGCGTGAGGCGCGGCGGGCGCAGGGTTCCAGGCTGCTGTAGACCGTCGCGCCGGGGAGCCTGGGGTCGGCCGGGTCGAGTTTGGCCAGGGCGGCCTCCTCGGCGTGCACGACCGGGTCGCCGTTCTCGCGCGAGTGGCCGCGGGCCAGTTCCGTGCCGTCGGCCGCGACCACCACCGCGCCCACGCTGAACGCCGTGTCCGAGGGCGGGCACCGCTCCGCCAGGTCGCAGGCGAGGGCCAGCCAGTGGTGGTCGGCGGCGGCCGGGAGGAGTCCGGTGCCCGGGGCGGTCGGCTCGTAGCGCATCAGGACGACGTCCTCGATTTGCCGGGTCTCCAGCAGCCGCAGCCGCCCGGCCTGGTAGCCGCCCGGGCCGAAGAGACGGGGCGCCTGCGGATCGCCGACGAAGAGCGGGGCGAGGACCAGCTGGAGTTCGTCGGCGAGGCCCTGGGTCAGGAGCTGGGTGTGGATCAGGCCGCCGCCCTCCACCATGAGCCGCCGTACGCCGCGCACGTCGTGCAGGTGGCTCAGGAGCCGCCGCCAGTCCAGGGCGTCACCGAGCGCGACGACGTCGGTGGCGAGGCCGAGGGCACGGGCGCGCTCGGCGCCCCGGTCGGTCGTGTAGAGGACCTTCTCGCCGCCGGTGTGCCAGAACCGGGCCTGCGGGTCGAGGTCGCCGGAGCCGCTGACGGTGACCTTGAGGGGGTAGGCCGGTTTCCCGGCGGCCGTGCGGGCGGCGCGGCGCTCGGCGGAGTTCACCAGCAGCCGCGGGTTGTCGGCGCGGAGGGTGCCGGCGCCGACGAGGATCGCGTCGACGGAGGCGCGGACCTCGTCGACCCGGTCGAAGTCGGCCGGGCTGGACAGCAGCAGCCGTTCGGGGCCGGTGTCGTCCAGGTAGCCGTCGAGGGAGACGGCGGCGGACAGCAGGACGTACGGGTGGGGCATCGACGCTCCGCGGCTGGTCGGGACGGCGGGACCGGACGGTCTTGGTTCAAGTTTGAAACAAACCTACACTGGCGGCATGACGACTCGCTGGCTCACCCCCGAGGAGCAGCGCGCCTGGCGCGCCTACATCGCCGCCTCGCTGCTCCTGGAGGACGCGATCGACCGGCAGCTCCAGCAGGACGCCGGCATGCCGCACCTGTACTACTCCATCTTGTCGGTCCTGTCCGAGTCCCCGGAACGGCGGCTGCGGATGACCGATCTCGCCGCGCGGCTGAAGATCACGCGCAGCCGGCTGACGTACGCGGTGACGCGGCTGGAGAAGGACGGCATGCTGCGGCGCGAGGCCTGCCGGGACGACGGGCGGGGCAGTGTCGCCGCGCTGACCGACGAGGGGTTCGCCGTGCTGGAGCGGGCGGCGCCCGGGCATGTCGAGACCGTGCGGAGCCTGCTGTTCGACCGGCTCAGCGAGGAGCAGGTGGGGCAGCTGGAGCAGATCGCGACGGCGATCGCACAGGGGCTCCAGGAGGACGGGGCCCGACCGGCCGCGGACGACGTGCCGTGGCGGCGGAGGTCGTCACCGGCCTGTTCGTGACGCCCGCCGCAGGGGACCGGAAGCCCGTTGCTTCAACTTTAAAGCACGAGTAGTGTTCCGGACGTGGATCTGCTTCAAATCTGAAGCAGTACGGCTGTGCAGCCGAACAGGAAACGGAAGCCGGAGGCCCCGCATGCCCGACACCCCCGCAGTCCTCGCCACCGAGCGCTCCCGCGTGCGGGTCCCGCTGCGCTTCCACGACGGCTACGAGGCCGACGCCGAGCTCGTCACCTTCCACGGGCTGGCCGACGGCCGGGAGCACGTGGCCGTCGTCCTCGGCGAGCCGGGCCCGGTCCCGCTGGTGCGGCTGCACTCCGAGTGCCTGACCGGGGACGTGTTCGGCTCGGCCCGCTGCGACTGCGGTCCGCAACTGCGCGAGGCGGTCGAGCGCATCGCCGAGCGCGGCGGCGTCCTGCTCTACCTCCGCCAGGAGGGCCGCGGCATCGGCCTCTACAACAAGCTCGACGCGTACGCGCTGCAGGACGAGGGCCTCGACACCTACGAGGCGAACGCCGCCCTTGGGCTGCCCGAGGACGCCCGCGACTACACGGCCGCGGCCCAGATGCTCCGGACCCTCGGCATCGGCGAACTGGACCTGCTCTCCAACAACCCCGACAAGGCCGGCCAGTTGCGCGCCCTGGGCGTCGGCGTCCGCGAGCGCGTCCCCACGGGCGTCTTCACCACCGCGCACAACGTCCGCTACCTGCGCGCCAAGGTCCTCCAGACGCAGCACACGCTGCCGCTCGCCGCGCTGGCGGAGCTGAACGTCGGCTGACCGGGTGCCCGGGCGGTCGGCCCGGCCGGACCGACCCGGCCGACCGGGCCGACCGGGCCGACCGGACCGACCGGTCACGGAAAGGGGCCGCACGTGGGGCTGCTTGCGTTTCCGTTCCTCGGGTACAGCCTTTGAATGAGGGCGACCTCAGCAGTACTCGGAGCGTATGGAAAGTGATCGTTTCGTGACCGATCTCGGCAGTCCCGGTGACGACCGGGCGAGGAGACCGGGCGACGGCCCGGAGGCCGTCGCGTCACAGATCGCCGATGCCGTGGACAGTCTCGCGGCGCTGTGGTCGCTCGCCGCGCAGCACGCGTCCCTGCGGCTGTCCCCGCACCAGCTGCGGGCGCTGCGCACGCTGCAGACCACCCCCGACCTGAACCTCACGGCCCTGGCCGACCGCCTCGACATCGGCCTGCCCACGGCCAGCCGCCTCTGCGACCGTCTGGCGGCGGCCGGCCTGCTGGAACGCGCCCCGCATCCCGACACCCGCCGCGAGGTCCGGCTGCGGCTCACCCCGCACGGCCGCCACGTCCTCAGCGACGTCGCCGGCCGCCGTGTCCAGGCCCTGGCCACGACACTGGCGGCGATGGAACCGGCCGAACGGGCGGCACTGCGCCACGGCTTGCGGAGATTCCTGGCGGCCCAGGACACGGTGCTGCCCCGCCCTGACGGGCGGCCGGGTCCTCGGTGAAACGGGGCGGGCCGGCGTACTGGGCCGGGGCGTCAAGTGCGGGCTCCGGCCTGGTTCTTGGTGGCACGGGGGTCGGGGTGACGGCGGGAGCGCCGGGCAGGTGACGGCAGCCCCGCGCCCACGCCATCCGCCGGACAGGGCGGTCACGCACGTCAACCGGCCGGATGACACCGCGACCTCGCACCGAGGAGACGGCAGAAGCGCCCGGAAGATGACGGCGGGCCCGCCCGGCGCGCCCACGCCGTCGAGGCCCACCCGCCGGACGGGTGGCCCCGGACGCCAACCGGCCGCGTGAACACCGCGTCCCGGCACCGGAGGTGACCGCGCCGGCAGGCGTGCCCGGTGGGTCAGGCCTGGGCTCGGGCGGAGCCGCCGCCGAGCACCACCACGCACGTGTCGTCCCCGACCGGCCGGGCCGCGCTCCCCGCGTCCCTGAGCACCACCGCGGCCACCAGCCCCGGATCCCGGCCGGCGAGGGCGGCGTCGTCGGGCACGGGCCAGCGCGCCGGCAGACCGTCGCTGTGCAGGACCAGCAGGCTGTCGTCGTGCCAGGGTTCGCGCTGGACGGGCACGGACGCCGGTGCCTGCGCGCCCACGATGCCGGGCTGGGAGAGCAGCGGCCGCCATCTGCCCGCGGTGCGCAGGCGGGCCCCGATGTTGCCGATGCCGGCGAAGTGCACCTGGCCGGACGCCAGGTCGAGCTGCGCGACCGCGACGGCGGCGCCGCGGGTGGGGCGCAGCGACCTGCCCAGCTCGCGCAGGATCTCGGCGGGCGGCCGGTGCGCCACACCGGGCAGGTGCCGTACCGCCGTCGTGGACGCGTCGGCGGCCTTGGCGCCGTGCCCGAGTCCGTCGGCGAGCAGCAGGGTCAGGCGGTCGCCCTCGCACACCCTGCCCCAGGCGTCGCCGGAGTGCTCGGCGCGGCCCAGGGGGACGTTGACGCCGCCGACGCGCGGGACCGTCGGACGCGCGCCCCGGGCGACGGGGTCGTGGTCGATGCGGGCCACGGCCACGGTGCCCCGGCCGGGGGCACTGTGCAGGTCGAAGTCGTTCGCTATGCGCTTGCAGGTGCCGAGGCCCGCGCCGAGGGACGCGGCGGTGGTGTAGCCGTCGCGCATCGCCTCCGCCACGTCCGGGATGCCGGGGCCGTGGTCCAGCGACACCAGCTGCACGGACAGGCGCCGGCCCGCGTCGTAGCCGCGCTCGACGAGGTTGATGAGCACCCGCCCGCCGTCCGCGTGCCGCGACAGGTTCGTCGCCAGCTCCGTCGCCACGAGCGCGGCGGTCGCGGTGCGGTGCGGCGCGAGTCCGGCGCAGGCGCTGGCCTCCTCCGCCGCCACGCGGACGTCCCGCACCCGGGTCGAGTCGTCCACCGGAACGTCCCAGACCCTGCTCATCACGACCCCGGCCGGGAGGGCGGTACGGCGGTGGCCCAGGCCGTGACGGTGACGGTGGTCCCCTCACCGGGCCGGCTCTCCACCTCGAACTCGTGCACCAGCCGCTTCGCCCCGCTCATTCCGAGTCCGAGGCCGCCGCCACTGGTGTAGCCGTCGGTCATCGCCTGCTCCAGGTCGCGGATGCCGGGACCGGAGTCGACGAAGGCCAGGCGCAGTCCCTTCGCCTGCCCGGTGTCCAGCGGGGTGATGTTCACGTGGCCTCCTCCGCCGTGGACGAGGGTGTTGCGGGCCAGTTCGCTCGCCGCGGTGACGATCTTGGTCTGCTGCACCAGGCCGAAGCCGAGCTCGGCGGCGGTCTGCCGGACCTGCTGCCGTACCCAGGCGAGATCGGCGTCCGAACCGATCGGGAGGGTGGCCGGGGCGGCCTGGCGGGAGGCCTGCATCATGGACTCCCCTCGCGCTCACCGGCGGTGAGCAGCTCCATCGCGCGTTCCACGTCCAGGGCGGTGCTGAGTCCGGGCAGCGTGAGCCCCAGCTCGACCAAGGTGATCGCCACCGCCGGGCGCATGCCGGCCAGCACCGTACGGGCCGCCAGCAGTTTCGCCCCGGAGGCGATCTCGGCGAGGACCCGCCCGAGGAAGGAGTCGACGATCTCCACCCCGGAGATGTCGATCACGACCCCGGTCACCCGGGTCTGCGAGATCCGGGCCGTGACGTCCTGCTGGAGCTGCTCGGCCATGCCGTCGTGCAGCTCGCCCTGGAGGGTGACCAGCAGGACGTCCCCCAGCCGCAGGACCGGCACCGTGAAGGCGTGCCCGGCCGCGGGCCCGCCCGCCAGGGGCACGTACCCGCCGGACCCGGCCGCTCCAGGCGCCTCGGACCCGACCGCCCCGGGCACCTCGGACCCGACCATCTCAGGCCCCTCGGACCCGGCCGCCCCGGGCCCTTCAGGCCCGGTCACCGCACGCCCGCGTCCGCCGCGGCCCCGGCCGGCCGCAGCGGCGCGATCTCCACGCCCTGCTTGCTCAGCGCGTAGGCCAGGGCGTCCGCCAGGCTGGAGCGGGTGAGCACCGTGCCGAGATCGATGCCCAGGTGCACGATGGTCTGCGCGATCGCGGGCCGGATGCCGGAGACGATGCACTCGGCCCCCATCAGCCGCGCCGCGGCCACCGTCTTCATCAGGTGCTGGGCGACCAGCGAGTCGACCGTGGGCACGCCGGTGATGTCGAGGATGGCGTACCGGGCGCGCTCGGCGACGATCGCGTCCAGCAGGCTCTCCATGACGACCTGGCTGCGCGCGCTGTCCAGCGTGCCGATCAGCGGTACGGCGACCGTGCTCTCCCAGAGCTTGATGACCGGGGTGGCGGCCTCGTGCAGCTGCTCGCGCTGGCGGGCGATGACCTCCTCGCCCGCGCTGATCGTGGTCTCCATCACGACCAGGCGCAGGGTGCCCATGAGCACGGTCAGCGCCACGACGCACTCCTGTGCCTCGGCCGAGTGCGGGTCCTCGAACTCGGCGCGCAGCAGTTCGGCCGCCGGTTCGCGCAGGGCGGCCACCTCGGCGGCGACCCCGTCCGGGTCCAGGCCCGTGCGGGCGCGGGAGGCCGCCATCCGGCCCAGCTGGTCGCGCACCGCCTCGAATCCGGACGCCCGGATGTCCTCCAGCCGCCCGCCGGCCGCCACCGCCGCCAGCGCGGCGGCCACGGCTCTGCCGGCCTCCACGGCCTCGTCGCGTGAGACGGTGAAGACCGTGCGGAACAGGGCGGTGTCCGCCCAGCGTTGGGCGATCTGCTCCCGGCGCCGCTCGAGGAAGGCGCTCACCTGGTGCGCGGCAGGCTCCCGTTCAGCGTTCTCTTCCGACACCGACACTTGCATCGCTCCCTTGCCCGGGCCGGACCGGGGTCGCGCTCGGCACCCCAGCCGTTACTTGCCGTATGACAAACATTAGTGCCGACGTACGGCACCACCAAACAGTTCTCCGCAGACCTCCTCGACCTGCGCTTGCCCCGATCCCTCAGCGCCCACGCCAGTCCAGGCACACCACGAGGGCGTCGTCACCCGGGACGGCCTCGCCGCGGTGGCCGGTCAGTTCGCGCAGGACGGCCCGGGGCACCTCGGCGGCCGGGAGCAGCCGGGTCGACTGGATCGCCCGGGCCAGCTCGGCTTCCCCGTATGTCTCCCCGCCCGGCGAGGCGACGCCGTAGACGCCGTCGCTGACGAAGATCAGCCGGTCGCCGGGCTCGGCCGTGAACTCCTGGGCCACGTAGTCGGTCTCCTCGAACATGCCGAGCGGCAGCTGGGCGTCGAAGTCCACCCGCTCCACCGTGCCGGAGCGCAGCCGCAGCAGCCGCGGCGAACCGGCGTCGACCGCCCGGACCCGTCCGGTGGCCAGGTCGAAGTCGAGCATGAGCACGGACAGGTAGCAGCGGCCCCGGTAGTGGGCGTACACCGCCTGGTCGGCCAGGGCGGCCTGGTCGTCGATGGCCAGGCCGGCCCGGCGCGCGTTGCGCAGGGCGTTGATCGCCAGGTTGGTCAGCAGGGAGGCCTCTATGCCCTCGCCCATGCCGTTGGTGACGTAGAGGCTGAGCCTGTCGCCGGTGGCGGACCAGTCGAAGTTGTCCCCGAAGATCGCGTACGCCGGTTCCAGCTGGGCGCCCAGCTCGTACTCGGGGCGGGCGCAGGAGCGGCCCGGCAGCAGCTGCCACTGCATCTCGGCGGCCAGGGTGAGCCGGTCCTTGCGCCGGGCCTGCAGGTACAGGTCGGTGTCCCGCTCGGCCACGACCACCTCGTGCCCGAGCACCTCGGCGATCTCGGCCAGCTCACCGAGGCAGCCCTCGGCGTGCGCGCCGCCCGGCAGGGTCACCGTCAGCACGCCGAGCCGATCGCCGCGCACGGTCACCGGCAGGTGCGCCCGCACCAGGCCCTCCGCGTCACCCGGGAGGGTCTCGACGTACGGCTCCTGTGCGCCGAACGCCCGGCCCGCCGGGCTGTTGTGCACGGACAGCGGTTCGAGGGTGTGCGGCAGCACGGAGACGGGCTGCAGCACCGACATCCCGTAGTCCGCCAGGAAGAGCTCGACGGAGTCCGCCGCGTACTGATCGGTCAGTACGCGACGGACCGCGTCCAGCAGCTGATGGGGGGCCGCCGTGCGCAGCGCGCGCTCGGCGGCCACGAATCTCTGCACGATCGTGGTCACGGTGGTCGAGTCACCAATCCTTCGTCGGACGTGAACGGGTTCCGGCCGGCGGGCCGGCGAGCAGCGGCCGCCCGCGTGCGGGCCGGGGGCGCGGTGGCGACGGCCGGAGGGCGGGGCGGCGGGCGGCCGGGACACCCGGGGACCGGCCGGCACGGCGATCGGCCACGCCGCCACCCGCGGTGCCCGAGCGGGGGCCGCAAGGCGAGCCGGAGGATGAGCCTGAGCCCGGAGCCGAACCCAAGACCGAGCCCAAGCCCGAAGCCGAACCCAAGGCCGAAGCCGAACCCGAGCCCAAGCCCAAGCCCGAATCCGAACCGGACAAACCGCAAGCCGGGCCATGCAGCCGCAGGACCCTCCACGCCGCCGCCCCGGGACCGACGGCACCGCCCGCCTCCCGTACGCCCGGCCGGTCCCGCACGGCGCCTAGTACGCTGACGGCCATCCCGGTGCCTGCGAGAGTGTGACTGTGACTTCCCTCCGACCCCGCCCTGAGCCCGCCGAGGTCGCCCGTGTGACCTCGACGGCCGCGGAGTTGCTGGAAGTCCTGTGGGGCAGGGCCTCCACGGCGCCCGCCTCGGCGTCCCAGCTGCGCGTGCTGCTCATCCTCGAGCACCACGAGGGCATCAACCTGCGCACCCTCGCCGACTCCCTCGCCTCCACCCCGCCGAGCACGAGCCGGCTCTGCGACCGGCTGCAGGCGTCCGGGTTCGTCGAGCGCGTGGTGAGCCCCGTGGACCGGCGCGAGGTGCGGCTGCGGCTCAGCAACCGCGGCCGGGCCTTCCTGGCCGACCTGCGGCTGCGCCGGGAAGAGGCGCTGCGCGCGGTGCTCGACCAGATGCCGGCCGCCAAGCGGGTCGCACTGCTGCAGGGGCTGGAGGCGTTCTGCGACGCGGCGGCGGCACGGATACACGATGACTCCGACGACTCCCGCGTGTCCGACAGCCGGACTGCCTGAACTGCTCGTCGCGACACCGGTTCGTCCCTTCCGGGCCCTTCCCGGCACCCGCTCAGCAGGGCTACTTTGTGACTCCACCGCTATAGTTGTCAAACGACAACTGTCCGCTCGGCCGCCTTCCGGGCCTCCTCCGTCACGCCGCACCGCCTTGCCTTTCCGCTCTCGCCTGCACCGCACCTGTGCGGGTACCCCGACACCGCCCCGACCTGCGCCGACTGTGGTCTACGTCTCGGCGGGGCATAGGCGAGGCATGAGCGGCCCGGCTGGGGGTAACGGCGGTTGAGGTGGCCTGTCGGGGGATGGGAGCGGGCCGGAACTACGAGGGAGGGCCCGTGACGGCGACCATGCGCATCGACACGACGACGGATTCCGCCACCGAGACCGGTGAGGAACTGCCGCAGATCGCGGAGCCGCAGAAGCTCGCCCCGCAGGACGCGCGCGAGCTGACGGGCCAGTTCCTGGAGAGGCTGGCCGTACTGGAGGAGGGCACGCCCGAATACCAGTACGCACGCAACACGCTCATCGAGATGAACATGTCCCTGGTGCGGTTCGCGGCACGCCGCTTCCGCGCCGGCGGCCAGTCGATGGAGGACGTCGTCCAGGTCGGCGTCATCGGCCTGATCAAGGCGATCGACCGGTTCGAGGTCTCCCGCGAGGTGCAGTTCACCAGCTTCGCGGTGCCGTACATCATCGGCGAGATCAAGCGCTTCTTCCGTGACACGTCCTGGGCGGTGCACGTGCCGCGCCGCCTGCAGGAGGCCCGTACGGAACTGGCCAAGGCCACGGAGGAACTGGCCTCCCGCCTCGGCCGCTCCCCGAAGGTCTCCGAGCTGGCCGCGCTGATGAACCTCTCGGAGGACGAGGTCGTCGAGGCCCAGATCGCGTCCAACGGCTACACGTCCTCCTCCCTCGACGCCACGGTCAGCAGTGACGCGGACGAGACCGACGCGACGCTCTCGGCGTTCATCGGCGAGGAGGACCCGGCCCTCGAACTGGTCGAGGACTTCCACGCCTTGGCCCCCCTGGTCGCCGAACTCGACGAACGCCAGCGCCTCATCCTCCACCTGCGCTTCGTGGAGGAGCTCACCCAGGCCGACATCGGCGCCCGCCTCGGCATCTCCCAGATGCACGTCTCCCGCCTGCTGTCCCGCACGGTGGCCCGGCTGCGGTCGGGGATGCTCGCCACGAACTGACCCCAGGGGCCGGCAGACAAGACAGCGCCCGAACCGGCTGAAGCCGGTTCGGGCGCTGTTCTGCGTAGGCCCTGTGGGACTCGAACCCACAACCAATGGATTAAAAGTCCACTGCTCTGCCAATTGAGCTAAGGGCCCAGGCGATGTTGCCTCCACGAGCATAGCCGGACGACGCCGAGTCTCCGATCGGGTATCCGGCTCACGGGCGTGCCAGAGGGGAAACAGGGCCGATGAAGGGCGTCGATCCGCCGGTTCGGGCGGTCGGGCGCGTCCGCCGGCCGGAGAACGGCGGAGCGCCGTGGCCGCCCTAGGCGGAACCACGGCGCTCCTCACGTCACGCTGGTGCGTCAGCCGTTGCGCTTCCAGCGCGGCTTGTCCTCGCGGCGCTGGAAGGAACCGCCGCCGCGGTGGTCGTCACGACGGCCGTAGGGGCGGTCGTGCCCGCCGGCGCGGAAGCCCGGACGGTCGTCCCGGCGGTCCCGGTTGAAGGGACGGTCGCTGCCGCGGTGCCCGCCGCGCTCGTCCCGGCGGAAGCCGCCGCGGTCACGGTCACGGTTCAGACCGCCGCGGTCGTCACGACGCTCGAACGGACGGCCGCCACGGTCACGGTCGAAGGAACCACGGCCGGCGGGGCGGTCGCCCCGGTCGTCACGACGGAAGCCCCCGCGGTCGCTCCGCTCGCCCCGGTCACCCCGGTCGTCACGGCGGAAGCCACGGTCCCGGTCACGGTCGAAGGAACGCCCGCCACGGTCACGGTCCCGGTCCCGGTTGAAACCGCCGCGGTCGTCACGACGCTCGAACGAACGCCCGCCACGGTCGCGATCACGGTCACGGTCGCGGTCGAAGGAACCCCGCCCGCCGCGGTCACCGCGGTCACCCCGGTCGCGGTCGAAGGACCGCTCGCGGTCACGCCCGTACCCGCCGCGCTCCTCGCGCCGCTCGTACGAGGAAGACGGGGCGGACGCCGGGGCCTCGGCCCGCTCCTCGCGCTCCACGTCCTTCGCCGTCGGCTGCTCCGGCACCGACACCTCGGCGGCGGCCGGAGCGTCACCGGATCCGGCGGCGAGCACCGCGGCCGGGTCCTCGCCCCGCTCACGCGCGGCACGCGCCAGCAGCCGGTCCGCCTCGTCGCGCAGCTCGCTCGCCCGCCGCTGCGCCCGCTCCAGCTCCTTGGTGAGCTGGGCGACCTCACGCTCGGCCTGCTGCGCGGCGTTGCCCACCGACTCGGCCTGGACCTCGGTCATCGACCGGGCACCGGTGATCTCGGCGACCTCCGGGTCGAACGCGCCGGCGCCCTGGATGATGTGGCGCGTGGCGTCGACGCCCGCGTCCTCCATCAGCCGGAAGATCTGGCGCCGCTGGTGCGGCAGGGAGAGGGAGACGACCGTGCCGGTGCGGCCGGCACGCGCCGTACGGCCCGCGCGGTGCAGGTAGTCCTTGTGGTCGCCGGCCGGGTCCACGTTCAGCACCAGGTCGATGCCGTCGACATGGATACCGCGGGCGGCGACGTCGGTCGCGACGAGGACGTTGACGTACCCGTCCTTGAAGTCGGCCAGGGTCCGCGTCCGCGCGCCCTGGGTCATGCCGCCGTGCAGCGCGTCGGCCTTCACACCGGAGTCGCGCAGCTGCTCGGCGACGCGGTCGGCACCCAGCTGGGTCCGCACGAAGATGATGGTCCGCCCCTTGCGGGAGGCGATCGCGGCGGTGACCGGCGCCTTGTCCTTGGGCTTCACGATCAGGATGTGGTGCGACATGGTCGTCACGGCACCCTGCGCGGCGTCGACCTCGTGGCTGACCGGGTTGTTCAGGTACCGGTCGACGAGGGTCTTGATCTCGTTCTCCATCGTGGCGGAGAACAGCATCCGCTGACCGCCCGCGGGGATCTGGTCGAGCAGCTCCGTCACCTCGGGCATGAAGCCCAGGTCGGACATCTGGTCGGCCTCGTCGAGCACGGCGATCTGCACGTTCTCCAGCGAGCACGCGCCGCGGTTGATGATGTCGCGCAGCCGGCCCGGGGTGGCGACCAGGATGTCGACGCCCTTCTCCAGGGCGTAGATCTGGTTGCCCATGGACGTACCGCCGCAGACGACCTTCATCTTCAGGCCGAGGACGTCGCCGTACGGCTGGAGCGCGTCGGCGACCTGCATGGCGAGCTCGCGGGTCGGGGTGAGGATGACCGCACGCGGCTTGTGCTTCTCGGTCCGGCCGCCGGCCAGCGTGGCCAGCGTCGGCAGACCGAACGAGAGGGTCTTGCCGGAGCCGGTGCGGCCGCGGCCGAGGATGTCCTTGCCGACCAGCGCGTCCGGGATGGTCGCGGCCTGGATCGGGAAGGGGGTGGTCACACCGTTCTGCGCGAGCTTGCGCACGATGCCCTCGGGCAGACCGAGGTCCGCGAAGGTGGCCTCGGGGGCCGCCTCGACGACCTCGTTCTCGGGCACGACGATGTGATCAGTACTGGCGATGGACATGCGAATGCGAAACCTTCCGGAGTCTCGTCGGCACGCGCCCGTCAACTCCGTGATTCGCGATTCGCAATACGACCGCCTCAATGCGGTCCACCACGGCAAGGGAGAGTACGCGCCACACGGCGCGCTCTGCGGTGGCGCCGGGCAAGATGGGATCAAACGATCTGCCACCATACGCAGTCCGGGCCCCTCAAGGCAAACCGGACGGTGCAGACGACAGCGGGAACGCACCGGGGCACGTCCCGACACCTCTCAACCCCCCACCCCCCGCGTTTGTTCCGGCGGCACGACGTGACCCGCGCTACTCCGCCTCACCGCCCTCACACCGGAGCCCCCGCCTCCGGCGCCGGCTCCCGCTGCGCCAGTTGCGTCCCCGGTGGCTCGTGCGCCGACGACGACGGCTCCGGCCGCACCGTCGGCTCCGGGGACGTCGTCGGCTCCTGCGGCGTCGGCGTGGGCTCCGGCTCGGGTGTCCGCGTCGGCGTCGGCGGAGCCGGCGGCCTCGGCACCGGCCTGTCCGGCTTCCCCGGCCTGTCGTCACCGGGCAGGGACACACTCGCCTGCGGGGTGGGCGACACCTCGGGCGACGCCGACTCCGCCGGCTCGCCGCGCTTGCCCTTCTTCTCCTTCTTGCCCTTGCCGCCCCCGTGCTCGCCATTGGCCGCCGCCGCACCGAGATCACCGGCCGCGCCCGACACCGCCGGACCGCCGCCCGGCGCCTCACCACCCCGCTGACCGGCGGAACGCGACGGCTTGACGCTCCCGCCCGTGTCGTCGCCGACGCTCATACAGCCGGCGGCAGCGGCGACGGCCACGACCGTGGCGGCCAGGCGGACGGGTACGTACAAGGGGCGCACGGGGCCACCTCCGGGAAGGGTGAGGGAGTCAACACCTCCAACTCCCGCCGCCCACAAGAGGACACGCGCCCCGTATTCACACCCCGCTCAGCCGTAGCCGAGCGCGTGAAGACGCTCGTCGTCGATGCCGAAGTGATGCGCGATCTCGTGCACCACCGTGATCTCCGTCTCGGTGACGACGTCCTCCCGCGACTCGCACATCCGCAACGTCGGATTCCGGTAGATGGTGATCCGGTCCGGCAGCACACCGGCGTACCACTCACCCCGGTCGGTCAGCGGCGTCCCCTCGTACAGCCCGAGCAGCTCGGGATCGTCCGCAGGCGGTTCGTCCTCGACGAACACCGCGACGTTGTCCATCAGCCGCGTCAGCTCCGGCGGAATCCGGTCGAGCGCCTCGGCGACCAGTTCCTCGAACTCCTCGCGCGTCATCTCCAGCACAGGCCCATTGTCAGCCACGACACCTCCGTACGAGCCTCCCGGCGCCGCATACCCGCCCCCGGACTTGGGCATACGGGACCAATGGCCCGCGTCCCCGCCGCTGTCCGGAGTGTCCTGAACCCGATCCGCAAGGCCCCGCGCGCCCTGGCCCGCCGCTACCGCTCGCGCCAGGCACCCGCCCGGATCGAACTCGTACCGCAACCGCACCCCTGGGCCCGCGCCGCGAGTCTCGTCGCCGTCGTCCTCTGCGGCGCCTGGCTCGGCCTGCTGGTCGTCGGCAACGTCCGGGTCCCCGTAGGCCCCATGAACACCACCATGACCCTGCGCCCCTCCTTCACCGGCGGCACGAAGATCAACATCTCGCCCCTGGGCGCCCTGGAGCTGAACAGCCACATCGCCCCCGTCCGCCTCGACGTGAACGTCGACCAGCTCGACCCGGACCGCTCCCAGGCCCTCGTCGACCATCCCGAACGCCTCTCCGGCCTCCAGGACGAGGTCACCGAGGACGTCGGCCGCGGCACCCTCGACCTGGCCGTCCGCTCGGGCGTCGCGGTCGTCGCGGGCGCCACCGCCCTCGGCCTCGTGGTCTACCGCCGGCCCCGCCGGGCCCTGGCCGCGGGCGGCCTCGCCCTCGCCCTGCTCGCCGCCTCGGGCGGCACCGCGTACGCCACCTGGCGCCCCGACTCCGTCCTGGAGCCCAAGTTCTCCGGCCTGCTCACCTCGGCCCCGTCACTGGTCGGCAACGCACGCAGCATTGTCACGGAATTCGACGTCTACCAGAAGGAGTTGGCCCGCCTGGTCACCAACGTGACCAAGCTCTACGACGCCACCTCCACCCTCCCGGCCTACGCGCCCGACCCCTCCACCCTCCGGGTCCTGCACGTCTCCGACATCCACCTCAACCCGGCGAGCTGGAAGATCATCGCCTCCCTGGTGGAGCAGTACAAGGTGGACGTCATCGTCGACTCGGGCGACACGATGGACCACGGCACGGCCGCCGAGAACGGCTTCCTCGACCCCGTCGAGGACCTCGGGGCGCCCTACGTCTGGGTCCGCGGCAACCACGACTCGATGATCACCCAGCGCTATCTGGAGGGCCTGAAGAACGTCCACGTCCTGGACGACGGCCGGGCGAAGACGATCAAGGGCCTGCGCTTCGCGGGGATCGGCGACCCGCAGTTCACACCGGACCGCTCCCGGCAGACCGGGGCCGAGCAGTCCCAGGGACTGGCCGGAGCCCGCCTGGCCACGGCCCTGCGCGACCACAGCGCCGCCGGCACCCCGGTCGACGTGGCCATCGCCCACGAGCCGGCGGCCGCCCGCGAGGTCGACGGCGAGGTCCCGCTGGTCCTGGCCGGGCACATCCACCACGACGAGATGGAGATCCTGAAGTACGGCACACGCCTGCGCATCGAGGGCTCCACGGGCGGCAGCGGCCTGCGCGCCATCGAGGGCAAGCACCCGGACCCGATCGAGGCGTCGATCCTCTACTTCGACCGGGACACCCGCCGCCTGCAGGCCTGGGACGAGATCGAACTGGGCGGCCTCGGCCTCACGACAGCCGAGGTCAGCCGCCACCTGGTGGAGGAGAACCAGCCCAGCGCGAGCCCGTCCCCGGGCACCTCCCCCAGCACCTCCCCGAGCACCTCCGGGAAGGCCACCCCCTCGCCTGCGCGCCCCTCTCCCTAAACCGTTTTGGCGATACCTCCCGCCATCCCATATGCTTCTCACGTCCCCGACGCGCTGAGAAGCGCCCAGGCGGGCCGATAGCCCTCATCGTCTAGCGGCCTAGGACGCCGCCCTTTCAAGGCGGTAGCACGGGTTCGAATCCCGTTGGGGGCACGCACCACCCTGTGCGACACTGTCGTACGAAGCTTGGTCCTGTGGAGCAGTTTGGAGTGCTCGCCACCCTGTCAAGGTGGAGGCCGCGGGTTCAAATCCCGTCAGGACCGCTGAGGTTTCACGTGAAACCTCGTGGCTGGGTAGCTCAGTTGGTACGAGCGTCCGCCTGAAAAGCGGAAGGTCGCCGGTTCGACCCCGGCCCCAGCCACCGCAGCCCTCACCAGGGCATGAGCCCCTCTCCACGACAGTGGAGAGGGGCTCAGTCGTTCCCTCCGGGACCTCGGGCGTCCTCGCCCCCGCAGCACCCCCGCCCCTCCCGGAACAAAAGCGTTCGCCACGAATTTCGCGGGGATGAGATCCTGGACCGCGTATGTCTACGCATCCCGCCCCCGCCCTCGGCGCCCTCGCCCCCCGTCTGGCCGAGCTGTCCCTGCGCGACGCGCATCGGCTCGGGCGCAGGCTCGAAGGTGCGCGCAAGATCCGTAAGCCTGAGGCCCGGGCCGCCGTGCTCGCCGAGATCGAGGCGGAGATCGCCAAGGGCGAGGAGCGGATGGCCGTGCGGCGGTCGCGCCTGCCCGGGATCACGTATCCCGAGCAGCTGCCGGTCAGCCAGAAGAAGGACGACATCGCCGCGGCCATCCGCGACCATCAGGTCGTGATCGTCGCCGGTGAGACCGGTTCCGGGAAGACGACGCAGATCCCCAAGATCTGTATGGAGCTGGGGCGCGGCGTGCGCGGCATGATCGGGCACACGCAGCCGCGCCGGATCGCCGCCCGGACCGTCGCGGAGCGTGTGGCGGAGGAGCTGGACACGCCCCTGGGTGAGGCCATCGGCTGGAAGGTCCGCTTCACCGACCAGGTCGACCCGGACGCCACCTTCGTCAAACTGATGACGGACGGCATCCTGCTCGCCGAGATCCAGACGGACCGGGAGCTGCGCGCCTACGACACGATCATCATCGACGAGGCCCACGAGCGGTCCCTCAACATCGACTTCCTGCTGGGTTATCTCGCCCAGCTGCTGCCGAAGCGTCCCGATCTCAAGGTCGTCATCACGTCGGCGACGATCGATCCGGAGCGGTTCTCCCGGCATTTCGGGGATGCGCCGATCATCGAGGTCAGCGGCCGGACCTATCCCGTGGAGGTGCGCTATCGCCCGCTCCTGGAGGAGGACGGCGACGACTCCGACCGGGACCAGATCACGGCGATCATCGACGCCGTGGAGGAGCTGCAGAAGGAGGGGCAGGGCGACATCCTCGTCTTCCTCTCCGGTGAGCGGGAGATCCGTGACACGGCCGACGCCCTGACCAAGAAGAACTACCGCTTCACGGAGATCCTGCCGCTGTACGCCCGGCTCTCCCACGCGGAGCAGCACCGTGTCTTCCAGCCGCACACGGGCCGCAGGATCGTTCTGGCGACGAACGTGGCCGAGACGTCCCTGACCGTCCCGGGCATCAAGTACGTCATCGACCCCGGCTTCGCCCGGATCTCGCGCTACAGCCACCGCACGAAGGTCCAGCGTCTGCCGATCGAACCGGTGTCGCAGGCCAGTGCCAACCAGCGCAAGGGCCGTTGCGGCCGTACGTCGGACGGCATCTGCATCCGCCTGTACAGCGAGGACGACTTCGAGACCCGTCCGGAGTTCACGGACGCGGAGATCCTGCGGACGAACCTGGCCTCGGTCATTCTGCAGATGACCGCGGCCGGCCTGGGCGACATCGAGAAGTTCCCGTTCATCGACCCGCCGGACCACCGCAACATCCGCGACGGTGTGCAGCTGCTGCAGGAGCTGGGTGCGCTGGACCCG
Organism: Streptomyces sp. NPDC006624; assembly: GCF_040611555.1. Taxonomy (NCBI): domain Bacteria; kingdom Bacillati; phylum Actinomycetota; class Actinomycetes; order Kitasatosporales; family Streptomycetaceae; genus Streptomyces; species Streptomyces sp. NPDC006624. The sequence continues at coordinate 340,468 of NZ_JBEXOM010000007.1, read as the reverse complement.
GCGCAGAAGGACCCCCGCAAGCGGCTGACGGACACCGGCCGCAAGCTGGCGCAGCTGCCGGTCGACCCGCGGCTGGCCCGGATGGTGCTGGAGGCCGACAGGAACGGCTGCGTGCGGGAGGTCATGGTCATAGCCGCCGCGCTGTCGATCCAGGATCCGCGTGAGCGGCCCGCCGACAAGCAGACGCAGGCGGACCAGCAGCACGCCCGTTTCCGGGACGAGACCAGCGACTTCCTGGCGTACCTCAACCTCTGGCGCTATCTGCGCGAGCAGCAGAAGGAGCGGGGCTCGTCCTCCTTCCGCCGGATGTGCAAGCAGGAGTACCTCAACTTCCTTCGCATCCGTGAATGGCAGGACATCTACTCGCAGTTGCGCACGGTCGCGAAGCAGATGGGCATCCACCTCAACGAGGACGACGCCCCGGCCGACCGCATCCATGTCTCCCTGCTGGCCGGTCTGCTGTCCCACATCGGCATGAAGGACGTGAAGGACGGGGCGAAGAACGAGTACCTGGGCGCCCGCAACGCCAAGTTCGCGGTGTTCCCCGGCTCGGCCCTGTTCAAGAAGCCCCCGCGCTTCGTGATGTCCGCCGAGCTCGTCGAGACGTCCCGCCTGTGGGCCCGCGTCAACGCGAAGATCGAGCCGGAGTGGGTCGAACCGCTCGCCCAGCACCTCGTCAAGCGCACGTACAGCGAGCCGCACTGGGAGAAGGACCAGGCGGCGGTGATGGCGTACGAGAAGGTGACGCTGTACGGCGTGCCGATCGTGGCGCAGCGGAAGGTCAACTACGGCCGGGTCGATCCGGAGATCAGCCGGGAGCTGTTCATCCGGAACGCGCTCGTCGAGGGTGACTGGCGTACGCATCACAAGTTCTTCTCGGACAACCGCAGGCTCCTGACCGAGGTCGAGGAGCTGGAGCACCGCGCGCGGCGCCGGGACATCCTGGTCGACGACGAGACGCTGTTCGACTTCTACGACCAGCGCATCCCCGAACACGTGGTGTCCGGCGCCCACTTCGACTCCTGGTGGAAGCACAAGCGGCACGAGCAGCCCGACTTCCTCGACTTCGAGCGCGAGATGCTCATCAACGAGAAGGCGGGCGAGGTCACCAAGGCGGACTATCCCGACTCGTGGCGCCAGGGGAACCTGAAGTTCCGGGTGACGTACCAGTTCGAGCCGGGCGCGGACGCCGACGGTGTGACGGTGCACATCCCGCTGCAGGTCCTCAACCAGGTCACGGACGAGGGTTTCGACTGGCAGATCCCGGGTCTCCGGGAGGAGCTGGTCACGGAGCTGATCCGTTCCCTGCCGAAACCGATCCGGCGCAACTACGTGCCGGCGCCCAACTACGCGAAGGCGTTCCTGGACAGGGCGGTTCCCCTCCAGGAACCGCTCACCGCGACCATGGCCCGTGAGCTGCGGCTGATGGTCGGAGTCCCGTTCGACGCCGAGGACTTCGACTGGTCGAAGGTCCCCGACCATCTGCGGATCACGTTCCGGATCGTCGACGAGCGGCGCCGCAAGCTGGCCGAGGACAAAAACCTGGAGGCGCTGAAGCTCAGGCTGAAGCCGAAGGCGCGCAAGGCGCTGTCGCAGGCGGCGGCCGCGACGGCCGAGCGGCAGGGCGGCGAGTCCCTGGAGCGCAAGGGCCTCACGGACTGGACGATCGGTGCGCTCACCCGCGTCTTCGAGACGCGCCGGGCCGGTCAGCCGGTCAGGGCGTACCCGGCGCTGGTCGACGACGGCGACACGGTCTCCGTCCGTCTCTTCGACACGGAGGCCGAGCAGGCGCAGGCGATGTGGAAGGGCACGCGCCGGCTGATCCTGCGCAACATCCCGGTGAATCCGGCGAAGTTCGCGAGCGACCGGCTGACGAACGCGCAGAAGCTCGCCCTGTCGGCGAACCCGCACGGATCCGTGCAGGCTCTGTTCGACGACTGCGCCATGGCCGCCGCCGACAAGCTGATCGCGGACTTCGGGGGACCGGCGTGGGACGAGGAGTCGTACCGGAAGCTGTACGACAAGGTGCGCGCCGACATCGTCGACACGACGGTGCGTACGGTGGCCCAGGTGCAGCAGGTGCTGGCCGCCTGGCAGGCCTGTGAGCGCCGTCTGAAGGCCGTACGCAGCCCCGCGCTGCTGCCGAACCTCCAGGACGTCCGGGGGCAGCTGGACGCCCTCGTGAGGCCCGGTTTCGTGACGGAGGCGGGGCTGCGCCGGATGCCGGACCTGATGCGCTACCTGGTCGCGGCGAACCGCCGCCTGCAGCAGATGCCGACGAACGTCCAGCGGGACACGACCCGCATGGAGAAGGTCCACGAGATGCAGGACGAGTACGCCTGGCTCCTGGAGCAGATGCCGCAGGGCCGGCCGGTGCCGCAGCAGGTGCTGGACGTCCGCTGGATGATCGAGGAGCTGCGGGTCAGCTACTTCGCCCACGCGCTGGGCACGGCGTACCCGGTCTCCGACAAGCGGATCGTGAAGACGATCGACGCGCTGGCGCCGTGACCGGTCGTGCACGGAGGGTGAGTTCGACCAGTGGCCTGCCCTCCTGTACAGTCTCTTCTCGCAGCGCAACGCAGTAATCGCCCTGCGAAACCTGGTCCTGTGGAGCAGTTTGGAGTGCTCGCCACCCTGTCAAGGTGGAGGCCGCGGGTTCAAATCCCGTCAGGACCGCATCGCAAGAGCCCGGATCTTCGGATCCGGGCTCTTTCTCGTGCGCGCTCCTCGGCGGGGTTCCCGGTTCCCGGTTCCGGGGTCGCGCGGTGCCGCCCGGCCTCCGTGGAAGCCTTCCGGGCGCCCTCACGCCGTCTTGACGGCCTTTCATTCGCTCGGTACCCCAGAACCAGGGCCGTTCCCGGTACGGCCCCGTGGAGGTGGCGTATGGCGGCATCGGCTAGGCACGAGACGCGGGCCCTGCTCCGCGCGCACCTGGCGGCCGCGTCGTCGTACCGGCATCTCACCCGGCACTGCCCGATCTGCCACCGTCTGCTGCTGCTGGCGATGGAGTCGGCGCCCCTGGCTCAGGCCCCGGCGGTGCGCGAGAAGGCACTGGAGGGGGTCGCGGAGAGGTCCGCGGAGGAGGGCGCCGAGGAGGGCGCGGAGGACGGGAGTCCCGCGCCCGCGTGAGCCCCGGCCGGCCTCAACGCCCGCCGCTTCGTGGGGTGCTGGAGGCGGAGGGTCCTCTACCGCACCCCTGGTGGGGCTAACAAGCCGCTTGGTATGTGACGGGTGTCACCGCATGACTTCTGGGGAGTGCGGTACTTACCCGCCTCCTACAAAGGGTCAATTTAATATGTGCAATTGCACTCTGACCCGGGGGCCGCGCACAGGTGATCCGACACCCCTCCCCAGAGTCCGACAAGCCCGCTCACAGCGAGGCCGCGGGCGGGTGGTGCGCACACAAAAAAGATCGCGCTGGACCCGGCGGAGTCCAGCGCGACCGACGACGCACCCTGTTACGTGCCCGGAAAGCTCTTTCTGGCTTGGGCGAGGGGCCTGTTGGGGCAGGACCCCGCGTCGCTTGGAGCTGTGGCACCGGACGTCTCGGCCAGTTGGGGGACGGACCGACATGCCCGGTTATTCAGTTGTTCAGGCCTCGCTGCGCTGCTGCGGGATGCCCGCGAGCAGAGCGCGGACCTCTGCCTCGCGGTAGCGCCGATGCCCGCCGAGCGTGCGGATCGACGTGAGCTTGCCGGCCTTCGCCCACCGCGTGACCGTCTTGGGGTCGACACGGAACATGGTGGCGACCTCAGCCGGGGTCAGCAGCGGCTCGGCATCAGGGGTGCGAGCGGTCATGAGCGGCCTCCTCGGGAGAACCGAACCTTCTCGGTTCTTTCCTCTAAATTCTGCACCTTGACCCGCGTTGCCCGAAATGGCGGACGCGAGTCGAGTCGGTTATAGGACGAACGGCTTGTCCTCGGCACTACAACTACACCATCTGTCCAGCCGCGTCGGCCAAACCGATGGAATTGCCCCTCCAGGTGTCCATCAGCGACGGAAGCCGATGGACCATGCCATAGCGGACAGTCACGCCGCTGTGACGATCAGTCACAGCGGCGATCAGGAGTCACGAGACCCCCCAAAGCGTGCAATGCTGAGATTCCGCCCACAGTGCAGCACTACGGGACGGAAGGAGCCCTCCCCGGACTCCTTGTCCTATTTTGGCATGAGGAGGGGCAAGGGGCGCAAGGGCCGCGTACGTGCGGTCCGTCACGCTTGGCCTACTTGAGAGGTACGCCCGGATCGGGTTCTACGTCCCTTGTTGACGAAGGCTCAGGAAACGCACGGCACGCTTCTGGAACTCGGTGCGAGGACGAAACCCCAAATCGGGCGGTTCGTCAAACGTCAGTTCGTGACCGATCACGAGCGGTACGTACCGATCTCAAGGTCAGGGGTCAGTTGGCCGACCGCAGATCCCGTACGGAACGCCACCGCTCCACGAGACGGGCGTACGCCTCCCCCGCGGCGGCGCCGTCGCCCCGGCGCAGCGCGGCGATGCCCTCGGCCACGTCGGCCGCGGAGTGATCGTCCTCCAGCGCCCCGGAGGGCAGGGCGTGCACCAGACCGCCGTAGTCCAGCTCCACGAGCGAGCGCGGGTGGAACTCCTCCAGCCAGCGGCCGACGTCCACCAGGCCGTCGATCAGCGGCCCCTCGTCCATGGCTTCCTTCAGGGCCCTGAGCCCCCGGGCCACCCGCCGCCGGGCCTGGACCATCGGGGTGCGGTAGCGCAGCACCGGCGGGCTGTCGACGCTGTCGCCCTTGCCGTACTCGCGCTCCTCGTCGGTGAACAGCACGAACCAGTTGATCGGGACCTGCCAGGTGGCCGTGCGGATCCACGGCCGGGCGTCCGGGTTCTCCGCGAGCCAGTCCTCGTAGTCCTGGGCCGCCTGGCGGCGCAGGAAGGGCGGCAGGACCGCGTCCAGGACGGGCGGCGGGAGCTCCTCGGCGAGCTCGTCCAGGGCCTGCCAGCCGCGCAGCCGGGTGCGCCAGGGGCAGACGCAGACGACACCGTCCACCTCCAGCACGAAGGCGTCCTCGCTCTCGTGCACCGGCACCGGCACCGGCGGGGTGGGCGCCAAGTCGGCCAGGGCCCGGCGGAGTTCGTCCTGGTACGAGGGGCGGTCCGTCCTGCGGGCGTAGCGGGCCCAGTGGCCGCGCTCCGGCTCGGGGAAGGCGGCCAGCGGTTCGTACACGCGCAAGTAGGTCGCGTAGGGGACGATCACCGAGGACACCTTGGGCACGCCTGCTCCCTCCCCCGCGCTCCGTCACGGAAACCTGCCGAACCCACTCACAAACGCGCGGGAAACCTATGCAAATCGTCGCACGGGCGTACTCCGGTCGGAGGTGATCCTGTGCACGGTGCGGCCGGCGGGGCCACCAGGCTCTAATCTCATCCTCAACAGCCCCGCCACCCGCACGGGAGCTGGTCTCCACCCGCCGCAACTTACTCAGGAGTCACCACAGTGACCGACGTAACCGGCGCACCTGCTGATGTCCTGCACACCCTGTTCCACTCGGACCAGGGAGGACATGAGCAAGTCGTGCTCTGCCAGGACCGCGCGAGCGGCCTCAAGGCCGTCATCGCCCTGCACTCCACCGCCCTGGGCCCCGCGCTCGGCGGTACGCGCTTCTACCCGTACGCGAGCGAGACCGAGGCCGTCGCCGACGCGCTGAACCTCGCCCGCGGGATGTCGTACAAGAACGCCATGGCCGGTCTCGACCACGGCGGCGGCAAGGCCGTGATCATCGGCGACCCGGAGAAGATCAAGACCGAGGAGCTGCTGCTGGCCTACGGCCGGTTCGTGGCCTCCCTCGGCGGTCGCTACGTCACCGCCTGCGACGTCGGCACGTACGTGGCCGACATGGACGTCGTGGCCCGCGAGTGCCGCTGGACGACCGGCCGCTCCCCGGAGAACGGCGGCGCCGGCGACTCCTCCGTCCTCACCGCCTACGGCGTCTACCAGGGCATGCGGGCCTCCGCCCAGCACCTGTGGGGCGACCCGACCCTGCGCGGCCGCAAGGTCGGCATCGCCGGCGTCGGCAAGGTCGGCCACCACCTGGTGGAGCACCTGCGCGCGGAGGGCGCCGAGGTCGTCATCACCGATGTGCGCGAGGACGCCGTGGGGCGGATCCTCGCCGCGCACCCCGAGGGCGTCACGGCCGTCGCCGACACCGCGACCCTGATCCGCGTCGAGGGCCTGGACATCTACGCCCCGTGCGCGCTCGGCGGCGCCCTGAACGACGACACCGTGCCGGCGCTGACCGCCAAGGTGGTCTGCGGCGCCGCCAACAACCAGCTCGCCCACCCGGGCGTGGAGAAGGACCTCGCCGACCGCGGGATCCTCTACGCGCCGGACTACGTGGTGAACGCGGGCGGCGTCATCCAGGTGGCCGACGAACTGCACGGCTTCGACTTCGAGCGGTGCAGGGCGAAGGCGTCGAAGATCTACGACACCACGCTGTCGATCTTCGCACGTGCGAAGGAGGACGGCATTCCGCCGGCCGCCGCGGCCGACCGGATCGCCGAGCAGCGGATGCACGACGCGGCCGCGGCACGCCGGGCGGGCTGACCCGGGTCCGTGTGCGCGGCTCGCACGTTTGGCCGGTACCCGCCGGTGGGCAGTTAGAGAGAACTCTCACTTCTCCCGGCGGGTCGACCGGCGATAAGTGGTTAAAATCGCGGTTGACCAGCGAGGACGGGGCGCCTCGAAGGTCCTGGGCGCGGGCACGTCATGCGGGCGACGTACCGTATGGGCGCGGGCTCAGGTACCGTGGAAGCCCTACGGACCGGTCTCTCTGCGGAGAGTCCGTGCCGGACCATGAACGCGTGTCAAGACTCTGGGGCCGTCGAGCCCCGTCGTTGAGGGGGTCGAGCCATGGGGCGCGGCCGGGCCAAGGCCAAGCAGACGAAGGTCGCCCGCCAGCTGAAGTACAACAGCGGTGGGACTGATCTCTCACGCCTGGCCGAGGAGCTGGGCGCATCGACGTCGAATCCGCAACCGCCGAACGGCGAGCGGTTCGAGGACGATGAGCATGACGACGACCTGTACGCACGGTACGCCGACCTCTACGAGGACGACGACGAGGACGAGGACGGCCAGTCCTCGCAGCATCGTCGCGGCGCTTGACCCTGCACTGAGCACTCACCCGGTCGGTGGCTGAACGTCACCGACCGGGTTCTGTGCTGCGCGCAGGGTCGTGACCCGTGTCTCAGCTCGCGTAGTCACCGATCAGGGCGGCACCCGTGGGGTGCTCGCCCCGGTCCGTGATCTCGCCTGCCACCCAGGCGTCCACGCCGCGGTCGGCGAGGGTCGCCAGGGCCACGTCCACGGACTCCTGCGGGACGACGGCGATCATGCCGACCCCCATGTTCAGGGTCTTCTCCAGCTCCAGGCGCTCGACCTGACCCGTCCGGCCGACGAGGTCGAAGATCGGGGCCGGGGTCCAGGTGGAGCGGTCGACGATCGCGTGCAGGTCGTCGGGGACCACCCGGGCCAGGTTGGCCGCGAGGCCGCCGCCGGTGATGTGGCTGAAGGCGTGCACCTCGGTGGTGCGCATCAGGGCCAGGCAGTCCAGCGAGTAGATCTTGGTCGGCTCCAGCAGCTCCTCGCCGAGGGTGCGGCCGAGTTCCTCGATGTGCGCGTCCAGCGCCAGGCCGGCCTGGTTCAGCAGGACGTGCCGGACGAGGGAGTACCCGTTCGAGTGAAGTCCGGAGGACGCCATGGCGATCACCGCGTCACCCGTACGGATACGGTCCGCGCCGAGCAGCCGGTCGGCCTCCACCACGCCCGTACCGGCGCCGGCGACGTCGAAGTCGTCCTCGCCCAGCAGGCCGGGGTGCTCGGCCGTCTCGCCGCCGACCAGGGCGCAGCCGGCCAGCACACAGCCCTCGGCGATGCCCTTGACGATCGCGGCGACGCGCTCGGGGTGCACCTTGCCGACGCAGATGTAGTCGGTCATGAACAGCGGCTCGGCGCCGCACACCACGATGTCGTCCATGACCATGGCGACCAGGTCGTGCCCGATGGTGTCGTAGACGCCGAGCTGCCGGGCGATGTCGACCTTGGTGCCGACGCCGTCCGTGGCGGAGGCCAGCAGGGGGCGCTCGTAGTTCTTCAGGGCGGAGGCGTCGAAGAGGCCGGCGAAGCCGCCGAGGCCGCCGAGGACCTCGGGGCGCTGGGCCTTCTTCACCCACTCCTTCATCAGCTCGACGGCGCGGTCGCCCGCCTCGATGTCGACGCCTGCGGCTGCGTAGCTGGCGCCGCCCTCGGCGATGGGTGTCTCGGACATGGCTAGGAGAACCTTCGTGTCGTACGGCAGGTGAAACGGGCCGTCTAGGGGCGGCGGATGGCGTCGGCGGCGGCCGTGGCGGCCGGGCCGGCGGCCAGCTCCGTCTCCAGCAGCTGCTTGCCGAGCAGCTCCGGGTCCGGGAGCTCCATCGGGTACTCGCCGTCGAAGCAGGCACGGCACAGGTTCGGCTTGGCGATGGTGGTCGCCTCGATCATGCCGTCGATGGAGATGTACGCCAGGGAGTCGGCGCCCAGCGAGGTGCCGATCTCCTCGATCGTCATGCCGTTGGCGATGAGCTCGGCGCGGGTGGCGAAGTCGATGCCGAAGAAGCAGGGCCACTTCACGGGCGGCGAGGAGATCCGGATGTGGACCTCGGCGGCGCCCGCCTCGCGGAGCATGCGGACCAGGGCCCGCTGGGTGTTGCCGCGCACGATCGAGTCGTCGACGACGACCAGGCGCTTGCCCTTGATGACTTCCTTCAGCGGGTTCAGCTTCAGGCGGATGCCGAGCTGCCGGATGGTCTGGGAGGGCTGGATGAACGTACGGCCGACGTAGGCGTTCTTCACCAGGCCCGCGCCGAAGGGGATGCCGGAGGCCTCCGCGTAGCCGATGGCGGCGGGCGTGCCGGACTCCGGGGTCGCTATGACCAGGTCGGCCTCGACCGGGGACTCCTTGGCCAGGCGGCGGCCCATCTCCACACGGGAGAGGTAGACGTTCCGCCCCGCGATGTCGGTGTCCGGGCGGGCCAGGTACACGTACTCGAAGACGCAGCCCTTGGGCTTCGCTTCCGCGAACCGGGAGGTGCGCAGGCCGTTCTCGTCGATGGCGACGAACTCGCCCGGCTCGATCTCGCGGACGTAGGAGGCGCCGCAGATGTCGAGCGCGGCGGACTCGGAGGCGACGACCCAGCCGCGCTCCAGCCGGCCGAGGACCAGCGGGCGGATGCCCTGCGGGTCGCGGGCCGCGTACAGGGTGTGCTCGTCCATGAAGACGAGGGAGAAGGCGCCCCGGACCTGCGGGAGGATGCTGTGCGCGGCCTCCTCGATGGTCAGCGGCTTGCCGTCCTCGTCGACCTGGGCCGCGAGGAGCGCGGTGAGCAGGTCGGTGTCGTTGGTCGCCGCGACGCGCGGGGTGCGGCCGCCTTCCTGCTTGGGCAGGTCGGCGACCATCTCCGCGAGCTGGGCGGTGTTGACGAGGTTGCCGTTGTGGCCGAGCGCGATGGATCCGTGCCCGGTGGCGCGGAACGTCGGCTGGGCGTTCTCCCAGACCGACGCGCCGGTGGTCGAGTAGCGGGCGTGTCCGACCGCGATGTGTCCCTGGAGCGAGCCGAGGGACGTCTCGTCGAAGACCTGGGAGACCAGGCCCATGTCCTTGAAGACGAGGATCTGCGAGCCGTTGCTGACCGCGATTCCCGCGGATTCCTGGCCTCGATGCTGGAGGGCGTAGAGCCCGAAGTACGTGAGCTTGGCGACCTCTTCGCCCGGAGCCCAGACACCGAAGACGCCACAAGCGTCCTGGGGGCCCTTCTCACCGGGGAGCAGGTCGTGGTTGAGTCGTCCGTCACCACGTGGCACGCCACCGAGTGTAGGCGAGGTCGACCACTGGTCCGAATTGGGGATACCGGACTTTCCGGTGGATCACCGCGCGGCGACCGCTCGCACGCTCGTGCCGTTTTCGCTGGTCAGCGTCAGCGTCCGGTGATCGACTCCGTAGGTCAGCTTCCCGTCGAAAAGCCGCAGCAGCTTCTTCTCGCCGGTCATGAGTGAGTCTTCGCACATCATTCGGGTCGTGGCCGGGGGGCCGAGGGTGATATGTCCGTCGCGGACCGTGGCCCTGGCGTTGACCTTGTTGCAGCCGAGGCTTCCGGAGACGGTGCCCTTGTCCGTGTCGAAGGTGAGGTGGGCGCGGCTGCGGGTGTCCGGGGTGGTGACGGTCCACCGGGTGCCGTCGAGCTTGACGTCCTGGGCCTTGGTCAGGCGGACGGTGTCGCCCCGGCCGGTGGTGAGGGTGAGCCGGTCGCCGTGCGTCCGCGCCGTGAGCTGCTGGCCGGAGAGGGCGCGTGCGAGCGACTTCTCGAAGGCCATGGGCTGGTTCTCGCAGGCCATCTCGGTGGCCATGGTGGTGCCGAGGCGGATGCGGTCGCCCTCCACCTCCGCGTCGGCGCTGAAGGTGTTGCAGCCGAGGCTGCCCTCGGCGCGGCCGTCCTCGAGGGTGACGTGGGCGCCGGTGGGTGCCTGCTGCGTCCTGCCGTCCGCGGTGACGCTGTCCACGCTCCACCGCACGCCGGTCACGGGCTTGCCGGCACCGACCGAGCCGCTGCCGCTGTCCGCCTTCTCGCTGCCGCAGGCCGCCATGAGCGGGACGAGCACGGCGGCGGCCGTCAGGGTCATGCGCTGCTTCTGCCTGTCCATGTCACTCCGACGGGGCACCCGGGGGGATCGGTTCCCCTTGTCGCCGCCGGGTCCGCGCTATGCCATGAGGGGCAGATAGGGGGACAGGTCGGCCCGCTCCCCGCCGGCGGTGACCTCGGCGTCCCGCAGGGCGTCGGACCAGGACCGGCGCCCGGTCGCCAGCCGGATCCAGGTCAGCGGGTCCGTCTCGACGACGTTGGGCGGGGTGCCCCGGGTGTGCCGGGGTCCCGCCACGCACTGCACCACCGCGTACGGCGGCACCCGCACCTCCGTCGAGCCGCCCGGCGCCTTCGCGGCGAGCGCGTCGGCCAGCAGCCGGGTGCAGGCGGCCAGGGCCTGGCGGTCCTGGGGGACGTCCAGGCCGGGGACGGCGGCGTTGAGGTCGTCGGTGTGGACGACGAGTTCGACGGTGCGGGTGACCAGGTAGTCGGCCAGCGGCAGGGCGCCGGCGCTGGTGGGCAGCAGCCGGGTGCCGGGGTGGGCGGCGAGGTCGGCGGTGAGGCGTTCCTCGACGGCGGCGAGGTGGGCGGCCGGATCGGGGTGGTGTTCCGCCAGTTCGCGGGCGTGCGCGGCGATGCCGGGTGCGTCGGCGGCGATGGCGAGGGGCCAGTCGGGCAGCGTGCCGTCCTGTGCGGCCGGTTCCGGCAGGGCGATCAGCCGGGAGACGGCTTCGAGGCCGGCCCCGATGTGCGCGAGCAGTTCCCGGACCGTCCAGTCGCCCAGCCGGGTGGGCAGTGCGAGCCGGTCCGGGGTGAGTCCGGCGGCGGCCGACCGTACGTTGCCGAACTGGGCGAGGACGGCCGCCCGGATCTTGGCGGGGTCGTAGCTGCGGGTGCGTTTCCTGGCCGGGGGCATGGCGGCAGCGTAGGGGACGGGGGCGGCGCCGCGATCGGAATATTTGGCTCCATTTCATGGGTCCGACCCCGGGAATGACTCATTCCGGGGCCGAGATAGCGCCATTGGCCCAAACCGGCCGCATCGGGGGCAACGCGCGGAAGTCCGGCCGATATGACGGTTTCGCCCCGTTGTGATGATCGCGGCTTCGTGTTAGCGGAGCGCCCTTCGTCCGGCCCTTTCGCGAGTTGATCGCGCCCCAAATGACGGGCAAGAAAGAGTAAAATCCAGACAAAGGCACTCAAGGGCTCGTTGTCCGTCATGCTTGACACAGCCTCGCCGCCGGCATGGCCGGAACATTGTGTAAACGAAAATCTTCGTCCGGATCGGCCTTGCTCAGCAGTTCTTCCTGGCCAAGGATTGCCTTACGGCTTGGACGCGCCGAGCCCATTCCCATTCACGCTGCTTTTTCAGCGCCGCGGACATCCGCGACCGCGGCCCGGCCGTTTCCCCCACCCCCTGGCCCGTGACCGGCTGATCACCCATGACGGGCCCTTCACAGACTTGCCTGGCGATGTACGTCAGGCAGGCCCGGGTGCCTTTCTCGATCCGGGGCGCAGCACCACACAAGGAGCAAGAAAGCAGACAGGAGAAAAGCGAGTGGAGCAGAAGATCTCTGCCTTCATGAACGAGCTGGACCTCGGTTCGCTCGAGGGCGGCTACCAGGACGAGTCGGGCCTGCAGGTCCTGGCCACTCCGGCCGCCGTGGCGACCTGCTGGTACGTCGCCGGTGGCGTCGCCGGTGCCGGTGCCGTGGTCGGCGCCTACGTCGCCGGCCGCAACGAAGGCTGAAGCACCACACCCCCCACAAGGAGATGGAATGAGCAAGATCATCGAGAGCGTCGCCGCCGTCACGCCGGCCGAGCTGACGGACGAGACGCATGGTGAGTTCGGCGCGATGATGCCCGTGCAGGCCACCCCGGGCCTGGTCGCTTTCGGCGTCGGCTTCGCCGGTGGCGCCGGTGTCGCCTGGGTCACCGTCCAGGCGTACGAAGCGGGCGCCAACGACTGAGCGGACGCCCCGACTGAGCTCCACCTGCTGATCGGTACCGCGGGCTTGTGAAAGCTCCGCAGCAGGGGGCGCCGGAAAGCTGTCGGGCCGCGCCGGAATCGCGGCCCGACAGCCTTCCCACCCTACCGGCGGCAGGTTCAACACCAAGGAAAAGCCGGGTATGATGCGAATAAAGAAGATGGCTTCCGCGCTGTTCTCACCGGTGCCTGTGTCCCGGGACCGCGCGATCGGAATTTCCGAACGACTTGCCGCTCTTTCCAGCCTCTCTTCCTCCCTGGAATATCTCCACCAGCACCGGAATCTGGGTCCGGGCGGTCTCAATGACTGGGAGATCATGAAGCAGACGCCGGAAAGCAAGATTCCGGCCGTGCAGAAAATCACCCATGCCGTGAGCGGCAGAAGAACCACCCTGGCCCTGCACGCCACCCGGGTCGCCTGCAGCGCGGCCATGCTGCTGCCCGGGAACGGCAAGTGGCGGGCGGCGGGCAACCTCTACCTCGCCACCACCACCACCCTGCTGCAGGCCCGCCACCGGTACGGCACGGACGGCTCGGACCAGGTCGCCACGCAGGTCCAGGCGGTCAACGGCCTCGCGCGGCTCGCGCCCGCCCCGCAGGTCAAGGACGCCCTGATGTGGTACCTCGCCCTGCAGGCCAACATGTCGTACGCGGCGTCCGGCTGGGCCAAGATGGCGGGCACGAAATGGCGGGACGGCTCCGCCCTGCCCGGCGTCATGCGGACCCGCACCTACGGCTTCGAGCCCGCCTACCGGCTGACGCAGCGCTACCCGCGGGCCAGCAAGGTCGTGCAGCACTCCGTGCTCGCCATGGAGTGCCTCTTCCCGGTCGTCTACCTGGCCGGCGGCCGGCTGACCCGGCCGATGATCGCCTCGGCCGCCGGGTTCCACGTGGCCAACGCCTTCGTCATGGGGCTGGGGCGGTTCATGACCGCGTTCCCGGCCATGCACCCCATGATCGCGTACACGACCGCGCCGCGGACCATTCCCGAGGTCGCCGGCCGCGACGACCGGATGGTGAAGACCGCCCTCGTCCTGCTGGCCGGGGGCGTCACGGCCGCCGGCGTGCTGGCCACCCAGCGGCGCGCCCGGGCCGTGGCCGGCTGGCCGAAGTCCCGTACCGTCACCACGCGGTGCGGCAACGTCCTGACGTACGACGTCGGGGGCCGGGACCACCCCGACCGCCCCGTGCTGGTCTTCAACCACGGCCTCGCCTCCACCCCGGAGCACTTCGCGTGGATCATCGAGCGGCTCGCCTTCGACTCCAAGCAGCCGGTGGTGAGTTACGCCCGCGCCGGGTACGGGCCGAGCCGCCGGGTGCGCACCGCTCCGTACACGCTGCAGGAGTCCGTCGACGACCTGGTGGACCTCGTCCGGCAGGCCCTTCCCGACGACCGCAAGGTGGTGCTCGTCGGGCACTCCCTGGGCGCCGAGTTCAACCGGCGGGCCGTCGCACAGCTCGGCGACCGGGTGGCGGGCGTCGTCTATCTGGACCCCTCGCACCCCGCCCAGCTCGTGCGTTCGGACAAGCAGCGCAAGGGCATGGAGCTCTTCACCGACTCCACCCACGAGATGGTGCGGTGGACGAAGGCCGGCTTCGGCGCGCTGATGACACGGCCGCGCTGGGTGGACGAGCTGCCGTACCCCTACCGGGACAAGGTCTTCTCCCTCTACACCGACGCCCGGCTGTGGGCGGCGGCGGCCCGGGAGTGGGACGTGGTCCGCGAGGAGTTCGAGCACTTCGAGGGAGACCTGGAACCGGTGCCGGCCCCCGGTCTGGTCATCGCTGCGCAGCTGACCGTGGACCTGGACCCCGAGCAGCTGCTGATGTACCACGACCTGGTCCGCGCCCATCAGGCGGCGGGCAGCGCCGGGGACGTCACCGTCGTGGAGCAAGCGGGCCACGACACGATCCTGACCAGCGCCCGTTTCGCGCGGACCGCCGCGGACCGGCTGGCCGCGTTCGTCGAGCAGCACTGCATGCCGTCCGCCCCGCAGACCGCCGCGGCCCCGGAGCGGGAAGCCGCCGGGAAAGGCGAGTGAGCCACCGTGAACCCCACCGCACTCCTGAAGGACGCCTTCACCGGCCCCGGCGCGGTCACCCGGCTGGCGGGCGCGGCACTGCTCGTGACGACGCTGGCCGCGCAGCATCCGCACCCGGCGTTCGAACGCGCGCGGGCGAAGGACCTGTTCTCCCTGATCCCGAACTGGAAGTTCTTCGCGCCCAACCCCGCGACGCACGACTACCACTACCTGTACCGCACCCTCGACGACAGCCGCAGGACCTCCGAGTGGGTGGAGCTCGACCTGATCGAGCACCGCAGGATGAGCCAGGCCTTCTGGTTCGCCTCCCGCCGGTCGGAGAAGGCCGTGTTCGACATCTGCACGGCCATCATCAAGAGCATCGCCAAGGGTGAGGACCCGACGGACTCCCCGGGCTTCCGCGTCCTGGCCGAGTTCGTGCGGCGGCAGATCCGGGACTCCGCGCAGGTGTCCCAGGTACGCGGCTTCCAGTTCGCCGTGGTGCGCGCCGCCGGCCACGACGACGCCGAGGACCCCGAGGTGCTCTACGTCTCCACCTACCAGGCGATGAACCCGGTCTCCCCCGGCTTCCTGAAGGCGGCCTGACAGCCACCGCCCGACGGACGCCACACCGGCACCGGACCCCAGCAACGAAACGGAGAACCAGTGACGATCGCGGACATCGGCTACGGCAAGCAGTTCGAGGGCTGGTACGACCGCGTCTTCCGGGACGACGCGTCCACCGGCACCGCCGTCGAGGCACTGACCCGATTCCACCCCGATCCGTCCTGGGGCACGCTGGAGTTCGGTGTCGGCACCGGCCGGATCGCGCTGCCGCTGTCGCACCGCGTGGGTCCGGTGCACGGCGTGGACTCCTCGCCGGAGATGCTCGCCTCCCTGGAGAAGAAGGCGGACGAAGGCGAGGTCACGGCCGAACTCGGCGACATCCGCACCTACACGGGGGACCGGCAGTACGGCCTGGTCTACTGCGTGTGCTCCACACTGGCGCTGGTGCTCGACCCGGAGGAGCAGCGCGCGGTCGTCGCCCGGGCCGCCCGGCTGCTGCGTCCCGGTGGCCGGCTGGTGATCGAGACGCACAACCGGCCCGGCATCGTCGCCCAGCACGAGGGCCTGTCCCGTACGACGTTCTTCGCGCCCTACCCGGAGCCCAACACCGGCATCCAGATGCACGCCACACTCCTGATGGACCAGCGGATCTGGCAGGTCTCCACGGTGTGGTTCGAGGCCGACGGCACGCACCGCATCGGCTCCGAGACCGCGCGCCTGCTGACGCCCGACGAGGTCGAGGGCTACGCGCGGGACGCCGGGCTGGAGCCCGAGGGGCACCACAGCGACTGGCAGGGCACCCCGTACTCCCCCGCGGCCGGTCTGTTCGTCACCACCTGCACCAAGCCGGCATGAACCTCCGGGACATCGTCCGCCGCCACCGGACCCTGCTGATCACCGGCATCGTCCTGGGCCTGGCCGGAGCGGCGGCCACGCTCGCACAGCCCTGGATGCTGGGCCGGCTGATCAAGGCCGTGTCCCAGGACGAGCCGATCGCCTGGCCCATCACGCTCATCGCGCTGTTCTTCCTCGCCGACGCCGCGCTGAGCGCCGGACACGCCTACGCGATCGGCCGCGCCGGCGAGAACATCGTGTACGACACCCGGCGCCTCCTCGGGGGCCGTCTGCTGCGCAGCCGGATACCGGACTTCTCCCGTCTGCAACTCGGCGACGTCTTCGCCCGCACCGTGTCGGACACCTCCATCGCCTGCCTGGTCATCGCCCAGGCGCTGGCGCAGATGGTGACCTCCGTGTTCATGGTGGCCGGCAGCCTGCTGCTGATGGCCAGGCTGGACTGGAAACTGCTGCTGACGACCGTCGGCTGTCTCGGCGCGGCCAGCGCCGGCGCGCTCCTGCTGGCCCGCCAGGTGCGCAAGGCCGCCCTGCAGAACCGGGAGAACGTCGGCGCGTTCGGCTCCGGGCTGCAGCGGGTGCTCGGTGCCCTCACCACGGTCAAGGCGTCCCGCGCCGAGGAACGGGAGACCGAGGAACTGGCCGCCCTGGCCGACCGGGCCCGGCGCACGGGCATCCGCGTCACGGCGTACGGGTCGCTGCTCAACCCGATGATGAACGTGGGCACGCAGCTCTCGCTCGCCGTCGTCATCTCCTGGGGCATGGCCCGGGTCGCCACCGGCTCGCTGTCGCCCGCCGACCTGACCTCGTTCGTCATGTACCTCTTCTATCTGGTGTCGCCGCTGGTCCTGCTGTTCATCTCGATCAGCCAGATCCAGCAGGGCCGCGCCGCCGTCCAGCGAGTCACCGAGCTGGGGGCGATCCGCCAGGAGGAGGAGGCGGAGGAGGCGGCGGCGCCGGGTGAACCGGGCGTGTCCGGCACCCCGGCCGACGCGCCGGCGGTCCGCTTCGAGGAGGTGGGCTTCGCCTACCGGGAGGGCGCCCCGGTGCTCCAGGACGTCTCGTTCACGATCCCGAGGCGCGGCCTGACCGCCATCGTCGGCCCGTCGGGTGCGGGCAAAACAACGGCGTTCCAGCTCATCGAGCGTTTCCTCACCGCGGACTCGGGCACGATCCGGGTCGCGGGCCGGGACGTGACGCGGCTGCCGCTGGCCGAACTGCGGTCGCTGGTCGGGTACGTGGAGCAGGACGCACCGCTGCTGCGTGGGACGATCCGGGAGAATCTGACCTATGCCCATCCGGGTGCCGATGCCGCCGGCATCGCCCGCGCGCTGCGCCTCGCCCATCTGGAGGACTTCGTGGACGCGCTGCCCGACGGGCTCGACACCGCACTCGGTGAGCGCGGCGCGGGGCTGTCCGGCGGGCAGCGCCAGCGGCTGGCCATCGCCCGGACGCTGCTGCAGCGGCCGGCGGTGATCCTGCTGGACGAGGTCACCGCGCACCTGGACAGCGACACCGAGGCGGCGCTGCGGGACGCGATCACCGAGGCGGCCCGTGAGTGCGCGGTCCTGGCCATCGCGCACCGGCTGTCCACCATCGTGCAGGCGGACCGCATCATCGTGATGGAGGAGGGCCGGGTGCGCGCGGTCGGCACGCACCGTCAGCTGCTCCAGGACGACGAGGTGTACCGGCGGCTCGCGCTCCAGCAGTTCGCGGCCGAAGAGGCGGTTGCATGACCCGTGTCGACGTCGCCGTGGTGGGCAGCGGGCCGAACGGTCTGGCCGCCGCCGTCACCATGGCCCGCGCCGGGCTGACGGTGCACGTGCACGAGCAGGCCCCGACGCCGGGCGGCGGCCTGCGCGGCGAGGCGCTCTTCGACTCCCGGGTACGGCACGACCTGTGCGCCGCCGTGCACCCGATGGCCGCCGCGTCCGCGTTCTTCCGGGAGTTCGACCTTCCCGCCCGCGGGGTCGCGCTGCTGCGGCCCCCGATCGCCTACGCCCATCCGCTGGACGGCGGCAGCGCGGCGCTCGCCCACCACGACCTCGCGACGACGTGCGACCGGCTCGGCCCGGACGGGCGGCACTGGCACCGGCTGATGGCACCGCTGGTACGGCACAGCCGGAGCGTGACCGACCTGCTGCTCTCCGGACAGCGCTCCCTGCCCCGCGACCCGGCGGCGCCCCTGCTGCTCGGCACCCGGGTCCTCGGCCACCTCCTGCGCGGCAACGGGCTGCGCACCCCGGCGGCGCGCGCGCTGCTCACCGGGGTGGCCGCGCACGCGGTGGGCCGGCTGCCGAGCCTGCCCTCCGGTGCCATCGCCCTGCTGCTCGGGCATCTGGCGCACGCCACCGGCTGGCCCCTGCCGGAAGGCGGCAGCATCCGCATCGCCGAGGCACTGGCCGACGACCTGACCGCGCACGGCGGAGTCGTGCACGTCGGCCACCGGATCGGCGACCTGGCGGAACTCGACGCCCGGGTGATCATGCTGGACACCGCTCCCACCGGCCTGCTCGCCCTGGCGGGCGACCGGCTGCCGTCCCGCTACGCGCGAGCGCTGCGCCGCTTCCGCTACGGTCCGGGCGCGGCGAAGGCCGACTTCCTGGTGAGCGAGCCGATCCCCTGGGCCGACCCGGAGGTGGGACGGGCGGGGACCGTCCACCTGGGCGGCACCCGCGCCGAGACGGTCGCGGCGGAGAACGCCGCCGTCCGCGGCGAACCCACCGACGAGCCGTTCGTGCTGGTCGTCGACCCCGCCGTGACCGATCCCACCCGCGCGGTGGACGGCCGTCGCCCCGTGTGGGCCTACGCCCACGTACCGAACGGGGACACCCGGGACCCGGTCCCCCTCATCACGCGCCGCATCGAGCGCTACGCTCCCGGCTTCGCCGACACGGTCGTCGCCGCGCGCGGTGTGCCGGCCGCCGCGTACGAGTCGTACAACCCGAACTACCCGGGCGGCGACATCGGCGCGGGCGCCCTCACCCTCAAGCAGTCCCTGTTCCGGCCGCTGCCCGCCTGGAATCCCCACCGCACCCCCCTGCCCGGCGTGTACCTGTGTTCCGCGTCGACGCCGCCCGGCCCCAGCGTCCACGGCATGTGCGGGTACCTGGCGGCCCGGGCGGCCCTCCGCGACGAGTTCCACATCACGACGGCGCCGTCCCTGCGTCCGAAGGACGGCGTTCCCCCCACCGAGACGACACCCAGGAGAGCGTCATGAGCACCACCGACCGCCCCACCGCCGCCGAGGACTTCGCCGGGTACCTCCGCGCGTACTACGCCGACGCCTTCGACGGAACCGATCCGGTCGAGGAGGTCTGGGACCGCTACCACCTGCCCGAGGGCACCCTGCGGGTCAACGGCGGTGTCTGGGACCGCAAGAAGATCCTCGGCGAGGTCCGCTCCCGGCGTTCCCTGCGGGCACCGCACGAGCTGCACGTGCACGAGGTGATCACCGAGGGGCGCCGGGCGGCCGCCCGGTACACGGTGAGCACGCCGATGGTGTGGAAGGTGCAGAGCGTCACCGAGGCCGCGGTCCTCGCCGAGATGGGCGAGGACGGGCGGGTGGCCCGGATGACCGCCTTCTTCTCCAGCGGGCTCGGCTGGTCGAGCGGCGGGGCGCCCTACGACAGCGGCGCCCGCCCCGCCCCGGGGACCGCCCCGGCTCCCCCGCCCGCTCCCGGGACGCAGCCCACACCCGCCCAGGACCCGGCCCACTACCTGCGGGCGTACTACGCCGCCGGCTACGACCCCGCGGTCCCGGTCGCCGAGGCCCACGACCGGTTCCACACCCCCGACGCGGTGCACCAGGTCGGGGGGAAGGTGCTGCAGCGCAGCGGCGTGCTGAAGTCCCTGGAGGACGGGCGGAAGCGGGGGCACCGCTATCCGGTGGACGTCCGCGAGACCCTGCGGGAGGGCAACCGCTTCGCGGCGCACTACCTCACCAGCCGGGACGGGAACCCGGACCGGCTCCAGGAGGTGCTGGCCTTCGGCGAGTTCGCCGAGGACGGCCGCGTCCGCGTGGTCCGCTTCGCCCTCCAGCCGGGCCACGGAGCGGCGTAGCCTCCCGGCCGCCGCCGGGACGGAACCCCGGACGGATACGCGGGAACGCCCGGCCACCCCTCCCCGGCCGGGCACTCCACCCCGTCACGAGCGGTCGCACCCCGCGGAACGGCCCAGCCTCCCGGCGCGACGGACCCCGGACAGGCACCGCGACGGGCCCCGGACAGGCACACGGAAACGCCCGGCCGGTTTCCCCGGCCGGGCGTTTCGCCGTGTCACACGCGGTCGCGCACCCGGCGCGACCGCACCCTCAGGCCAGCAGCGCCGGGATCGTCTCCTCGTGGGCCGTGCGCAGCTCCTCCAGGGTGAGCGCGAACTCGCCCTGCACCTCGACCGCGTCGCCGTCGACGACACCGATACGGGTGGCCGGCAGGCCCCGCGCACCGCACATGTCGGTGAAGCGGAGCTCCTCGGAGCGCGGCACGGCCACGACCGCGCGGCCCGCCGACTCGGAGAACAGGAAGGTGAACGCGTCCAGCCCGTCCGGGACGATCAGGCGCGCGCCCTTCTCCCCGAGCAGCGCCGACTCGACCACGGCCTGGATCAGACCGCCGTCGGACAGGTCGTGCGCGGAGTCGATCATGCCGTCGCGGGAGGCGGAGATCAGGATCTCGGCGAGCAGCCGCTCCCGCTCCAGGTCGACCTTGGGCGGCAGGCCGCCGAGGTGGTCGTGCACGACCTGCGACCAGGCCGAGCCGCCGAACTCCTCGTGGGTGTCGCCGAGGAGGTAGAGCAGCTGCCCCTCCTCCTGGAAGGCGACCGGGGTGCGGCGGGCGACGTCGTCGATGACGCCCAGGACCGCGACGACCGGGGTCGGGTGGATGGCCGCCTCGCCCGTCTGGTTGTACAGGGAGACGTTGCCGCCGGTCACGGGCGTGCCGAGCTGCTGGCAGGCGTCCGCCAGACCGCGCACGGCCTCCGCGAACTGCCACATCACCGCCGGGTCCTCGGGCGAGCCGAAGTTCAGGCAGTCGGAGACGGCCAGCGGCTTGGCGCCGGTGGTGGCGACGTTGCGGTACGCCTCCGCCAGGGCCAGCTGCGCGCCGTGGTACGGGTCGAGCTTGGCGTACCGGCCGTTGCCGTCGGTGGCGATGGCCACGCCGAGGCCGGTCTCCTCGTCGATGCGGATCATGCCGGAGTCCTCGGGCTGGGCGAGGACGGTGTTGCCCTGCACGAAGTGGTCGTACTGGCTGGTGATCCAGGACTTGGAGGCCTGGTTCGGGGAGCCGACCAGCTTCAGGACCTGGTCCTTCAGCTCCTCGGACGTCTGCGGGCGGGGCAGCTTGTTCGCGTCGTCGGCCTGCAGCTCGTCCTGCCAGGACGGGCGGGCGTAGGGGCGCTCGTAGACCGGGCCCTCGTGGGCGACCGTGCGCGGGTCGACATCGACGATCTTGCCGCCGTGCCAGTAGATCTCCAGGCGGTCGCCGTCGGTCACCTCACCGATGACGGTGGCGATGACGTCCCACTTCTCGCAGATCTCCAGGAAGCGGTCGACCTTCTCCGGCTCGACGACCGCGCACATGCGCTCCTGCGACTCGCTCATGAGGATCTCCTCGGGCGAGAGCGTGGAGTCGCGCAGCGGGACGTCGTCCAGGGTGACGCGCATGCCGCCGGAGCCGTTCGAGGCCAGTTCGCTGGTCGCGCAGGACAGGCCCGCGGCTCCCAGGTCCTGGATGCCGACGACCAGCTTCTCCCTGAAGGCCTCCAGGGTGCACTCGATGAGGAGCTTCTCCTGGAAGGGGTCGCCGACCTGGACGGCCGGGCGCTTCGAGGGCTTGGCGTCGTCGAAGGTCTCGGAGGCCAGGATCGAGGCGCCGCCGATGCCGTCGCCGCCGGTGCGGGCCCCGTACAGGATGACCTTGTTGCCGGCGCCGGAGGCCTTCGCGAGGTGGATGTCCTCGTGCCGCATGACGCCGATGGCACCGGCGTTGACCAGCGGGTTGCCCTGGTAGCAGGCGTCGAAGACGACCTCGCCGCCGATGTTGGGCAGGCCCAGGCAGTTGCCGTAGCCGCCGATGCCCGCGACGACGCCCGGCAGCACGCGCTTGGTGTCGGGGTGGTCGGCGGCGCCGAAGCGCAGCGGGTCGACGACCGCGACCGGGCGGGCGCCCATGGCGATGATGTCGCGGACGATGCCGCCGACACCGGTGGCCGCGCCCTGGTAGGGCTCGACGTACGACGGGTGGTTGTGCGACTCGACCTTGAAGGTGACCGCGTAGCCCTGGCCGACGTCCACGACACCGGCGTTCTCGCCGATGCCGACGAGCATGGCGTCGGACTCGGGTGCCTTCTCGCCGAACTGGCGCAGGTGCACCTTGCTGCTCTTGTACGAGCAGTGCTCCGACCACATCACCGAGTACATGGCGAGTTCGGCCCCGGTGGGCCGGCGGCCGAGGATCTCGACCACGCGCTCGTACTCGTCCTTCTTCAGGCCCAGTTCGGCCCAGGGCAGCTCGACGTCGGGGGTCGCGGCCGCGTGCTCGACCGTGTCCAGAGGCGTCCGGCTCATGCGTTGACCAGCTTCTTGAGGATCGAGGTGAAGAACGGGAGGCCGTCGGTGCGGCCGGTGCCGATCAGCGGCTCGACGGCGTGCTCGGGGTGCGGCATGAGGCCGACCACGTTCCCGGCCTCGTTGGTGACGCCGGCGATGTCCCGCTGCGAGCCGTTCGGGTTGAAGTCGAGGTACCGGAAGGCGACCCGGCCCTCGGCCTCCAGCTGGTCGAGCGTGTACGCGTCGGCGACGTACTGCCCGTCGTTGTTCTTCAGCGGGATGTGGATCTCCTGGCCGGCCGTGTAGTCGGTGGTCCAGGCGGTCTCGGCGTTCTCCACGCGCAGCTTCTGGTCACGGCAGATGAAGTGCAGGTGGTCGTTGCGCAGCATCGTGCCGGGGAGCAGGTGCGCCTCGGTGAGGATCTGGAAGCCGTTGCAGATGCCGAGCACCGGCAGACCGGCCTTCGCCTGCTCCAGCAGGGGCTCCATCACCGGCGAGAAACGGGCGATGGCCCCGGCGCGCAGATAGTCGCCGTAGGAGAAACCACCGCACAGCACCACGGCGTCGACCTGCTTGAGGTCCTTGTCCTTGTGCCACAGGGCGACCGGCTCGGCACCCGCGACACGGATCGCGCGCTGGGTGTCACGGTCGTCCAGACTCCCCGGAAAAGTGACGACGCCAATACGAGCGGTCACTTCACGGCCTCCGCGACTTCCTCGACGCGGACGGTGAAGTCCTCGATCACGGTGTTCGCGAGGAAGGACTCCGCAAGATCGTGAATGCGGGCGAGGGCGGCCTCGTCGACCGGCCCGTCAACTTCCAGTTCGAAACGCTTTCCCTGGCGGACGTCCGAGATCCCGTCGAAACCCAGCCGCGGCAGTGCGCGCTGCACCGCCTGGCCCTGGGGGTCGAGGATCTCCGGCTTGAGCATGACGTCGACTACGACGCGTGCCACTGGCACTCCCGGTGTGTGGTGCTGAGCAGGTTCCTTCAGACTACCCGCACAAAATTTCTACGCGCGTCGACTTGTAGGAAGCTACGTGACCGCCATCACGATCCGGCATCGGTGAGCACGCGCATGAAAATTTCCGGGAAAGATTCCCGATCGACACCCGGAACCTATTGCGCCCGCCCGTCTCCCGGTACCACCCTCAATCGAAGTCGCCGCGCTCCCCCTTGATTTTTGACACGCCAAAGGATTTAGTCGGGCTTCACCAAGCATTGTCAGGCACTGTAGAAATGAATTGGCAAGTGCCGCAAGAAGGGACCGATATTCGTGGCGCAGAAGGTCGTGGTCACCCTCTTTGACGACATCGACGGCTCGGAAGCGACGGAAACGATCGCCTTCGGACTGGACGGCAAGTCGTACGAGATCGACCTGAGCGAGGTCAACGCCGGCGAACTGCGGAAGGCGCTCGCGCCCTACGTGGAGGCCGGCCGCAAGCGGTCCCGCTCGGGCAAGGCGTACCGGCAGACGGAGGTCGCCCCCGACCCGTCGGCGGTACGGGCCTGGGCCCAGGCCAACAAGCTGGAGGTCCCCGCGCGCGGGCGCATCCCCAAGAAGGTCTACGAGGCGTTCACCGCCGCCCAGTGACGGACCGTCGGGCCCGGTCCGACGTCCGGTCACCCGCCCCTCGCGGCAGCCGACTTGCGCAGCACCCCGGCTGATCAGCTAGAGTCTGGAGCACGCCGAGGGGCGAGGCCGAAAGGCCCGGCCCACTCAGACGTGCGGGTGTAGTTCAGTAGTAGAACATCCCCCTTCCAGGGGGAAGGCGCAGTGTGCGATTCCTGTCACCCGCTCTGCATCGCCGTACCGGCCACTGTTGTGGATCAGGTAGGCTGGTGCCCGCACCGGTCAGTGAGAGCTGGTCGGGAGCAATGCGGACGTAGCTCAGTTGGTAGAGCGCAACCTTGCCAAGGTTGAGGTCGCGAGTTCGAGCCTCGTCGTCCGCTCGGGAAATGAGACCCCGGTCCATCAGGACCGGGGTCTTCTTCATGCCCCGGGCGCGCGGTCCCCCTGACATTTGTCATGCCGAGTGATGACAGCGCGCACTGCTCCCGGTGCCGTGCGCACGGGAGGCTTGGGGCATGGAATCCAACGGACACGAACACGTGATTGAGGTCACTGACCTGCAGCGTGTGTACGGGGGCGGGTTCGAGGCGGTCCGCGGCATCAGCTTCTCCGTCCGGCGCGGGGAGATCTTCGCCCTGCTGGGCACCAACGGCGCGGGCAAGACGTCGACCGTCGAGCTGCTGGAGGGACTCGCGGCGCCGGCCGGCGGCCGGGTGCGCGTCCTCGGGCACGACCCGTCCACCGAGCGGGCCGCCGTACGGCCCCGCACCGGCGTGATGCTGCAGGAAGGGGGCTTCCCGTCCGAGCTGACCGTCGCGGAGACCGCACGCATGTGGGGCGGCTGCGTCAGCGGGGCCCGGCCGCCGGCCGAGGTGCTCGCGCTGGTCGGACTGACCCAGAAGGCCGACGTACGGGTCAAGCAGCTGTCCGGCGGTGAGCGGCGCCGCCTCGACCTGGCCCTGGCGCTGCTCGGCGACCCCGAGGTGCTGTTCCTGGACGAGCCGACGACCGGACTCGACGCCGAAGGCCGCCGCGACACCTGGGACCTGGTGCGCGCCCTGCGCCGCGGCGGGACGACGGTCCTGCTGACCACGCACTACCTGGAGGAGGCCGAGTCGCTCGCGGACCGGCTGGCGATCCTGCACGAGGGACGCATCGCCGCGACCGGCACCCCGGCCGAGGTGACCGCCACCCAGCCGTCACGGATCTCCTTCGAGCTGCCCGAGGACTACCACCTCGGCGACCTGCCGCCGCTCGCCGAGCTCGGCGTGAGCGGGCACGAGGTGGAGGGCCGCGTGGTCCGGCTCCGTACGCGGGAGCTGCAGAAGGCGGCGACGAGACTGCTCACCTGGGCCGAGCGGGCGGGCGTCGAGCTACGGCGGCTGGACGTGCGGTCGGCGTCACTGGAGGAGGCGTTCCTGGGCATCGCCCGCGAGGCGGCCGCCGGGACGGCCCCGGCTTCGGCGGAAGTGAAGGAGTACGCGGCATGAGCCACGCCGTCACCACCACCAGCAGGAGCCGGTTGTCGGCTCTGGCCCGGGCCGAGATGACGCTGCTCGGCCGCAGCAAGGGCACCCTCTTCGCCGCGCTGTTCGTGCCGCTGATGCTGCCGTTCACGGTGCTGTCGGCGGTCGGGAAGTCGGACCTGGAGAAGGCCGGGCTCACGGTGGGCACCGTCGTGCTGCCCGCCGCCGTCGGCTTCTCCCTGCTCTTCGCCGTCTACAGCGCCCTCGTGGGCATCTTCGTCACCCGGCGCGAGGAACTGGTCCTCAAGCGGCTGCGCACCGGTGAGGTGCGGGACGCGGAGATCCTGGCCGGGGCCTCGCTCCCCGCCGTCACCATCGGCTTCGTGCAGTGCCTGGTCCTCGCCGTCGGCTGCGCCGTCCTGCTCGACGTGTCGGTGCCCGACGCGCCCCATCTCGTCCTGCTGGGACTGCTGTCGGGCCTGGTGATGTGCGCCGCGCTGGCCGCCGTCACCGCGAGCGTCACCCGGACCGTGGAGAGTGCCCAGGTCACCTCGCTCCCCGTGCTGCTGGTCTCGATGCTCGGCTCCGGTATCGCCGTCCCGCTGGAGATGCTGCCGGACCGGCTGGCCTCGGTCTGCGAACTGCTGCCGCTGAGCCCTGTCATCCTGCTGGTCCGCGACGGCTGGACCGGCGGCCTGACGGCCTACGAGACACTGGGCGCCGTGGTGACGGCGGTGGCATGGACCGCTCTGGCCCTGTTCGGTGTACGGCGCTGGTTCCGGTGGGACCCGCGGCGTTGAGGTAGAGGAGCCGAGAAGATGCGGGAGCCCGGTCGCTGGTGGCGGCACAAGAGCACGCCGGCGAAGATGGAGACGTACACACGGTGTTCGTTCCACTCCTTCGGCGTGGTCGAGGTCCTGCTGGTGGGACCGCCGCTCATCGGCTCGCCGGAACCACGGCTCAGCAGCCTGCTGCTGGCGATGGTGTGCGTGCACGCCGCGGTGTGCACGGTGACCGTGTCGCGCGCGCTGGACTGGAAGCGGGGCCGCCGCAAGCAGCCCGTCCACCTGCTGTGGGTGCTCGGCGCGCTCAGCGCCGTGATCGCCGTCGCCGCCCTCGCGGCCGTCGGGCACGGTCCGGACCGCTCGGACGACATGGGCACCGCGGTCGGTGCGGTGTTCGGCACCGTGCTGATACTCGGGGCGGGCATCATCGCCCTCGGTCTGGGCGACCGGCGGCATGTGTTCTTCCTGGTGACCGGGTTCGCCGCGGGTGCGGGACTGGTGTCGCTGACGCTGGGCGCCCCCCTGACCGCCGCCGCGGTCACCACACTGGTCGTGCTGCTGGGCGCCGGGTTCGTCGCGTTCACGGCCGTCCTGTCGGTCTGGCTGCTCAACGCCGTCTACGAACTCGACGAGGCCCGCGAGACCCGGGCCCGGCTCGCCGTCGCCGAGGAGCGGCTGCGGTTCGGGCGGGACCTGCACGACGTCATGGGCCGCAACCTCGCGGTCATCGCGCTGAAGAGCGAACTCGCCGTGCAGCTCGCCCAGCGGGGTCGGCCGGAGGCCGTGACGCAGATGGTCGAGGTGCAGCGGCTCGCGCACGAGGCGCAGCGGGAGGTGCGGGAGGTCGTCCGCGGCTACCGGGAGGCCGACCTCGCGTCGGAACTGGCCGGGGCGCGGGGGGTGCTGGCGGCGGCCGGCATCGAGTGCACGGTGAGCGGGGCGGCGGTGGCCGGACTGCCGGCGGCGGTGCGGTCGGCCCTGGGGTGGGTCGTACGGGAGGCGGCGACGAACGTGCTGCGGCACGGGGACGCACGCCGGTGTGCGGTGGGACTGCGGGTGTCGGAGGGACGTGTGGTGCTGTCCGTGGAGAACGACGGGGTCACCGAGGACGCGGACGGGACGCCGGGAGCACCGGCCTCGTCCGGTTCCGGGCTCGCCGGGCTGCGGGAGCGGCTGGCGCAGCTCGACGGGACGCTGGAGGCCGGGCCCGCGGGCAAGGGCATGTTCCGGCTGACGGCGGAGATTCCGCTGCCGTCGATACCGGCCCAGGCCGGCCCCGACCGCGGCCCGTCCACCGAGGCCTCGGGCTCGGGGAGTGCCATGAGGTCAGGGAGTTCTGGCAGTTCAGGTAGTTCTGGGAGTTCTGGAAGTTCTGAGAACTCCGCCAGTGCTGTGAGTGAGGTCACGTCATGACGGCCGCGGAGCCCGTGCGGCTGCTGCTCGCCGACGACGAGCACCTCATCCGCGGCGCGCTCGCCGCACTGCTGTCGCTGGAGGACGACCTCATGGTCGTCGCCGAGGCGGCCACCGGACCGGAGGCGCTCGCGATGGCCCGGGCGCACAAGCCCGACGTCGCCGTCCTGGACCTCCAGATGCCCGGCGCCGACGGTGTGAAGGTCGCCACATCACTGCGGACCGAACTGCCCGGCTGCAAGGTGCTCATCGTCACCAGCCACGGACGCCCCGGGCATCTGAAGCGGGCGCTGGAGGCGGGGGTGCGCGGGTTCGTGCCGAAGACGGTCAGCGCGCAGCGGCTCGCGGAGCTCATCCGGACCGTGCACGCCGGGAACCGCTACGTCGACCCGGAGTTGGCCGCCGACGCGATCGCCGCCGGGGACTCGCCGCTGACCGCGCGGGAGGCCGAGGTGCTGGAACTCGCGGCCGACGGGGCGCCGGTCGCGGAGATCGCCGAGCGGGCCGCGCTGTCGCAGGGGACCGTGCGGAACTACCTCTCGTCGGCCGTGTCGAAGCTCGGGGCGGAGAACCGGCATGCCGCGGTGCGGCTCGCGCGGGAGCGAGGTTGGGTATAGTGGTTCCCGCGCCACGGCGCATGCGAACGTAGCTCAGTTGGTAGAGCGCAACCTTGCCAAGGTTGAGGTCGCGAGTTCGAACCTCGTCGTTCGCTCCAGTGAGAAGCCCCCCGGTTCCGCCGGGGGGCTTCTTCGTGTCCGCGCCCGCCTACGACCAGCTCGTGCCGGTGAGACGCTCGTACGCCTCGACGTACTTGGCGCGGGTGGCCTCGACGACCTGCTGCGGCAGGGCGGGCGGCGGCTGCTCGCCCGCGCGGTCCCAGCCGGACTCAGGCGAGGTCAGCCAGTCGCGCACGAACTGCTTGTCGAACGACGGCTGCGCGCGGCCCGGCTCCCACTGGTCGGCCGGCCAGAACCGGGAGGAGTCCGCGGTGAGGACCTCGTCCGCGAGGACCAGGCTGTCGCCGTCGAAGCCGAACTCGAACTTGGTGTCCGCGAGGATGATGCCCCGCTCACGGGCGATGTCCCGGCCCCGGGAGTAGACCGCGAGGGTCGCCTGGCGCAGTCGGGCCGCGGTGTCCGCGCCGACCTGGCGGGCGACTTCCTCGTAGGAGACGTTCTCGTCGTGCTCGCCGACCTCGGCCTTGGTGGCCGGGGTGAAGATCGGGGCCGGCAGTTCGCTGCCGTCCGTCAGGCCCTCGGGCAGGGCGAGGCCGCAGACCGTGCGGGTCTCGCGGTACTCGGCCAGGCCCGAGCCGGTGAGGTAGCCGCGGGCCACGCACTCCACGGGCACCATCCGCAGCGACTTGCAGACCAGCGTGCGGCCCTCCCAGTCGGCCGGAGCGCCCGCGGGCAGTTCCGTGCTCAGGACGTGGTTGGGGATCAGGTCGGCGAGCCGGTCGAACCACCACAGGGAGAGCTGCGTGAGGACCCGGCCCTTGTCGGGGATCTCGGTCGGCAGCACCCAGTCGTACGCGGAGATGCGGTCACTGGCGACCATCACGAGGTCGCCCGCCTCGTTCCGGTACAGCTCGCGCACCTTGCCGGTGTGCAGGTGCACCAGGCCCGGAACCTGGATCGGCTCGGGCTTTTCGACGAATCCGGACACGGTTCCTCCCCGTGGTTCTGTACAAGTGGCTCGATTCTCCCGTATGCGAGCTTGATCACCGACAGCGGGTCAGTCGCGTTTGCAGATGCGGTCCAGGAGATTGGCCGTGGCGCGCTGGATGCGCGGGTCGACGTGTCCGGGGCGGTCCAGTGCCGGGGACCAGGCGAACGTTCCTGCTGCGAAGACCCAGGCGCCGGACGGGGCGCGGTAGAGGGACGTCTCCTGGTGGCGGAGGACGCCCCGCTTGTCGGTGTACGGCGAGTGGGCGAGCAGCACGCGCTCCTCGTGGTCGGGCAGCGCGGTGCGCGGGAAGTAGCGGTCGGCCTCCCCCGCCACCAGGTTCTCGATCTCGTCGCCCTCGTGCGCCCCGGTCGCCTCCCACAGCCAGTGCCGGGCGTTGCGCACGATCAGCGGGTGCGGCTCGGGCACCTGGCCCGCGTACTGGATGCCGAGGAGCTGCTGCTCCGCCCGGTCGATCTCCCGCCACAGCACCGGCCTGCCCGGGCCCTTGCGTTTGCGGCAGGTCAGCAGCCGGTGCGGGACGCCGGACGGGGACGGGCCCAGCTCCACCTGCCAGTACACGGAGTTCGCGGAGAGGAAGACGAGCGAGGTGCCGGCGTCGCGGGCGACCTCCACGGTCCGGCGCATGTCGGCCGACCAGTACTCGTCGTGGCCCGGGAAGACCAGGCCGCGGTAGCGGGTGGGGTCGACGCGGCCGGCGTGCAGGTCACCGGCGTCGGCGTAGGCGAGGTCGTAGCCGTAGCGCTCGGCCCAGCGGATGAAGTCGTAGGCGTGGCCCACGTGCAGCGGGAGGCCGGCGCCGGCGTAGGGGCGGTCGAACGACACCGTGGTGGCGGCGTCCGCCTCGCCCAGCAGCCGCCCCTCCTCATCCCAGGCGTGGTAGAGGCTCGCGCCCGTGCGGCCGTCCTCCGGGTAGAGGTTGTACGCCTGCCAGGTGATGTCGGGCAGGACGAGCAGCAGGTCGGCGGGCTGGTCGTGGCGGACGGTGAACGGGACGTGGGAGCGGTAGCCGTCGGCGGTGGTGAGGACGGCGACGTACGCGCCGATGTTCCAGTACGTCGGGATCTGCAGGCGCCACGACAGCCACCAGTGGTGGCAGGAGACCGTGCGGTCCGCGGTGAGCGGCGGGGGCTGGACGATGCCGGACAGACGCGGGCTGGTGGTGATCTTCGCGGCGCCGTCACCGCCGTAGTGGCCGATGCGGTAGATGTCGACGGCGAACTGCTGCGGCGGGTCGACCGTGACGCGGAAGTCGATGGCCTCGCCGGGGGCGACCGCGCCGGTCGAGGTGAAGCCCTTGACCTGGCGGTGGACGTCGTCGGCGGCGCGGGGGCCTCCGGAGCGGCCGTCCCCCTTCGACGCGTGCGGCCCGTCCTGCTCCGCGTACCAGGGGACGATCTGGCCGGTGTCGTCGAAGTACGTCACGTTGCCGCGCAGCCACGGAACGGGGCCCTGGCCGAAGGGATCCGTCACGGCGTGCGCGAGCGCTCCCGACTCCCAGCGCCGGATCTGCTCCGAACCCATGCTGCTTCCCCTCCCCTTGCCCCCGTGGTGGTGCGTGCCGGTGTGGTGTGTGGTGTACGTGGTTCGCGTGCTGTGCGTGGTTCGCGTGCTGTGCGGTGGTTCACGGCTGTGCGGTGATGCGCGTCCGTGCGGTGGTGCACGGCTGTGCGGTCACGCTGTGCGGTGAGACGCGGTGTGCCGCCTGGGGCGGCTTCGGGCTTATGTGTCTGTCGTATGTCGTACGCCCATGCCCTGCATGCGAACGGTCCCAGCACATCACATAACGCGCGCACTCCGTCACTGTTCGTCTCGAATTGGCCAGAAGCGGAAGTCGGTCCTCCGAGGCCCGCGCGGGCGGGCCGGGCGCGGATCAGGCGAGCCGGACCGGCTTCTCGGGCCGTATCCCCAGCTCGGCGAGCCAGGCGCGCAGCGGGGTGGCGTCGCCGTCCTCGATCAGGGCGAGGACCTTGGGCGCCAGGTCCGCGGCGCGTTCGCCGGCGACGAGAAGCGTCGGGCCGTCCAGCCAGTCCAGGCCGGGCGTCGCGCCGGCGCTGTCCATCGCGGCGCAGCAGAGCATCGCGGTGAGGTGGTCGGCGAGCAGCTCCCGGCCCGTGCGCGGGGGCTGGAGCGGGAAGAGGGGGAGCACCCGGTCGTCCCAGAGGGCCACCGCCGGGTCGGGGGCGGCGGGGGCGGGTGAGGCCGGGAGGGAGGCCGGGGCGGCCGGGGAGGGGGCTGCCTGCTCGCGGGCCAGTTCGGCGCTGAGGCGGGCGGCGAGGGCGGCGCTGCGGGCCGTCGTGCCGGAGAGGTCCTCGTCGTCGGCGGTGTCGTCCGGCCCGCTCGCGCCGGTGGTCCGGCCGGGGTGCGGGCCGGCCGGAGCGGCGCGGCCCGCTGCGGGGCCGGCGGCTCCGGTGCGACCGGCCGGCCAGGCGGCGGACGGGTCCGTCAGCGGGGACCCGCCGGGCAGGGCGGCCGTCTCCGTCAGGTGGTCCAGGACGCGGGACAGGGTCGGGGCGCCGGTGGCCGGGGCCGCGGGGCCGGTGGCGGGGCGCACGCCCATCGTGTCCAGGACGCGGTGGAGGCGGGCCGCGTCGAGGCGCCACTTGCGGTCCACGACCTCCTCCGGATACTCGCTCCAGTCCACCGGCGCCCAGTCGGGCCCGGCCCCGGAGGGGCCGCCGTGGAAGAGGCGGGCGGCGAGCAGGGAGGCGGCCTCGTCGACCGCGCCCGGCTCCTCCAGCAGGTCGCAGGCGGGCCGCTCACCGAGACGGGACGCGAAGCCCTCCGCCAGGCGGTCGCGCCGGGACAGCTCGGTGAGCGCCGCCACCACACCCGCGTCCAGCCGGGACGGCCAGCGGCCCATCCGCCAGGCGGGCAGGGCGACCCGGGTCAGCAGCCGGTCCCAGCCCGCGTAGGCCAGGCCGACCTGCTCCTGGGCGACGATCCGCAGCCCGTAATCCACAGCCTGTGCACGCTCCGCCGCGGCGGCGGCCACACCCCGCTCCATCTCGGCGGCGTGGTGGCGGCAGCTGCGCAGCAGCAGCCGGGCGACCTGGCCGACACCGGCGAGCACGATCCGCGACACCGGGTCGCGGCGGGGCGCCGAGGCCACGGCCACCGCCGCGTCCAGACCGCGTACGAAGCGCCGGGCGGCGGCTATGTCCGGGTGGGCCGAGGGGCCCGTACCGGCGACGACCGGGGCGAGGACCGCGCGCAGCTCGCCGACCCGCATCCACCACAGGAACGGGGAGCCGATGACCAGGATCGGCGCGACGGGGTGCCTGCGGTGCCCGTTCCCGCCGCCGCCCGCTATGTCGTCGTGGACGTCGGGCGGGGGCGGGCCGTGGGCGCGGTGGGTGCGGTCCTCCAGCCAGCTGTCGCAGTCCGGGGTGAGCGCTATCGCGGAGGGCGCGGGGACGTCGAGGCGGTCGGCGAGGTCGCGCACCATCCGGTACAGATCGGGGGCCGCCTCCTCCGCGATCGGGACCGTCGGGCTCATCGCCGGGCGGGCCCGGGCCACGACCAGGGCGACCCCGGCGGCGGCCAGCAGTACCAGGACGGCGACCGGCGTCACGGCCCAGCGGGCGGCGTCCCAGCCGGGGCCTTCGAGGTGGTCCCCGGCGGCGCCCGCGAGCAGGATCACGGCGACGGCGGCGGGCAGCAGGGCGACGGCCAGCGCGCGGCTGCGCGTGCGCAACACGAACAGCGCCCGGGCCCGCGCGGCCTGTGCGCCTGCCTCCACACCCGTTCCGGTCACGACCGTCCTCACCCCCTCCCCGTTGACCTGACGCTTTCCTTGCTCACTCCCCCACTGTGGCACCCGCCACCGACATCGCAATGCCGGTGGGCCAAGTGCCGGAACGCTTGCGCGGCACCATAGTTGGGGCTCCGCCCCCCGTCAGCCGGATAGGGCATCGGTCACTCGATGGAATGGCTCTGGGGAGAGGTGGATGACGCGAGCGGGGATCCGCCCCCGCCTTCCGCCCCTGCCCGGCGGCCGCCAAAGCCGACTGCCGACGACCGGCCGTACTGACCACCGGCGTACTGGCTACCGGCCGTACTGATCACCGGCCACCGAAATGTGCGGAGCGGAGGTCCGGCCCAAAGACCGGGCCCCGGATCCTGAGACGGATCCGGGGCCCGGGGGGTTCATCGGTGCGGGGCGGTTCTCCCCGGTCGGCTATGCGCCCGCGGCCGCCTTCGCTGCGATGTCCGTGCGGTGGTGGGAACCGTCGAGGTGGATACGGGCGACGGCCGTGTACGCGCGGTCCCGGGCCTCGGTGAGGTTCTTGCCGGTGGCCGTGACGGACAGGACGCGGCCGCCCGCGCTGACGACGGCGTCGCCCTCGCGCCTGGTGCCGGCGTGCAGCACGTAGGCGTGCGGGGCGTCCTGGACGGCGACCTCGTCGAGACCGGTGATGGGGTCGCCGGTGCGCGGGGTGCCGGGGTAGTTGTGCGAGGCGACGACGACGGTCACGGCCGCCTCGTCGCTCCAGCGCAGCGGCTCCAGGTGGGCGAGGTTGCCGGTGGCGGCGGCCATCAGGAGACCGGCCAGCGGCGTCTTGAGGCGGGCCAGGACGACCTGGGTCTCCGGGTCGCCGAAGCGGGCGTTGAACTCGATCACGCGGACCCCGCGGGAGGTGATCGCGAGCCCGGCGTAGAGCAGACCGGAGAACGGCGTGCCGCGGCGGCTCATCTCGTCCACGGTCGGCTGCAGCACGGTCTGCAGCACCTCGTCGACCAGCTTCGGGTCGGCCCACGGCAGCGGCGAGTACGCGCCCATGCCGCCGGTGTTCGGGCCCTCGTCGCCGTTCAGCGCGCGCTTGAAGTCCTGGGCGGGCTGCAGCGGCACGACCGTCTCGCCGTCGGTCACGGCGAACAGGGAGACCTCGGGGCCGTCCAGGAACTCCTCGATCACCACGCGCTCGCAGGCCGCGGCGTGGGCCCGGGCCGTCTCCAGGTCGTCGGTGACGACGACGCCCTTGCCGGCGGCGAGCCCGTCGTCCTTCACGACGTAGGGAGCGCCGAAGGCGTCCAGGGCCGCGTCGACCTCTTCCGCCGTCGTGCAGACGTACGAGCGGGCGGTGGGCACCTCGGCCGCGGCCATGACGTCCTTGGCGAAGGCCTTGGAGCCCTCGAGCCGGGCGGCCTGGCCGGACGGGCCGAAGACCGGGATGCCGGCCTCGCGCACGGCGTCGGCGACACCGGCGACCAGCGGGGCCTCCGGGCCGACGACCACGAGCTCCGCGCCGAGCCGCGTGGCCAGCGCGGTGACCGCCGCGCCGTCCAGGGCGTCGACCTGGTGCAGCTCGGCGACCTCGGCGATACCGGCGTTGCCGGGGGCGCAGTGCAGCGCGGTGACATCGGGGTCGAGGGACAGGCTGTGGCACAGGGCGTGTTCGCGGGCGCCGCTGCCGATGACGAGGACCTTCACGGGGTCAGCCTAACGGGAAGGGCGGGGCTTTCCTTGTGCGGGATGCCGAAGGGGGCGGGATGAGGGGGTTGGAGGTTCCTACGAGAGGGGGAGGGAAAGGGGTGAGGAGACGAGCCCGGACCGGGGGGACGAGGCGGGACGGGGGGCGAGGCGGGACGCGGGGGATGAGGCAGGACGGGACGCGGCGGTGATGCGTATGACCGTCCCGGCCCTGCAGCCGGCTAGGGCTCGTTCGAGAACTCCTCCACCACCGTCGCGCCCAGTTCCCTGACGATCAGCTCCTGACCGGAGAGGGCCGACTCGTCGAGGTCGGGGTCGTCGTCCTCGGGGATGTCGTCCTCGACGGAGACATGGCGGGGCGCCGGGGTGGAGGGCTGGGGGACGGGGGCGGAGGGTGCGGGGGCGGAGTGGGAAGCGGGGCCGCTCGACTGCTGAGCCGGAGTGGTCGGGGCCGCCGACTGGGCCGGGGCGGAGCGCTGGGCGGTCGCCGTGCCACCGCCAGAGGGGAATCCGCCGGTGCTGTGACCGCCACCGCCGCCACTGCCGTAGCCGCCACTGCCGTAGCCGCCGCCACCGAAGCCGGAGGGGCCGCCGGGCGCCGGGGGCGCGGATCCGCCCGACGGGTCGACGATCGCCTCGATCTTCCACTGCACGTTGAACTGCTCGCCCAGCGCCTGCCGCAGCACGTCCTCGCTGCCGCTGCTCAGGAAGTTGTCCCGCGCTCCGGCGTTGACGAATCCGAGCTGCAGGGTCGTGCCGTCGAAGCCGGTCACCTGGGCGTTCTGGCTGAGCAGGATCCAGGTGAAGCGGCGCCGGTTCTTGACCGCCTCCAGGATGTTCGGCCAGAGCATGCGGGGGTCCAGACCGCCCGGTGCGGGGGCCGTCTGGGCCGGAGCCTGGGACGGGGCCGGGGCGGGGGGTGCGGCGGACGCGGTGGGCGGCGGAGCGCTGGGGGTGGGGGCGGGGGCGCTCGGTGCGGGGGTGGCTGCCGCCGGGGGGCTCGACGCGGGAGAGCCGGGAGCGGCCGTGGGCCAGCCACCGGGGCGGCGGCCGCCGCTGCCCGCGGAGGCGGCGGTGGGCCAGGCACCCGGGGCCGGGGCCTGGGCCTGGGCCTGGGCCTGGGCCTGGGCCTGGGCCTGGGGGACGGGCTGAGGCGGCTGGGGTGCCTGGGCGGGAGTTTCAGGGGCCGCCGGGGCGACGGGGGCCGGGACATGGCCTGAGGGCGTGCCCGGCCCGGAGGACGGGGCACCCTGGCCCGCCGCGGGGGTCGGACCGGCCGCGGCAGCCGTACCGCCGTTGCCCGGGCCACTGCCGGGCACTCCGGCGCCACCGGGACCGCCATGGCCACCGGGACCGCCATGGCCGCCGGGACCGGCATGGCCGCCACCGTTTCCGGCGCCGGGTGCTCCGCTTGGCGCTCCGGTGGGTGCTCCGGTCGCCCGGACTGCCGCCCGGGCCGCGGCCGGGCCGCCGCCGGGCGGAACCGGCGGGGCGGCGGGAGCCGCTCCCGCGTGCACCTCGTGGTGGCCCTCCGGCCCGGGCACGTACCCCATGGGGGGCATGCCGGCCGGAGCACCCGCACTGAAGTTCACGCCGCGCTCGACGCGGTCCAGGCGGGCCATGACCGACCGCTCGTCGCCGTAGGCGGCCGGGAGCAGGACGCGGGCGCAGATCAGTTCGAGCTGGAGGCGGGGCGAGTTGGCGCCGCGCATCTCCGTCAGACCCTCGTTGACGAGGTCGGCGGCCCGGCTCAGCTCGGCGGGGCCGAAGGTGCCGGCCTGGGCCTGCATGCGCTCCAGGACGTCGGCGGGAGCGTCGATGAGCCCCTTCTCCGCCGCGTCCGGGACAGCGGCGAGGATCACCAGGTCCCGCAGCCGCTCCAGCAGGTCGGCGACGAAGCGGCGGGGGTCGTTCCCGCCTTCGATCACGCGGTCGACGACCTCGAAGGCGGCGGCTCCGTCACCCGTGGCGAAGGCCTCCACGACGGAGTCGAGCAGGGAGCCGTCGGTGTAGCCGAGCAGGGAGGTGGCCATGGCGTACGTCACACCGTCGGAGGCAGCGCCGGCGAGCAGCTGGTCCATGACGGACATCGAGTCACGCACGGAACCGCCGCCGGCGCGCACGACGAGCGGGAGCACCCCGTCCTCGACCGGGATCTTCTCGCTCTGGCACACCTCGGCCAGGTACTCCCGGAGGGTGCCGGGCGGGACGAGCCGGAAGGGGTAGTGGTGGGTCCGCGACCGGATGGTTCCGATGACCTTCTCGGGCTCGGTGGTCGCGAAGATGAACTTGAGGTGCTCCGGGGGCTCCTCGACGACCTTCAGCAGCGCGTTGAAACCGGCCGACGTGACCATGTGGGCCTCGTCGATGATGTAGATCTTGTACCGGCTGCGCGCGGGGCCGAAGAACGCCTTTTCTCGCAGGTCACGGGCGTCGTCCACACCGCCGTGCGACGCGGCGTCGATCT
The DNA here is from genome assembly GCF_040611555.1 of Streptomyces sp. NPDC006624. Classification (NCBI taxonomy): domain Bacteria; kingdom Bacillati; phylum Actinomycetota; class Actinomycetes; order Kitasatosporales; family Streptomycetaceae; genus Streptomyces; species Streptomyces sp. NPDC006624. Next base: position 303,025 of record NZ_JBEXOM010000007.1, on the reverse strand, counting down.
CGATGACGTCGATCGAACCCGGTCCGTTCCGGGCGAGGTCGCGGCACGACTCGCACTCCCCGCAGGGGGTGGGCGTGGGTCCCTGCTCGCAGTTCAGGCACCGGGCGAGGATGCGTGCGCTGGTCGTCTTGCCGCAGCCGCGCGGCCCGCTGAACAGGTACGCGTGGTTCACCCGGTTGTTGCGCAGCGCCTGCTGCAACGGGGCGGTGACATGCTCCTGCCCGATGACCTCGGCGAAGGTCTCCGGGCGGTAGCGGCGGTACAGAGCGAGAGACGACACGCATACGAGGTTATAGGCGCCCACTGACATCGGGCCCCGCCGATCGTGCCCGGCTCGACGCCCGGCCCGGTAGGACGCCCCCGGGATCGCGGCCCCGCCCGGGAACGCAGACGCCCCCCACGCACCCGCCAGAGCCAACCTACCCTTGCTGCCTTCCGGCCCTGGGGGAGTTCAGTCAGATAGCGCCGCGTGAGGGGCTGCGCCAAGGCTACCTGATGTCTGGGGCGGGGAACGAGTTCGCGAGCACCCTTCTCGGTCATGTAATGTTTCCGGCGGAGGATTCGCCTAGAGGCCTAGGGCGCACGCTTGGAAAGCGTGTTGGGGGCAACCCCTCACGAGTTCGAATCTCGTATCCTCCGCCAGTGCCTCACCGGGCACGATGTCGAAGGGCCCCACCGCTTGCGGTGGGGCCCTTCGGCGTTGTCCGTCTCAGTTTCCGTCTCAGTCGAATTTTCCGGCCGTGCCCGGCGGCTCCCAGACCGCGTCTCCGACTTGCTGCGCGACCCTGCGGAGCATGGTCCCCGTCACATGCATGTAGCGGGCTCGCATCCGGGCCGCCCCCAGGCTCCCAACCCATGATCGAGTCGATCACGACTTCCGGGACGCCGAGGATCAGGAGCACGGTCGCTGCGGTGTGGCGAGCGTCGTGGAGACGGCCGTCCCGTACCCCTGCGTCCCGCAGGAGCCGCTTCCAGACGTGGAAGTCGGTAGCGGGGCTCAGCGGCCCGCCGGTCGGCGAGGCGAACACGTAGCCCTTGCCCTCCCAGTCGGCCCCGGCCGTGACCCGCTCCTGCTCCTGCGCTTCCTGGTGCTGACGGAGAATCTTGATCAGCCAGATACCCTTGTTCGCGGCGGTCAGCCGCAGGTTCCACCTCGTCGGGCCAGCCCTTCCAGCCGCTTCGCGGCCCGTTCCACCCCGGCGACCCAGGCGTCCTCGACCCGGGTCTGCTGCACGTGGATATACCGCATCGTGGTGGCGATCCAGGAATGTCCCAAGACCCCCTGAATTGCGAGCAGGTCCGGCTCGTTCCCATAGAGTTGGGACGCGCAGAGATGCCGCAGGACATGCGGCGTCAACTTGCCTGTCCGGCCCGGCAGATGAGCCTCGACGGCGTTGTCGAGACCGTTGCGCAGGGCGTCGTCGCCGACCCGGCGTGCGGAGCCGTCGGTGTTCTTCCGCTCGCTCGGGAACAGCGGGGCACCGGGCCGGGTGTGGTCGTCGTCGAACTGGCCCCACACGTCCTCGATGAACCACCGCAGTGTCCGGTCGGCGCCGTTGATCAGCGGCACCATCCGCTCGCGCGGCCCCGAGCCGCGGGCGCCTTTGCCGTGCCGGACGTGGAGCTTGCCGAAGCGGCCCAGGTCCCACTTGATGTCGTCCAGGTCGAGGCCGCATGCCTCGCTCACCCTCAGGCCGACCTGGGACATCAGCTTCGCCGCGGTGTAGTTCCGGGCGGCTGGGGCGAACTTGCGGCAGGCCGCCAGCTCGCCGCCCCGGCCCGTGAACAGCGCCCTGACCTCCGGCTCGCTCGGCGGGATCCGCAGCTGTGCGTCCTTGGCCCACGCGGCCGGTTCATTTCGTCGATCGGGCACTCGACCACCCGGCCGGTCATCCGGTGCAGTTCGACCTTGTGCCGCAGCTCCAGGAACATGAAGTACGTGCTCAGCGCCTGTGACCGGCCCAGCCGGGTGCCGCTGGGCGAGTGCCGCAGCACCTTCCCGAAGTACACGTCCGCGTCGGCGGGCTCCATGTCCCACAGCGGCCGGCCGAACCAGGACCTGATCTGATCCAGGTGACCGACGTCCCCGCGGATGGTGCCGTCCGCCAGCCCTGCCGAGGCCCGCGCAAGGACGAAACCGGACAGTACGTGGGTCTCGAACCGCTCCAGGTCCTCCGCCGACGCGGGCCCTCAGTGCTCACGCAGGTCCCGTACGACTGTCAGCGCCGCCAACCCGAGCCGCCTCGCCTTTGACCCGACTGCGGATCGGTCGGACGAGATGAGAACGCTTCAGGAATTCCGAAGTCACGTCACCGGCCAGCAGAGCACACGAAGGAGGAAGAACCCCCCGGCCACGGGCCCAGGGACTCGGCGGGGCTCAGGAGAACTCACGGGATGTCGCACAAGAAGCCGCTCTCCAGCCATACTGCGCTCCCTGCCCGGACCCGTCGGCGCAGCTCGTCGAACTCCACATCAAATAGGGCTTCTCAACCCGCCGCGCCCTCGGGCAGCCGGGAGGATCCGAGCCCTTGAAAGCAGATCCACACACTCACGCCCCGCAAACTACCTGGCACCACCGACACCAACGCCGTGGTGACAGCACACCGCATGCGCAGCGGTACAGCGAGGAAACACTCAAACTGTGATCAGCGACCAGCTCTCGGTCCTGCCCGGCCGACGCACAGCTGGACAACCAGGAGGCGGCTGACCTCAGGGGGCGAGGCCTACGGCGGCCACCGAGGCTGCGGGCCGCGCCGGAAGAACGCCGGGTCGACTACGTGCCGGCCTGCAATACAGTGTGGCCCGCCAGGCTCTCCTAGCGGGCCACACTGAAGGAACAATGCGGTCGTGAAGCTCGACAAGGCACCATTTCACCCCGGCACATCCACAAAAGGGAGGGCTACCTTATCGCCTGCCTCAGCCTCTTTGTTCGTAAGCCGACTCAGACCCAACGCGTGCAAGAGTACAGAAGCGTGTCGCCCTCGAAAGTGGCGACCTGGACACCGACACTGTAGATCTGGGCGCCCGACGGGATATAGGTGTCGATGGTCCTGTAGGTGCCCCAACCGTCGGTGTTCTTGTGCCAGGAGTAGTAGGTCTTCGTGTCAGCATGCGAGGCAATGGCCCGAATCCGGACATGGTGACCGTCGGGCTTGTCGTCATAAATCTTCATAACGAGGCTGGGGACGCTCCTACCCCCCGCTGACCAGCCACTGGTGGCAATGGAACCGCTTGCTCCGTTGGTGGCACACGATTCGTAATAGTCAGCCGCCTGCGCCGGCCCCGCGGCCATCCCCATGAGCAGCAGCGCTGCGGCCGACATCAGACCGAACTTCGCTTTGCTTTGCACAAATACCCCCAAAAGGCGATAACAGCTTCGGAGTTTGCAGCTTACATTGATTCGCCGTCACGGCGCCAAGGGGCACCCTTCGACCTCAGCAGACCTGCCCCACGCGATGAGGGCATCACTGCGGACGGGAGATTGCGGAGTCATTCATTCCGCCACCCCGGGCACTATCCGAGGCAGGAAAAACGGACAAACAGATAGCCCACCTCGCAGAGGGGGCAAGCCGGGCACCGAAGGTGCACATTTCACGCCGCCCAAGCGACTGAATTCGGTCATACCGATTGCGCGTGCAGCACCGTCGAAGCCGACGATGTCACCTCCGCCCCGGCAATCGCCCCCGCGCGCCGCGAACGGCTGTCGGACTGAAGGTCGGCATTGCGCTGCACGACCTGCTCCGTGAACTGCACGCGTCTCCTCATCGGGGCAGGATCCTACGGACAGTTCGCAGGATCCTGCGGGGAATTTTTGACGCCCTACCGGGAGCGGCAGGCACGTCCTCACGAGTCACGGAGGGGCGTGACATGCGTTGTGCCTTCGCATGGCCTCGGCGCTCGGCTTGTCCCTAACTCGTCGGCACGGGTGCGACCGGGCGGACCGCGGTGAAGTCGTGGAAGGCGTCGCGGGTGGCGGAGAGCAACAGCAGCCACTCGTCACAGCCCTGCCACGGAGAGAGGTCGCCGCCGCCTCCGCGCACCACCCGCGGTCCGTCCCCGGTGCGGGGGCGTGCGTCCACCGGCGCGTCCGTGAAATGCGGAATCCACGCGTCGGCGCAGATCTCGTTCGCCGACCCCATCGCCGCCAGCCCGAAGGCGTTCTCAGCCGCGGCCGTGCGCTCCTCCTCGGCGAAGTCGTCGAGCGCCTGGTCCTCGTCCGGCCTCTCGTCTCCGCGGAAGGTCAGCGTGGTCGTACCCGCCCGGGCCGCGTACTCCCACTCCGCCTCGCTGGGCAGCCGGAAGGGCAACGCCCCGAGCAGGTCGTCCAGGTCGTCCTCGAATCGGGCCGTGCTCGTATCCGATTCGGCGAAGCTGTCCTCGTAGTCGGGCAGCCAGTGCCGTGCCTGCGCCACCGTGAGCGGATGCCGGGCGATCAGGAACGGCTCGACGCGTACTTCTCGCACCGGCCGGGCTCGGTCGGCGCCCGCGAAGAACGTCCCGAGGTCGTCGTCGGCGCCGTCGGCCCGATCGATGGCACGCACCGCGTCCAGTTCTTCGTCGGACAAGCCCATCCGGAACGTCCCCCCGGGGACAGCCCGGAAGACCACACTGGAAGGGATGTGTCGCCAAGCCGGTCGTCCGGCCACGAGTTCTTGATCCCACATGGCCCCGGACGCTAGCAGCGGGGCATCCCGTGCAGAGGGCCGCTTCCTCGGGCCATCCGACCTGTTCCGTCTCGGTCGGCTTCGAAGACCGGGGCATGGTTTCAGTCACGCGCACGGCCCGAGCGACGTCCGGGACACCGAGGATCAGGAGGACGGTCGCTGCGGGGCCGCCCCGCGCGGCGGCCTCCCGGGGAGCCACTTCCGGACATGGCGCCCCGACTGTCTGTCAGAGGCGCGCAGTACGGTCCTTTCATGGCAGCCAGAATCGACCTGACCCTCGACTGTGCGGACGCGCCGGCCCTCGCCGCCTTCTGGAAGACGGCCCTGGGGTATGTCGACGAGCCACCGCCTGCTCCCTTCAGGACACGCGAGGAGTGGCTCGCACAGCTCGACCTGCCAGAGGACGACTCCGTGGACGACGCCGCGTGGCTCTGTGATCCCGACGGCGTCGGCCCTCGCCTCAGCATCCTCAAGGTCCCCGAACCCAAGACCGCGAAGAACCGACTCCACATCGACATCCGAGTGCCGGGACACGGCAGTGTCGACGAGCGATGGGCGCGGATCAGGTCGGAGTCCGAACGCCTGGTGCGGGCAGGCGGGACCATCCTGGAGGAATGCGACGGGCACCATGTCGTGATGGCCGACCCGGAGGGCAACGAGTTCTGCGTCGCCGCGGCCTCCGCGTAGGCGTCGACAAGGGCCTCGCCGCCGGTCAACCAAGTCGATGCCGAGATGCGGACGGCGGTCGACGTCCCGCTGCCCCGGCTTCTCGCCCAGTACGAGGAGCAAAGCGCCCGTTACCGTCGCCTGGTGGCCGGCCACGACCTGAACGCGACGGCCGAGCGCCCCCTCAGCGACCACCTCGACGTCGTCCGCGAACTCGTCGACGGGCGGACCGGCGCCTGAGACCGCGTCAGTTCAGGGAGCAGCCAGGCCTCGACGGTTTGCCCGGTGGGTCACGCCCCCCGCTCCGCCTCGATCTCGGCGATCAGGGCCTCGATGCGGGACCTGATCTCGTCGCGGATCGGGCGGACGGCCTCGACGCCCTTGCCGGCCGGGTCCGTCAGGGCCCAGTCCAGGTACTTCTTGCCGGGGAAGATCGGGCAGGCGTCGCCGCAGCCCATGGTGATGACGTAGTCGGACGCCTGGACGGCCTCGGGGGTGAGGACCTTGGGCCTCTGGTCGGCGATGTCGATGCCGGCCTCCCGCATGGCCTCGACCGCGGCCGGGTTGACCTGGTCGGCGGGCAGGGAGCCGGCGGAGCGGACCTCGATCCTGTCGCCCGCGAGGTGGGTGAGGAATCCGGCGGCCATCTGCGAGCGGCCCGCGTTGTGGACGCAGACGAACAGCACCGAGGCGAGCGGGGTGGAGGTCATGGGTGGTGTTCTTCCTTCATCTGGGGTGCGCGCGGACGGCGGCGGGGCTCCTGCCTCGCGCGATCCGCTCCGGGTGGTATCAGTCCAGGCTGATGTGACAGTATCAGCCCATGATGACGTCAGTCGACACTGACCTGATCCGGGTGCTGGCCGACCCGCTCAGGCTGCGGATCGTGACCCTGCTCGCCGCGGAGACGCTGTGCACCACCCACCTGGTGGAGGAGACCGGCGCGAAGCAGACCAACCTCTCCAACCATCTGCGCGTGCTGCGCGAGGCCGGGGTCGTCGAGACGGAGCCGTGCGGCCGGTACACGTACTACCGGCTGCGCCCCGACGTCATCGCCTCGCTCGCCGGGCAGTTCGCCGACCTGGCCGAGTCCGCCCGCCACGCCGCCGACAACAAGAGGTCCTGCCCGTGACCCACACCCAAGCGCCCGCGTCCGCCGAGGAGTCCTCGGTCGTCGCCCGGCTGTCGACGCTCGACCGCTTCCTCGCCGTCTGGATCCTGCTCGCCATGGCCCTGGGGCTGGGTCTGGGCCGTGTGGTCCCGGGTCTGGACGACGCCCTGGCGAAGGTGGAGATCGGCGGAATCTCGCTGCCGATCGCCGTCGGTCTGCTGGTCATGATGTACCCGGTGCTGGCCAAGGTCCGTTACGACCGGCTGGACGCCGTCACCGGCGACCGGAAGCTGATGGTGTCGTCGCTGGTCGTCAACTGGCTGATCGGTCCGGCGGTGATGTTCGCGCTGGCCTGGATCTTCCTGCCGGACCTGCCCGAGTACCGCACCGGCCTGATCATCGTCGGTCTGGCCCGCTGCATCGCCATGGTCATCATCTGGAACGACCTCGCGTGCGGCGACCGCGAGGCCGCCGCCGTACTGGTGGCGCTGAACTCGGTCTTCCAGGTCCTGGCGTTCGGTCTGCTCGGCTGGTTCTACCTCGACCTGCTGCCCGGCTGGCTGAACCTGGGCGGCGGTGAGCAGCTCGACATCTCCCTGGGGAAGATCGCCGTGAACGTCGTCGTCTTCCTCGGCGTCCCGCTGCTGGCCGGGTTCCTCACCCGCCGCATCGGGGAGCGGAAGCTGGGCCGCTCCGCGTACGAGGCGCGGTTCCTGCCGAGGATCGGGCCGTGGGCGCTGTACGGGCTGCTGTTCACGATCGTCCTGCTGTTCGCCCTGCAGGGGAGGACGATCACCTCGCAGCCGCTGGACGTGGCCCGGATCGCGGTGCCGCTGCTGGTCTACTTCGCGGTGATGTGGTTCGGCACCTTCGCCCTGGGCAAGGCCATCGGCCTGGCCTACGACCGCACCGCCACGCTCGCCTTCACGGCGGCCGGCAACAACTTCGAGCTGGCCATCGCCGTCGCCATCGCCACCTTCGGCGTCACCTCCGGCCAGGCCCTGTCCGGGGTCGTCGGGCCGCTGATCGAGGTGCCGGTGCTGGTCGCGCTCGTCTACGTCTCGCTCGCCTGGCGGCGGAGGTTCACGACCGCCCGGCAGGCGACTGCGGCGGCGGCGGTGCGGGAGGGCTGATGGTCGGCGCAGGGGGGTTGGTGGGCCGCGCAGGAGGGCCGGCAGGCCGCGCCAGCGGGCTGACGGGCCGCGCCGCAGAGCCGAGGACGGGCCGCCCGGACGGGCACGGGGCGGCGCCGGCCGGTCCTCGTGCGTTTCCCGCGCTCGCCCGCCCCGCGCGGCCGACGCCCCGGACGGTGCGTTCATGACGGTCCGGCAGCGCACGGGTGTGGTGGTGATCGGCGGCGGCCAGGCCGGGCTCGCCGCCGGGTACCACCTGCGCCGGCTCGGCCTGGACTTCGTGATCCTCGACGCCCAGGGGGAACCGGGCGGCGCCTGGCGGCACGTCTGGGACTCCCTCCACCTGTTCTCCCCGGCCGCCTTCTCGTCCCTCCCCGGGCGCCTCATGCCGCCGCAGCCGGGGCAGGAATACCCGGACGCCGGGCATGTGGTGGCGTATCTGCGCGCCTACGAGGAGCGGTACGCACTCGACGTCCGGCGGCCGGTCCGGGTGCTCGGTGTGCACCGGGACGGCGCGCTCCTGCGGGTGGAGACCGACTCGGGCACCTGGTACGCACAGGCGGTGATCAGCGCCACCGGCACCTGGTGGCGCCCCTTCCTGCCCGCCGTCCCGGGCCGCGCGGTCTTCGGCGGTCGGCAACTGCACACCGTCGGGTACCGGCGGCCGCAGGACTTCGCCGGGCGCCGCGTGATCGTGGTGGGCGGCGGCAACTCCGGTGCCCAGATAGCGGCCGACCTGGCCGCCGACACGGAGCTGACCTGGGCCACCCGGCGCCCGCCCCGCTTCCTGGCCGACGACATCGACGGCCGCGTCCTGTTCGACGTGGCCACCGCGCGCCGTCGCGCCCTCGACGCGGGCCGCACCGACACCGGCGGTGTCGCCTCGCTCGGCGACATCGTCGCCGTCCCGCCCGTCCGTGCGGCCCGGGACCGCGGACTGCTCAAGGCCGGCCCGATGTTCAGCCGCCTCGTCCCCGGGGGCGTGGAATGGGCCGACGGCACCCGCGCCGAGGCCGACGCGGTCATCTGGTGCACCGGCTTCCGGCCCGCCCTCTCCCATCTCGCGCCGCTGGGGCTGCGCGGCCGGCGGGGGCGTATCGCCACCGAGGGCACGCGGGCGGTCGGCGAGCCGCGCCTGCACCTCCTCGGCTACGGCGACTGGACCGGGCCCGCCTCGGCCACGCTCATCGGCGTCGGCAGGCCGGCCCGGGACACGGCCCGGGAGATCGCCGCGCTGCTGTCCTGACCCGTCGCGCGGTCCGCCTCCGGGCGGGCCGCCTCCGAGCGGGCCGCCTCCGGGGGTCCGGGCCGCGACCGCCCGTCCGGCGACCGCCCGTCGCGCGACCGCCCGTCCCTTCGGCCGTGCCGGTCCATACGCCACCCCGGCCGTGCCGGTCAGCGCGCCACCCCGGCCGTGCCGGTCAGTACGCCACCCCGGCCGTGCCGGTCAGCGCGCCGCCGCGGGCGCGACCGTCAGCAGCTTGCCCATGGCGGCCAGTACCGACGGCTCGACCCGGTAGTACACCCAGGTGCCGCGCCGCTCGGAGGCCAGCAGGCCGGCTTCCTTGAGCTTCTTCAGGTGGTGCGAGACGGTCGGCTGCGACACGCCGACGTCGGAGATGTCGCACACGCAGGCCTCGCCGCCCTCGTGCGAGGCGACCGCGCTGAACAGCCGCAGCCGGACCGGGTCGCCCAGGGCCTTGAACATCCGCGCGGCGTTCTCGGCCTCCTCGGCGGTGAAGGGGCGCTCGGTGAGCGGCGGGCAGCACGGCACGACGGTCTCGGAGCCCTCGGCCTCGATCAGGGGAAGCGCCCTCGTATTCGACATGCGTCTATGTTGACATACGTCGAACCAGACGAACAGATTCGACGCTTGTCTATGTTGACGTTTATCGAAACAGGTGGGAGGCTGACCGCACAAGCCATCGACGAACGTCGAAACAAAGGGGAATCTCGTGGCCGTGCCCATCAGCAGCGTGTCCGCCGGCGGACAGCCGCCCGTCGTCGTCATCGGTGCCGGTCCCGTGGGGCTGGCCGCCGCCGCCCAGCTCGTGGCGCGCGGCATCGAGCCGCTGGTCCTCGAGGCCGGCCCCGCCGCCGGTACGGCCGTCCGCGCCTGGGCGCACGTGCGGCTGTTCTCGCCGTGGTCCGAGGTCGTCGACCCGGCCGCCGAGAAGCTCCTCGCCCCGACCGGCTGGGTCCGCCCGGACGGCACGGCCTGTCCGACCGGCGGCGACTGGGCCGAGCGCTACCTCCAGCCCCTCGCCGACGTCCTCGGCGACCGGGTCCGCTACGGCACCTCCGTGACCGGCGTAGCCCGCGCCGGCCGGGACCGTGTCGTCGACGCCGGGCGCGAGGAGCGGCCGTTCACCGTCCACACCCTGGGGACGGACGGACGCGAGGAGCGGATCACCGCCCGCGCGGTCATCGACGCCTCCGGCACCTGGTCCACACCCGGCCCGCTGGGCGCCGACGGGCTGCCCGCCCTCGGCGAGAAGGCCGCCGCCGACCGGATCTCCTACCGCGTCCCCGACCTGGCGGACCCGGCGGTCCGCGCCCGGTACGCGGGCCGGCGCACCGCGGTCGTCGGCTCCGGCGCCTCCGCCTTCACCGCCCTGGCGGGCCTCGCGGACCTGGCCGCCGGGGAACCGGGCACGCACGCCCTGTGGATCCTGCGCCGCGGCCTCGGCGCGCACACCTTCGGCGGCGGCGAGGCCGACCAGCTCCCCGCCCGGGGCGCGCTCGGCCTGCGGGCCAGGGCCGCCGTCGAGGAGGGCCGCGCGAGCGCGGTCACCGGCTTCCGCACCCGGGCCGTGGAGCGCGACGGCGACCGGCTGGTCCTGGTCGCCGAGGACGGGCGCCGTCTGGAGCCGGTCGACGAGGTGATCGTGCTGACCGGCTTCCGCCCGGACCTGTCCTTCCTCTCCGAGGTCCGCCTCGGCCTCGACGAGCGCCTCCAGGCCCCCGTCGCCCTGGCCCCGCTCATCGACCCGAACGTGCACTCCTGCGGCACCGTCTACCCGCACGGCGTGACCGAACTGACCCACCCCGAGCAGGGCCTGTACCTGGCGGGCATGAAGTCCTACGGCCGTGCCCCCACCTTCCTCGCCATGACCGGGTACGAGCAGGTCCGCTCCCTCGCGGCGGCGATCGCCGGCGACCGCGAGGCCGCCGAGCGCGTCGAACTGACCCTGCCGGAGACGGGCGTCTGCGGCGGATCGGGCCTGTACGACGCCCCCGCCCCGAGCGACGAGGGCGCCGGCTGCTGCGGCGCCCCGGCAGCCGAAGCCCGCTGACCGGCCACCCCCTCCCACCGACAGGAGCCACGTCATGTCCCGTGCCCAACTCGCCCTGCGCGTCCCCGACCTCGCCGCGTCCGTCGCCTTCTACAGCAAGCTGTTCGGCACCGAGCCCGCCAAACTCCGCGACGGCTACGCCAACTTCGCCCTCACCGAGCCCTCGCTGAAGCTGGTCCTGATCGAGGGCGCGCCCGGCGAGGAGACCCGGCTCGACCACCTCGGCGTCGAGGTCGAGTCCACCGCACAGGTCGACGCCGCCACCGCCCGCCTCAAGCAGGCCGGCCTGGCCACCTTCGAGGAGAACGACACCTCCTGCTGCTACGCCGTCCAGGACAAGGTCTGGGTCCACGGCCCGGGCAGGGAACCGTGGGAGGTGTACGTCGTGAAGGCCGACGCCGCCACCCTCGGCAGGAGCGCCGGCCCGGACACGGCCGGGGACGGCTGCTGCGTCGGGCAGAGCACGCCGGAGACCCCGGCGGCCACCGGCTGCTCCTGCGGCGACTGAGGCGGCTGCGGCGGCTGCGGCGACTGGCGGCTGACACCGCTGAGACAGCTCAGGCCGACGGCCGGGCGGCCGAGCCGGCGGGCGCTCACGGCGTGCTGCTCGGGATCACGCAGTTCTTCGGCTGTTCCCTGCCCGTCGGCCAGCCCAGGCCGACGAACTTCAGCGTGCCCCGGCCCTCGCGGCCGGGGTCGAGTTCGACGATCGCGGCCGGCTTGTCGTAGGGGTTGCCGCCGGTGGTGAGGCAGATGAGGCCGCTGGTGCCCTGGACCCGGTGGCGGGAGTGGAGCAGGGACCACTGCCGGCCCACGTCCTCGCGGGTGGGGACCGTGCTGTCCGGGGCGCCCTGCTGGGCCTGGTGGAGGGCCTTGCCGATGGTGAGGAGGCCGTCGTAGACCAGCATCGTGCGGGAGTCCTCCAGGTTCGGCACGGAGCCCAGGTCGATGCCCTCGCGCCGGGTCGCGGTGATCTGGCCGCGCAGCACGTCCAGGGCCGCCTTGGGTTCGGTGAGGTACTGGGGGAGGTCCCGGGGCCGGGGGCTGCCGCCGTGCGTCTTCGCCCACCGCGCCGTCCAGGACCGCAGTTCCGTCGTCCAGGCGTCGGGGTGGGCCGGGGCCGCGTACTGGACGGTGACCTTCGGACGGCCGTCGTCGCCGCGCAGCCGCTCCCAGTCCCGCTCCGTCATGGCCTGGCGCAGCGAGGCCGCGTCGGAGCCGCTGATGATCGTGTAGTGGCGGTCGTCGCAGCCCACCTGGGCGAGCTTCAGCGCGAAGAGGCGCAGGTGGAGGGTGCGGCCCGCGAAGTAGACCGTGTCGGCCTCGGAGTCGCAGATGTTGTTGGCGGTCTGGGTGAACTGGTTGCCGGTGGAGCCCGCCTCGTCGATGGCCGGGGACTCGAAGGACATCGCGGCGGGACCGGCCGGGCCCTTCTCCTCGACCCGGCTGAACGCCCGGGCCAGCGACTCGTTGTAGCCGTCGGGGCGCTTGTCGTAGACGAGGACCGTCTTGAGGTTCTGGCGTCCCCGCTCGCCGTTGAAGTCGGCGAGGGCCCGGGCCGCGTCGTTGTTGGTGGGCAGGATGCGGGCCAGCCCGGGGAAGCGGAGCCGGGCCATGCCGTCCGCCCGGTCCTGGTTCGCGATCCGGTCCCCGCTGATCCGGGCGGCGAGCACCGGGACCTTGTGCTCGGTGAGGCGCCGGACGGCCGCCTCGGTGGCCGCGAGGCTGAGGTTGAAGCCGGTGACGGCGCGCAGGCGGTCCTCGGGCGAGTCGGCCATCCGCAGCAGGGTGTCGACGACCTTCTCCTGACGGCCGTAGTCCCGGCCGGGGTTGGCCAGGACCAGCCGGATCTTCGGGGGTTCGCCCTCGCCCGCGTTGGCCTGCCGCTGGCCCAGGTAGGCGCCCTGGAGATCACTGCGCATCTGCCGGCGCAGCGCCTCGCGGTCCGACTGCAGCGGCAGCATCATCGCCACCGTGACGTGCGGCTGCTTCTCGATCCTGCGGTTCTCGCGGGCGATGGCCCGGGCCACCCCGGCGATCTCCGGGGTGCCGAAGTCGTAGCCCTCGCCGTTGACGCCGACGCACTCGCCCTCGATCCGTTCGACGCCGTCGGCGCAGGTGTCCGGCCTGTGGATCAGGGAGGTGGTGAGCGCGACGCCCGCGACCAGCACCACCGCGCCCAGCAGCGCGTAGAGGATCTTCTTCCATCTCGGCATGCCCGTCATCTCCTTCTGCGGAGCTGTTCGGTGCAGGTGCAGCGCAGCAGGGGCTGCTCGTTCTCGGCCAGGGCGCTCCAGTCCGTCGCCGTCCTGCTGAGCCGGCCGGCGCCCTCGAAGTCCATGATCGACAGCAGGTCCAGGAGCTTGGCCAGCGTGCGGGCGGTCTCCTTGCCGGTCGGTCTGGTCCGCTCCTCGCAGAGCCACACCGCGTGCAGCAGCTGGTCGACCGTGCGGCGCAGCGGCGGGCCGTCCAGCGGGACCAGGCCCTGGGCCCGTTCGCGCCGGGCGTCCGCCCCGCCCGGGTAGGGGGCCTGGGCGATCTCCAGCAGTTCCGCGCACCAGGCGCCGGGGCGGCCGGGGAGGGTGGCCGCGAGGTGGGAGACGACGTCGTCGGCGCCGCCGGAGACCAGGTGGTGGTTCATGCGGTGGGTGGTCAGCGACCGGAAGGCCCCGCCGGCCCGCACGCCGTCACCGCCGACCCCGGTGCCCTCACCCGGTGGTCCCTCGCCCCGACCGTCCGGACCCGGCGCACCCCGGTGGCCCTCGCCCCGACCGTCCGGACCCGGCACGCCCTGGTGGCCGCCCCGTACGCCCGCGCCCGCGCCCCGGTGGCCCTCGCCCCGTACGCCGCCGCCCGCGCCCGCGCGCCGGGCGCCCTCGCCGGCCACGCCGTCGCCCCGCGCGCCCCCGGTCCGTACGCCGTCGTCCCCCGCCCTCTCCTGCTCGGCCGCCGCCCGGCGCGCGTAGTGGTCGCGCAGCAGATGATGGTCGGCGTACCAGGCCGCGCCGCCGGGCCGCAGGCCGTACAGCCGGTGCACCAGGAGCTGCCGGAGCCCGAAGTCGCCGATGAAGTGGCGTTCGCAGGCGGGCCACCCGGTGTCGGTGAGGAGCCGCGAGACGTGGTGCGCGGTCAGCCGGTGGACGTGGCCCGCCTGGTGGTGGCGGAGCAGGACGTCGGCGCACTCGCTGTCGTGCGCCACCGACAGGTGCGTGAGGAGGTCGAGCCAGTGGGCGTGGTGCTCGTCCGGGAGCCGGACGGGCAGCTGGTCGAGGATCAGTTCCCGTAACAGCACCTCGGCCACGGGGCGTTCGGGGCTGTCGTCGCCGGTCAGGCGCAGGGGCGCGTCCAGGAGGGCCCGGTCGTTGGCGTCGGCCGGCATGCGGAAGGCGGACGCGGCGGCGGCCAGGCGGATCACCGTGTGCGGGCGGCCGCCGCTCAGCCGGGCCACGGCGGCGTCGATCCGGCGCCGGTTCGTGCCGCCCTCGGGCTCGGCGCGCTGCTGTCTTCGCACGGTCTCCCGGCGGAGCTGGTCGCCGGTGAGCGGCGGCATCCGCAGCAGGAGCACGCCGTCGGCCAGGGGCGCCCGGTCGGCGGCCTCGTCGGCGCGGCGGGACCAGGCGGGCGGGGCGCCGTCCGCGGGCCGGTACTCGGCCGGGGGTGCGGCCTCCTCGGGCGGCAGGCCGCCGTGCAGGAACGCGCCGCCGTCGAAGCGGCGGGCGGTGCCGACGATCACCACGCGGTCGCGCTGCCCGGCCCGGCGGTCGGTGAGGACGGCGCGCAGCAGCCGCTCGCCCAGGGGCGACTCGGCGTGGTCCAGCAGCAGGCCGGGGCGGCCGACCCTGCGGAGCCAGCCGGAGGGCGAGGCGTAGGCCGTCTCCAGGTCCTCGCGCAGGGCCCGGAAGAGGAAGCTCTCCGCGACCTCGCGTGCCTCGCCGCCGGCCCGGAAGTCGGCGGCGAGGATGCGCAGGCCGATCCGGGGCTGGCCGCCCGCGCCGGGATAGGCGCCGTAGAGCCGTTCCAGTTCCGCCCTGCCCCGTGGGGCCGCGCGCTCGAAGAGGGCGTCCAGGAGGGCGTTGCCGAGGGCCGCCGAGTACGGGTCGAGGGCCTGCCCGGACAGGGTCGTCAGCAGGTTGCGGATGGCGCCGCGCAGCACGCCCCGCCAGAAGTCGCCGCCGCCCAGGCCGCGCACCCGGTGCTTCTGGGGCAGGTCCTCGTAGCGTTCGGCCTCCGTGGCGACCGCCGCGGGCGTGCCCGGCGCGACACCGGTCGCGATCATGGCGAGGCCGGTGAAGAGGCGGGGGAAGGCGAACGCGCCGCCCGTGCCCTGCCAGGTGCGCAGCCGCCGGGCCGCCTCGACCAGGGCCTCGGTCGCGGCGGAGCGGGCGCCGGGTTCCGGGTCCGCGCGGTCGGCGTACACCGGGGAGGCGCAGTCCAGGTGGATCACCGGCACCTTGGCGGCGAACCGGTCCCGCACGGCGCGCAGCAGCCGGCCCTTGCCCATGCCCGGGCCGCCGGTGAGCAGCACGACCGGGAGGTCGGGACCGTACAGCGGCTCCCGCCCGGCTCCCGACGGCGCCCGCCCGAACAGCCGTGCGAAGAAACCCTCGTCGTCGAGGAGTCTGTCGAACCCCAGTTCCTCACACACTCTTCCCCCATGGAGTGTCCGCCCGCCCGAACCGGTGACCGATGTGCCGGAAAAGATCCAGTGGAACACGGAACGGCCCGGTCGACAACGGGTGCTGCGCGGGCGGGAGTTGGGGGAGGTGACTAGGCGGTCCGGTCCGAGGCCGGCCAGACGTAGGGCAGGTCGTCCGGCACCCCGGGGAACCGCTCCCCGTAGGTGTCCGGGTCCTTGCGGACGAGGGCCGAGCGGTGGCTGCGGTGGAAGGGGGCGTCGCCCAGCCAGGGCGGGAGCTCGCCCTCGGCGGCGAGGTCCGCCTGGTCGCGGACCGGGGCGTGGGGCCGGGTGGCGGCCAGGTCGGCGACGAGGGTGGCCGCGCAGCTGTCCTGGTGGCCCTGTTCCCGCCAGACCCGGCAGATCTCCAGGCCGTAGCGGACGAGTGCCTCCTCGTAGCCGGTCCACATCCGTACGGCCGGGTGCCGCCGCCAGCCGTAGCCGGGCACGATCAGCCCCCGCAGGACCTGCAGCGTCTCGACCCGCTGTTTGCCGAGGCGGCGGCGGTCCAGGGCCAGGGCGGACTCCCGGAAGTCGGAGTAGGGGAGGAAGGTCTGCATGCGGTGTCTGTGCCCCTTCGGCGTGCGCCCGCGCTCAGCGTGCGCCCGTGCGGGTGGAACTCCGGCCGAGGACGAGGGCGAGACCGATCATGGTGACGCCCAGCACGAGGTGCAGCCAGTCGTCCGCGGCGTCGACGGGGACGAAGTTGGCGTCGCTGTCCTGGCCGACGGACAGCCCGTAGGACCACAGCACCAGGTAGCCGGCGCCGCCGACCAGCAGGTAGGTGTACGCGGCGGACGGTGTGCGGGCCAGGGCCACACCCGCCAGGCCGTAGGCCAGGTGCAGCAGGTTGTGCAGGACCGACACCTGGAACACGCCCAGCAGCTCGGCGCCCGACTCGTGGGAGGCGAACTCCATCGCGCCGTAGCCGGTGGTGACGCCGGGCACGAAGCCCAGCACACCGAGCACCGACAGGACGGCTCCCACCAGCAGCGCCGCCCGCTGGACGGGGGCGCGGACGGGCGGCTCGGTGGCGAGGAGGGGCATGACCGGTGCCGCCCTCACGCCGGGGGCAGCGGCTGTTCCGCCCAGATGGTCTTGCCCGTGGCGGTCTGGCGGGTGCCCCAGCGCGCGGTCAGCTGCGCCACCAGGAGCAGGCCGCGGCCGCCCTCGTCGAAACTGCGGGCCCGGCGCAGGTGGGGGGCGGTGCTGCCGCCGTCGGAGACCTCGCAGATGAGGGTGGTGTCGTGGATCAGGCGCAGCTGAATCGGCGGCCGGGCGTGCCGGATGGCGTTGGTGACCAGCTCACTGACGACCAGCTCCGTGACGAACACCGCCTCGGACAGCCCCCACCGCTGCAGCTGCGCCACCACGTCCTTGCGGGCCTGCGCGACCACGGAGGGGTCGGCGGGCATCGACCAGGTGGCGACCCGGTCGGCGCCGAGGGCGCGGGTGCGGGCGATGAGCAGGGCCACGTCGTCGGCCGGGCGCTGCGGCAGCAGCTCGGTGAGCACCCGGTCGCACAGGGCGTCCAGCGAGGGCGCCGGGCGGGCGAGGGCCTCCCGCAGCCTGCTGACACCGGCGTCCAGGTCGTGGTCGGGGGTCTCGATCAGGCCGTTGGTGTAGAGGGCGAGCAGGCTGCCCTCGGGCAGTTCGATCTCGGTGGCCTCGTAGGGCAGGCCGCCGACGCCGAGGGGCGGCGCGGACGGGACGCCGACCAGCTCGGCGGTGCCGCCGGGGCGCACCACGGCAGGCACGGGATGCCCGGCCCTGGAGAAGCTGCAGCGCCGGGAGACCGGGTCGTAGACGGCGTAGAGGCAGGTGGCGCCGACGTCGCCGGACCCCTCCACGGCCGCCGGTGCCGCCCCGGTCTCGTCGTCCTCCGTGTTCAGCCGGGCCACCATGTCGTCCAGGTGCGTCAGCAGCTCGTCGGACGGCAGATCGATGTCGGCGAGGGTGCGCACGGCCGTGCGCAGCCGGCCCATGGTCGCCGAGGCGTGCAGGCCGTGGCCGACGACGTCGCCGACGACCAGCGCCACCCTGGCCCCGGAGAGGGGGATGACGTCGAACCAGTCCCCGCCGACGCCGGCGTGCCCGCCGGCCGGGAGGTAGCGGGACGCCACCTCGACCGCCGCCTGCCGCGGCAGCCGCTGCGGCAGCAGGCTGCGCTGGAGGGTCACCGCGGTGGCGCGCTCGCGGGTGTAGCGGCGGGCGTTGTCGATGCTGACGGCCGCCCGGGCGGCCAGCTCCCTGGCGAGGATCAGGTCGTCGTGGCGGAACGGCGCGGGGTTGCGGTGCCGGAACAGGAAGACGACGCCCAGGGTCGTGCCGCGCGCGGCCAGCGGCACGGACATCACCGAGTGGATGTCGTACGCCCGGAAGCGGGCGGCGCGGGCGGGGTCGCGGGCCAGCCACGCGGTGAGCATCGGGTCGTTCGACTCGTACACGGTCGGCTGCCCGGTGCGCAGGCTCTCGAAAGGCGCCGAGCCCGCCGGGTAGGAGTCCAGCCGGCCCGCCTCAACGGCCGACTCCGGCGCACCCGGGATGACGGACCGCAGGGCGACCCGGCGCAGCGGCACCGGCCCCTCGGCCGGTACGGCCTGGGCGGCAGCGGGCGGTTCGGGTCCGTCCTCCAGCGCGGCCAGCAGGTCGACGCTGACGAAGTCGGCCAGGGCCGGGACGGTCACGTCGGCCAGCTCCTGGGCGGTGCGCGTGACGTCGAGCGTGCTGCCGATGCGCCGGCCGGCCTCCGCGATCAGCTGCAGCCGCTTGCGGGCCCAGAACTGCTCCGTCATGTCGTGCGCGGTCAGGCAGACGCCGCGGACGGTGTGCTCCTGGTCGCGCAGGGCCCACAT
This sequence comes from Streptomyces sp. NPDC006624, assembly GCF_040611555.1. Lineage (NCBI taxonomy): Bacteria > Bacillati > Actinomycetota > Actinomycetes > Kitasatosporales > Streptomycetaceae > Streptomyces > Streptomyces sp. NPDC006624. The sequence goes on along the minus strand of NZ_JBEXOM010000007.1, from coordinate 284,628 downwards.
GAAGACCGACCAGGCGTGCTCGTGCTCCTCGCCCGGGGCGCGCAGGTAGTTCTCCTGGTACTGCGGTTCGCCGGTCCGCAGCACCCGGGCCATGCCGCGTTCCGCCTGGCGCCCGGAGTCGTCGTCCATGATCTCCGACACGCGCAGGCCCTGCATCTCCTCCTCGGTGAGCGCGGTGGCGCGTTCCATGTCGGCGTTGGCCAGCAGCAGCCGGAGCCGGGTGTCGTAGATCGCGAGGGCACAGCACGGGGACTGGGCGAAGCTCCAGCTCACCAGGGACTCGTCGAGGTCGGTGGGGGGCCGCCGTCCGGTCAGGGCGGAGAGGACGAGCCAGGCGTCGGCGCCGGTGCCGGGTGCGCGGTGGTGGGCGAGCAGGGGGACCGTCAGCTTGCGGCCGTCGCGGTGCCGGAGCGCGACGTCGCCGCTCCACCGGGGCAGCCCGGCCAGGGCGGGCATACCGCCGCGCACGGGGATCGGCTCGGCCAGCAGATCCGCGGCGGGGCGGCCGGTCATCTCCTCGGCCGTGTACCCGAGAAGCCGCTCGGCGCCCGCGTTCCAGCCGCTCACCGTGCCGTGCTCGTCGAGGGTGACGCGGGCGGTGAGCGCTTCGCCGACGAGAGCGTCGAGTTCGGCTTCGGGGGCTGCTCCGTGCGACCGGCCGGCCCGGCCGACGGTGACGGGCTGGTCCATGTGCGGTCATCTCGCTCTCGCAGGGTTTTCGCCCCTGTGCCCCGGAATGGTCGACTAACACCTGCTTACCCTGATTCGAACCGGTATTACCGCCCTCTGGCCGCCCCGTCGAGAAGCGAGGCCTGCCGCCGCCGGGCCCGGGGCACCCGCTTCCCCATGGGCGAGATCCTCGTGGGCACGTGTTCCTGGACCGACCGGGCGCTGGTCGCCGCCGGCTGGTATCCGCCGGGGCGGCGGGACGCCGAGGGGCGCTTACGGCACTACGCCGAGCGGTTCCCGGTCGTCGAGGTCGACGCCTCGTACTACGCGCTGCCGAGCGAGCGGAACAGCCGGCTGTGGGCCGAGCGGACACCGGACGGGTTCGTGTTCGACGTGAAGGCGTTCTCCCTGCTGACCGGGCACCCGACCCGGGAGGCGGCGCTGCCGGACGGGCTGCCGCCCGACCACCGGGCCCCGGCCGTGCTGGACGAGGTGTGGGCCCGGTTCGCCGCGGGCGTCGAGCCGCTGCGGCGGGCCGGGCGGCTCGGGAGAGTGCTGTTCCAGTTCCCGCCGTGGTTCCGGCCCGGGCAGCGGGCGGAGGAGTTCCTGCACGCGTGCGCCGAGCGCACCCGCGGCTGGGCCCTCGCCGTGGAGTTCCGCCACCGGTCGTGGTGGGAGCCGGAGCGCTCCGAGGCGACCCGCGCGCTGCTCGCCCGGTACGGCATGGCCGCAGTCGCCGTCGACATGCACCCGGACCTGCCGTCCTCCCTGCCGCCGGTGACGCCCGTGACCTCGCCCCGGCTGTCCGTCGTCCGGTTCCACGGCCGCAGCGCCGCCTGGGGCGCCGGCAGCAAGGAGGACCGCTTCCGGCACGTGTACGGCGAGGACGAACTCGCCGAGTGGCTGCCCCGGGTGCGCGCGCTGGCCGAGCGGACGGACCAGGTGCACGTCCTGTTCAACAACTGCTGCGGCGACGCGGCCGTGAGCGCCGCCGAGCGCATGACCCGGCTCCTGGGCGCCGACGCCGCACCGGCGGCCGCGAAGCTGCCTAGGGCGCGATCCGCACCCGCTTCGCCACCGTCACCTGGTCCACGTCCGACACCCGCACGGTCGTCTTCATCGTCCAGGTCCCGGCCAGCGGCAGGTTGACGGAGTTGGCACCCCAGTAGCCGCCCACGTCCTCGAGCCGGGCGTCGACCGGGCCGATCCCGCGGGAGGGCAGGCTGAAGGTGACGCGCACCTCGGGGACGACGATCAGACCCGTGTCGGCGCCGTAGACCACCGCCTGGACGCCGTTGAGGCCGACCCGGGCCGGGTCCACGGTGACCTGCACCCTGCCGCGGCCGGCGAGGGTGTCCGCGCCCGTGTCGAAGGGGACCATGACCTGCGTGACGGGCGGCAGCGTGCCCGCCGGGGCCTGCCGGGCCGCCTCGGCCTGCGCGCGGCCGGGCAGGGTGCCGGTGAGGACGGTCGTGATCAGCAGCACGACGGCGGCGACGGCGACCTCGACGAGGACGGAGCGGCGCAGCGAGCGACGCCGCGCGTCCGCGCCGCCCGTGTCGACCGCACCGGCCGTGTCATCCGCACCGGCCGCGGTATCCGCACCTCCCGGCTCGGACGCGCCTCCGGGCTCGGACGCGCCTCCGGGCTCGGACGCGCCGCCTGTGTCGGACACGCCGTCCGGGGCGGTGGCCTCGTCCGCGGGCGCGCCGGGGCCCTCCGGCTTCACCAGGGGTGCGCCGACCGGCTGCGGGACCCGTTCCGGCACGGCGGTGCGGACGGCCGCCGCCGGTGCCGCGATCCGCGCCGTCCAGCGGCGGGAGTACCCGGCCGCCATCAGCAGCGCGGTCACCGTGGCGAGTTTGCCGAGCAGCAGCCTGCCGTACGAGGTGCCGGTCAGGGCGTCGAGGGAGCCGAGCCCGCGCCAGGACTGGTAGAGGCCGGTGACGGCCAGGACGGTCACCGCCGTGAAGGCGATCCGCGAGAAGCGCGGCACGACCTCCGTCAGGGAGTCCGCGGACGCGCCGCGCAGCGTCGCCAGCAGCGCCACCAGCCCGCCCAGCCAGACGCCCGTCGCCAGCAGGTGCGCCACGGACGACGTCATCGCCAGCGGCACCTGGATCCCGGCGGAGGCGTGCTCGGCCGCCGCCCAGGTCAGCGCGAGGGCGACGGCCAGGCCGGTGCCGGTCGCGAGCACGGCGGGCCGCCTCGGGACGCCGCGCTTCGCCAGCCGTACCAGGAAGAAGGCGGCCGGCACCAGGAGCACCAGCCGTGCCAGCAGGGCCCAGCCCGGGCGGCTGTCCAGGGTGCGGGCCAGGGCGGCGGTGTCGAAGGCCGCGCCCGGTCCGGCGCCCGCCTCGTAGGGGGCCCGCAGCAGGAGCAGGGCGGCCGTGGAGCCGAGCAGCGCCCACCAGGCCCACACCAGGGGCCTGCGCAGGGCGGAGGTGTCCGCCGGCCGGCACAGCAGGGCGAACGCCGCCGCGCCGACCAGCAGCGCGTAGGCGAGGTAGGCCAGGTAGCGGGCCGCGTCGTTCAGGCCGTCGGTCAGCGGGTCCTCGGCGGGGCCGGTGTCGACCTGGGCGGTGGTCGCGGACCGCTTCCCCACGGAGAAGGTGAAGACCCCGGAGACGGGGTGGCTGTCGGCCGACACCACCCGCCAGGCCACGGTGTACGTGCCCCGGGCGAGCTTGCCGGGCAGGGCGGCCCTGGCCGTGTCGGCGCGGCCGTCCGCGTGCGCGGCCTCGCCGGTGCGGACCCGGCGCTGGTCCGGCCCGAAGACCCGGAAGGAGTCGTCGAGCAGGCCCACCGACTCCGTGAAGGTCAGGGTGAGGTGGCGGGGGGCCCGCTGGACGAGGGATCCGTCGCCGGGGTCGGTGGAGCGGAGGGCGGCGTGGGCCGAGGCGGGCGCGGCTTGGCCGAGGAGCAGTACCAGCACGGCGCCGAGCAGCACCAGGGCCTGGAAGCGCCGGGGGTGTCCGACATCGCGATCCTCGTTCCGCCGTGGGTCCACGTGGTTCTCCGGTGTCTGGCTGTGCGGCTCCGGGTTATGTACGGACGGGATCCGCGCGGTGCTCAGCGGGGACGCGTACGGCGCTCAGCGGTCGGCGGGGGGCGGCTCGACGGGCCGGGACAGCACGGCGATCCGGTCCGCCTCCGCCGGGTAGCGGGCCGTCAGGGCGGCCGCGTCGCCGTGCTCGTAGCCCTCGAACGTGAAGCCGGGGGCCATCGTGCAGCCGAACAGGGTCCAGGAGCCGCCCGCGCTCACCCGGCCGCCCATCCACGTGCCCGCCGGGACCGTGAACTGGACGTGCTCGCCCCGCATCACGCCCGGCCCCAGCACCACCGTCCGCGCGCTTCCGTCCAGGGCGAGCAGGAGCAGCTCCAGCGGGTCGCCCAGGTAGAAGTGCCAGATCTCGTCCGTGGGCAGGCGGTGCAGGGCCGAGAAGTCGTCCGCCGTGAGCAGGGCGACGATCGCCGTGCCCTCCGGTCGGCCGTCCGGGCGTCCGGGCCCGGCCCAGGTCTGGCGGAACAGTCCGCCCTCGTGGGGAATGGGCTCCAGGCCGTAGTGCGCGATGAGGTCCTCGGGCGTCACGCGGGGAAGGGTATCCCCCGTTCCAGGAAGGCGAGCTGGGCCCGCTTCCGCGGGAGGTACACGTCCGGCAGGTCGATCTCCGGCAGGACGACCACCGGCCCGGCCGTGAAGCCGAGCCCGAGGAAGCGGTCGACCGCCTTCTCGTTGCGGACGTCCGGGTCGACCACGACCCGGCGGCGCCCCAGGGCCCCCAGGACGTACTCGGCGACGACCGCCATCAGACCGGCCGTCCAGCCGTGCCGCGGGCCGTCCGGGCCGGCGGGGGCGAGCAGCAGGTGGATGCCGATGTCGCCGGGGCGGACCGCGTAGCACTCGCTCACGCGGTCCGCCTCCGGCTCGTAGGTCTGCAGCAGGCCGGCCGGCTCGCCGTCCCGGACGAGGAGGAAGGCGTGGTGGGTGGTGAGCGTGTCCATGTGGGCGTAGACCTCGGCGACCTGCCGCTCGGTCAGGCCGGTCATGCCCCAGAACACGGCCCGCTCCTCCCTCACCCAGCGGTGCACCACCCCGGCGTCGGCCTCCGGGTCGAGCGGCAGGACGCGGACGGTGCCGAAGGGGCCGGTCACCCGCTCGTGGACGGCGGTGCGGGAGGCGTACGGGTCAGACATCGGTCTCCTTCGTCAGCAGGGCCCAGTCGGTGACGACCGGGACGAGGTCTCCCCCGAGCCACAGGGGGAGCTGGTCGCGGTGGTGGGGCGTGCCCGGGACGCCCGAGGCGCCGAACGGGACGACCCAGCGGCTGTCCTCACGCCGGGCCAGGTCCCAGACGTAGCGGGCGGCGGGACCGCGGGCGGCCAGGTCGGTGAGGCCGGGCACGCCCGAGGTGCACAGCACGCAGTCGTGGTCGCCGGCCAGGGCCGGCTCGCCGTCCGGGCCCTCCGGCTCCAGCGCCCGCCAGGGGGCGAGCCGGTGCGTGTCGCCCCAGACCCCGGCGGGGGGCCGCAGCGCCACCTCCTCGAGCGCCGCGCGGACCGCCGCCGGGCGGTCGACGCCGTACAGCTCCTCGGCTCGCAGCAGGTGTTCGAGGGCGAAGCCCACGCGTGGGAGCAGGGCGAGCCAGGGCCGGAACACCTCGGGGCACGGCGGCGGGGTGCGGAGCGCGGCGAACGCCGGGTGCGCCGCGAGCTCCCGTACGACCGCGCCGCGCACCGCCGCGTAGAGGGCCGCGTCGGCGCTGTCGGCGTCCATGCGGCGGTCCCAGGCGAGGAGCCGGTCCCTGATCGCCGTCGCCTCGGGGCTGAGGCCGCCGAGGCCGCGCAGCCGGTCCAGGAGGGCGGACGCGGAGGCGAGGTGGGTGTCCGTGTGGACGGCCGGCATCCCGGCGGCGGACCAGCGCTCCCGGCCGGCGAGCAGCGCGGCGATGCGGTCGTGGCGGTGGGGCGGGGCGAACTCGACGCCGAGCGGCCCGGCCGGGCCGCGCTGGTTGGCCATGACGGCGACGCCGTCGGTCAGCCCGGCGCGCGGGGTCTCGTCCCAGCCGTGCCAGTCGTGCCCGGGCTCCCACGCGGGCACCAGCCGCAGCCGGTTGTCCCGGGCCCGCGACGGCACCCGCCCGGCCACGCGGTGCAGGACTCCGCCCTCGGTGTCGGCGGCCAGCACGACGTTCACCGGCTCGGCCCAGCGCTCGAACGCCCGGTCCACGTCCTCGACCCGCCGGGCCCGCAGCAACGGCAGCAGGGCACCGAAGCCGAGGTCGGCGGTGACGCGGGGCGGGTAGCGGAGGGCGATGGCGTCCAACGGGCCCATCGGGTCCACCGGATCCAACGGGACCACCGGATCCACCTGGTCCCCCCGGTCCACCGGATCCACCGGATCCACCGGATCCATCAGATCCACCAGATCCACCAGATCCACCGGATCCACCGGATCCACCGAACAGCCTGGATCACCGTCGAGCCCGGTCCCCTCGGGCCCCCCGATGACCACCGGCCCCCTGGCGGTCTCGATCACCTCGATCTCGACCGGGTCCCGGCCCGCCACCTCCACGACCTCCGTGTGCCGGGCGGCCGGGCGCCACACCCCGTCCGGGTCCAGCGCCTCCACCCCGGCCCCGGTGCGCCGCAGCCGCTCCCGGTACAGGTCCTGGTAGTCCGCCATGGCGTTGGTGATGGCCCAGGCGACCGTGCCGGTGTGCCCGAAGTGGGCGATGCCGGGGACGCCGGGTACGGCGAGGCCGACGACGTCGAACTCCGGGCAGGACAGGTGGATCTGCTGGTAGACGCCTGGGTCCTCGATGAAGCGGTGCGGGTCGCCGGCGATGACGGCCTGCCCGGTGACGGTCCGCTCGCCGCTCACCAGCCAGCCGTTGCTGCCGGAGGTGCCGGGGCCGTCGGCGGCGAACAGGCCGATCGCGTCCGCGCCGAGGTGGGCGGCGACCTGCTCGCGCCAGAGCTTGGCCGGGAACCCGGCGAAGAGGATGTGCGTGGCGAGCCAGACGCCGAGCGGGGTCCAGGGCTGCCACCGCCCGGGCGTGAGCCGGGTGCGGGCGAACTCGGGCGCGGTGGCGGCCGCTTCCGCCAGCCCGGCGCCGACCCCGTCGGCGTACGCCCGCACCCACCGCGCCGTCTCGGGGTCCTGTCTCTCCAGGTGCGCGAAGCACCGTCTCGCCGTGTCGTCGAGCCGGGCCCGTCTCGCGAACGCGTCCCAGGCCAGGGCGCTCTCACCGAGGAAGGACGCCGAGGTGCCCTGCGCCCGGTGGCGCTCGACCTCCAGCTGCCAGGCCCGGTCGCGGGCGGTGACGAGGCCCTGCGCGTGGGCGAGTTCCGTCGCGCTGCCCGCGCGCAGATGCGGAATGCCCCAGGCGTCACGGTAGATCTCGGTGGCCACGCTGCGCCCCATTTCTTTTAGGTTAGCCTTGCCTAAGCCAATCGGGCGAAATCGTACGTGAGGGAGGAGCGCGCGGGGAGGCTGGGGGCGGGGCCTGCTCCAGGCGCGGCCCCGACCGCCGCGAGGGATGATCGGGGCATGGACGTCACCCTGCACCTCGCCCAGGACCCCGAGGCCGACGCGCTGCTCGGCCGCAGCCCGCTCGCCGCGCTGGTCGGCATGCTGCTGGACCAGCAGATCCCGATGGAGTGGGCGTTCAAGGGCCCGGCCACGATCGCCGGGCGCCTGGGCACCGACGACCTGGACGCGCACGAGATCGCCGCGCACGAGCCGGAGGCCTTCGCCGCGCTGCTCGCACAGAAGCCGGCCGTGCACCGCTACCCGGGCTCCATGGCCAAGCGGATCCAGCAGCTGTGCCAGTACCTCGTCGAGCACTACGACGGTGACGCCGAGGCCGTCTGGAGGGACGCCGAGACCGGCAAGGAGCTGCTGAAGCGCCTGGCCGAGCTGCCGGGCTTCGGCAAGCAGAAGGCGCAGATCTTCCTCGCCCTCCTCGGCAAGCAGCTCGGCGTGCAGCCGGCCGGCTGGCGCGAGGCGGCGGGCTCCTACGGCGAGCCGCGGTCCTTCCGCTCGGTCGCCGACATCACCGGCCCCGACTCCCTGGCCAAGGTCCGCGCCCACAAGCAGGAGATGAAGGCAGCGGCGAAGGCGGCGAAGGCGAGTGACCGGTAGCCCTGGGGGTCCCGGGGCGGGGTGAACCGGGGGTGTGGACGCGGCCGGGGCGTTGGCCCGTCCGTGGCTGTCCATGGCGCAGCACATCCCTGACGTAGCCGCGCGTCCCTGCCGCAGGGGGCCCGTGGCTCAGCGAACGCATCACAAAGGCAGGGACCCTTGAGGCCGCAGGCCCACATCACAGCCGGCCCGCCGCGTTGCAGCCCTCCCGGTGACACCCCTCGGCCACCTCGCCGCCCTCCCCAACGCCCCCCAGCCGTCAGTCTCCTGGCCCGCCCCGAATGGCGGATCCCTCCGGCTCGTTCCCAGCATGGACCATGACCGAGCCACCGAGCGGCTCCCCCCGGGACCATGAGCACGACACCGACCGCGAGCGCGAGCCCTTGGGTCTGGAACCTCCCGTCCGCCAGGGCCCGGGACCGGACGGTCCGCGCACCCACGAACGGCACGGTCACCCACCCCCGGTCCCTCCGGAGCCCTCCGGAGCCCCCGAACGCTGGCCGCGCGACCCGCAGGCGCCCCAGGGCCCGGGCCAGGGTTCGGGCCAGGGGGACCGGCGCGACCGCACACCACCGCCCGGCCCCCGGGAGACCTGGCCCCGGGACCCGCAAAGCCCGTCCCCGTCCTCGTCCCCGTGGCCGCCCCCGCCCCCCTCCGCGCGCCGCAAGCCGCACTCCACGAGCCGGCCCCCGGCGAGCCACCCGCCGGATCCCTCGCCCTGGCCGGACCCCAGCGACCCCAGCGACCCCCGCGCGCCCCGCGCCTCCCGCGCCTCCCGCGCCTCCCGCGCCTCCCGCGGCGCCGTACGCCGAGCGGGCGGATCTCCGCGCGAACGGGATGAACGGCGCGCCGACGGCGGGGAGTGACCTCCCGTGATCCCCGCACCGCAGCCGGTCCCCCGCGCCCCGCGCCGGAAGACCTGGCTGCGGGTGCTCGTCCTGCTGCTCGCCCTCCTCGTGCCCGGCGCGCACGCCGCGGCGTACACGGGTCCGACGGCCGCCGTCTCCGGTGAGAGCACGGCCGTCGAGTACGACGTCTTCGACACCGCCCTGCGCCCGCAGGCCCGGGGCGCCCGCCGCGCGGCCGTCCCGCTGCGCCCCGTCCCGAACCGCGGGCCGGCGTCCACCACGCGGCTCCCCGCGCCCGTGTCCGTGCCGACGGGCCCGCCGCGCGACCCCCGCCCCCTGCGTTCCGAGGTCCTGCGCTGCTGAGCGGACCCCCACCGGTCCCCCAGTCCCGTACGGAACAGAAGGAACGACACCGCCATGCTCGAAGACCCGTACGCGGTCCTGCGCGCCCTGCTGCGCGCCGAGGCCGCCCGCAACGCCCCCAAGCAGCCGTCCCGGCCCGAGCCGGACAGGCGCGAACAGCAGCCCGTCAGGAATCGCGCCCGCGAGTGACCCGCCCGCGGCGGAGGTGACCGGACAGCGCCTCCGCCGCCCCGGACGCGGACGCCGCGCCGAGCCGCGTCTCGCGCGCCGCACCGCGCAGCGACCGGCGTCCACAACGGCACCTCATCCTTTCGGGCGAATCAGAGGCACGGTCCTGCCGACCGGCTCCCGGGACGCCGCGCAGGCGATCCCCCGGGCCTCCCGGGACCCGGCGGCGACGAGGGCCGACACGTCGGACACGGGGAGCGACGGGACGGTCGCACGGTCCGGGACATTCACGCCCCTGTTCCCGGTTCGTACCACCTTGCGGGGTTTTTTTCGGCGTCGTACTGCGCCGCCATGGCTGCGCCCGGAACGTCTTGACCGGTAGGCTTTCCGTGTGATCTTCAAGCGCATCGGAAACGGCCGGCCGTACCCCGACCACGGCCGGGAAAGCACCCGGCAGTGGGCGGACGTCGCGCCGCGCCCGGTCCGCCTCGATCAGCTCGTGACGACGAAGCAGCAGCTCGACCTGGAGACGCTCCTCGCCGAGGACTCGACGTTCTACGGCGACCTCTTCGCGCACGTCGTGAAGTGGCAGGGCGACCTCTACCTGGAGGACGGCCTGCACCGCGCGGTACGGGCGGCGCTCCAGCAGCGTCAGGTGCTGCACGCGCGCGTACTCGAGCTCGACTGATCCCCACACGTCACGGGTTGACCCTTTCGGGTTCCACTGGGCGACGTCGAATGATCATCTAGTAGGCATCATCGCTCAGGCGCACTACGCTGCGTTCATGAGCATGCTGACTCCCCCCGGCATGGGCGGTAAATACCGCATCACGGGCAACAGGTATCCCCGGATGCGCCGGCCCAGGCGGCGCGGCAGGCTCGTCGTCCTGGCCACCGCCGCGGTCGTGGCGCTGGGCGTGGCCGGCTGGGGCACGCTGCAGCTCGTCGACGTCTTCACCGGCGGCGAGAGCGAGGCCTCCGCGGCCGGCGGCAAGGACTGCGCGCCCCGGACGAAGGCGAGCCCCTCGCCCCGCGCCCAGCCCCTGCCCGAGCCGCGCACCATCACGGTCAACGTCCTCAACGCCACCACGCGCAGCGGACTGGCGAAGAAGACCGCCGACGAGCTGAAGAAGCGCGGCTTCAAGATCGGCGACGTGGGCAACGCGACCGAGGAGTACGACAAGAAGGTCAAGGGCCCCGGCGTACTGCTCGGCCCCGCCGCCGCCCTCGACACCACGCTGCCCGTGCTCGGCACGCAGCTCCCGGGCGCAGAGCGGCGCACCGAGGCGGCCCGCAAGGGCGCCACCGTGGACCTCGTCATCGGGGACGGCTTCAAGGACCTGGCGAAGAAGCCGGACGCCGACCGGGCCCTGACCCGGCTGACCAAGCCCGAGCCGGCGCCGACCACCAAGAAGAGCTGCTGACCCGGTCCCCCGCGAACAGGACCGCGAACAGGGGGACCCGGACGTCGTCGAGCCCTGGGGGGTCGTGGAACCCCACGACCCCGGAGGACGGGGAACAGGGAACGGGGAACGGGAACCTACTCGGCCGCCCCGTACATGCGGTCCCCCGCGTCGCCCAGGCCCGGGACGATGTAGCCGTGCTCGTTCAGACGCTCGTCGACGGAAGCCGTCACGACCGTCACCGGTGTGCCCGCCAGCTCGCGCTCCATGATCTCGACGCCCTCCGGCGCGGCCAGCAGCACCACGGCGGTCACGTCGTCGGCGCCGCGCCGGATCAGCTCCTGGATCGCCGCGACCAGCGTGCCGCCCGTGGCGAGCATCGGGTCGAGCACGTACACCTGACGGCCCGACAGGTCCTCCGGCATGCGCGTGGCGTACGTGGACGCCTGCAGCGTCTCCTCGTTGCGGATCATGCCGAGGAAGCCCACCTCGGCGGTCGGCAGCAGCCGGACCATGCCGTCCAGCATGCCGAGGCCGGCCCGCAGGATCGGCACCACCAGCGGACGCGGGTGGGACAGCTTCACACCCGTGGTCGCGGCCACCGGCGTCTGGATGTCGACCTGTTCGGTGCGCACGTCACGCGTGGCCTCGTAGGCGAGCAGGGTGACCAGCTCGTCGGCGAGACGGCGGAAGGTCGCGGAGTCGGTGCGCTGGTCGCGCAGCGTGGTGAGCTTGTGGGCGACCAGGGGGTGGTCGACGACGTGGAGACGCATGTCCACAACAGTAACCGGGCCCGATGACCCCGGCCGCACGGCAAGCCCTTCTCCCCCTCGCCCCCCGTTCGCAGGCGTCAAACGGCCCGTCCGGGGGAAGGTGGGAGAGACGGACTGGGGGTGGTGAACCTGATGCCCGACCGGGAGACCCGAGACGATCCGTCACCGCGCGTACGGCCGGGGGCGGACCCGGAGAGTGACCAGACGGCCCGGACGGCCGCGCGCGACCGGACGGCCCCGCCGGCCGGGCTGGCCGGCGGCCCCGCCGGCGCGGACGAGTCCGACGCCGAGCGCCGCAGGCGCCGCGCCCGCTTCCTGCGCGACCTGGCCGAGGCCCGCGAGCTGCGCGACCGCGTCCAGCCGCGCCGTGCCAAGACGGCCCGGCTGCGCCACGCGATGCGCATGCGCACCTTCCGCTGGTAGGAAACAGGTGGGGAAACGCCCGGGGAAGATCACGAACTGCGGAGGATCTCTTCGCGGGTGACCGTGCGTGGAGCAGGGCAAAGCCGCGTACGATCCGCAGGTGGCGGCAACGAGCGTGCCAGCACGCGTGCAGACACAGGGAGCCGAAGACGTCCCCTGAACGCCTTGTTTCTGCCACGATTCCGAGTGGGCGGGGCTCGGAGGAGCAGTCCCCGTCCGCAACCTCCGCCGGGGGGACCCCCCGACCGGCACGCCTCAGACCAGTGGGAGAGTCACGGTGTACTTCGCCGCACTGCTCGCGCGCACCGAAGACGGGTGGGAAGCGAGCGATACAGAGCTCGACGATGTGGAAACCCTGTCGGATCTGGCCGACCTGGCCCGTGAAGCCTCCCCCGACGAGGACACGGTGCTCGTGCTGATCGAGCAGGAGGACGCCTGGTTCGGCGTCGTCCGCGTGGACGGCGAGGACGACCCTCGTATCTACGTCTCGGACGCCGCCGCCGCTGCCCGCAGCAGCTACGGCGAGATCCTGCTCACCGACGAACTGCTCGGCCGGGATCCGGACGACGGGGACGACCTGGACGCCCTCGACCTCGACGGCACCGAGGACGGCGAGTCCGACGACGACGAGAGCGACGACGACGGGGACGGGCCCGCGGCCTCGGCCGAGGCCGTGCCGCACGGCCCGGTCGGGGACGCCCTGATCCTCGACGACCTCGGCGTGAGCGAGAAGGAACTGCTCTCCATGTCGACGGACGCCGTCACCGAGATCGCCGAGTCGCTCGGCGCCTCGGAGACCCTGGAGACCGTCCGCTGACCGCTCGCTCCGTCCCAGGACCGCCGGACCCGGTACGGGACCCCTGGCGGCCCGCGATGCGACTCGCCCTGGACGAGGCCGCCGAGGCCGTCCGGGGCGGGGACGTCCCCGTGGGCGCCGTGGTCCTGGCGCAGGACGGCACGACGGTGCTCGCCTCCGGGCACAACGAACGCGAGGCCGGCGGCGATCCGACGGCCCACGCGGAGGTCCTGGCCCTCCGCCGGGCCGCGGCGGCGCTCGGGCAGTGGCGGCTCGCCGGCTGCACGCTCGTGGTCACCCTGGAGCCCTGCACGATGTGCGCGGGCGCGATCCAGCAGTCCCGCGTCGACCGGCTGGTCTACGGCGCCCGCGACGAGAAGGCCGGCGCGGCCGGATCCCTCTGGGACCTCGTCCGCGACCGCCGCCTCAACCACCGGCCCGAGGTGATCGAGGGCGTGCTCGCCGAGGAGTGCGCCCTGCAGCTCACCGAGTTCTTCCGGGGTCGCTGAATCCGATTTCAAAGCATGCGGCTCCTTGCTGTAAGGTCTCCCTCGGTAGCGTGTCCGAGCGGCCGAAGGAGCTCGCCTCGAAAGCGAGTGTGGCGCAAGTCACCGAGGGTTCAAATCCCTCCGCTACCGCTTGAGAAGGGCCCCGTCGCAAGACGGGGCCCTTCGTGCGTCCGGCGTGCGTCCCGCGTGCGCCTTTCGTGCGGTCGGGTCCTTCGTGCGGTCGGCCCCTTCGGGTGATCGGCGCTTCGTGCGATCATGTGCGCTGCATGGGACACCAGTGACTGGGGAGGCCGCGATGGCGGTGCAGGCGAAGAAGGTCGCCGTCTACGTCCTTGTCGTCTTCGTGGCGTACGTGATCATTACCGATCCCGACAAGGCCACCGGCTACGTGCAGATAGGCTTCCAGGGCATTTCGGACGCCGCGCAGGCGCTCGGCGACTTCGCCACCTGGGTCGCCAACGGAGGAGAGTGATGATCCGCCACCTGGTCCTCTTCAAGCTCGCCGAGGGCGTCGAACGCGACGACCCCCGGGTCGTGCGGGGCGTCGAGGCCTTCCGCGCCCTCGAAGGCACGATCCCCGAGCTGCGCCACTGGGAGCTCGGCTGGAACATCAGCGACCGTCCCATCGCCTACGACTTCGCCATCAACTCGGCCTTCGACGACGTCCAGGCGCTGCGGCGGTACGTGGAGCACCCCGACCACCAGGCCGGCGTCGCGCTGTGGCGGGAGTTCGCCACCTGGGTGATCGCGGACTACGAGTTCTGAGACCGGCCGCCCGGGCCGGCGCGGGCCCCCTGTCACTGCGACAGGGGGCTCTTCTGATGCCCGGGGTGATTTGTGGGCCATTCATTCCTCAACACGTAGTTATGGGGTGCTTGCACACAGTGCACATGTCTTGTGATGCTATGACCGCTTTTGATGGAAGAGGCGGTCGTTGAGTTGACGATGACGAGGTGGAGTTGACCGTGCTGGCGAGTACCCCACCTCAGGCACCGTCCCCACAGGCGCCCACCCCGGAAGCCACCCAGAAAGCCACCCCGGAAGCCACTCCGCAGCGGAGCCGCGGCGCGGACACGCGCGCCCTCACTCAGGTGCTGTTCGCCCAGCTCAAGGAACTGCAGCCGGGCACGCCGGAGCACGACCGCGTGCGCGGGGCGCTCATCGAGGCGAACCTCCCGCTCGTGCGCTACGCGGCCGCCCGCTTCCGCTCCCGCAACGAGCCGATGGAGGACGTCGTCCAGGTCGGCACCATCGGGCTGATCAACGCCATCGACCGCTTCGACCCGGACCGGGGCGTGCAGTTCCCGACGTTCGCGATGCCGACCGTCGTCGGTGAGATCAAGCGGTACTTCCGCGACAACGTCCGGACGGTCCACGTGCCGCGCCGGCTGCACGAGCTGTGGGTCCAGGTCAACAGCGCCACCGAGGACCTGATGACCTCCCTCGGCCGTACCCCGACCACCGCGGAGATCGCCGAGCGGCTGCGCATCACCGAGGACGAGGTGCTGTCCTGCATCGAGGCCGGGCGCTCGTACCACGCGACCTCCCTGGAGGCCGCGCAGGAGGGCGACGGACTGCCCGGACTCCTGGACCGGCTCGGCTACGAGGATCCCGCGCTGGACGGCGTGGAGCACCGGGACCTCGTCCGGCACCTGCTCGTACAGCTGCCCGAGCGGGAGCAGCGGATCCTGCTGCTGCGCTACTACAGCAACCTCACGCAGTCCCAGATCAGTGCGGAGCTCGGCGTCTCGCAGATGCACGTGTCGCGGCTACTCGCGCGTAGTTTCCAGCGATTGCGGTCTGCGAACCGCATCGACGCGTAACCGCAAACGCGAGCGAGAGGTCACCGGCGGGAGGGAATCGCTCATCAGGGCGGTTGCCGACAGTTCGGGGCCGACAACCCGTCAGACCCCTTGTTTGCAGGGCTGATTCGCGTCTCAGATGTCGACATGTCACTACAGCGTGTTGCCGACATGTGACATTCTGCGTGAAGCGCGTTTGCCGGGGCTTCGGCTCCGGTATTCAGGTGAAGGCTGCGTTCCTCAGACGGGGGCGTTCGCCGCGACCGTCCCGCGACCCAAAGGGGGTGGCATGTCCGCAGAACAGGGCAGCTCGAAGGTGCTCACGCTCGCGGAGAGCGAGACAGCTCCCCATGCTCTCGACTCACTCGGCCCCATCGATGACGTCCCGGCCCTGGCGGCCGAGCCCGTCCCGGTTCTTCCGACCGCGGGCGCCATCGACACCCGCACCCTGTCCCGCTCCCTGTTCCTGCGCCTGGCCGCGCTCGACGAGGACAGCCCCGAACGTGCCTACGTCCGGGACACACTGATCGAGCTGAACCTGCCGTTGGTGCGGTACGCCGCGGCGCGGTTCCGCTCCCGGAACGAGCCGATGGAGGACATCGTCCAGGTCGGCACGATCGGGCTGATCAAGGCGATCGACCGGTTCGACTGCGAACGGGGCGTGGAGTTCCCGACGTTCGCGATGCCGACGGTGGTCGGGGAGATCAAGCGGTTCTTCCGCGACACGTCCTGGTCGGTGCGGGTGCCGCGGCGCCTCCAGGAGCTGCGGCTGGCGCTGACCAAGGCCAGCGACGAGCTCTCGCAGAAGCTGGACCGCTCGCCCACGGTCACCGAACTCGCCACCGTGCTCGGGGTGTCCGAGGAGGACGTGGTGGACGGCCTGGCCGTCGGGAACGCCTACACGGCGTCCTCGCTGGACTCGCCGGCGCCGGAGGACGACGGCGGCGAGGGGTCACTGGCGGACCGTCTGGGGTACGAGGACACGGCCCTGGAGGGCGTGGAGTACCGCGAGTCCCTGAAGCCGCTGCTGGCCAAACTGCCGCCCCGCGAGCGGCGGATCATCATGCTGCGGTTCTTCGCGAACATGACGCAGTCGCAGATCGGCGAGGAGGTCGGCATCTCGCAGATGCACGTCTCACGGCTGCTGACGCGGACGCTGGCGCAGCTGCGGGAAGGTCTGATCTCGGACTGACCGCTGCCGCAGGCCGTTGGCCGTTGCAGGCCGTCGCGGGTCGGGTGCCTGCGGCGGCCTGTGCCGTGTGGGTGGGGGTGCGCGTCGCGCCTTTCGGCGGGGTGTGGGTCGGGGCCGCGCCGGGGGGTGTCCGTCCTCGGATCGGCGCGATGGGGTTGCCCAGCAGCTGACTCGCGTTGACGCGCCGACCGCTGCGGGCGGACACCCCCCGGCACGTCCCCTTCCGTGCGTGCGCGGGTGCGGGTCCGCCCCCGCTGCGGGCAATGCGTGCCGCCAGGCACGCCGCGCGCCTGTTACGCCAGCGCCAGCCACGCCACCGCCGCGACGATCGCGACGGCGACGACGACGCCGAGGATGAGGCCGACACGGGGGCCGCTGCTGCCGGTCGCCGCGGCCTGGCGTCCCTGCGGCGCCTCGTCGACGAACGCGCGGAACATCTGGGTGCTGCCGGCGGGGTCGTGATTGCCCTGCGGGGCCTGGTTGTTAGCCATGGCCCGAGACCCTAGCGAAAACGCCGGGGCTCCCCAAGTGGGGGTTGGTATTCCGCATGGCCTCCTCCGGGTCGTATCAGTGCGCTCGCGACCTGCGCGTTTACTGTCGCAATACTTGCCTTTGCCAAGTTTTGGCGCCGCACCCCGCCTTTTTATTTGCCTGCAGCAACCAACGGCTTCTATGGTTGCCCTAAGCAACAAAGCGGGAGGTGTCGTGGCCGGGAGGGCGCAGTACGAGGAGCTGGTCCGCCAGTTCAGTGCCTTCGGCGCCGTCAAGCGGGAGCTCGGGCGGACCATGCCCGCCGACTGCCCCGGCGGATCGGCGGCCGTTCTGACGCTGCTGGACCGCCACGGCGCCATGCGCATGAGCAAGCTCGCCGAGCTGCTCGCGGTGGACATGTCGGTCACCAGCCGCCATGTCGCGCACGTCGTCGACCGGGGCTGGATCGAACGCTCCCCCGACCCCGCGGACAAGCGCTCCCGCATCCTGCGCCTCACCCCCGCGGGCCACGCACAGCTCGACGAGCTGTCCCGGCGGACCACCGAGGTCCTCGCCGAGCGCCTGAGCGACTGGACCGACGAGGAGGTCGGCCAGCTCACCCGCCTGATGGCGCGGCTGCGGGAGAGCTTCGACTGCCGGCCCGCGGCCCGGGCGGCACCGGTTGCTGCCGAACAGACCACCCGTACACCCGCAAGCACGTAAGAAAAGGAAGCCCATGGCAACGACCACACCAGCCGGTGTGCGGGCTCATGCCAAGCACGGGGGAGGCTCCTCCGGCGGCGGCGCTCCGATGACGCACCGGCAGATCATGGAGGCCCTCACCGGCCTGCTGCTCGGCATGTTCGTCGCGATCCTGTCGTCGACGATCGTCTCCAACGCCCTGCCCCGCATCATCGGCGACCTCGGCGGCGGCCAGAGCGCCTACACCTGGGTCGTCACCGCGTCCCTGCTGACGATGACCGCGTCCACGCCGCTGTGGGGCAAGCTCGCCGACCTGTTCTCCAAGAAGCTGCTGATCCAGCTCGCTCTGGTGATCTTCGTGCTGGGCTCGGCGGCCGCCGGCATGTCGCAGAACCCCGGCACGCTCATCGCCTTCCGCGCGGTCCAGGGCATCGGCATGGGCGGTCTGTCCGCGCTGGCCCAGATCATCATGGCGGCGATGATCTCGCCGCGTGAGCGCGGGCGGTACAACGGCTACCTGGGCGCCGTCTTCGCCACGGCCATGGTCGGCGGTCCGCTGGTCGGCGGTGTCATCACCGACACCGACTGGCTCGGCTGGCGCTGGTGCTTCTACGTCGGCGTGCCCTTCGCCGTGATCGCCCTGATCGTGCTGCAGAAGACCCTGCACCTGCCCGTGGTCAAGCGGAAGGTCAAGGTCGACTGGGCCGGCGCCTTCTTCATCACCGCGGCCGTCTGCCTGCTGCTCATCTGGGTCACCTTCGCCGGTGACAAGTACGACTGGGTCTCCTGGCAGACGTACGCCATGGTCGGCGGTTCCGTGGTGCTGCTGGCGCTGTTCGTGCTGGTCGAGGCGAAGGCCGACGAGCCGATCATCCCGCTGCGGCTGTTCCGCAACCGCACCATCACGCTGGCCTCGCTGGCCTCGCTGTTCGTCGGTGTCGCGATGTTCGCCGGGACCGTCTTCTTCAGCCAGTACTTCCAGCTGGCCCGCGACAAGTCGCCGACGATGTCCGGCGTCATGACGATCCCGATGATCGCCGGCCTGTTCGTCTCCTCCACCGTCTCCGGGCAGGTCATCACCCGGACCGGGCGCTGGAAGGGCTGGCTGCTCGGCGGCGGCGTGCTGGTGACCGCGGGCCTGGGGCTGCTCGGCACGATCCGGTACGACACCGAGTACTGGCACATCGCGCTGTTCATGGCGCTGCTGGGTCTCGGCATCGGCATGATGATGCAGAACCTGGTGCTCTGCACGCAGAACCAGGTGGAGCCGGGCGACCTGGGTGCCGCCAGCTCCACGGTGACCTTCTTCCGGTCCCTGGGCGGTGCCGTGGGCGTCTCGGCGCTGGGCGCGGTCCTGGGCAACAAGATCACCGACTACGTCCAGGACGGCCTCGCCGGGCTCGGCGCCCAGGGCGCGGCCCTCGGCCACGCCGGCACGGGTGGGGGCGGCATCCCCGACCTCGACACGATGCCCGCGCCGATCCGCACGGTCGTCGAGAGCGCCTACGGCCACGGTGTCGCGGACGTGTTCCTCTACTCGGCCCCGCTGGCGCTGCTGGCCCTGCTGGTCTCGCTGTTCATCAAGGAGGTCCCGTTGCGGACGAAGGGCGGTCTGGCGCAGGCGGCGGACACCGCCGCCACCGCTGAGGCTCCGGCCGAGGCCCCCGCCTCCGAGAAGGCGGCACCGAGCTGGGCCGTCGCGGAGACCGCGACCGCCGACGGGACCGGGCCCGAGGGGACGCGGCGGCTCGCCGCCGTCGCGACCGTGGCCCGGGCCGGGGAGCCCGGCGGGGGCGGGGTGCCGGTGCGCGGCTTCGTGCGCGGCGCCGAGTCCGCGCCCGTGCCGCAGGCCGCCGTCACGCTGATCTCGCCGGCCGGGCGGCAGCTGGGCCGGTCCGTGGCGCAGGCCGACGGCTCCTACGCGGTGGACGCCCCGGGCACCGGCTCGTACGTCCTGATCGCCTCCGCCGACGGCTACCAGCCGCAGGCCTCCACGGTCGTGGTGAACGGCGAGCCGCTCGCCTACGACATCCTGCTCAGCGGCACCAGCGGGCTGACCGGGCTCGTGCGGGCCGCGGAGAGCGGGCAGCCGGTCGAGGGCGCGATGGTCATCGTGACCGATGTGCGCGGGGACCTGCTGGCCACCCAGGCCACCGGCGAGCAGGGCGAGTTCTCCTTCGCCGAGCTGGTGCCCGGGGCGGTGACCGTCGCGGTGAACGCCGCCGGGTACCGGCCGCGCGCCCTGCCCGTCGAGGTGGGCGGCACCGGGGTCAACCGGATCGAGATCGACCTCGACGCGGGCGCCCGCGTCCAGGGCGTCGTCCGGGCCCCGCACGGGCCGCTGGCCGACGCGCGGGTGACGCTGGTCGACCAGGCGGGCAACGTCGTCGGCTCGGCCACCACCGGCGCGGACGGGGCGTACGCCTTCACCGACCTGGACGGCGGCGAGTACACCGTCATCGCCACGGGCTACCCGCCCGTGGCCACCGCCCTGACGGTGACCGGCGCCGGCACCGACGCCCACGACATCGAACTCGCCCACCCCGGCGAGTAGTCCGGCCCCGGCCCGTGGCGGCGGGCGCGCTCCGAGCGGAGGCGCGCCCCTGCCGCGGGCCGGTCCTTTCCTGAGGAGTTACGAAGCGATGGGACTGACCGCGAGGATCCGTACCCGGGACGGATGGGCCGTGTCGCACGCGGTCGTCACGGTGGCGGACACCACCGGTGCGCAGGTGCTGCGCGCCGAGGCCGACGCGGAGGGCGCCGTACAGGACGCCACGCCGCTGCCGCCGGGGGCGTACACCGTCATCGTCACCGCCGTCGGGTACGCGCCCGCGGCCTCCAGTGTGATCGTCACGGCGAGCCGGCGGGCCGAGGTCGGTCAGGTGACGCTGGCCCGGCAGGGCGGTACCGAGCTGCCGCCGCCGGGGCCGTGGACCGTCGACCCGGCGCACTCCGGCGTGGCCGCCGTGGCGCAGCACCTGGGCATCTCCAGCGTGCGCGGCCGGTTCACGGAGTTCTCCGGCGCGATCGAGATCGCCCCGGACGACGTCACCACGTCGCGGGTGGAGGCGGTGATCCGGGCCGCGTCCATCGACACCGGCAACGGCACGCGCGACAAGCACCTGAAGTCGGCGGACTTCCTGGACGTCGAGCGGTTCCCCGAGATCACCTACCGGTCGACGGGGCTCACGGCGGCCGGGTCCGACCGGTGGACCGTCCACGGCGAGCTGGGCATGCACGGGGTCGTACGGCCCGTGGACCTCGACCTGGCCTACCTCGGCACGGGGCCCGACCCCTGGGGCGGCACCCGGGCGGCGTTCCGCGCGACGGCCGAACTGCGCCGCGCGGACTTCGCGATGAACTACAACCAGGTCCTCCAGGCGGGCATCGCCGCCATCGGCACCACCCTCAGGGTGGAGCTGGACATCCAGGCCGTGCGGGGCGCGTCACTGCCGGCGGCGTGAGTCCGGGCCGGACACCTTCGCCACCAACTGGCCGCACAGGTCCCGGAGCTTGACGTTGCGGTCCTGCGAGACCCGGCGCAGCCGCTCCAGCGCGTCGCGGGCGTCGATCCGCTCGCGGGCCATGAGGATGCCGATCGCCTGGTCGATGACGCTGCGGGAGAGCAGCGCGGTGCGCACGTCGGCCGCCGACTCGCGCCGCCGCTCGATGCGCAGCGCCACGCTGATCGCGTCCGCGGCCCGCGCCGCGAAGGCACGGGCCGCCTCCCGGCCCGTGCCCAGTGCCTCCGCCCGCACCCCGTAGAAGTTGATCGCGGCGCCCCGCTCGCCCTCCACGGCGATCGGCACCGCCAGCACGCAGCGGACGCCCACGGACAGCGCGTACGCCGTGTACGAGGGCCAGCGCGTCTCCGCGCCCGTGTCGGGCACGTACTGCTCGGTGTCGGTCTCGGCGGCCTCCACGCAGGGCCCCGAGCCGTTCTCGTACTGCCGCAGGTCCAGGCCGCTGGGCATGCCGTCGCTGCCGGCCAGGGTGAGCAGCCGGCCGGAGCGGCGCACCGTGATGCTGCACGCGGTCGCGCCGGGGACCTCCCGCACCGCGCGGTCGGTCAGATCGCGCAGCAGGGTGTCGAGACCGCTGCTGCGCACCATCGCCTGGTCCAGCGTGTCGGACGTCTCGGGATTCATGCCCGTACGTGTATCCCGTCGTGTCCCGAACACGCCCTCGGGGTAACGCGGCTCACCTCAGGCGGTGTTGTGCGCCCCGACGATCCGGCGGGCCAGCTCGCGCAGTTTCACGTTCTCCCGCTGGGAGGCGCGCACCAGGCTCTCGAACGCCGCTGCCGCGTCGATGCCCTGGCGCTCCATGAGGATGCCGGTGGCCTGGCCGATCAGGTCCCGGGTGTGCATGGCCTCGGTGAGCTGCTCGCGCACGGTCGCGGAGTCCAGGGCGATGCTGACGTGCTCGGTGAACAGCCGGCCGATGCGGGTGGCGTCCTCGTCGAAGACGCCGGGCTTGCGCGCGTAGGCCGTGAGCACGGTCAGCCGGCGGCGGTCGGCGCGCAGCCGCAGCGACAGCGCCGAGCGCAGTCCCACGGCGGCCAGCACGTCCCAGCCGTCGTCGGCCTCGCTGTCCGCTATCAGCGCCACCGGGTCGTTCCACAGCTGGTCCCACAGCCGGTGCTGCTCGCGGCCGTTGTGCCGGGCCTCGGCCGAGCGGACGACCTCGTCGGTCCAGGCGAGGGTGCGGAGCTTGGTGCCGCGCTCGATCACGGAGATGCCGGCGTGCTCGGCCCCCGGCATCAGGTGCACGGCCAGCCGGACCGCGGTGTGCAGCGTGCTGTGCGGGGTGCCCGTCTCGTGCAGTTGCTGAGAAGCCACCGTCAGCGCTTCGGCCAGCTCGAAGCCAGCCGTAAATCGGGGCAAATCAGGAAACTCGGACGCAGCCACCACGAACCTCTTCGGCATGCACGGCCATGGCCGTGCGCAGGAGAGCTCCGCAGCACATTCCCGACTGCGAGCACAGGACGGACAGCACTCTAACTGTTCGGTTGCCTGGAGGTGACGCCTGGCCGATGGCCGCGCCCGCGGGTTCCGTGGCGGCCCGCCGCCGTGGTCTACTGGGCCTCTGGGTCAGGAAGCGGCCTTACCGGAATCCGGACGATCGTCTGCCAGGTGAGCGCCGTGACCTTCTTCACGAATCCCACAGAACCGCACGACCTGCCCGGCCGCGTCCATCTCGCCATGCCCGCCGAGATCGACTTCTGCAACGCCGCGGACCTCCTCCCCCGCATCGTGTCCGCGCTCGAGGAACGGCGTGACCGGATGGAGGTCCTCGTCCTCGACCTCACCCGCACCTCGTTCATGGACTCCCAGGGCGTCCGCCTCATCAACGACATCCGCCAGCGGGTCCCCGAGGCCCGGGTGCACCTGGTGGCCCGGCCGGACGGGGTCGCGAGCCGCGTCCTGGGGCTGACCGGACTGCGCCGCGACGTGCCCGTGTACGACAACCTGCCCGAGGCCCTGGCGTCGTAGGCTGCCCGGCATGGCACCGAACATCGCGACGAACACCCGTGTGTCCCTGGACGAGTTGCTCGACTTCGTACGGCCCCGGCACCGCGCGATCCTGCTGACCCGCCGGTCCGGCGGCGGCCCCCAGGGCTCCCCGCTGACCTGCGGGGTCGACGACTCCGGCCGGATCGTGGTGTCGACCTACCCGGAGCGCGCCAAGACCCGCAACGCCCGGCGCGACCCGCGCGTGAGCGTCATCGTGCTCAGCGACGACTGGAACGGCCCCTGGGTGCAGATCGACGGCACGGCCGAGGTCATCGACTCACCCGACTCCGTCGAGCCGCTCGTGGAGTACTACCGCAACATCGCCGGGGAGCACCCGGACTGGGACGAGTACCGCGCGGCCATGGTCAAGCAGGGCAAGTCGATCATCCGGATCACCCCCGAACGGTGGGGCCCGGTGGCGACGGGCGGCTTCCCGGCGCGGCTGGCCGAAGGGGAGTAGCGCCGGCCGTCCGGACCGGGTCAGGCCCGGGCGACCATCGCCTCGATCCCGGCGATCAGCAGTTCCAGGGCGAACTCGAAGTCGCGCTCCAGCATCTCCGCGACCGTGTCGCCGCCGCGGGCCGCCATGATCTCCTGCGACTCCCGGATCACGTCCGCGGCCTGCGGGGCGGCGGTGACGGTGCTCAGGGCCTCCTGGAAGTACTCGTCCACGGTCATGCCGGTGGCGGCGGCCCGCGTGGCGAGGTGTCCCTCCAGGGTTCCGTAGCCGTAGACGAACTGGAAGACGGCCGAGATCGTGCTCGTCAGGCGCTGTGCGGGCATCCCGGTCCGGCGGACGACGCGCTGGACCACCCGGGAGAAGGCCAGGTTGTGCGGGCCGATGTTGAGGTAGGCGCCGACCAGCGGCGACACCCAGGGGTGCCGCACCAGCAGCGTCCGGTACTCCCGCGCGAGCGACCGCACCTGGTCGCGCCAGTCCTCGTCGGCGTCCGGGTCGGGCAGCCGCATCTCGCCCATGACCTCGTCCAGGGCGAGTTCGAGGAGGTCGTCCTTGGTGTCGACGTACCAGTAGACGGACATCGCGGTGACGTTCAGCTCACCGGCCAGGCGCCGCATCGAGAACCGGGCCAGTCCTTCGGCGTCCAGCAGCCGTACGGAGGCCTCGACGATCCGGCCCCGGTCCAGGCCGGAGGGCTGCCCGCCGCCGCGCCGCCGGTGCGCCTTGCCCTCCAGCCAGACACTGCTCCGCGCGCCTTTGGGGGCCGCTTTCGCCATGGCGCACCTTCCTCGATCTTCCGACGCCGCTCATGCTAGACGCGCCGCACGGGGGGCGCGGTGGCCCTCACCCCCCGTCCGTACGGCCGAGCGGCCGCCGGGCAGCCCGGGCTCCTAGGCGGACTCTGCCCGCTCGGCCCGCCGCAGCAACCCGGCCGCGACCAGCCCGCCGGCCAGCACGGCGGCCGCGCCGACCAGCTGGCTGGTCTCCAGGCCGGAGGCGAACGCGTCGGAGATGCGTGCCCGCTCCTCGGCGCTGCCGGCCGCGGCCAGTGCCGCCGGCAGCGAGGTCGCGGAGACGGCGACGAGGGAGGCGAACCGGGAGTTGAGCACGGCCCCGAGGACGGCGACGCCCAGTCCGTTGCCGAACTCCGCGAGCGTTCCGTTGATCCCCGCTCCCACGCCCGCCTTCTCCGGCGGGATCGCGCTCATGATCGCGTTGGCCATCGCGGGCATGGACAGGGCCACACCCGCGCCCATCACGACCAGCCCGAGCAGCATGCCTCCGTACCCGTGCCCGCCGAGCAGCGCGATCGCCGCGAGCCCGGCGGAGACGAGGGTCATCCCGAGCGCGATCGCCGCCGGCGTGCCCGCCTTCAGCACCAGCTTCGCCCCGATCCCGGTGAAGTTCAGCGCCACGACGGTCAGCGCCAGGGGAGCCGTCCGCAGGCCCGCGTCCAGCGGCTCGTAACCGAGGACGAACTGCAGGTGCTGGGTGAGCAGGAACAGCGACCCCGTCATGCCGAACGCCACGAGGATCGCGCCCGCGACGGCGCCCACGAACTTCTGGTTGCGGAAGAAGTGCATGTCGAGCATGGGGTGTTCGGTCCGCAGCTCCCACAGCACGAACAGGCCCAGCACGGCGGCGCCGAGCAGTGCGGAGACCAGCACCTGCCCGGAGGTCCAGCCGTGCTCCGGCCCGGTGATGATGGCGTACACCGCGGCCGTCATGCCGAGGGTCGACAGCACCGCGCCGGGCAGGTCGGGCCGGTCACCGGCCTTGTGCTTCGACTCGGGCACCAGCGCGGCGACGGCGACCAGGCCGAGCAGGGCGACCGGGATGTTGATCAGGAAGATCGCGCCCCACCAGAAATGGTTCAGCATCACACCGCCGATCAGCGGCCCGGCCGCGAAGCCGAGCGAACTGACCGTCGACCAGAGCGCGATGGCCTTCACCCGCTCGGTGTCGTCGAAGATCTGCACGACGACCGCGAGGGTCGTGGTCATCAGCAGCGCGCCGCCGACGCCCATGCCGGCGCGGGCCGCGATCAGCTGGGCCGGGCTCTGGGACAGCCCCGCCGCGAGCGATCCCACGCCGAAGACCGCCAGGCCCGACATCAGCATCAGCTTGCGGCCGTAGCGGTCGGCCGAGTTGCCCGCGGTGAGCAGCAGGCCGGACTGCACCAGCGAGTAGGCGTTGATCATCCACTGGACGTCGGCCGTCGAGGCGTCCATCTCGCGGGTGAGCGAGGGGATCGCCACGTTCAGGATCGTGTTGTCGAGCAGCACGGTGAGCTGCGCCAGGCAGATGACACCGAGGATCAGCCAGCGTTGGGGGTGCCCGCCGCGCACCGTCTGCGGCGGGGCCGTTTCCTGGGGGGACGTCGTCATGTTGTACACCGTAGAACGCCTCCCTTACGGTGTACAACGGAATTGCGGAGGGGGCGGTGGCTCCCGGCCACCGCCCCCTCCTCGATCGGTCGTGTGTCAGGCGCTCGCCTTCCGGGTGAGGTCGTAGAAGGTGGCCGAGCCGACCGTGACCTTCTCGAAGGTGGCCTCCACCCAGGCCGTGATCCGGGAGGACGTGCCGTCACCTCCGCCCATGCCGCCGCCCGCGCCGGAGGCGATGAAGTAGTGGATCTCGCCCTCCGCCACGTACTTCTTGAACTGCGCGAGCGTCGGGGACGGGTCGGTTCCGTTGAACCCGCCGACGGCCATCACCGGCACGCCGGTGGACAGCTGGTAACTCGCCGCGTTCTGGGCGCCGATGGCCGCCGCGGCCCAGGTGTACTGCCCGGCGTCGGTCTCCAGCAGCTTCCTGGCCTCGGAGTCGACGCTGGCGCCGTTGAGCAGACCGCCCATGCCGCCGCCCCCGCCCATGCCGCCCGTCCGGCCGCCGTCACCGTTCTGCTGGTTCTGGTTCTGGTTCGGGTTCTGGCCGGGCATGCCGCCGCCGGGGAGGCCGCCCCCTTGCGGGGGCTGGCCCTGCTGGTTCTGCTGGCCCTGCTGGCCCTGCTGGCCCTGCTGGTTCTGGCCCGCGCCCGGGAAACCGCCGCCGGGTCCGCCGTCACCGGGGGCGCCCCCGCCGCCCGGGCCGCCGCGGCCGCCCGCGACCGCCGGGCCCGCGGTGACGATCGAACCGGTGTGGCCCTCGTTCAGCGTGGTGAGCGTGTACGCCGCCGGACCGGCCAGCGCGGTGACCAGGCCCAGCCCGGCCGCGCCCAGGGCCAGCCGGCGCCCGAGCCGCCCGGCGAAGACCAGCCCGAGGGCCGCCGTCAGACCGCCGGCCAGGACCAGCCACTTCAGCCAGGGCAGGTAGTCGGAGGACCGGTTGAGCAGGACGTACCCCCAGGCCGCGGTCGCCGTGGTCGCGGCGGCCAGGGCCAGGGACGCCCACGCCTCGGACCGCTTCTGCCACAGCAGCGCCGCGCCCATGCCGATCAGCGGGGCGATGTAGGGAGCGAGGGCGACCGTGTAGTACTCGTGGAAGATGCCCTGCATGTAGCTGAAGACCAGCATGGTCGTGAGCAGCGCGCCACCCCACACGAGGAACGAACCCCGTGTCACGGAGGTCCGCTCCGCCTTCCGCGTGGCCACCAGACCGGCGACGAGCAGGATCAGCGCGGCCGGGATCAGCCAGGAGATCTGGCCGCCGATCGAGGAGCCGAACAGCCGGTCCCAGCCGGTCTCGCCCCAGTTGCCACCGCCGCCTCCGCCGCCGCCCCCGCCGCCTCCGACGCTGCCGGTCTCGTCGCCGTTCAGGCGGCCGAGGCCGTTGTAGCCGAAGGTCAGCTCGAGGAAGCTGTTGTTCTGCGAGCCGCCGATGTACGGGCGGGAGGACGCGGGCCAGAGCTCGACGACCGCGACCCACCAGCCGCCGGAGACGACGATCGCGGCCAGCGCGGCGGCGAGCTGCCCGAGCCGCTTGCGCACCGTGACCGGGGCGCAGACGCCGTAGACGAGGGCGAGCGGCGGGAGGATCAGGAAGGCCTGGAGGGTCTTGGCGAGGAACGCGAGTCCGATCGCGGCCCCGGCCCACAGCAGCCACCTGGTGCGGCCGTCCTCCAGGGCGCGGATGACGAGGTAACAGGCCGCCGCCATGAGCAGGGCCAGCATCGCGTCCGGGTTGTTGAAGCGGAACATCAGCGCCGCGACGGGGGTGAGCGCCAGCACCGCGCCCGCGATCAGGCCGGCCGCGGGGCCGAACCGGCGGCGGACGGCGGCGTACACGACGGCGACCGTGCCGACGCCCATGAGGACCTCGGGGACCAGGATCGCCCAGGAGCTGAGCCCGAACAGCCGCACGGACAGGGCCATCGGCCACAGCGCGGCCGGGGGCTTGTCGACGGTGATGGCGTTGGCCGCGTCCAGCGAGCCGAAGAAGAACGCCTTCCAGGACTGGCTGCCCGCCTGGACGGCCGCCGAGTAGAAGGAGTTGGCGTAGCCGGAGGCACTCAGGTTCCAGAGGTAGAGGGCGGTCGTGACGAGCAGCAGGGCGAGGAGGGCCGGGCGGGCCCAACGGGGGTCCTCGGGGCGGCCGCGCCACAGCCGCCGCGGCAGGGGCCGCGCGGGTTCGGCGGCCTCGGGGGAGGACGGTGCGGAAGGGCGTGCCCAGGTCTCGGGCCGCGTGGCCCTGCCCTCGGCCCGCTCGTCGTGGTGGACGGTCATCGGAAGTCCCTCGCATCGGTGGTGTCGTGCGGGCGCACCGGCATTAGCTGCACGGTGGCGTCCCGCCAGGGGTCGGCGGCGTCACCGGCGTGGAACGCGGGAGTGGTGTACGGGACGGCCGGCGCCGGTCCGTCCTCGCGCCGGTCGGGAAACACCCACGCCCGGAAGAGCAGGAAGCGCAGCACGGTGGCCGCGAGGTTGGCGGCGACGAGGACCGCCAGTTCGGTGGAGTGCGCGGGCTCGGAGCTGGCCGCGCCCAGCGCGGCGAGCGAGCCGCTGGTCAGGGCGAGCCCGATGCCGAACACGACCAGCCCCTGCGCCTGGTGCCGTACGGCCCCGCCGCGTCCGCGCACTCCGAAGGTGAGCCGCCGGTTGGCCGCGGTGTTGGCGACCGCGGAGACCAGCAGGGCCAGCGCGTTGGCGACCTGCGAGCCGGTGAAGGCCCGGAAGCCGCTGTAGAGGAGCAGGTAGAAGAGGGTGGACAGACCGCCGACCACGCAGAACCCGACCAACTGGCGGGCCAGCCCGTTCGGTACGTCCTTGATCTCGCGGTCGCGCGGGTCGTCGCCGAACGGCCGGGTCAGGCGGTCCAGCGGCAGCGAGCCGGTGGCCAGGGCCCTGCCGACCCGCCACACGCCCTTGAGGTCGTCGGTCGCGGTCCTGACGATGTGCACGGTCGAGTCGGGGTCGTCGACCCAGTCGACCGGCACCTCGTGGATCCGCAGCCCGGCCCGCTCGGCGAGCACCAGCATCTCCGTGTCGAAGAACCAGCCGGTGTCCTCGATCAGGGGCAGCAGCACCTGCGCCACCTCGCGGCGGATCGCCTTGAAGCCGCACTGGGCGTCCGAGAAGCGGGCCTGGAGCGAGCCGCGCAGGATGAGGTTGTAGGCCCGGCTGATGAACTCCCGCTTCGGGCCGCGCACCACGCGCGAGCTGCGGGCCAGCCGGGAGCCGATCGCGAGGTCCGAGTGGCCGGAGATCAGCGGCGCCACCAGCGGGAGCAGCGCGTTGAGGTCGGTGGACAGGTCCACGTCCATGTAGGCGAGGACCGGGGCGTCCGAGGCGGACCAGACGGCCCGCAGGGCCCGGCCCCGGCCCTTCTGCTCCAGCCGGACGACCGTCACCTCGGGGATCTGTGCCGCCAGCCGCGCCGCCACCTGCGGGGTGGTGTCCGTGGAGGCGTTGTCCGCGATGGTGATGCGGAACGCGTACGGGAAGGTGCGGGCCAGGTGCTCGTGCAGTCTGCGCACGCACGGCTGGAGGTCCTTCTCCTCGTTGAGGACGGGGACCACTACGTCCAGGACAGGCGTACCGGCTGAGGCGGCCGGGAGGTGCTCCCGCGCCGGCAGGGTGCCGGGAGAAGAGTCGGTTCGCATGGAACCGACCTTCGTCAGGCGCCCTGTTGTGCCCGTGTGGTGACGCTGTGGCGTGCCTGTGAGTGCTGCCGCCGGCTCATGTCCGGCTGCGGCCGGGGCGGCAGCGCGGGCAGGTGCACGGTGAACACGGTCCGCCCGGGCACGCTGTCGACGGTCACGGCACCGCCGTGCGCGCTCGCCACGGCCTGCACGATGGCCAGCCCGAGCCCGGTCGAGCCGGTGGCACGGGAGCGCGCGGAGTCGCCCCGCGCGAAGCGTTCGAAGACGTGCGGCAGCAACGCGGCCGGTATGCCCGGTCCGTCGTCCTGCACGTCCACGCACAGCCAGGGGCCGCGCCGCTGGACGCGGGCGGTGACGGTGGTGCCGGGCGGGGTGTGGTTGCGGGCGTTGCCGAGCAGGTTGACGAGGACCTGTTGCAGCCGGGCGGCGTCCGCCGACACCAGCGCGGGTTCGTCGGGCAGGTCGAGCCGCCAGACGTGGTCCTGGCCGGCCGCGCGGGCGTCGCTGACGGTGTCGACGACGAGCGGTACGAGGTCGGTGTGCTCGAACCGCAGCGGCCGCCCGGCGTCCAGCCGCGCGAGCAGCAGCAGGTCCTCCACGAGCAGCGTCATCCGCCCGGCCTCGGACTCGATGCGCCCCAGGGCGTGCCGGGTGTCGGGGCCGACCTGTTCGCGTCCGCGCCGGGTGAGTTCGGCGTACCCGCGGATGGAGGAGAGCGGGGTGCGCAGCTCGTGACTGGCGTCGGCGACGAACTGTCTGACCCGCGTCTCGCTCTGCTGCCGCGCGTGCAGCGCCCCGTGGACGTGGTCGAGCATCCGGTTGAGCGCGGCACCGACCTGGCCGACCTCGGTGTGCGGGTCGGTCTCGGAGTCGGGCACGCGCTCGCTGAGGTTCACCTCGCCGGTGTGCAGCGGGAGTTCGGAGACGCGGGTGGCGGTGGCGGCGACGCGGCGGAGGGGGCGGGTGGCGACGCCGATGAGGACGGAACCGGCGATGGCGGCGGCGACCAGCCCGGCGCCGGTGACGCTCACCTCGACCAGGATGAGGGTGCTGATGGTGGTGGTGACCGACTCGGTGGGCAGGGCGACGTAGTAGGAGTCCCCGTCGCCCGCGGTCACGTACTGCACGCGGTACTCGCCGAGACCGGGGAGGTCGACGGTGTAGAACTTCTCCGTGGCCGGCACCTCGGCTAGGGCGGCCTTCTGCTCCCCGGTGAGGCCGAGGGCGACGTTCT
The DNA here is from genome assembly GCF_040611555.1 of Streptomyces sp. NPDC006624. Classification (NCBI taxonomy): domain Bacteria; kingdom Bacillati; phylum Actinomycetota; class Actinomycetes; order Kitasatosporales; family Streptomycetaceae; genus Streptomyces; species Streptomyces sp. NPDC006624. The sequence continues at coordinate 254,112 of NZ_JBEXOM010000007.1, read as the reverse complement.
GCTGGAGCGGGCCGACCTCCTCGGAGGTCTCCTCGGCGAGGAACGCCCGGGAGACCGTGCCGTCGGCGCGGACCTCGGCGGCGACGGTGCCCGGCTGGGCCGGTCCCATGACGAAGCCCCTGATCCGCTCCCTCTCCGCGAGGTCCTCCTCGTCGGTGTCCTTCTCGTCGGTGTCCTTCTCGTCGCCCGGTTTCATCGGCCCCGACAGGCGCTTGCCCGCGTCGAAGACCTGGTCGTCGAGCTGTTCGTACAGATGCGACCGCAGGGCGAGGGTCGTCACCGTCCCGATCACCGCGCACACGACGGCGATCAGCACCACGGACGCGACGACGAGCCGGGTGCGCAGCGTGCGCGGCCTGCCTGCGCGCCACCCGCCCGGCGTCCGCTGCGTACGCGACCGTCGTCGCCCGCTCATGACGCAGCGGGCTTGATCAGGTAGCCGGCACCGCGCCGCGTGTGGATCATCGGCTCCCGCCCGGCGTCGATCTTCCGCCGCAGGTACGAGATGTACAGCTCGACGACGTTGGCCTGCCCGCCGAAGTCGTACGACCACACGCGGTCGAGGATCTGCGCCTTGCTGAGCACGCGCCGCGGGTTGCGCATCAGGAACCGCAGCAGCTCGAACTCGGTCGCGGTGAGGTGGATGTTCTCCCCGGCCCGGGTCACCTCGTGGCTGTCCTCGTCGAGGGTGAGGTCCCCGACGACCAGCATGGAGTCGGACCGCCGGTCGGCGGCACCGGACCGCCGTATCAGCCCGCGCAGCCGGGCGACGACCTCTTCGAGACTGAACGGCTTGGTGACGTAGTCGTCCCCGCCCGCCGTCAGCCCGGCGATCCGGTCCTCGACGGCGTCCTTGGCGGTGAGGAAGAGCACCGGCACGTCCGGCAGTTCGCGCCGCAGCCGTCCGAGCACGGACAGCCCGTCCATGTCCGGCAGCATCATGTCGAGGACGACGGCGTCGGGCCGGAAGTCGCGGGCGGTCCGCAGGGCCCCGTGGCCGTCCCCCGCGCTCCTGATCTGCCATCCCTCGTAGCGCAGGGCCATGGACAGCAGCTCGGTGATCGACAGCTCGTCGTCCACCACCAGCACGCGGACGGGGCTCCCGTCCGGCCTCAGCAGTTCGGTGCGCCCCTGGGGCGAGGTCGTGGTCATGCCGGACACGATGTCGGGGCCCTCTGAGAGCGCCCTTTCGCCGACCTGTGAATTACCTGAGAAACGCACAGGGGGTTCTCAGGGGACACCTGGGAAGGGCGTGGGACGGATATGGGGAGGGCGTGGGACGGATACGGGAAGGGCGTGGGGGTGTGAGAAGGGCGTGGGAAGGGCGGGCGCAGGGGAACGGCCCGGGAACGGCCCGGGAACGGCCGCCTCAGAACAGCCCGTCCTGCACCCCCGGCACCCCCTTGAACCGCCGCATGGGCACCGTCAGTTCGCCGCCGCCGGCGGCAGGCACCAGCCCCCACCCCGCCATCAGCCGCGTGTCGATCACGACCACCCCGCGCTCGGTCGCCAGATGCAGATCGGGCCCGGCGGCGGCGACCAGCTCACCACCGACCGCACACCCGGCAGCGAGCTCGCTCACCTCCCCGACGGCGCCGGGCACGCCCGCGAGCCCGAACACACCGACGTGGTCGACGACCCGCAGCGGCAGCCGCGCGAGCGACTCGGGCCACGCGGCGAGCGCCACGGCCCGTCCGTGCACCTCGGTGATCTCCGCCGCCCGCTCCGCCTCGCCGCCGGGCAGCGCGGACCGCACCGCCCGCTTCTCGGCGTACGGGATCCGGTCGGGCACCCCCAGGGCGGCCCGCAGCAGCTCCTCGGCCCGCCGCGCGGCCATCAGCGGCCCGACGCCGAGCCAGCTGAAACAGACCGCACCCTGCTCGAGCAGCCGCGCGGACCCCCGCTCCCGCGCCGTGATCCCGACCTTGAGCATGCCGGGTCCGAACCACGCGAGATAGACGTGGTACGGCCGCGGATCGTCCGCGATCGTGTCTGCGGCCACCGAGTGCGCCCGGTCCAGCCGCGCACACTCCTCACACCGCGCCCCCGTACTGCGGCCCGGCACGGCCGCCCTCACCGGACAGGCATGCCCGCGAGCCCCCACACACGTCCGCACACCCCCTTCGGCGACCCCGAAGGCCACCCGTTTCCCCCAGGTCAGCGCACTGCGCCGCCCCCCGTCCCACACCAGCACGGGACCGTCCTCCGCCGACCACCGCAGCCCTGAGCATCTCCACGCGTGTGCCATCGCTGCCGAGAGTAAGGGGGGACACTGACAACGCCGCCCGGACCTGTGGCCTGGCGAACGACCGCGGACAACCGGACGCCCGGACGCCCGGACGATCGGACGGCCGGACGACCGACGGGGCGCGGCCGAAGGCCCCGGGCAGCGGTCGGCGGTCGGCGGTCGGCGGTCGGCGGCCAGCGGCCAGCGGTCGGCGGCCAGCGGGCACCCGAGGGGCACCGCCGGACCGACCAACCGGCCGGCTGCCCGGCACGGACGGTCGCCTGGAGAATCGCCTGTGGACGCCGCGGCGCTACCCGGACCGCCGCGAGTGCCGGCTCGACCGCCGGCGCACCGTGAAGAAGCCGGCGAGCAAGCCGAGCCCCCAGGCGATCAGGAGGGCTCCCCACAGCGGCATGCTCACCAGGGGGATGAGCAGGCGGATCTCGACGGTCGAGCGGTTCTCGAAGATGAACACGAGCGCGACCGCGGTGATCACCACGAACGGTACGAAGCGGCGGACGCCGGGGCGGGAGAAGAAGGGCGTGTGCGCCTTGTGGTCCGAGCCGGTCCGGGACATGGAGTACCTCGCCATCACGTTGCCCCCGGATCCAGCGTCCCTTTCCCCGCCCCGGCCCGCCACCGGCAGCAGGCCGGGGCAGCGGCAGCAGGCCAGGGCAGGGCAGGGCAGGGCAACGGCAACGGTCCCGGATTGCCACGGCACCGACCCGGCGCGCCTTCACCCCCCTGTGCACCGCGGAACAAGAATGGCGACCGACAGCGCAGACCGACCCGACGACCGGGATGACCGGATGACCGGATGACCGAGGGGGCCATGGCGGGTGTGAACCGACGACAAGGACCGCCGGCCCGCCGGGGCAGGGTCATGAGCGGACTGCGGAACGTCTTCGTGCTCGTCCCCTCGGGGCTCAACTGGCCCCGGGCGGTGGCGTTCCTGGATGTCGCGCTGGTGCCGCTCATCGTGTTCTGGGCCATCGGGCACGAGCAGTACCTGCTCAGCGCACTGTTCGGACTGCTGTTCGCGGCGCTGGACGACCCGGGGGGCGGTTACGGGCACCGGGCCTCGCGCATCGCCGTCTTCGCCCTGATCGGCGCGGGACTGACCGCGCTGGGGTTCGGCATCGGCGCGCAGGCCTGGGGCTGGCTGGTGCTCGCGGCGTTCGCCGTCACGCTGGTGGCCGGCCTGATGGCCACGTTCGGAGCGCGCGGATTCGCCACCGCCCTGCTCCTCAACACCTGGTTCCTCGTCGCCGTGGCCCTCGCCTCCGGCCTCCACGGCACCCGGGTCACCAGCCACACCTGGGCCCAGGTGCTGGCCTGGGCGTCAGGCGCTGCGCTGTGGATCGTGGTCACGTTCATCGAGTGGCTGATCCGCGGCCGACGTGACCGGCCGCAGCCGATCGCGGAGTTCCCCGGTGACACGTCCCGGCACAAGCTGACCCCACCGTTGATCACGTTCGCCGTGATCCGCGCCGTGGCCGTCGCCGGGACCGTCGCCCTGGCGTTCGGGGGAGATCTGCCGCACGGCTTCTGGATGGTGATCGCGACGATGGTCGCGATGAAGCCGAGCGTGGAACAGACCGCCCTCATCGCCGTGCAGCGCGTCGTCGGCGCACTCATCGGCGCCGTCGCGGCCGCGGTCGTCCTGCTCCTGCCCACCGCGGTCCACGGACTCCGGTTGTTCGCGGTCGAACGCGGACTCGAGGTGGTCGCACTGGTCCTGCTGACCCACGCGGCAGCCATGCGCTTCTGGAACTACGCCCTCTACTGCGCCGCCATCGCCGCCGGTGTCCTCATCCTGCTCGACCTGCCACGCCCCTCGGACTACAGCACCGAGGGCTACCGCGTGCTGTGGACACTGTGCGGCGTGGGAATCGGCCTGCTCGTCATGCTGCTCGCGGACCAGCTCGGCCAACGGGCCAAGCGATCGCGAGCGAGGTCGGCATGAGTGTGCACTCGGCAGGATGGGAACCCGCCACCTTCTGATCCGCGGCTCCCCACAGATCAGCCGATGGCGGTCATGCACCACTGGACGCGCAGAGCCGGCGTGGCTGCCCTACCGCTGCCGCTGCCCGCTACCTGAGCCTGGCCGCTGCAAGCCACCTGGACCGCACTGGACCGCTACGTGCCGGGAGCCCGGTACTGGACCTGCCCGGCTTTGCGCAGGGCCTCCATCGTCTCCTCGACGGTCAGGAGGACGGTCGTCTCGAACGAGCTGAGTGCGCCGCCTCCGCTGATTGCCAGTGAGACCGCGGCCATGGACACGTTGTCGGGGGCCTCCCACAGGTTGTAGCCGTCGCGGGTGCCGAAGGCGTACCAGAAGCCGTGGAGCTTGCCGCCGACGGACTCGATGTAGGACTGAGCGGCCTTCGCGCGGTCCTCGGGGTGGCCGATCAGTCTCGCCCAGGTCTCCGGCGTGTAGCTGAACCTCGATAGATAGAGCGGCATCATGTCTCCCTTTCGTCCCAGCAAGGGATGCCCCCGCGGGGTGGGACACGTCCCCGAAGCCGCCCGCGCGTCCCCCGAACGGCCGGGATGATGACTCCGGCTGATCACCGGCCGTCGCGGTACTTCACCACCACACACCTCGGAAACGCCGAAGGCCCCGGATCTCTCCGGGGCCTTCGACCTGTGTGCACTCGGCAGGATTCGAACCTGCAACCTTCTGATCCGTAGGGTTGGGCAGGGCGTCGTGCCCGCTGCCGACAGCCTCGGATCCCCGATCGCCCAGGTTGGCGATCGTGTGCGAGCGTGTGCCGTCGTTGCCGTCAGAGCTGCCGTCAAATGGAAGCGTCGCGCCATCGCCGAGTGTCCGCCCCCGTCTCGGTGCCGGCAAAGCCACTCGACCATCCGCCGTCGGCGCTCGATCCCGGGGCCATCGAACTCGTGCGGCGTGCCCTCGGCGACGCCCGCCGGGTCGAGGACGTACCGCAGCCGTGCGGCGGCCAGCTGGTCGACGAAGGCGGAGACGGGGCACCGCCGATCGTGCGCTGCACGAGTCCGGGCTGCGGTCGCACGGGACAGAAGCTGCGCCCGAAGTCGCCTGAGGTCGTGGCACTGCACGAGCACATCAAGGGCTAGATGTTCATCAAGGTCTACCGTGTTCTGAACTACGTCGACGAGTTCATCAACTGCAAGGTGAACGAGATGCCGGAGATGGGATACGCCGTCGACGACGAGGTCGACGAAGTGCTGCCTGAGATCGTCCCGTTCACCGAGTAGGGCATGTGCGTCGAGACCTCGTGAAGTTCGACTCCTTCCAAAACGACCTGCAGCTCGCCGGTCAGCTCTACGTTTCACGTGGAACTTGCGTGCGAGCGCGGCGGAGTTGATCAACATGGCCGGGGTTCGCACAGTCTCGTACACGGCACAGCGGCTCGACTTGCTGCACCGTGCTGCCACTTCAGACTCAGCGCACGATCCAGCTACCCGGGCTGGACCTCAACTGCTGTGCGACAGGCGACCGTTTGCCTTGACCTCGAGAAGCACCTGGTGTCAGTGCCGTGCGTCAGAATAGGGCGCGCGGTCACAGCCGTCGCCGGAAACGGCGGCGGCCCCCTGGGTGAGAGCAGGAGGCCGCCAACAGAGTCAGGAAGATCAACCCACAAGGAGGTCGAAATTCCCAGCAACCGGAAGTGTAGGCGCTGCCAGTGTCAGCGGCCTACACCCAAGATCGCCCGCGCAGCGCGTGCACGCCGTCGGATAGCCACCAGCCGTGCGGCAGCCCGCACGGCCCGTATGCACCGCCGGGTGAACAGGGCCCTCGCGGAATGCGGGGCGCGACACCACTTCCGGCGCCTCCTCAGCACCGCTGAGGACGAGCTGGTCCGCATCGGCGTGAAGGCAAGCCTCAGTGGGGTCGGAGCGCTCGCGCTCTACTGGTGGCATCACCACAGCTGAGCCCCACTTCGGTGCCGCGCTCTCAGCGGGCGCGGCACCGGTTCAGCCCATCACCCGATGCGTAACACGTCAATGCCGTCCAAGTAGGCCGCGAACGTAATCCACGAGCGCGATCCGAGCAGCATGGCTGCGTCCCAGCCACCGGAAGCCGGCCACTCCTACCGACGGACTAAGGCCGTCGCGGTCAGTTCCATGACCTCGCGGCGGCCCTCCTCGGGAAGCTCGGCCAGCGCTTCCTCACACCTGTGGCACGGCTCGCTAAAGAATTCGGCCCCCTGCCGCCAGGCTGTTCGGAATCTTTGGCATCCGGGAAGTACGAACACGGAGCGACTACTCCAAAAGTCCGCCCGAGTTGGTCGGCACTGCGGGCAGGCCCTTACTGCGTGACGTTGCTGACCAAGCTGTCCCACAGATCGACTTACAAACTCGTCACAAGAATGTGGCGAGGATGATATCGCTGCGGGCGCGGCTATCCGTCGCTTGGAAGCAGCGACGCGGGATCCGCTCAGTCAGCACGTCGTTAGCGGTGCCGACGCCCAGCGTCAGACCGACCTCTTGGTGGCGCGCGGCTGGTCACGCCTCTGAGACCGGAACCCGTTGTTGTTGACCTGGGAAAGTACGGTTGCCAGCAAACCAGTTGGATGAAAACCTTGAGGTAGGTCTCCTTGCGCGTGTGAGACATGAGGTATGAGGGCGGGGTGTGGTTGCGTTGAGCAGAGCGGGCCAGGCTGGCGAGGTTGGAAGCGTTTTCCGGTGCGAACTGGCTACGCACTTGGCTGTTCATGGCCTCCGGAGTCGTCAGATTTCAGCGCTGCATCTCCCGGACGGAGTGGATCCCATTCGGCTGGATTTCGAGACCAGTGATCCTACTGACGATATCCGAGTCACCTTTTCTGATGGACGTCGAGCGTACGTGTCCGCGAAGCGGAAAATTGACCGTGGGCGACCACTTGAGGAGACAGTGGCCGGCTGGGTGGGGCAGGTTCCAATGATGGGCCCTGATGACCTTCTAGTCATCGCCGGCGAGGAACTCGTCGGCCCGATAAAGAACCTTGAGCGAGCTTTGCGACGCCACCGTGCGAGCCTACGCATGGAGACTCGCGAAGAGAGGGAAGCGTTCGATCTTCTTTCCGACCTACTCCCCGGGAATGTGCGCGAGCTGGTGCTCGATCGGGCGCGCGTCCTGCATCTACCCAACTCAACGGCACCGTCATCGCACCGAGATCTCCTGGCGGCCTTGATGGACTTTGTAGTTGTCGGCCTGCAGGGGCAGCGTGCTGTGAGTGCCCTAGCTGATTACTTTCATGGGCAAGCAGGCGAAGCGCTCGGGAGCACGATCGACGACTGGGTCGTTACGCTAAACAGTGTAGGCTTGACTGTTATTTCGGACCCGGGAGGTCCAGCTGCCATGCGCGTGACCTCCCGCTTGAATGCGGTCAATAGCTACCTCGCCCAACTCACGGAAGATGCTGGACGGATCGACCTCAGCCTGCTTGCTGAGGATCTACCGCCTATTGTGGTCGACGATCTCATCGGCGGCCTCCAGATTGACATTGAAGGTGAGCGCACGTCGCACTTTCTCCTTCAATATCTAAGGCGTTGGCGACGCATGCTCATTGTTGGTCAGCCGGGATCAGGCAAGTCAGTGGCGATGCGTGAGATTGCGGCCCACTGCGCAAGCCACCCTGCCGCCCCCACCCCGATTCTCGTGCCGCTGCCGCGTTTGTTGAAACACCAGTCAGAACGACTGACTATCGACGGTATAATCGATTGCGCCGCATCGGGTGCCGTATCGAGCCTGGAGCATACGCCGCTTGCTGAATATCTGACTGATGAAATCGCGAAAGGGAACGCGATCATCCTATGCGACGGACTCGATGAATGCGGCGCTCGTGCCTCATGGGTCGCGCAACAGCTCGCTAGGATCGTTACTTCTCTGCATCCGAATTGCGGCTTCGTCTTGACAACACGAGCGAATGCTCAGAACCCAGCTACTCGCCTTGGGCTGCCGCGAGTAGAACTCACGTGCCCGAAGGACCTTAGCGAGACGGTCGACAGCGTCCTCATTGCATGTGCTGACATTCGGCTCTCTGAGTCCAATCGAGCTACATGGTTGGCGACGCGACGCGCCTGGATTAAGGACGCTAAGGAACAGCACGAACACCTTCTCACGGTGCCACTGCTGGCTATCTTGTTGGCGCTTATTTGCGCGAACGCATCAGATGCGGATCTTCCCAAAGGGCGCGCGGCATTGCTGCATCGAGCGGTAGAGCAGTCCGTTGCAAGGTGGGAACAACTGCGGGAGACCCTTAACCCAGCTCGGCCCTGGTCACCCGAGCTGACAACGAGTATGTTGCTCCGCGGGTTCGTTACGCTCGGACGACTCCTGGACGGCGGAGCAACTCCTACACGTGAAGAGGCGCTTGATTCCCTGAGCGAGATGCTGAGGGACCCCGATCACTGGGCGCTGTCGCCTGCTGCCGCGTCGGAGGTAGCAGAGCACGTGCTCCGCTTCTGGGACGAGCATGTTGCTGTATTCGTTGTGAACGCCGCAGGCGAACTTACCACTCGAAGCAAGGTGTTTGCCGAGATTGCTACGGCCATGTGGGCAAGGGATTCCGACCGGAATGAATTGCTTGACTGGCTGCGCCAAGCCCTCGACTACACGGACTCTGATGGTGCGATTGCGCTCGCTTCCGGACTTGATCCCCGGATGACTGAGGCGCTCCTCGAAGTGGGAGCCTCTCCTCGGCCAGAGGCCATTCTCATGGTGGCTGATTTCGCAGTCCGAGGAGTCGTGACGCTTTCCAGCAACGAAATTGAACGCACACTGGGTGAACTTGAGAATGGAGTCGTCACGTCTCTCGAGGGCGAACCGCCCGCCAAGCGTGGCCCTAGCAATCCCCCGGAATGGTTCCCGACCATCTGGGATAAAACGCGCGATGCAGGTCCGTGGCCTTTTGTGGAATCTGCTTGCCTACTCGCGCTGCCGCCAGCATTGAGAGAGCGGCGGGCTGACCTGATAAGAAGTGCCGAGCTCGATGATAGTGCCGAAGTAGTGGCAATCGCGCTCTGCGAGTTGGCGGACGCACGAACGGACACATCTCCGTTGAGTGCGGCAGGTATCGCTGCGGTCGAGAAACTTCTTGCCGCCCCTCTTCCGGAAAAGTCAGAGGTTGTCCAGAAAGGTCGGCGGAGGTTTCAAATGGTCAGTGGTGGCCGCCTCACGCCCGGCCTGGCACAGGTCGCTTTGGCTGCAGTTGAACATCTCAGCGAGCTTCCAGATAACTCAGGTGAGCGCGTGTTCGAGATTGCGATGCACGCGCCTGGGCGCATCGCTGAGCGAATCTTCACTGCACTCGCACGTGCAGGTGTTGACACAAGTCGACGCTGGAAAGGATTTACTGCAGGAATGCGGGGCTGGTTTTCCAGCATCAGGGAAGGCAGGGCGGCACTGCTATCTGATCTGATTTCGCTTGGAGAACCGCCCGCGGAAACGACGAGCGAGGGCCTGTGGTCCCTCACCGATATCGGCGACCTGCTCGCTGCGACTGGATACTCAGATTCCCCGGTGACCGCGATTGATCGGGCCTTGATCCATGACACCTCAGAGCTTCGCCGCGCCTGGCTCAATGCAACAGCGGAAGCGTACGGTATCGACAAGCCTGCAGTAGTCAACCAAGCACTTCATCTTCAGCAGACGATCGAATCTTCCTCTACCCTTGATGATTGGCTTGTCGCCAGCACAACGCCACTGGTGAAGCCCTCCTTGCTGCCCGATTTGGAGAAAGTTCTCACTACCGATCAGAAGTCGATTTTGCTGGCATGCCTCGAAGCCGATTCCTCCTGGTTGGCATGGGCGTCAGCGGATGTGCTAATAAATTTGAAGGGAGAAGATGTTCCGTGGGATAGCCGTGAGCTATTCAATAGGGAGATGTCGAGTTGGTCGCGATTTAGGGCGGGCTTGTTTTATACGGTGGCCATCATGACTGCGGGCGATCAACGCATGTCGTTGCTGGCCGAGGCGGCGTCCTCGGATTCAGCAGATTACCGATACGCAGCCAAGATGGTCGTCTCAGTAGCACCGGAACTTGACGCCGATGGGTCGATCTTGGGAGCGCTGGGCCGAGACGTTGATCTGTCGGTCCGACCGGAGGAAGCGGAACAGGTCTTGCCTGCGCCGACACATTGGAGCTGCAATGACTGCAGGACGGTAAATGCCATGGATATCGAAGATTGTCAGGGGTGCGACGATGGCGTGCGCCCCAAGTCCTGATGTGGACCCGTCCCCGCCGTGAGGCTGATGGGGCCACCGATGAAATTCGACGGCTTCGTCCTCGCCAAGCGGAAAAACAATGGCCGGCGAACCTACCTGGCGCTGTTGCTGTCAGCATGCTTGGTGGCGCTGGGCCGACCGGCTGGTGGATCCCGCGGGGGCCTGCCCGATGTCCCGAGCTGTTCCGCTGACATCAGCGTCCCCGGACGGCGTGCGGCACACGGCAGCCACGTACTGCGCCCGTTTCACGAGGCCAGCCCCCGACCAGGCCTAGGGAAGATCGAACTCCTACAGCGGGTGTCGCAGATTCGCTGCCGGGGCCCCACGCACTTTCCCGCTCCAGCCGTGCCACCACTTCCTCACGACCGTCGGCGGGCAGGGGGCGCTGCTCACCATCACCGGCTCTCCATAGGGCGAGGCCTGCTTCCAGCGCGCCTGCCCGCGGAGCCGCAAGACATCCCGCCTGCGACGCGGAGATCACAGGTGACCCCACCACAAGCGCACCAGATCGAGCGGGCTACAGGGGGTGAACGACGGTGAAAGCAGCTGAGCCCGCAGAGGCCGCGAACCGGCCGCGCGGATCGTCCGCCTGCCGATCAGTCCTGACCGGGATCGGGTCCTGGGCGGCACATCTCGTCAAGGTGACGCGAAAAGAGGAGAACATGCATCTGGCCCTCGATCGATCTGAGATCCTGGAGACCGATCGAGAGGGGCTGCAGGTATGGAGTGGAAGACCCACGGTGAGCGTCAGGTCTACACCAACCCTTGGGTGAATCTGTGTCTGGTCGACGTCCAGCAGCCTGACGGACGTAGGTGGGAGTACCACGTCGTCCGCCTCCGGCACCTGGCCGTTGCCGCCGTGGTCAATGACCGCCAAGAGGTCCTGATGATGTGGCGGCACCGCTTCATCACGGACTCGTGGGCTTGGGAACTGCCCATGGGCCTGGTCGACGACGGCGAGACCCCGGAAGAAGCGGCTGCCCGCGAAGTCTTGGAAGAGACCGGCTGGCGCCCCGGGCCCATCAAGCCCCTGATCTATGCCGAGCCGGCGAACGGGATCACCGACTCGCAGCACCACGTCTTCCGCATCGACGGCGCCACGTACTCCGGTCCTCCCACGGAGAAGAACGAGTCCGACCGCATCGAGTGGATCCCCCTCTCAGAGGTGCGCGGGATGATAGACCGCCGCGAGATCGTGAGCAGCGGCTCACTCGTGGGTCTGCTCTACCTGCTCATGGATGAAGTGATCCGCTGACTGGCGGGAGGAGTTCCCGTAGCCGCGCCTCGAAAGCAAGGGCTACGGGCTCCTGCCTGTGTGGGGCCAACTGGTCGTAGAACTCCCTGAGGTGTCCTAACACTCGCTCTGAAGCCACCGCCGATGCGGGCTCAAGGGCTTGCGTGGCGGTGTGGCACGCCTCGTCAAGCTTGCCCTGGTCCAGCTGCGTGCGAGCCAGCCAGAACGAGTGGAACGCGCGGCCTCGCTGGTTGGTGTGGTGCTCCCGCCGCAGGGCATCGGCGATCAAGGGTTCGGCGGTCGACGCTTCGCCCAGACGGCCGTGGGCGATGCCCGTGTCCACAATGAGCTTCGGCTCGTCGAAGTAGGTCACCCATGAGGGGTCCGGATCGCTCGCCCCGATCTGCTCGAATTGGCTGTGCGCTTCCCCAATCGCCCGGTGCGTGTCATCACGGTTGCCGAGGGTGGCGTGGGCGAATGCTTCCCGCATAGCCAGCATTGACATAACGCGCGGCGTGCTGCCGAGTGCTGACCGAGCCTGATCCTGGGCTGCGGTCACAAGTGCCAACGAGTCCGCGGGCTTGTCCTGGTAGGTCGCCTGCAAGCTCATGCAGGCGAGGACGTTGGCCATGAACTGCCGGTCGCCGATCTCCTTCGCCAGCTGCAGGGCCTCGGTGAAGTAGGCGCGGGCCTGGTTGTACTGGCGGGCGTCGAAGTAGGTCCAACCCGTAAGGCGTGCCAGCTCGGCCGCGATGCCGTACAGACCATCCTGGATGGACGGTGGTCGGCTCTCCTTCAAGAGTCCGACGACATGACGGAGCTGGCCGACAATGGCTGGCCGCAGTGCCTCGCCGCCGTGCTGGTCGTCTCGTCGCCAGTAGTCCTCGATGGAGGAACGGAAGGCGTCAAGCGTGGCCTTATTCAGGCTGGTTCGCGTGGCCAGGGCCAAGATGCTGTCGACATCGGGACCTGGAAGAGATGCGGCGGCTTGCTGCTCCGGCTCCGGTACCTGAGGCGCCTCGCGCTCGTCGACCACGAGTGCCTGGGGCGTCTCCCACGCTCGGCGGGCAAGCCCGAGCATGTCTCCTGGGATGCGCAAACCGTCTGAGATGCGCTCGATGACATCCATGTGCTGCAACTGACGTCGACCAGCGATGACTTCGCCCACGCGGCTCGGCGTCAGGTCACAACGCCGGGCGATCATCGACGGATAGATCCCCGCCCTGACCTTCACCAGTCGGAAGACTCTGGCGAAGTCCCGGACCCGACACGCATCGATCATCTCGGGATCGGTGAGCAGCCTGGCCGGCAGTTCCTGCGGCCGGTCCGGCTCTGGCATCGGCAAGCTCCCACACTGCGAGGGCTACGCAACGTCGCTGGTTCTCTACTTCCGGCGATATTACCCAAGTTGGGTAATCAGCCTGACCTTTCGGCGGCGGCCCTCTGATCGCGATGCTCCTTTCATGGCGAGCAAGGAGCAGACCAGACCAGGCATCGGTGAACTGGCGAAGGACACCGCCAAGGGACGTATCGGCATCGTCATGGGTGAGCTCGGCGGCCGAGTGCAGATACGGCCCATCGGCGGCGGTCGGGAGTGGGACGCCATGCCGGACAAGGTGGTGCGGCCCAGTGCACGGGAGGAACTGAGCGCACGCCTGGCCATCAGGAACGGCAACAGCAGGGACGGCCTGTGATGCGCGCCATCGGCCGATACGCGGGAGTCCTCTTCATCATCATGATCAGCGGGTCGTGTGGCCTGGTGATCGGCATGGCCCTCGCTGTCGGCCAGTAGACCGGTCGCCCCGGACGGGGTGTTCATACCCCGGTTCCCCCACCCCCGTTCGGGGCGGCCTCCCAACCCCGTAAGTGCCACGCTCCACCACCCAAAGAGGGAGTACTCGCATGACGGCAACGGCGAACGACCAGAGGACCGGCCGCGCGGTGGCCGGTGAGGAGCTGTTCCGAAGCCTCGCCCACTTCGTGGTCGTCCACAACGGCCAGCCACCCGAGCGAGCCGAGCGCATCGCGGACCAGGCAGTGGCCTTCTTGGTCACCGCGGCCACCGCCACCGTCCCCATGGTCCCGTCGGACGACGTGGACCTGGGCCTTCACGCGCTCATCCTGCACACGAAGGAGTACACCGAGCTGTGCGACCGGTACGCGGGCCGCTTCCTGCACCACAACCCCAAGCCCGGTGGTGGGGCCCGTGATCCGGAGCAGGTCGCCGCTTCGGCGCGCGCCATGAAGACTGCGGGCTTCATGGTCTTCGACGACCTGTGGACCGTGGACGGCACGAACCTGGCCCAGTGCGACGCCGACTGCGGCCGCCCGTACGGCCAGGCGTAGCAACACGACAGCAGCGGCGCGGCCGGCCTCGACTCGTGGTCGGCCGCGTTCGCCCGGAAGGAGAACTGACGTTGTCCGGCTCACCCTCTGAACTGCCGATCGTGGTGCTCGACGCCCTGATGCCCACGTCTCAGCGCTTGGTCCTGAACCGCCGGGGCTCCATGGTCTGGGAGGTGCAGAGCCATCGAGGTCACTACGCCGTCAAGGTCGGCTATCCGATCGAGGCTACGGCCGACTGGCCCGCCCAGCCCTGGACCGCCCTCGCGCCCGCACGTGAGGGTGCCGTACTGCATCGCCTCGGCTTCGACGACTTCGCGTACGGAGAATGGGAGCGCGGGACGTGGAACTTCCAGCCATGGCACGAAGGGCCGGACCTGTACCGGCTGTGGGATCCCTGCCGTGCCGAAGGCTCGTCCGTCGCTCCACACGCCAGCGTGGCACTGGGTTGTGTGGAGGTGCTGGCCGAGCTGCACGCCAAAGGTTGGGCCCACGGCGATGTGCAGCCCGCCCACTTCATCATCGGGCCGGAGCGGACGCATCTGATCGATCTGGCTCTAGCCCGGGGCGGACACGTCCCCGACGGGTACGACTTCCCGTTCCGCGGTTGCCTCGTCCACTACGAGGCCCCGGAGATCGCACGCAGTGTGCTCGCCACTGGGGAAGCCGAGCCCACCCCGGAGGCAGACGTCTATGCCCTTGGAGCATCCCTGCTCATCTCGGCCACCGGCTGGCGGGCTGTGGAGTACCCGGACGACGCTCCACGCCCCGTGCAGAGACAAGCTGTGGCCGACGGCAGACGGCGCCCCGTCATGGTGCCCGGCGTGCTGGGCGAGTTGATCGAGGCGATGCTCAGCCATGCTCCCGAGGACCGGCCGACCATCTACGAGGTGGGCCAGGCCCTTAGCGGCCTCTAGAACTCGGTTCGCCCGGCGGCGCTCACTCAACGGGCGAACCGAACAAGCACCCGCCACGTGTGCTTCCAGCAACCTCCCGCCGGGCTCAAACACGCTGCTTCCAGACGACACGGCCTGCACTGGGTACGAGATGAGCGTTGCCGCCATGACCTGTGATTCCGACGGCCGAGCGTGGGTGCGCTTCGGGCGGTCTGGTGGTACGGCGCACTGGTGGTACGGCGCCTGATGCGTTCCGTCCTGGTGCTGGTGATCGACGTGGAAGGGACGGCTCAGGGGACCTTGTCTTCACCACGAAGAACGGCACCCCCATCAAACCGCGCCACCTGAACCGCTCCTTTGAAGGGCTGTGCGTCCGTGTCGGCGTCCACAGGGTCCGCTTCCACGACCTGCGCCACACCTGCGTCTCGCTGCTCCACGAGCAGGGCGCCGACGCCCGCATGATCATGGAGGTCCTCGGCCACAGCTCCATCCGCGTGACCATGGACATCTGCACGTTCGTACGGCTCGACTCCCAGCGGTCCGTCGTCGACCGCAGTCCGTCTTCGACCGCGCTGCGGACGCACTGAGGGATGACGGCAACGATCCGGACGATGACGGCGGCCCCGAAGGTGTGCTCGTAGCCCTCTGATCGGCCCGCGACAGCGGTTGCCGTCAAACACTGCCGTCAAGACAAAAGCCAGAGGCCCTGTGGATCACTCCACAGGGCCTCTGACGTGCTGTGCACTCGGCAGGATTCGAACCTGCAACCTTCTGATCCGTAGTCAGATGCTCTATCCGTTAAGCTACGAGTGCTTGTTCTGTTTTATCGCCGCTCTCGGGCCTTCCGGCTCGCTCGCGGCGACAGGAAGAACATTACATGACTGCCGCCGCCATGTGAAATCCATTGGCCGCACCCCTTGTGACCTGGGCAAACGGCCGGATCGAGGGGGGAACGACAGCGAAGCCCCGGTCGGGTGACCGGGGCTTCGTGATCGAGTGCGGAGGCGGAGGGATTTGAACCCTCGATGGGCTTTAAGGCCCAAACCGCATTAGCAGTGCGGCGCCATAGACCGGACTAGGCGACGCCTCCAGGCACATCCTCACGCGCGAGCGCGAGTCGGTGCGTGCCGATGATGACACAGTCGAGCGTGCTGTCACCAATCGACCCCCACGGTACTAGGCGGGAAGGGCGCAGGGCAAAGCCCTTGTCGCCGGGGGTGTGAGCGGGCCCGCGCAACGTCTGGGGGCCGCCGGCGTTAGTCAGGGCATGTCGTATGCCACCCCCCGGGCCACCACCCGCCCCGCCCTGCGGCGCCTCCTCCTCGGCGCCGCCGCCTCCTTCGCCGCCGTCGGGTCCCTGGCCGGCGTGACCCCCGCCGCGCACGCCCAGGCCGACGGCGTGGGCCTGCCGTCGCCGGCCCGGATCGGTGACGGCCCGCAGCGGGACCACCTCACCGTCACCGTGAAGAACGCCGGCGGCGCCGACGGGACCTTCGAGCTGTACTGCGACCCCGAGGGCGGCAGCCACCCCGACCCGCGCGGCGCCTGCGCGGCGCTGGAGCGGGACACGCGGTGGGGCAGGGACCTCTTCGCACCCGCGCCCCGGGACGGCTTCTGCACGATGCAGTACGGCGGCCCCGCCACCGCGCACGTCACCGGCACCTGGTCCGGCCGCCGGGTCGACGCGACCTACGACCGCCGCGACGGCTGCCAGATCGCCCGCTGGGACCGCCTCGTCCCGCTGCTGCCCGACCTGAACGCCGGGGACGGGGCCTGAGAGGGCGGGACGGGGCGCCCTTTGCGCCACATCCCGCCCCCATTCCGCCGGCCCGGCCGAAAGGTACAGAAACGCCGCCCTCGTAAAGGTCTCGCGAAGGTCCCGCGACGTCGTCGCAGGAGGGCGGGCGTTTCGGGTTACCCGGTCGTCAGTTCGGGGTCACTTCCTCGTGCGACCTCGCTCTCATCCGGCGTCGCGAGCGCAACCCCAGCCCTTAGACTCCCTCGCGTGACACGCTGCGGGACGGTTGGCAAGATGGCCCGAGCGGTCGGCAAGGTGCGGTAACAGGGAGGAAGCGTCTCGTGAGCAGCAGGCCATCCCGAGGCGCTGCTCGCCTCGCAGCCATACTGGACGCCCTTCCCGACGCCTTGGTGCTGGTCAACGCCAACGGGACGGTCGTCAACGCCAACACCATCGCCCTGGAGGCCTTCGAGACCCCGGGGACCGCCCTGGTGGGGCGCGGGCTGCTCGATCTGCTGCCGCAGTTCGACTCCAAGCTCATCCCCGGCTCCATGCGCCGCCCCGAGCACCTCGACCCCCGCGCCCGGACCAAGCCGACCCGGATGGTCGCCCGCCGGACCGACGGCAGCGAGTTCCCCGTCGAGGTCACCAGTGCGAATCTGGAGAACGGGCAGCAGGCGTACGACGGTTACGGCTACACCGGCGACGAGCTGCTCATGCTCGTCGTGCGCGACCTGTCCGGGACCGTGGACACCGAGGCGGAACTCGCGCGGTCGCAGCGGCAGACCGAGATGATCCTGCGGGCCGCGTCCGAGGGCGTGGTCGGCACCGACACCGACGGACGGATCGTCCTCGTCAACCCGGCCGCCGCCCAGATACTGGGCTACCGCGCCAGTGACCTCGGCGGCCGTGAGCTGCACACGCTCGTACTGCACTCACGGGCCGACGGCTCGCCCTTCCCGTACGACGAGTCCCCGCTCGCCGACACCCTGCGCTCCGGGCGCAAGCACCGGGTGCGCGGGCAGGTGCTGTACGCCAAGGACGGCGGGAAGGTGCCGGTCGACCTGACGACCGCGCCCGTGCGGGACGGCGACCAGCTCGTGGGCGCCGTCATGACCTTCTCCGACCGGCGGCCGTTCGACGCCGTGGTCGAGGAGAAGGAGGCGGCCGACAAGGCCCACGCCGAGGAGCTGGAGCGGATCGCCGAGGAGCACGCCTCCGAGCTGACCGCCCTGCGCCAGCGGCACGTCACCGAGCTGGAGGAGCTGCGCGAGCGGCACGCCGAGGAGCTCGCCGCGAACGAGGAGCGGTACGCCGCGCTCGGGGAGCGGGAGAAGGACCGCTACGAGGCGCTCGCCGCCCGGCACGACCAGCTGCTGACCCTGCTCGGCCGGTCCCTGCGCGGGCCACTGGAGGAGCTGCGCCGCGAGCTGGCCGCGCTCGCCGCCGACGACGCCGGTCAGCTGTGGCCCGAGGCCAACCAGGTGCTGCACCACCTGTCGGCCGGCTACTCGCGCATCACGACCCTGATCGACAACGTCCTCGGCTACCAGCGGCTCGACGCCGGCAGCGAGAGCGTCTCCCGTACGAAGGTGATGCTGGACGCCGTCGTCGCCGCCGGTGTCGACGGGGCCGTCGAGCTCATCGGACCCGGGCGGGTGCAGTTCGCCGTGCACGCGCCGCCCATCGAGGCCGAGGTCGACCCCCGGCTGCTCGCGACCGCCCTCGCGCATCTCGTCGCGGACGTGGCGGGCGTCGACGCGACCGGCAACACGCCCGTGTCGGCGGGCGGTTACCTGGACAACACCGTCGTGGTGGCGGCGGCGCAGCGCGGCGAGGGCGTACGCATCGAGGTGCGCGGGCCGTACGCCGGCGGCGACACCGTGCACGAGCCGATCGTGCGCGGGATCGTCCGGGCCCACGGCGGCGTGCTGCAGACGCACGAAGTGCCCGGGATGAGCGGCAGCGCCTACGTCCTGGAGGTGCCCATCGGCGGCGGGGCCGGGGCGGTCGCCGCGCAGCCCGTGCACGAGGCCGCGGTCGCCGTTCCCGACGAGCAGACCTCCGGTGGGGGGCGGCGCCGGGCGCGCCGGGCCTCCACCGACGCCTTCCTGGACGGCGATGTGCCGGGCGGCGAGGGCGAGGAGACCGGTCCTTCCGGCGCCGAGGGCCCCGCGCCCACCGGGCGGCGCAGGCGCCGGGCCGCCGGGGAGCCGGCCGCTCTGCCGGCCCAGGCATCCGGTGAGCAGCCCACGTCCGGCGGCACCGGGCGGCGGCGCGGGCGTGCCGCCGAGGACGCCGCTGCTGCCGCCGCCGCGGCGGGGGCTCTCGGGAGTGCCGTCCAGGGTGTCTCCGAGGGAGCCGTCGTCACGGCCGCCGAGCACGCGGCCGGGGCCGCCGCTTCGAACACGGCGCTGGGCGGGACCGTGCCGCCGCAGGGCGTGCCCGCGCCGTCCGGGCGGCGGGCCCGGCGTGAGCCCGGTGAGCAGCACGCGCTGCCGCCCGCGCTGCCCGCTCCGTCGTCCGGTGAGGGCGCGGACGCGGCGGGCGCGGCGGGTGACGCGGGCGACGCGGTGGCGGCCCAGGGGCAGGCGCCTCAGCCGACCGGACGCCGGCGGCGGGCGCTCGCCGCGGCCAACGAGCGTGCCGCGGCCGCGCAGGAGGCGGCGGGGCCGCGTCAGGTGTTCGCGCTGCCGCCGGCCGAGGCAGATCAGACGAGCCCGGCCGGACCGGCCGAACAGGCGGGACCGGCCGGACCGGCCAGGCAGTCCGGACCGGCCGGGCAGCAGGGGCGGGAGGTGCCGCAGGCGGCACAGGAGCAGGGGGCCGTGGCGGCTCCCGGTTCCGCTGGTGCGGGCGCGGACGCCGCGGGGGCGGTCGAGGAGGGGCGGCACGACGCCGTTCCGCACGACCAGTCCGCCGATCACACTCCGCCGCAGCCGCATCCGACGAGCGCGCCGACCGGACGCCGGCGGCGTGCCGTGGCGGCGCCGCAGCCCGCGGTGCCGCAGCCCGCGGAGGCGGAAGCGGCCGGGGCGCAGGGGGCTGTGCCCGGCGCACCCGCGGTTCCTCACGCCCCCGCGGCCGCGCCCGGGGCCGGTCAGCCGGTTCCCGTGCCGGGTGGTGTTCAGCAGGCGGGTGCGGCGGTGGCCGGTCCGGCGGGTCCCGTGCCGGGGGCCGGGGCGGGTGCCGTGGCGCCGGGTGCCGTACCGGCGGGGGGCGTACCGGCGGGGGGCGTACCGGTGAATGCTGTGCCGCCGGGGGCTCTGCCTGCGGGGGCCATGCCCACGGGTTCGGTGCCTACGGCTGGTGAGCAGGGCGCGCCCGTGCAGGCCGCCGGGCAGAACGCGCCGGGTTCGGCCGCCGTGCCTCCGCAGGCGAACGCGCCTCATGGAAACGTCCGGCAGGGCGACACCCCCCAGCCGCACGGCGCCGCAGTCCCGCCGAACGGTGTCGCCGTACCGCCGCAGGGCGCGGCCCTGCCCCCGCAAGGTGCGGCCGTGCCCCCGCAGGGCACCGCGGTCCCCCCGCAGGGCGCCGCGGTCCCGCCGCAGGGTCTCGCCGTACCGCCCCAGGGCACCGCCGTACCTCCGCAAGGAACCGCGGTCCCGCCCCAGGGCGTCGCCGTACCCCCGCAGGGCATCCCCGCTCCGGCCCCGGGCGGGTCCGTCCCCGCTCAAGGCGGGCTCGGGCACAGTGTGCAGGCGGCGCTTCCCGGGCAGGTGCTGCAGGTGCCGGCGCAGGGGCAGGCCGCTCAGCCGCTGCCGCAGCAGGGCGTGCCCGTGCCGGAGCAGCACACCTCCGCCGGGCAGCCGCTCCCCGCCGAGGCGGTTCCGGGACAGCAAGCGGTCCCTGGGCAGGCGACCCCTGGTCCGTCCGCCCCCGTCGCGCAGGCCTGGCCCGCCGCCGACGCCTCGGGAGGGGGTGCCGCGCAGCAGCCGGCGCCGCAGCAGAACACCCCGGCGCCGGGTACGCCGCTGCCCCTCGAGGGCGCCGCGCGGGCCGCTCAGCCGCTGCCCGCCGAGACCGCGGTGCCCGTCGACCCGAACTCGACCCAGGGCCGGGCGATCAGCGTGCGGACGCTGGGGCAGGGCGTGCCGTTCAACCGGCAGGCGGCCCAGGTCCAGCAGCCGTCGGCGACGCCTCCCCCGCACCAGCCGGGCGGCTCGGGCCGGCGCCGCAAGCTCGGTACGCCGCCGGACCCGGCGACGCGCACGGAGCAGACGGGGCGGGGCGAGGCCGCACCCCGGCCGGAGCAGGCGGGGCGTGCGGAGCAGTCCGCGCGACCGCACCCGAAGGCGGAGCCGACGCCCCCGCCGGTTGCCGCCCCGGCCCCGGTGCCCGCGCCCGTCCCGGCACAGCCGTCCCTCGCGGGGCAGTCGCGGCTCGCGCCGATGACGGAGGGCGGCGGACGGTCGTACGCCATAGGCGCGCCGGACGAGAACGCCGCCGAGGGCCCCGAGCCGCTGGACGGGCCGGGCGGTGCCGTCGAGGTGGCCGATCCGCCGCGGCCGCAGCCGATGGACGACGAACTGCCGCCGGAGCCGCTGGACAACCCGCGGCGGCTGCTGGTGTGGCCGGCCCCGGACGTCAGTACGCAGCAGGCGCTGAGCGACCGCGGCTACCGGCCGGTGATCGTGCACTCGCGCGAGGAGGTCGACGCGCAGATCGCGGCCTTCCCCGCCGCGCTGTTCGTCGACCCGCTGACCGGGCCGATCACGCGGACGGCACTGCAGTCGCTGCGGCAGGCCGCCGTGGCCGCCGAGGTGCCGGTGATGGTGACGGCCGGGCTCGGGCAGGCCTCGCGGGACGCGGCGTACGGCGCGGACCCGGCGGTGCTGCTGAAGGCGCTGGCACCCCGCGACACCGAGCAGCATCCGCCGCGCGTCCTGCTCATCGAGGAGCACGCGGAGATCGCGCTGGCGCTGACGGCGACGCTGGAGCGGCGCGGAATGCAGGTCGCGCGGGCGGCGAGCGACGCGGACGCGGTGACGCTGGCGGGGCAGTTCCGGCCCAACCTGGTCGTGATGGACCTGCTGCAGGTGCACCGGCGGCAGGCCGGGATCGTGGACTGGCTGCGGGCGAACGGGCAGCTCAACCGCACGCCGCTCGTCGTCTACACCGCCGCCGTCGACCAGGCCGACCTGCCGCGGCTGGCGTCCGGGGAGACGGTGCTGTTCCTCGCGGAGCGGTCGACGAGCGACGAGGTGCAGTCCCGGATCGTCGAACTGCTCAGCCGGATCGGGACCAACTAGTTCCGGACAGGCCGGAAGATCATGAATGCCCGGAAGGACCGGACGGCCCGGAGGACCAGACGGCCCGGGTGTCCGGGGGAGGCGTCCTGGCCCGACGGGCCTGATCGGTGATCGGTCTTCTCGGTGCCGCGCCCGGCCGTGGGACGCCCGTCACCGGATGTCGAGCGCGGTGGGCGGGTCGTCCGCCGTGCTCCCGGTGCCCGTGCTCCCGGCGCCCGTACTCCCGGCGCCCGTGCGCTACCGCGCCGTGAGCCGGCGGGCCGCCTCCTTCACCGAGGCGCGCAGGCGGTTGCGGTCGGGGTCCGCGCCGCCGACCAGGATGCGCCGCATCTGCGGCACGACGGCGGTCCAGTTGGCGAGGGCGGTCAGCAGGAAGAGCAGGTCGGACGCCGGGATGGCGTCGGTGACGACGCCCCGTTCCTGGCCGTCGCGCAGGGCGGCGACCTTGCGGGCGTAGTGCTCCTGGCGGTCGGACTCGTGGGGCAGTTCCGTGCTGCCGTACTCCAGGCCCTCCCAGAAGAGCAGGCGCAGCAGCTCCGGGTGGTCGGCGTGGTAGTCCATCAGGCGGTCGACCCAGCCCTCGATGTCGTCCGGGTCGACGGGGACGGCCTCGGCGAGGTGGAGCATCTTCTTCTCGAGGACGATCGCGAACAGCTCCGCCTTGTTGCCGAAGTAGGCGTAGATCAGCTGCTTGTTGGCCTTCGCCTCGGAGGCGATGCGGTCGATGCGGGCGCCGGCGATGCCGTGCCGGGCGAACTCGGCGACCGCCGCCTCGAAGATCCGGGCCCTGGTCGCCTCGGGGTCCCTTGGTGCCATGGGGAGAGGGTAGCGCGCCAGGTAACCAACTGTTTGGTTGACACGGAATGAGAGGGCGGCCCAGACTGTTGCACCGTCGTCCAACCAACCAGTTAGTTGCTAGAGCCGACTCCAAGGAGTCCTCCCCTCATGCCGTCAGCGACCACGACCTCCGCCCGGGACAGGGCCACCGCGCCGCACACCCGTACGCCCGCCCCCGGTCTCTTCCTCACCCTGCTCGCGGTGTGCAGCGCGGTCACCGCCGCCAACATCTACCTCGCCGCGCCGCTGCTCTCGCTCATGGCCCGCGACTTCGGCTCGGCGCCCTCCGCGGTCGCCTGGATCGCCTCGGTCGCCCAGCTCGGCTACGCCGTCGGCCTGCTGTTCTTCGCCCCGCTCGGCGACAGCGTGAACCGGCGCCGGCTGGTCGCCTCCCTGACAGTCGTCACCACGCTCGCGCTGGCCGCCAGTGCGGTCGCGCCCGGTGCCGGGGTGCTCGCGGTCGCCGTGTTCGTGGCCTCGGCCGCGACGGTCATACCGCAGCTGCTGGTGCCGCTGGTCGCCGAACGCGCTCCCGCGGACCGGCGGGCCCGTCATGTCGCGGCCGTCATCGCCGGGCTGTTCACCGGGATCGTCGGGGCGCGGGTGCTGGGCGGACTCGCCGGGCAGGCCTTCGGCTGGCGCTGGGTGTTCGCCGGCGCGGCCGTGCTCACGCTGGCCCTGGGGCTCGCGACCGCGGCCGTGCTGCCGTCGCGGCGGCGCGCCGGGGGTTCACTGTTCTCGGGTCTGGCCGCGCTGCCGTCGGTGCTGCGGGGTTCGCCGGAGCTGTGGCGGGCGTGTGTGCGGCAGGCCGGGATGTTCGGTGCGTGGAGCGCGCTGTGGACCTCGCTCGCCCTGCTGCTGACCGGGCCGGCGTACGGGCTGTCCACCGCTGCCGCCGGGTTGTTCGGGCTGTTCGGGCTGACGGCGAGTGCGGTGGCCCCGCTGGCCGGAGGGCTCGTGGACCGGTTCGGGGCGGCACGGGTGGTGCGGTCCGCGTATCTGCTGGCCGCCGTGTCGGTGCCGCTGTTCCTGCTGGGCGGGCAGGTGCTGTGGGCGTTGTCGGCCGCCGCGGTCCTGGTCCACGCGGCGCTGGTCGCGTCCCACGTGGCCAACCAGACCCTCGCCCTGACGGCGACGTCCGCCCCCGCGACCGCCAACACGGCCTACGTCGTCGCCGGTTTCGCGGGCGGCGCCGCCGCTTCCGCCCTCGCGGGCGCCGCCTACAGCCACTTCGGGTGGAGCGGGGTGTGCGGGGTGGCCGGGGTGTGGCTGGTGCTCGGGTGGGGGACGACCTGGTCGCGGCGGTGAGGCGCGGTGCGGCCGGGACCGGGCCGGTGGGATGAGTTCCGGGCGGGGGCGGGGTCTGTAACGGTGACCGTCTGTTCCGGTGACCGCGCCTTCCTCCCCTGCTCCACGACCGGCCGCTGCTCCACGACCGGCCGCTGGTTCACGATCGGCCGCTGCTCCACGACCGACCGCTACTCCGCGACCGGCCACGGCAACGAGCCGGCCGACGACCCCTCCCGGCATGACCGGAGCCCCCGGCTCCGGCCGAGGGCTCCGTGCGGGTCGTGGGCGGTCAGCCGAGGGACGTGACGTCCAGGTCCCCCTCCGCGTAGCGGCGGCGCAGCACCTTCTTGTCGAACTTGCCGACGCTGGTCTTCGGGACCGCCTCGACGATCGACCAGCGCTCCGGGAGCTGCCACTTGGCGATGCCGCCGTCCTCCGCGAGGAAGGAGCGCAGGGTCTCGAAGGTGGCGGTGGCGCCCCCCTTGAGGACGACCGTGGCCAGGGGCCGTTCGCCCCACTTCTCGTCGGGGACGGCGACGACCGCCGCCTCGGCGACCTCCGGGTGGGACATCAGGGCGTTCTCCAGCTCCACGGAGGAGATCCACTCGCCGCCGGACTTGATGACGTCCTTGGCCCGGTCGGTGAGGGTGAGGAAGCCGTCGGGGGAGATGGTGCCGACGTCGCCCGTCTTGAGCCAGCCGTCCTCGCTGAACTTGTCGGCGGGGCGCAGGGGTTCGCCGTCGGGGCCGTTGTAGTAGGCGCCCGCGATCCAGGGGCCGCGCACCTCCAGCTCGCCCGCGGACTCGCCGTCCCAGGGGAGGCGTTCACCGTCGGGCCCGGTCAGGCGGCCCTCGACGCCGGCCGGGAAACGGCCCTGGGTGATGCGGTAGGCGAACTCCTCGTCCGTGCCGATCACGGCGGCCGGCGGGCGGGCGATGGTGCCGAGCGGGGACGTCTCCGTCATGCCCCAGGCGTGGCAGACGCGCATGCCGAGCTCGTCGAAGGCCTTCATCAGCGAGGGCGGGCAGGCCGCGCCGCCGATCGTGACCTGGCCGAGGGAGGAGACGTCGCGCGGGTGCGCGGTCAGCTCGGCGAGCAGGCCCTGCCAGATGGTGGGGACGGCGGCGGCGTGGGTCGGCTTCTCGCTCTCGATCATCGCGGCGAGCGGCGCCGGCTGGAGGAAACGATCCGGCATCAGCATGTTGACGCCGGTCATGAAGGTGGCGTGCGGCAGGCCCCAGGCGTTGACGTGGAACTGCGGCACCACGACGAGGGAGGTGTCCTGGTCGGTCAGGCCCATCGACTGGGCCATGTTGACCTGCATGGAGTGCAGGTAGATCGAGCGGTGGCTGTAGACCACGCCCTTGGGGTCGCCGGTGGTGCCGGAGGTGTAGCACATGGCGGCGGCCTGGCGTTCGTCCAGCTCGGGCCAGTCGTACGAGGTCGGCTTGCCGGCGATCAGGTCCTCGTACTCGTGCACCCGGGCGTTCGCGCCGTCGAGCAGGGAGCGGTCCCCGGGCCCGGTGACGACGACGTGCTCGACCGTCTTCAGGTGTGGCAGCAGCGGGGCGAGCAGCGGGAGCAGGGAGCCGTTGGCGATGACCACGCGGTCGGCGGCGTGGTTGACGATCCAGACGAGCTGCTCGGCCGGCAGGCGCAGGTTCAGGGTGTGCAGCACGGCGCCCATGGACGGGATCGCGAAGTAGGCCTCGACGTGCTCCGCGTTGTTCCAGGCCAGGGTCGCGACGCGCTCGTCGGCGGCGACGTCCAGGTCGTCGCGGAGCGCGTGGGCCAGCTGGGCCGCGCGGGCGCCGATCTCGGCGAAGGAGCGGCGGTGCGGTTCGCCCTCACCGGTCCAGGTGGTCACCTGTGATGTCCCGTGGATCGTCGACCCGTGGGTCAGGATCCTCGAGATCAGCAGCGGTACGTCCTGCATGGTGCTCAGCACGGCGTCCTCCCGGGGCGGCATTGCCAACGAGGCGGTAAGAGTTGCGCTGATTCTGCGCACATACCACGCGGTATGTCACTAGCACCGGGGGATCGAACACATCACGCCATGCGGACCGGGGCGTTCCGCCGACGGGCGGCGCGGCGCCTCAGCGGCGGACAAGCCCCAGCTCAGCGTCCTCGCGGAGCTTGCCGAGCGCGCGGGAGACGGCCGATTTCACCGTGCCCACGGAGACGCCGAGCACCTCGGCCGTCTGGACCTCGCTGAGGTCCTCGTAGTACCGCAGGACCACCATCGCCCGCTGCCGGGCGGGCAGCCGCATGATCGCCCGCCACATCGCGTCCCGCAGGGCCTGCCGCTCGGCCGGGTCGTCGGCGCCGGGCACCGGGTCCGGCTCGGGCAGCTCCTCGCAGGCGAACTCGTCGACCCTGCGCTTGCGCCACTGCGAGGTCCGCGTGTTCAGCAGCGCCCGGCGCACGTACCCGTCGAGGGCGCGGTGGTCCTCGATGCGCTCCCAGGCGACGTACGTCTTGGCGAGGGCGGTCTGCAGCAGGTCCTCGGCGTCGCTCGGATTGCCGGTGAGCGAGCGGGCGGTCCGCAGCAGCACCGGCTGACGGGCCCTGACGTACGACGAGAACGAGGGGTACGGAAGGGTCTGCGCCGCTGGTGCGGCCGCCTTCGAAGCGGTGGTGCAGACGAGTGTGGTCATGGCTCAACGCTATGAGCGCGGCCGCGCCCGCGGATCGGCCGCAGGTGCCGAAGCGGCGTCCCCCTCAGGTTGTAGGGGTGGGGCCCGCTGCACCTCCTGTAGGTGGAGCGGAGGGGCCGGGAGCGTGCGGGTTCACCCCTGCGGGACGCCTCATCCGCCGGCGGCGAGAACGAGCCCGGACGCCGGCACGCCCGCGCCCTCCCTTGATCTGCCGGACGGCGACCCCGCCTTTTCCCCGTGCAGGTACGCCTCCCTCTCCCCCCAACTGCCCGCCGTGCGTACAAGGGCCGCGGACGCGGTCGAGCGCCTGTGCGGCGGTACCGGAGAAGCACCGCCGCCCAGACGCTCGTCACCCCACGAAGCACACCCCCACGGACGGCGGGCCGGTGCCGGTGCACCGGCCCGCACGGCTCACCACAGCGGGGAGAAGCTGATCGCGGTGTTGTCGTTGCCCTGGTTGAGGGCCGTGAACGCCGAGCCGTTGACCTGGGCGGTGTTGCTCTGGTTCGAGGCGCCCGCGCCGACGGCCTGCTGCTGGGTGGTCGCGGCGTTGCCGAAGTTGTCCCCGCCGACCCCGCTGCCGAGGACGCCCTGCTCCGCCTCCGTGACGGCGGCGATGGATCCGTTGTCCGCGAAGGCGCCGTTGTCCGCCGTCGCGACACCGGTGAAGAGGGCGGCTGCGAGCGGAAGGGCGGAGACGGCGGCGATGACGCGGGCGGTACGGATGCTTGCCATGTTGTTGTCCCTCCAGGACTTCGGAACCTTGGACGCACCGGCTCGCGGCCGTCGAGTGCGCGAAGTGCTGCTGTCACCAGGGAAGTCGGCCGGCGGCCCTGGCTTCGTGCTCGACGTCGCGAGTCCAGAGTTGCCCACGCGATCCCGGTGAACCACCTCGGAAGCCACTCTTCGCACGCAAGCGTGAGGACACGTCGATAAACCCCTTCGCGCCCTTCCGTCCCGGAACGGGACGGAAGGGTCCGCCCACATCCAGGCACCACAAGGGACGAAGCGTTCCGGCACTTTTCGGGCACGGCACCACGCCCCCGGCGCGTCGCGACCGCTCCCTCTTTCCTTTTTCGAACGCACGTACGAAAATAGAGTCATGGCCACCACCGACCGGCAGGCCACGACGCTGGCCCTCGCACACGCCCTGTCAGCCGCCGAACGCGGACTGGCCGTCATCCCCCTGTCCCGCACCAAGCTCCCGGCGCTGCGCTCCCCGCACCGCGACGACCCCGACCCCGCCCCCTGCCACGGCGAGTGCGGCCGCCTCGGACACGGCGTCCACGACGCCTCCAGCGACCCCGCCCGCATCCGCGAACTGTTCGCCGCCGCCCCCTGGGCGACCGGCTACGGCATCGCCTGCGGCCTGCCCCCGCACCACCTCATCGGCGTCGACCTGGACGTGAAGACCGGCACCGACTCCTCGGCCGCCCTGCGCGAGCTGGCCCTGCGGCACCTGTTCACGATCCCGCCGACGGTGGTGATCCTGACCCCGTCCGGCGGGCGCCACCTGTGGCTGACCGGCCCGCCCGACCAGGTCGTGCCCAACTCCGCGGGCCGCCTGGCCCCCGGCATCGACATCCGGGGCGCCGGCGGCTACCTCGTCGGCCCCGGCTCCCGCACGGACCGGGGCGTGTACACCGCCGCCCCGGGCACGGCCCACCTGCCGCCCGCGCCGTGCCCGCGCTCCCTGCTGCGCCTGCTGATCCCGCCGCCCCGGCCCCACCACCCCGGCCACCCCACGGCCCCGGCGGGCGGCGGACACGGCCAGGGCCTGGTCCAGTTCGTCCTGTCCGCGCACGAGGGCCAGCGCAACACCCGTCTGTTCTGGGCGGCCTGCCGGGCCTACGAGGAGGGCGTCGGACCCGCGCTCGTGGACGCCCTGGTCGACGCGGCCCTGAACACCGGCCTGTCCGAGCGGGAGGCGCGGGCGACCGTCGCGTCGGCGGCCCGGATGACCGGGCACCGGCCGTGAGCGCGGCGCGTGCGGCCCCGCGGCCGCCGGGCCGCGCGCGTGCCTCCGACCGCGCCACCGGCGCCCGCGCCACGGGCGACCGTGCCACGGGCGACCGCGCCACGGGCGCCCGTGCCACGGGCGACCGCGCCGCCGCAGACCGCGCCACCGCGGGCCGGACGCCGTCCCCGCCGCCGTGCCGTGCCGTGAGCAGGGCCCCCTCCCCGGACCAGCGAAAGACCCCCATGCACCAGCACGCCAAAGCGCCGGCCATGGCGCTGGCCCGTCTCGTCCTGGCCTCCGGACGCCCGGTGGACCTCGCCGATCTGCGGCTGTCGTCGACGTACGGCCACATGCGGGAGGGCTATCCCTGCAAGCCGGTGAACGACCTGCGGATCCGCGCTCTGGTGCGCGCGGCCGAGCGGGCCCATCCCGGCGCGCCGGTCCATCTGGTCCCGCCGCCGCGCGAGTACCCCGACCAGTACGCGGGCGGCCTCGGCCCCGTCGAGGTGCTGCCCGCCGTGGCCTGCCTCGGCACGTTCCAGTCCGCGGCCCTCGACCCGGCCCGCGACCCGGTCGCCTACCGCTCGCGCCTGGTCGTCGTCTGGTTCCAGTCCTCGCCCCGCCTGCCCTCGGGCTGCGACGCGGAGCCGGCGCTGCGGGACCTCGACTGGTCGGGACTGGCCCGGGACGGGCGGGCGCTTGCGTAGGGTCGTCCGATGAGCGTCTCCCGTACGGAACTGCCGCGCTGGCAGTTCGAGTTGACCTGGTCCCTGTTCGAGTACCACCTGGAGCGGCTGGAGCCGGAGGACTTCCTCTGGGAGCCCGCGGAGCTCTGCTGGACCATGCGCCGGGCGGCCGACGGCACCTGGGTCCCGGGCTGGGCGGACACCGAACCCGACCCGGTGCCGGTCCCGACCATCGCCTGGGTGAGCTGGCACATCGGCTGGTGGTGGAGCGTCGCCCTGGACCACGCGCGGGGCCGCACGCCCCGCGACCGCACGGACGTGGTGTGGCCCGGTGAGGGCGCCCCGGCCGTGGACTGGCTGCGCGGCCTGCGCACGCAGTGGCTGGCTGTCCTGGACGGCCTCACGGACGAGGACCTGGACGCCACGGCCCCGTTCCCCTGGCCGGACGACCCCCGGTACACGGTCGCCCACATGGTGAGCTGGGTGAACACCGAGCTGACGAAGAACGCGTCCGAGATCGGCCAACTGCGCCTGCTGCGGGCGGCTTCGGCCTGACCGCGCCCGCGTCGCCGCTCCCCGGGCACCGCCGGACGCCGCGTGGCATCGTGGGGGCATGAGCATCGAGGTGCGTCCGGCCACGGACTTCGCGGACGTGCGTGCCGTGCTCGGCCCGAAGTCGCCGGATGCGAACGTCTGCTGGTGCCTGAGCCACCGCATCCCGTCGAAGCTCAACCGGGACCTGCGCGGCCCGGCGCGCGGCGAGTACGTCGCCGGGCTGTGCCGCGCCGACCCTCCCCCGGGCGTGCTCGCCTACGACGGCGACGAACCCGTCGGCTGGGCCGCCGTCGCCCCGCGCGCGGACACCTCCTTCGCCCGCAACCGCACGATCCCGCACGTCGACGACCTGCCGGTCTGGTCGCTGTGGTGCGTCCGGGTGCGCCCGGGCCACCGGAAGCGGGGGATCTCGCACGCCCTCATCGCCGGTGCCGTCGCCTTCGCCCGGGACCACGGCGCTCCGGCGATCGAGGCGTACCCCCTGGACAACGGGGACGCGCGAGTCGACCTGACCATGGCCTACGCCGGGCTGCGGAAGAACTTCGAGCGGGCCGGCTTCACCTGCGCCTCGGCGACCGCCTCGGTCCTGGCCGGTCATCCCCGCGTTCTCATGCGGCTGGACCTGCGCTGAACGGGGCCGGCTGGACCTGCGACCTGCGCCTAAAAAAGGCCCGACCGCTGGCGACGGGGGATGCACCAGCGGTCGAGCTATGGCCAAGGGTAACAAGCGCTTGCCCGCCGTGAGCCGACTGACCGTCACGAAGCCGCTGTTGTGACTCGTATCACTGGCGCCCGCCCGCGGACGGGTCCGTTCACGTGCCGCACGGCGGGTCGTACGACAGGCGCGGCAGGTACTCGCGCCAGGTGTCCGGCGTCAGCACGCCCCGGGTCTGCGCGCAGACCCGGCGCACGGCCCGGTCGACGTCCAGGTCCCAGATCCGGATGGTGTCGGCGCCACTGGACACCCCAAGCATGTGGCTGCTGGGGCTGAAGGCGAGGAAGTTGCCGGTCTTGGCGCCCGGGCTCATCGACGGGCCGATCGCGGTGGCGCGCGCGGGGTCGGAGACGTTCCACAGCCGGACCGTGCTGTCGTTGCCGCCGCTCGCCAGGGTGCGGCCGTCCCGGCTGAACGTCAGCGAGACGACCGCCTCGGTGTGCCCGGTCAGCCGCGCCCGCTCGGACGCCTCGGCGGGATCGGCGATGTCCCACAGGCGGACGGAGGTGTCGTCGCCGGCGCTGGCCAGCGTGCGGCCGTCGGAGCGGAAGGCGAGGGAGTTGACCGCCCCGAGATGGCCCCGCAGCGGCTCGCCGATCAGGGTGACCCGCCCGGGGGCGGTGACGTTCCACAGCCGGATCGTGCCGTCCGCGCTGCCGCTGGCGAGCGTGCGGCCGTCGGGGCTGAAGACCAGGTGGTTGACGTATCCCTTGTGCCCGGTGAGGGGCGTGCCGAGGCGGCGCGGGCCGGACGGGTCGGCGATGTCCCACAGTTGGACGGTGCGGTCGTCGTGGGCGGTGGCCAGGACGCGGCCGTCCGGGCTGAACGCCAGCGGGTCGGCGTAGCGGATGCCCAGCGGCACGGGCGATCCGTGCGGGACGGGGCGGCGCGGGTCGGTGAGCTTCCACAGCTGCACGGCCCGGTCGCCGGTCACCACCGCGAGGGTGTTGCCGTCCGGGGAGAACTCCAGGGACCGCACGTCGGCCTCGCCCGGCCGGAACGGCTCGCCGACCCGCACGGGCCGCGTGGGCGTGCGGACGTCCCACAGCCGGATCCTGCCGTCCCGCCCGGCCGTCGCGAGCAGGCGCCCGTCGCGGCGGAACGCTCCGGTCCGGCCGGTCATGTCCGAGGTCGGCATCGCCCACAGGCGGACCTTGTTGTCGCCGGTCCCGGTGGCGAGGGTGCGCCCGTCCGGGCTGAAGCCGAGCGCGTACATCTCGCCGCTGCTGCCCGCGAGGGGCGCGCCGACCTGCGACGGGTAGGCCGGGTCGCCGACCTTCCACAGGCTCGCGGTGCTGTCCGCGCTGGCGGCGGCGAGCATGGCCCCGTCGGGGCTGAACGCCACGGACCAGATCGGGCCGGTGTGGCCGGTGAGCGGCGCCCCGATCTGCGCCGGGCGGCGGGGATCGGCCATGTTCCACAGCCGCACGGCGTTGTCCTCGCCGCCGCTGGCGAGCGTCCTGCCGTCGGGGCTGAAGGCCACCGAGTGCACGACGGCCCCGTGCCCGGTCAGCGGCCGGCCGACCGGCTCGGGACGCCCGGGCTCGCTCACGTCCCACAGCCGGACCGTGCCGTCGTCGCCGCCCGCCGCCAGGGTCCGGCCGTCCGGGCTGAACGCCACCGAGCGCGCGGCCGCCGTGTGCCCGGTCAGGGGATCGCCGAGGGCCCGCGGCCGGCGCGGATCGGCCACGTCCCACAGCCGGACGGTCCGGTCGTCGCCCACGGAGGCCAGCGTGCGGCCGTCGGGGCTGAAGGCGATCAGGTAGATCGTGCCCCCGTGGCCGGTCAGGGGCTTGGCCAACGGCTGCGGGCGGTCCGGCCGCGTCACGTCCCAGAGCCGGATCGTGCCGTCGTCGGAGGCACTGGCCAGGGTCCGCCCGCCGGGGCTGAAGACCGCGCTGCTCACCCAGCTGGTGTGGCCGGTGAGCGGCTCGCCCAGGGGCTCGGGCCGCTTCGGGTCGGCGACGTTCCACAGCCGTACGGTCCGGTCGTAGCTGGCGGTGGCCAGGGTCCTGCCGTCCGGGCTGAACGTCGTGAGGTACACCGCGCCCGTGTGGCCGGTGAGGGGAGTGGCCAGCGGGGCGTTCACGACGGAGATGAGCCGGCTGTCGGCGCCCTCGTCGTCCGGCCGGAGCCGGTGGGCGACCAGGTCGAGCTGCGCGGACAGCGACGGGTCGGTGTCCTGGACGCGGTCGGCCTGGGCCAGCACCTGCTCGAACACGGCGTCGTCCCGCTGCTTCCAGGCGATGACCGCCGCGCCGACGGCCAGCACCGCCAGCACCACCAGGGCCGCCACCGCGCTGCGGCTGAGCCAGATGAAGCGGCGGCGCAGCCGGACCGAGGCGGCCAGGAACTCCACCGCGGTCCGCGTCAGGAACGTGTTCCCGGCCGACTTCGCCCAGGTGTGCGCCTGTTCCAGCCGGGAGCCCCGGTAGAGCAGGGACGTGTCGCGGTCCGACTCCTCCCAGGCGCGGCCGTCCTCCTCCAGGCGCTGGCGCAGCAGGTTGCCCTGCCGATCCCCGTCGATCCAGTCGCGCAGCCGCGGCCAGGCGTGCAGCAGCGCCTCGTGGGTGATCTCGACCGTCTCCGCGTCGAGCGTCA
Organism: Streptomyces sp. NPDC006624; assembly: GCF_040611555.1. NCBI lineage: Bacteria > Bacillati > Actinomycetota > Actinomycetes > Kitasatosporales > Streptomycetaceae > Streptomyces > Streptomyces sp. NPDC006624. The sequence continues at coordinate 220,924 of NZ_JBEXOM010000007.1, read as the reverse complement.
CCAGCCGGGCGCGGACCAGGGCCTCCAGGGACTCCTCGGTCTTGCCGGGGTCGGCCGACTCCTGCGCCAGCTGGCGCCGGGTCCCCCTGCGGCGCGTGGCCTGGGTGTCCTCGCCGAGCCGGACGAGACGGAGCAGGAGCAGCCGGGCCGCCGTGCGGGCCGCCGGGTCCAGGCCGGACCAGGCCCGTTCGGCGGTCGCCGCGACCGCGCCCTGGATCCCGCCGGCCGCGCGGTATCCGGCCAGCGTCAGCCGGCCCGCCTTCCTGCGCTGCCAGGTGGCGAGCAGGGCGTGCGACAGCAGCGGCAGCACGCCCGCGCCGTGCGCCCCGCGCGGCCGGTCGGCACTGACCTCCCGGACGATCAGCTCGGCCAGCCCCGGCTCCAGCTCCAGCCCGACGGCCTTGGCCGGACCGGTCACCGCCTCGCGCAGCTCCGCGGTGGTGAGCGGCCCGAGCACCATGTGCCGGTGCTGGAGCGCGTCGGCCAGTTCCGGGTAGCGCAGGCACTGGTCGTAGAAGTCGGCCCGTATGCCGAGGACCACGACGGCCGCGGGCGGCTCGCCGGGGGCGGCCGGTGAACAGGCGGCGTGCAGGGCCTGGACGAAGGTGCGGCGGTCCGCCTCGTCCGGGCAGAGGGTGAAGGTCTCCTCGAACTGGTCGACGATGACGACCGGCCGGGCACCGGAGGGAGCGGTCCGCCGGACCCAGGCGTCGACCGCGGCGCGGACGGCGTCGGGGAAGGGGAGGGCGGGCAGGGCGGGGGCGGTTGCGGTGAGGGCGGTTGACGTGGGGGCCGCTGTGGTGGGGGCCGCTGTGGTGGGGGCGAGGGCTGTCGCGGGGGTCGGTTCGGGGGCCGTCGCGGGGCCCTCCGGGAGGGAGCTGGGGGGAGTGCGTGTGGGGGGTTCCCCTGCGGGGGATTCAGACGCCTCGGATGCCTCGGACGCCTCGGATGCCGTCGAAGCGGGGGCGAGGAGGGGTGCCAGCTCGGGGATGCTCCGCCCGAGTTCCGCCAGCGGGTCACTGCCCGGGACGAGTTGCACGACCTCCCGCGCCGGACCACCGCCCCCGCCACCGCGGTCTCCGGCCTGCTCTTCTGCGGCACGGCTCCGGCCACCCTGGCCGGGACCGCCGGGACCGCCGGGACCGCCGGGACCAGAGTGACCGGGGTCGCCGTGACCGGGACCGTCGCGACCGGGGCCGGAATGACCGGAGCCGGAATGACCGGGGCCGGGATAACCGGGACCGCCGTAACCGGGACGGCCATGACCGGGCCCCGGATGACCAGGACGGTCAGAACCGTCGGCGGCACGGCCCCGGCCACCCGCGTCGCCGGAGTCCCCGGTTCCCTGGTCACCGCCGCCGGACCGGTGCCCGCCCAGCGCCCCGGCCCGCAGCGCGGGGACCAGCCCGGCGTTCAGCAGGGAGGACTTCCCCGCGCCCGACGCGCCAACGAGCATGACCAGACCGCCCGTGTCCGCCACCGCCTCGAGCTGGGCGACCAGCGAGTCCGTGCTGCGCTCCCGGCCGAAGAACCACCGGGCGTCCTCCCGGCGGTAGGAGGCCAGTCCCCGGTACGGGCACACCCCGCCGGGCGCGCCCTCGGCGCCGGGCCGTTCCTCCGCGGCGGGCGTGGCGGACCCGGCGGAACGCTCGCCGACCGGGTCGGCCACCGCGGCCTCCCACAGCCGCTGCCACTGCCCGAGGTCGTACAGCCCCGGTGACACCGGCGAGGGCCGCGCGCGGCGCGCCTCCGGGATGAGTACGTGGAGCACCGCCGCGAGCGCGGTGAACTGGGCGGGCACGTTGCGGGCCCGCCGCCAGTCGCTGATGCGCTGGGCGGACACCCGTACGGGCCGCCCGCGTTCGTCGACGCGCTGCAGCCGCACGACCGATTCGGACACGCGTTTGAGTGGAGGGTTGCCGGCTTCCTTGTACAGCAGTGCGAGGCGTTCCGCGAAGGCGGTGCGTGGCCCCGAGTCGGAACTCAAGGTCTCCACTCCTCACTTGTGACACCTGGGCGTCCGGACCGGAAAACTCACTCTATACATCTGACCTGCGGTAATGCCCTCGGCGCAGCCCCGGAACCTCCTCGTCCACGGCCGGAAATGGCAGGATCCAGACCCAGCAACGCACCCATCCGGTCAGCTTTCATCCGCGTCGGACGACCACAGTTCCACCGTCCGGCACCGGTCCCCACGAGGGGAGGGACCGGTGCCGGACGACGTGGTGATCCCTTCCGGCGGCCCGTGCGCTCCGACCCTGCGGACCCGCCTTCACCGGTGGTTGTCAGCCGTTTCCGGGTGACCCGCCCGACACCGCTCCCCGAGCACTCGACCGTCGCCCACGGCCGGTTCAGCCGGTGGCGCGCTGGGCAGTGAACCCCTGATGCCCACGGCTCACGACGCCCACCGGAGGGGAAGAGGGACATGAAGGTCTCGGTCGACCGCGATCTCTGCTACGGCTCCGCCGAGTGCGTGCACCGGGTCCCGGCGGTCTTCGAGTTCGTCGACGGGTTCGGCCTCGTCCGCCCGGGACGGGAGCAGGCGGGCGACGACCCGGAGGTCCTGGAGGCGGCGGAGAAGTGCCCGAGCCAGGCGATCCGCCTCACCGGGACGCCGTCGCACGGCCGGCCGTAGCGGGGCCGGACGGATGAGCGTCCCCAGCCTGCTCGCGGTCTTCGCCCATCCCGACGACGAGTCCCTCATGGCGGGCGGTGTCCTCGCGCGGCACGCGGCGGCGGGCGCCCGCACGGCGGTCGTCACGGCGACCTGGGCGCCGGACAGCCCGCGCGCGGCGGAACTGGCCGAGGCGCTCCGCCTCCTCGGCGCCGGCGCACCGCGGCTGCTCGGCCACGCCGACTCCCGCGTCCCGCACTCGGCACCGGGCCGGGCGCGCCTGTGTGACGTGCCGCTCGACGAGACGGTGGGCGAACTGGTCGCGCACCTGCGGGAGTTCCGCCCGGAGATCGTGGTCACCCATGACGCGTACGGCGGCCTCACCGGGCACGAGGACCACGTCCGCACCCACCGCGCGACCCTGCTCGCGGTGCACGCGGCCGGGCTCGAACGACTCCACCCGGACGCCGGCTCCCCTTGGCAGCCGAGCGCCCTGTACCTGGCCACGCATCCGCACACGGCGGTCCGCGCGTGGGGCGGGCACCTGGCCCTCACCGGCAAGGCGCTGCGCACGGTCCCCGACGAGCGGATCACCGCCACGGTCGACGTCACGCCCTGGCTGGACCGGAAGACCGCCGCGATCCTGGCCCACCGCACGGAGGTGGCACGGGGAGCGGCCCCGGGCCTGATCGCCGCGCTCCCGGCCGCCGAACGGCGGCGCCTGCTCGGCACGGAGTGGTACACCCGCCTCGACCCGCTGACCACGCGCCCACCACAGACGGCACTCCTGCCGTAACCCGGCCGCCCACGCTCAGCTCCCCTCGGCCACACCCCACCGCAGCCCGGCCAGCGCACGCGCCCTGGCCTCCACCACGGCCATCCGGGCCTCCCGCTCCCGCCGCTCCCGATGAGCGGCCTGCCCGGTGACCTGCCCCTCCCACTTCCGGTAGAGCAGCCCCACGTCCGACGAGAACCACCCGCGGCTCACGGCGTTCAGGGCGAGCAGCAGCCCGGTGTCCTCGGACGCGGGCAGCGCCATCCACCCGCCGAGGGCGAGCAGTAACTCACGCCGCACGCACAGCGAGGCGGGATGCACCGGGAGCAGGTAGCCGTCGGCCTTCCAGCGATCGAGCACGGCCCCCCGCTCGATCACCCCTTCCTCGGGATCCCCCGGAAACCCGGCGGTCGACCCGTCGGGCATCAGATCCAGCACCCGGGACGTCACCCACCCGAGGCCGGGGTCCCTTTCCAGCACGGCCAGGTCCCGGGCCAGCACCCCCGGCGCGAGCTGGTCGTCCGCGTCGAGGCACTTCACGTACGCCCCCTCGGCGTGGGCGAGCGCCAGGGTCCGGACGACCCCGGGCCCTCCGCCCCGCCCCTGCCGGAACGTCACCCGGGGATCGTCGGGCACATACGGCCGGACGTCCCCGCCCTCCCCGTCCTCGCGTATCACCCAGTGCCACTCCCACCCCTGGGGTAACCACTGCGCCCCCAGGGACGCGTAGGCGTCCTTCAGGAAGGGGGCATGGGGACCGTGGACGGCCGTGACGACGACGATGCGCCGCTTCACGACGGGGACTCACCACCTCTCCGGACACGGCCTGCCCGGCTCACCGGGACCGGACACGGCAACGACCCCCGACCGATGTCCGGTCAGGGGCCGTTCTCACTGCTCACACCGCTCGTCAAGCGGAGGCGGTGGGATTTGAACCCACGGTGACATCGCTGCCACGACGGTTTTCAAGACCGTTCCCTTCGGCCGCTCGGGCACGCCTCCCCGCGCCGGCCGTGATCGGCGGCGCGGGGACAAGGGTAACGGGTCGGTGCGCGCCGGTGGGGGTCAGTTGTCGCCGACGCGGGAGCCGAGCGTGACGTCGACCGTCCGCTGCTTGCCGTCCCGCTCGTAGGTGATCGTGACCTTGTCGCCGGGCTTGTGGGTCCAGATCTCGCCGATCAGCGTGGGACCGGAGTCGATCACGCGGTCGTCGAGCTTGGTGATGACGTCGCCGGGCTTGAGGCCGGCCTTGGCGGCGGGGCCGCCCGGCTCGACCGGTGCCGCGCCACCCGCGCCCTGGTCGGTGATCTGCGCGCCGTCGGAGCTGTCGTCCAGGGAGACGGACGCGCCGATCTTGGCGTACACCGGCTTGCCGGTCTTGATCAGCTCCTGGGCGACGTACTCGGCCTGGTTGATCGGGATGGCGAAGCCCAGGCCGATCGAGCCGGACTGGCCCGTGCCGAAGCCGCCGTTGCCGGTGGACTGGATCGCGGAGTTGATGCCGATGACGTTGCCCTGCCCGTCCAGCAGCGGACCGCCGGAGTTGCCCGGGTTGATCGAGGCGTCGGTCTGCAGCGCGGACATGTACGACGCCTGGCTGCCGCTGCCGTCGCTGGAGGCGACCGGGCGGTTCTTGGCGCTGATGATGCCCGTCGTCACCGTGTCGGACAGGCCGAAGGGCGCGCCGATCGCGATGGTCGCGTCGCCGACGGCCACCTTGTCCGAGTCGCCCAGGGTGAGGGGCTTCAGGTCCGCCGGGGCGTCCTTGAGCTTGATGACCGCCACGTCGTAGCCCTGGGCGTTTCCGATCACCTCGGCGTCGTACTTCTTGCCGTTGGGGAACGTCGCCGTGAGCTTGCCGCCGTCGACCGCGTCCGCCACCACGTGGTTGTTGGTCACGATGTGGCCCTGCTTGTCGAAGACGAAGCCCGTGCCCGTGCCGCCCTCGCCGCTGCTGCCCTCGGCCTGGATGGTGACCGTGCTCGGCAGCGCCTTGGCGGCCACGCCGGCGACCGTGCCCGGGTCGCGCTTGACGTCGCCGCCGCTGGTGGAGGCGGAGACCGTCGTCGAGCCGGTGTTCTCGTCGTTGTTCTTGGCCAGCGTGTAGCCGAGGCCGCCGCCCAGACCGCCCGCGACCAGCGCGGCCACCAGGATCGCGGCGGCCACCCCACCGCGCCCGCGACCGGACTTCGGCGCCGGCTGCTGGTACGAGGAGCCCCAGCCGCCCGCGCCGGAACCGGAACCGCCGTCGCCGTAGGGGGCGGTGGGCGGCGGGGGCGGGGGCCAGGAGGGGTCCGGGGCGGAGGAGGAGACGCCGCCCTGCTGACCGGCGTCGCCGGGGGTGCCCTGCCCGTGGGGGGTCTGCCCCTGGGCGCGGGGGTCCTGCCCTTGCGCGTCCTGTCCGTACGGCCCCTGGGGCGCCGGAGCAGCGGGAGCGTCCACCGGCACGGGGGGTGCGGACGGGGCCTGGGGTACCGCGGTGCCCTCGTTCTCGGTGCTCACAGCTTCACTCCTCGATCCACGGCTGTCTTTCCTGGGTCGCACTCGGTCACGCCGGTCACGCTGGTCGACCTCTCGCGCCGGCCGACAGGACCGGCGCGATACGGCTGTGCTTGTCCCTTTGTATGCCGTCAAGCTTTTCCCACGGGCCGTCAGAGCACCATAAGCGGTGGCTGTGGGTCCGGGGCCATTCTTTATATAGGTCATTACCAGAGAAAAGGGCGCAATTCCTACGCCCCCGTCCGGAGCCGCGCGACCGCCGGTCCGTCCCACCGGACGCGTACCCGCACTCGGTGGCACCATGACGCGGTGACCCACGCACGGCAGCATGTGATTCAAGTCGTCGCCCACCGAGGAGCCTCCGAGGAGGCCCCGGAGCACACCCTGGCCGCGTACACCAAGGCGATCGAGGACGGCGCGGACGCCCTCGAGTGCGATGTGCGCCTGACCGCCGACGGCCACCTGGTGTGCGTGCACGACCGCCGCGTCAACCGTACGTCCAACGGCCGCGGCGCGGTCTCCGCCCTGGAGCTGGCCGATCTCGCCGCCCTGGACTTCGGCTCCTGGAAGACGGGCGAGGCCTACCGCAAGCGCGACGAGGACCCCGACTGGGAGCACCGCCCGGAGGACCGCGAGGCGACCTCGGTGCTGACCCTGGAGAAGCTGCTCGAGCTCGTCTCCGACGCCGGACGCCGGGTGGAGCTGGCCGTCGAGACCAAGCACCCCACCCGCTGGGCCGGGCAGGTCGAGGAACGGCTGCTGGCCCTGCTGAAGCGGTTCGGGCTCGACGCCCCGGCCGCCCCCGAGGAGTCACAGGTCCGGGTCATGAGCTTCTCGGCCCGTTCGCTGCACCGCGTGCGTGCCGCCTCGCCGACCCTGCCGACGGTCTACCTCACGCAGTTCGTCTCACCGCGGCTGCGGGACGGGCGGCTGCCCCTGGGCGTGCGGATCGCGGGCCCTTCCGTCCGCATCGTGCGCAACCACCCCGCGTACATCACGCGCCTGAAGGACGCGGGCCACCAGGTGCACGTGTGGACCGTGAACGAGCCGAAGGACGTGGAGCTCTGCGTCGCCCTGGGGGTCGACGCCATCATCACCAACCGCCCGCGCGCGGTGCTGGACCAGCTGGGCCGATGACCGGGATGCCCACCATGATCAACCACACAAGTCACACCAGACCCACGCACACCTCTTGACCCCGCACCGCCCCGGACGGGATCCTCACGTCTCGGCCACACCGTAGAAATTCAGCCACACGATCACAGAGGTGCTCCGGGCGTGCGGTCCGTGTCCGGTCGTGGTGACGCGCCACCGGACCGGGATTGGCCGGTTTCCGGTACAGGCCAATGGGGCATCCACACCGTGGCGTGGGGCGAAGGAGGTCTCGGGGGTGGCGTTGGTGGTGGCACAGGAAGTGCCCACGTCGTCGAGCATGGCCGTACCCCATGGCCCTGCGGGCGTGGGGGAGGCGCGGCACCGTATGCGCACGCAGCTGCGCACGGGCGGGGTGGCGGAATCGGTCATCGACGACGCCGTACTGATCCTTTCCGAACTGCTGAGCAACGCGTGCAAGCACGGCAGACCACTGGACGGAGCCCTCTCCGGTGACGGTGCCGTCCGGGCCGCCTGGCGCGTGGACCCGGCCGGACGGCTCATCGTCGAGGTCACGGACGGCGGCGGCCCGACCCGCCCCGCCCCCGCGACCCCGTCCGTCACGGCGCACGGCGGCCGCGGGCTGAACATCATCACCGCGCTCGCCGACGACTGGGGCGTGCGGGACGACATCTGCGGCGAGGTCACGGTGTGGGTCGTCGTCCACGACGACGTGCACGACCCGGACGCGGGCCACCGCCGCGACGACTTCGCCACGCGCGTCACCGCACCGGCCGTGTCGCAGATACCCGGGCTCGACTTCGCGGACGCCTTCGACGACATGGACTGAGCGCCGTACGCCGCGCTGGTACGGGCGTTGTCCACAGGACCCCGTCGCCCGGGGCCCGAACGGCTAGGCTCGCGACCGTACGAGCCGAGCCGTAACCGGGAGACCCACCGATGGCCAAGAAGCGACCCCAGACGAAGGCCAAGCGCCCGCAGACCACCGGCGGGGCCAGCGCCGCAGGCGCCAAGGGAGAGGTTCCGGTCGTCGGCGCCCGCGAGCCCTGCCCCTGCGGCAGCGGCCGCCGCTACAAGGCCTGTCACGGCCGGGCCGCCGCCCACGCTGTCACCGAGCTGGTGCACCGCCCCTTCGAGGGCCTGCCCGGCGAGTGCGACTGGGTGGCCCTGCGCGAGCTGGTCCCCGCGGCCACGGTCGCGCTGCCCCTCAAGGACGGCCTCCCCGAAGGCGTCCCCGCGGTCACGCTGGCCACGGTGCTCCCGATGGCCTGGCCCGCCCTGCGCCGCGACGACGGCTCGGTCCTGCTCGGCCTGCAGAACGACACCTCCTCCGGCGACATCAGCCGCGACCTGGCCGACACCCTGCTGCGCGCCCTCGAAGCAGCGCCCGGCTCGCCCGTCCAGGGCCGCCGCGCCCCGGCCGACGGCCCGCGACTGCAGGATCTGCTCGACCCGAAGGGCGCCTTCGAGCCAGAAGTGCACAGCGGTTTCGAGTTCTGGGTCCCGGACCCGGAGAACGCCACGCCGGAGGTGACCGCCTCCCTGGAGCGGGCCAACGCCGCGGCCATCCCGACCGTCAAGCTCCAGGGCGTGGACGCCGCGTACTGGTGCGAGACGCCGGAGAAGAACCACCTGCGCTGGGTCATGCCCCACCCGGAGGAGCAGCTTCTGGACGCTCTCGCGCGGCTGCACGCGGCGGGCCGTTCGAGCCTCGGCGAGGGCACGCGCCTGGTCGGTTCCTTCCGCGCCCACGGGCTCACGGTGCCGGTCTGGGACCTGCCGAGCGGGATGTCGGCGCAGGACGTGGAGAAGCCGGCGGCGGAGTTCGCCGAGCGCCTCGCGACCGCGCTGGCCACAGACGCGCCGCTCACGGTCGACGAGCGCCGGGCGCGCGGCGGCCTCACCAACCGGCAGGTCACGCTGAGCTGACGCGCGCCCCGGGACCCGGCCGGACGGCGCCCCGCCCGGCCGGTCCCCCGCGCCCTGAGACGTCACAACTCCCGTTGCAGACAAGCCAGTCGGTGACTGAAAGGGCGAGTTCGAATTTGCGAACCGCCGATCTCTTGTTACCGTTCCTGTAGCCCGGTTGCTGGTGCATCCCCCGTCGCCAGCAACCGGGTCTTCTCATGCGCCGGCCACCGGGACATCTCCCGGGCACGACCGTTGACGGAACGCGGCTTCGGTTCAACTTCCCTTTGATGCACGGGAGTTGCTCCCCGAGCGCAACAGCAGCGGTCCCTGACCGGCCCGCCGGGCGAACTCCGCCACCGCCGAGTACGCCGCCGGTCCGCCCCGCGCGGGCTCCCGGGGCGTCTCGCAGATCCCCGGCTCGTCCTGCGCGCTAACCGCACACGTCATCCGGACAGTCCGCTCGTGCGGTCCCATCGAGGTGAGCACGGCGTCCAGCGCCTCGCCGGTCGCGTTGCGGAAGTAGGTGCGCGCCCAGGTCTGCGCACCCTGTGTCACGACGCAGGTCTGCGCCTCGATGCCGTCGGGGGAGGAGAGTTCCGGACCGCAGCGCACGGCGGTCGACAGGCCCTCGCCGAGCACCGTGAGGCCGGGCAGGGGCGAGGGCGGCTTCCCGTCGTCGGCGGGCGCGGAGGGAGGCGGGCCGGCGGACCCCGGCGAGCCGTCCGGCGCCGGCATCCCGTCCCGCCCCGGACGGTCCGCGCGTTGCGGCGGGCCCCCTCGCTCCGCGCCGGCGACCGAGGTTCCGCTCATCGCGTCCACGACACCTCCGGGTCCCGCGGACCCGGCGGCCGTCACCGCCCAGGGCAGCGCGACCGCGCAGGCCGTCACCACACCCGCGAGGACGAGAAGTCGGGCCTTTCGGGGGTCCCGGGAGCGCCCCCGGGCATGTCGCGGCATGGCCCCGGAACATAACGCGCCGCGGTGGGCGGGGCGCTCGGCGCGCCCGACGGCCCTAGAACTCGGGCGCGCTCACACCCGTACGAGTGAGGACGTCGACCACCGCGTCCACCACGGCCTCGACATCCGGCACCCACGGAGAGGCGGAGCCGGGCAGCGGCGCACGCTCCCAGCGGATCTCGCCCCGGCCCGTCTCGGACGGCGGCAGGGCGAGGTAGCCGCCCTCGCCGTGGAACCGGAGGGAGCCGGGCACGAAGTCCTTGGCGTAGAGCAGCTCACCGAGCTGCTCCATCGAGTACGGCTTCACGAGGATCGCCCACCGCGCGGGGGAGGCGACGACCGGGCCGAGCCGCATGCCGAGACGGTCGAGCGCCTCCAGGGCGCGGGCGGCCGGCTGCGCGGGCAGCGAGACCGCGCAGGGCGCCTTGCCGCCGGTGGCCAGGACGATCGGGGCCGTGGGCCGATTGCCCCACCACCAGCGGATCATGCGGTCGTCGGTCGTGGCCGCGAGGAGGCCTGGGTCGAAGGGGTGCGCACCGGGCACCGTGCACTCGGGGTCGGGGCACGAGCACCGGCTCAGCCCCTGCGGGTCCGCCGCCACGCCCGGGAGTACGGGCCACTGCCATTGAGTCGCGTAGGTCAGGGCCGCGCCGATCAGCTCAGGCCTCCCGTCACTGCGCCGGGACAGGAGCCTGCGTCGCCTTCCGAGGATCTCGCGCATGAGCGCTCGTTCCTTTCCGTTGCACGCCTGGCAACACCGTGGTCCACATCACAACATGTGTCGATCACTTCACTGTGCGTACCTGTTGGCGCATCACACCCCTGCCCCAGGCAAGGGGAACCCCTATGGGTCGAGCATGGGCTGCCTCCGCGGCCGTCCCGTTCGTACTGCGTATCAAAATCACGGGCTGGCGTAGGGGTGGCGAAGTGTGGCGTTTGCCGTCGCGCGTATTTCTCTCCGCCTCCGCCGCGGGAGGATGGGGCACGGTCGTCGGTGGATAGGACGCCCGGTTCCGTCACCAGGTTCCGGGTGCTTCCCAACCACCCCTGGCCTTCACCGAGTACGTACCCATCACGACCGTTGTGACGCTCCGTCGAGCAAGCCCAGTCGACCGCAATAAGCCCTCCCCTGCGGCAGTTTTCAGCCAACTTGGCTTTTCCGCAAGAGGAAGGAGAACAGTTCCTTCGAACCTCACGGACACCAGGAATACCGACAGGACAATGCTGGACATCTCCTCACGAGTGCGTGTACATGTGGAGACACTGCTGGCGGCGCAGAATGACATGGGGGTTTGCGATGCTTTTGGGCAGTACGCGCCGGTCGGAAGGCCGGACGCCATGAACGCTCCGCACCCTCCGAAAGTGGCTGGAATCGATTCAACGGTTCCCGCACCCGCACACACTGTCGCGCCAGTCGCGGGTACCTCACCGGCCACCCCCGCAAACCCTCCCGCCCCACCCGGCGCGGTGCTGCAGGACCGTCTCGCCGGCTGGGTCTCCGACCTCACCACCCTCCACGAGCTGACCGAACGCCTGGCCCGCACGGCCGGGCTCGACGAGGCGCTCCAGGAGATGCTGCGGGCCGGTGCCGCCCTCGTGGGCGCCCAGCGCGGCCTCGTCGTCCTGGAACCGGGCGACGGCCTCGGCCCGGACACCACCATCGGACTGGGCCTGGCCCGCGCCGACCTCGGCCACATCGAGACGGTGCCGCGCAGCGCCCTGTCCCACGGCCGCATCCTCGACGGACTGCCCGGCGCCGAGGACGGCATCGCCGAGCCCGACCTGTTCGCCGGGGACGCGCTCGACCCCCGCCACCGCGAGGTCGCCGCCCGCCTGCGCTACGCCGCCAGCTACGCCCTGCCCCTGTCCACCGAGTCCGCCGGCCGCCTCGGCGCCGCCGTGTGGCTCTACGACGAGCCCGCCGAGCCGACCGAGCGCCGGCGCCACCTCGCCGGTCTGTACACGCGCTACGCCGCCGAGCACCTCGGTCGGCTCCTGGAACTGGAGCGCACGCGCACGGCCATGGCGACCATGTCGGACGAACTGCTGCCCGCGCGGCTGCCCCGGGTGGCCGGCGTCCAGCTCGCCGCCCGGCACCGCACCGGACCGCACGGCGGCGGCGACTGGTACGACGCGCTGCCGCTGCCCGACGCCGCCCTCGGTCTCGCCGTCGGCTCCGTCACCGGGTCGGGGCCCAGCGCGGTCGCCGCGATGGGCCGGCTCCGGGCGTCGCTGCGGGCGTACGCCGTCATGGAGGGGGAGGACCCGGTCGCCGTCCTGTCCGACCTGGAGCTGCTGATGCGGCTGACCGAGCCGGCCCGCTCGGCCACCGCCCTGTTCGGCTACTGCGAACCGTCCGCCCGCAAGATCACGCTGGCCGGTGCCGGGCACAGCCCGCCGCTGCTCATCGGCCAGCGCCGCACGGAGTACCTGGAGACGTCCGTCTCCGCCCCGCTGGGCATGCTCGCCTGCTGGGAGGCGCCGAGCGTGGAGATCCTGGCCGAACCGGGAGAGACGGTTCTGCTGTACACCGACGGACTGCTGCACCGCACCGGCGAGGCCACCGACCGGGCCTTCGCCCGGCTGCACGCCGCGGCGGCCGGAGTGCCCCGGGCGCTGCGCGGCGACCCGGGCGCGATCGCCGACCACGTCCTGCGCAACGTGCTGCCGGACGGGCTGGACGCGGCCGGCGGCACCGAGGACGTGGTGCTGCTCGCGGCGCGCTTCGAATAACGCTCCCTCGCTCCTCGTCATCGGCCCGGACCCCCTCCCCGCGCCGCCGTACAGTGGACGGTGGTCCAGTGCCGTAACGAGGAGGATGACCGTGGCGGAGGATCTCTCGGAGACCCCGGAGACTGCCGAAGAAGAGCCGATCAAGCAGCGGAAGAACGGACTGTACCCCGGCGTGTCCGACGAGCTGGCCGAGAACATGAAGAGCGGCTGGGCCGACACCGAGCTGCGCGATCTCGCTCCCGTCCCCCAGGCCGCCGAGACGGCCGCGCGGCGCTCCGCGCTGTCGGCGCGCTTCCCGGGCGAGCGTCTGGTGATCCCCGCGGGCAACCTGAAGACCCGCTCCAACGACACCGAGTACCCCTTCCGCGCCTCCGTCGAGTACGCCTACCTCACCGGCAACCAGACCGAGGACGGCGTCCTGGTCATGGAGCCGAAGGACGGCGGCCACCAGGCGACGATCTACCTCCTGCCGCGGTCCGACCGGGAGAACGGCGAGTTCTGGCTGGACGGCCAGGGCGAGCTGTGGGTCGGCCGCCGGCACTCCCTCACCGAGGCGGAGAAGCTGTACGGCATCCTCGCGTCCGACGTGCGCGAGCTGCCCGCCGCGCTGCGCGAGGCCACCGGCCCGGTCCGGGTCGTGCGCGGGTACGACGCCGGCATCGAGGCCGCGCTGACCGACAAGGTCACCGCCGAGCGCGACGAGGAGCTGCGGGTCTTCCTCTCCGAGGCGCGGCTGGTCAAGGACGCGTTCGAGGTCGGCGAGCTGCAGAAGGCCGTCGACTCGACCGTGCGCGGCTTCGAGGACGTGGTGAAGGTCCTCGACAAGGCGCAGGCCACCTCCGAGCGGTACATCGAGGGCACGTTCTTCCTGCGCGCACGCGTGGAGGGCAACGACGTCGGCTACGGCACGATCGCCGCGGCCGGACCGCACGCCTGCACGCTGCACTGGGTGCGCAACGACGGGCCGGTGCGCTCCGGCGACCTGCTGCTGCTCGACGCGGGCGTGGAGACGCACACGTACTACACGGCCGACGTGACACGCACGCTGCCGGTCAACGGACGCTTCAGCGAGATCCAGAAGAAGATCTACGACGCCGTGTACGAGGCCCAGGAGGCCGGGATCGCGGCGGTGAAGCCGGGCGCGAAGTACCGCGACTTCCACGACGCGGCGCAGCGGGTGCTGGCCGAGCGGCTCGTGGAGTGGGGGCTCGTCGAGGGCCCGGTGGAGCGGGTGCTGGAGCTGGGGCTGCAGCGGCGCTGGACGCTGCACGGCACCGGGCACATGCTCGGCATGGACGTCCACGACTGCGCGGCGGCGCGGGTCGAGACGTACGTCGACGGCGTGCTCGAGCCGGGGATGTGCCTGACCGTGGAGCCCGGTCTGTACTTCCAGGCCGACGATCTGACGGTGCCGGAGGAGTACCGGGGCATCGGGGTGCGGATCGAGGACGACATTTTGGTGACCGAGGACGGGAACCGGAACCTGAGCGCGGCGCTGCCGCGGCGGTCCGACGAGGTCGAGGCCTGGATGGCCGCCCTCACGGGCTGAGCGGGGTCCGCGGGTGCGCGGGGGCCGGCCGTACGGCCTCCCGCGCGCCCGGACGCGCGAGGGCGTCCGGGAACAGGGCGCCGGTGAGCAGCGGCCCGCTGCCCTGGTGGACATCACCGTGAGCAGGGCGTCCAGGCGCGCCTCGGGCTCGCCGAAGCCCCGGGACCGGGACGCGGTGAGGGCGGTCAGGGCACCGGCGGGCGGGCGGGAATCCGTCCTTGGCCTCCCCTCGCGCACCGGCCGCCCCGGTCCGTGCGAGTGCCTCGTCCTCGGGCCCGGTCCAGCGGTGGTTGTCCCTCATGGGACCGCGATCGCAGGGGAGTTGGCGCCAGGCGTGTGAGGCCGGGGTGGGAGAGCCCTGTGAATCGTCCGGGGCCTTCCGTCCGTTGGTCAAAAAACACCAGGTCAGCGCCAGTTGACGTATGAGATCATGGCCGACCTTGCCGGGCCGAACCGAGGACGGGCGCGATCACCATGAAGAACGTTCAGACGGCGCTGACCATGCAGGACGCCATCCTCACCCTCCAGAAGTACTGGAGTGACAACGGCTGCATGATCACGCAGCCGCTGAACACCGAGGTCGGAGCCGGTACGGCCAACCCGGCCACCGCGCTGCGGGTGCTGGGGCCGGAGCCGTGGAGCGTCGCCTACGTCGAGCCGAGCGTGCGGCCGGACGACTCGCGCTACGGCGAGAACCCCAACCGGCTCCAGACCCACACCCAGTTCCAGGTGATCCTCAAGCCCGACCCGGGCAACCCGCAGGAGCTCTACCTGGGCAGCCTCCGCGCGCTCGGCGTCGACCTGAACGCGCACGACGTGCGGTTCGTCGAGGACAACTGGGCCTCGCCCGCGCTCGGTGCCTGGGGGCTGGGCTGGGAGGTCTGGCTGGACGGCATGGAGATCACCCAGTTCACCTACTTCCAGCAGGTCGGCGGTGTCGCCCTGGACCCGGTGTCGGTGGAGATCACCTACGGCCTCGAACGCATCCTGATGAACCTTCAGGGAGTGGCCCACTTCAAGGACATCGTCTACGCCCCGGGGATCACCTACGGGGAGGTGTTCGGGCAGAACGAGTACGAGATGAGCCGCTACTACCTCGACGACGCCGACCTCGACACCAACCAGGGGCTGTTCGAGGCGTACGCGGCCGAGGCCCGGCGCCTGCTCGACCTGGAGCTGCCCGTACCGGCGTACCTGTACGTGCTCAAGTGCAGCCACACCTTCAACGTGCTGGACGCGCGCGGGGCGATCAGCACCACCGAGCGGGCCAAGGCGTTCGCGCTGATGCGAGGGCTGACGCACGAGTCGGCCAAGCTGTGGGAGCGCCGGCGGGCCGCGCTGGAGCATCCGCTCGGGGTGGCGCCCGCACCGGCCCCGGCCGAACGGGCCCCGCTGCCCAAGGTGCCCGGCGTCGAGACGCTGCTGTTCGAGATCGGTGTGGAGGAACTCCCGTACGCGGACGTCCCCGCGACGACCGAGGCGGTACGCGCGTCGGTCACCGCCAAGCTGGCCGAGACGCGGCTCGGGCACGGCGCGATCACCGTGATGGCCACGCCGCGCCGGATCGTGATCACGGTCGACGGTGTGCAGCCGCGCGAGCGTGACACCGTGCGGACCGTACGCGGACCCAAGGCAGCCGCCGCCTACAAGGACGGCGCTCCCACGCCCGCCCTGCTGGGCTTCGCGCGCAGCCAGGGCGCCGAACCGGGCGACGTGCGCATCGTCGAGGTCAAGGGGACCGAGTACGTGGCGGTGACCCGTCACGAGGCGGGGCGCCCGGCCGTGGAGGTCCTCAGCGACCTGCTGGCCGAGGTGGTCGCCGGGCTGCGCGCCGGGCGCAACATGCGCTGGAGCGACCCCGGGCTGTCCTTCTCGCGTCCGGTGCGCTGGCTGCTCGCGCTGCTGGGCCGCACTCCCCTGCCCGTGGTAGTCTCCTCCCTCTCCGCGGGCGACACCACGCGCGTGCAGCGGCAGGCCCCGTATCCGGAGGTCCGGGTGACCTCCGCCGAGGGCTACCCGCACTTCCTGCACATGCACGGCATCCTGCTCGACCGGGACGCCCGGCGCGGGGCGGTGGTGCGCGGGGCCCTGGAGGCCGCGGCCGAGGTCGGCGGACGGATCGACATCGAGGCGCAGGCCGGGCTGATCGACGAGATCACCGACATCCTGGAGTTCCCCTACGCCGTGCGCGGGTCGTTCGACGAGCGGTATCTGGAGCTGCCCGCGAGCGTCCTGACCACCGTGATGCGCAAGCACCAGCGCTATCTGCCCGTGCTGGACGGCGAGCGCCTCATGCCGCACTTCGTCACCTTCGCCAACGCCCTGTGCGACGACGACGTGGTGCGGGCGGGCAACGAGGCGGTGCTGCGGGCGCGGTACGAGGACGCCGCGTTCTTCTGGCGGGCGGATCTGAAGGTGGCGCCGGAGGAGTTCCGGCGCCGGCTGGACAAGCTGACCTTCGAGGACCGGCTCGGGACGGTCGCCGACCGTGCCGGGCGCATCGCCTTCCTCGCTCTGGACCTGGCCGGACGGGCCGGGCTCCCTCAGGAGGCGGTGGAGGTCGTCCGGCGGGCGGGTGCGCTGGCGAAGTTCGACCTGGCGTCGCAGATGGTGATCGAGTTCTCGGGGCTGGCCGGGGTGATGGCCGAGGAGTACGCCCGCCGGGCCGGGGAGTCCGAGGAGATCGCCCGGGCGCTGGCCGAGATGGAGCTGCCCCGTTCCGCCGGTGGCGCCCTGCCGACCGGGGACGCGGGTGCCGTGCTGTCCCTCGCCGACCGGTTCGACCTGGTGACCGGCATGTTCCTGATCGGCGCCGCGCCGACCGGGAGCTCCGATCCGTACGGGGTGCGCCGGGCGGCGATCGGGCTGCTCAACGTGTTGCGCAGCGTGCCCGCGGTCGCCGATGTCCGGGTGAGTGACGGGCTGCGCGCGGCGGCCGTACGGTACGCCGCGCAGGGCGTCCAGGTGCCCGCCCAGCGGGTCGCCGAGGCTCTGGAGCTGATCACCCGGCGCTACGAGCAGCAGCTGACGGACGCCGGGCACGAGCACCGGCTCGTGCAGGCCGTGCTGGGCTGGGCCGACCGCCCCGCCCAGGGCGATCGCACGCTGGCCGCGCTGGAGCGGCACGTCGGCAGCGAGGCGTTCGAGGCGCTCGCCGCGGCGCTGCAGCGCGTGGTGCGGATCCTGCCCGAGGAGGGGCCGGCGGCCGGTGCGGATCCGTCCCTGCTGACGGCACCCGCGGAGCTGCGTCTCGCCGAGGTCGCGGAGGCCGTACGGCAGGCGCTGCAGGGCCGGGAACACGACCTGGACGCGCTGGTCGAGGTCTCCGGCCCGCTGGTCGAGGCGATCGGCGTCTTCTTCGACGAGGTGCTGGTGATGGACCCGGATCCGGCGATCCGGGCGGCACGGCTGGCACTCCTCGCGGAGGTGGCGGCGCCGGCGCGGGCCACGCTGGACTGGAACGCGCTGTAGGCGGGGGGCGGCAGTCCCGGAGGGGCGCTCAAAGACGGCGTTGGGTGGTGTTTCACGTGAAACACCACCGATCCACGTGTTTCACGTGAAACACCCCACCGGTCCGCGGAGGTGGGGTCAGACCGCCATGAGCGGTGCGTCCTCGCGCCACTTGAGGACCTTGTCGAAACTCACCACGGCCCCGCCGCGCCCCGGCTTGTTGCCGATGTGGACGTGGTCCGCAAGCTCCTCGATGAGGCACAGCCCTCGGCCGTTCTCGGCGTCGGAGTGGGCGGGCCGGATCTGCGGGCGCGCCGGGGCGGGCGCGGGGAACCCCGGGCCCGCGTCGGCCACCTCGATCCGGCACTTCTCACCGTCGAGGTAGGCGGTGACCCGGTACGCCTCCGAGCCCGGGCCGCGCCCCAGCTCGCCGCCGTGCTCCACGGCGTTCGCGCAGGCCTCGCTGAGCGCGACGGACAGGTCGTAGGAGATGTCGGGATCCACGCCCGCGGTCTCCATCGTGCCGATCAGCAGGCGGCGGGCGAGCGGCACGCTCGCAGCTTCGCGCCGCAGATGGAGTGACCACCAGATGCTCATGCTCCAGCCTCCTGGCTGCGGCTCGACATACCGTTACGTATTGCCCTGAGTCCCCGTGTGTAAGCGTGAAGTTGACGTGACGCCGCCCATACGGCGGATGCGCACTGGTCCTGATCGGTGTATGTGCGGGTGCGAACCGGTACCGATGAGGCAGAACGCCGGTCCTCTCAACTCCTCGTGAGAACGAGCCGGCGGTGCATTCGGGTGCGGGCGGGGCCAGAGAGGGACGTTCCGGTCGTAGGGCATCTTGCGGACCTGCCGCACGAGACCCACGGGGCCAGTGCGATGATTGGCCCGCCATGACTGCCCCCCACACGCCCACGACGCGCTCCGGACTCACGCTCCGGATCCTGCGGGCCGCGGTGTTCGCCGCGGTCTGCGTCGTGCTGGCCGGGGCAGGTCACGCACTCGCCTCCTGCGAGAGCATCCCGCTCTGGACGCTGGGCGCCGGGTTCCTCGGTGTGGCCGCGGTGGCCGCTCCGCTCACCGGGCGCGCACGCTCCCTGCCGGGGATCACGGCACTGCTCGCGCTCGGCCAGACGGTGCTGCACACCCTGTTCGGCCTGGGCCAGCACGGCACGGCCGCCGCCACGTCCTCGACATCGGCGGGCCTGAGCGACGCCGCCCTGGTCCAGCAGGCCGCGCGGCTGGTGTGCGGTACGACGGCGGCGGCGATCAGCCCGGCGCAGGCCCACAAGATCCTCACCGACGCCCGGCTCCAGCCGGTCCCGGACGCGCACGTGACGCATCTGGAGGCCGCTTCGGGCTCCTCGGCCTCCCTGTGGCCGTCCCTGCCGATGATGCTCGGCCACGTCCTCGCGGCCCTCGCCGCGGGCTGGCTGCTGCGCCGCGGCGACCTCGCGGTGCTGCGGCTCGCCGAACTGTCGGCCCAGGGCGCCGAAGGAGCGCTCGTGCGCTCCCTGCGGGCCGCCCTGGCGCTGGTGCGCGCTCTGCGTGCCGGGCTCCCGGGAGCGCCGGACGCGTGCCCCCGCCCCGTGCGGGCCGTGCGGCCCGAGCCCTCGATGCCGCGGACCGTCGCGCTCCAGCACTCGGTGATCCGGCGTGGCCCGCCGGCCGCCCCGGCTTCCGCAGCCGCACTCGCCCTGGCCGCCTGACGCGACGCGACCGCTGCTCCCCCTCCCTGTCTGTCCGGAGGGCCCGGAGGAGAGGGCCGCCGTCGTGCGGCACGCGCGTGTGCGCATCCCTCTTCCTCATCCCGACACACAGCGGAGTGCCCCTTTCCATGAAGGCTTCCCGTATCGCCGCGGCCTGCGCCGCCGCCGGTCTGACCGTGCTGACCCTGTCCGCTCCCGCCTTCGCGCACGTCTCCGTGCAGCCCGAGGGCCCGGCCGAGAAGGGCGGCTACGCCGTCGTCGACTTCAAGGTGCCCAACGAGCGCGACAACGCCTCGACCACCAAGCTCGAGGTCACCTTCCCCACCGACCACCCGCTGGCCTCCGTCATGCCGGAGCCGGTTCCGGGCTGGAAGGTGGAGGTCACCACGTCCAAGCTGGACAAGCCGCTGGAGATGCACGGCGAGAAGATCTCCGAGGCCGTCTCCAAGGTCACCTGGACCGCCGACGGTGACGGCATCAAGCCGGGCTTCTTCCAGAAGTTCCCGGTCTCCGTCGGCCAGCTGCCCGAGGACGCCGACCAGCTCGTCTTCAAGGCCCTCCAGACGTACGACAACAAGGAGGTCGTGCGCTGGATCGAGGTGCCGCAGGAGGGGCAGGAGGAGCCCGACAACCCGGCTCCCGTGCTGAGGCTGTCCGCCGCATCCGAGGACGGGCACCACGGCTCCCCGGCCGATGACGCCGAGTCGGCCGAGAAGGCCTCCACCGACACCGCCGCCGCGGACACCGGCTCCTCCGACGACACCGACACCACCGCCCGCGTCCTGGGCGTCGTCGGCATCGTGGTCGGCGCGGCGGGTGTCGCCTACGGCGTACTCGCCGGCCGTCGGCGCGGCACCGCCTGACGCTGATCCGTCGCTCGGCGCGCGCCGGGTTCCCGCCTGCGGGCGGAACACCCCGGTGCGCGCCGGGTCACCGACATCTGGGACATTTTTCTATGCGCACCAAGACCTTCGCCGCGGCCGCCCTGCTCGCCGCCGCCTCCCTGACCCTCACCGCCTGCGGCAGCGGCGACGACGGCGACAAGCCCGTCTCCGTGGTGTCGGAGGAGGCCGGCGCCGACAAGGCCGCGACGGTCCTCGACAAGCCGTTCGAGAAGCCCGACCTGGTCCTCACCGACACCGAGGGCGAGAAGTACGACCTCCGCGAGGAGACCGCGGGCAAGCCCACGCTGATCTACTTCGGCTACACGCACTGCCCCGACGTCTGCCCCCTGACGATGAACAACATCGCCGTCGCCAAGAAGCAGCTGCCCAAGGCCGAACAGGACGAGCTGCGCGTGGTGTTCGTCACCACCGATCCGCAGCGCGACACCTCGGCCGAACTCGGCAAGTGGCTCAAGGGCATCGACTCCGAGTTCGTCGGTCTCACCGGCGACTTCGCGACCATCCAGGCCGGCGCCCGCACCCTCGGCATCTCCATCGAGCCGACGACAAAGGACAAGAACGGCAAGCTCGTCTCCGAACACGGCACCCAGGTCATCGCGTTCTCGCCGAAGACCGACGGCGGCTATGTGCTCTACGGCGAGGACGCCTCCGTCGAGGAGTACACCAAGGACCTCCCCAAGATCGTCAAGGGGGAGAACCCGTGACGCGGCGACTCCTCCCGGCGGCGCTCGTCATGGCCGGAGCGCTGGCCCTGGCCGGCTGCGGCGGCTCGGACGCGGGTTCCGGGTCCCACTCCGGCAGCGGCTCCGGGAAGGCGGAACTCTCCGTCGGCTCCGCGTACATGCCGCAACCGGTCTCCGACGACATGGCCGCCGGCTTCTTCACCGTCAGCAACAAGGGCGGTGCCGCCGACGAGCTGACCTCGGTGACCAGCGACATCGGGCAGGTCACCGTGCACGAGACCGTCGACGGGGCCATGCGGGAGGTCAAGAGCCTCACCATCCCCGCGGGCGGCCGGCTGGAGCTGCGGAGCGGCGGCGACCACCTCATGTTCGAGCAGCTCAAGCGCAAGCCGAAGGAAGGCCAGACCGTCTCCGTCGAGCTGCACTTCGCGCACTCGGACCCCGTGAAGGTCGAGATGCCGGTGAAGCCCGCGACCTACACCCCGAAGACCGGGCACTGAGGGAGGAACCTCTGTGACGCCGACCCACGCCCCCCGCGTCCGGGCCCTGGTACTGCTGCTCCTGGCCGTGGCCTGCGCACTCCTCGCCGGAGCCGGTCCGGCCTCCGCGCACGCCGCGGTGACCGGCAGCGACCCCGGGCAGGGGGCGGTGGTCGACGAGGCCCCGGCCCGGATCACGCTCACCTTCTCCGAGCAGGTCGCGGTGTCCGGCGACTCGCTGCGTGTGCTCGATCCCGACGGCGAGCGTGCCGACACGGGCGAGCCGTCCGGCGTCAGCGGCACGACCTACGCCGTACGGCTCAAGCCGGGCCTGCCCGACGGCACCTACACGGTCGCCTACCAGGTCGTCTCCGCCGACAGCCACCCCGTCTCCGGCGCCTACACCTTCTCCATCGGCGCCCCCTCCAAGACGACCGTGACGGTCTCCGGGCAGAGGACGGACGACGGGGTGGTCGGCTGGCTGTACGGCTTCGGGCGGTACGTGTCGTACGCCGGGTTCATCGTGCTGGCCGGCGGCGCCGCCTTCGTGCTCGCCTGCTGGCCACGCGGTGCCGGGGTGCGGCCGGTGCAGCGGTTCGTCGTCTCCGGATGGCTCGCGCTCACCGCGGCGACCCTCGCGCTGCTGCTCCTGCGCGGCTCGTTCACCGGCTCCGGGAAGGTCGCCGACGTCTTCGACCTGAGCCTGCTCGGGCAGGTGATGCAGACCAAGACCGGCGCGGCCCTCGTCTCCCGGCTGCTGCTGCTCGCCGCGGCGGCGCTGTTCATCGCCGTGCTGTTCGGGGCCTACGACAAGCGCGAGGACCCCGAGGAGAAGCGCGACCTGAGCTTCGGGCTGGCGATCGGCGGCGGTGTCGTCGCGGCCGGGCTCGCCGCGAGCTGGGCCATGTCCGAGCACGCCTCGGTCGGACTCCAGGCGGGCATCGCCATGCCGGTCGACGTGCTCCACCTGCTGGCCGTCGCCGCCTGGCTCGGCGGGCTCGGCGCCCTGCTGGTCGCCCTGTACCGGGCCCCCGCAGGCACCCCCGTCGACAGCTCCGCCGTACGCCGCTTCTCCCGGCTGGCCTTCGGCAGCGTCCTCGCGCTGATCGTGACCGGGACGTACCAGTCCTGGCGGCAGCTCGGCTCCTGGTCGGCCTTCACCGACACCCGCTACGGCCGGCTGCTGCTCGCCAAGATCGCCCTCGTGGCCGTCCTGGTCGGTGTGGCGTGGCTGTCGCGGCGGTGGACGGGGCGCCTGACGGAGACGGTTCCCGAGGAGCGGGAGAAGGAGCCGGTCGGCGCGGGGACCGAGGCCCGCGTCGGTGCGGGGAACGCCACGACGGGCGGCACCGCGGAGGCCGCGGCCGGCGACGACCGGGCCGACACGGGCACGGACGCGCCCGCGTCCGCGGCCACGGACACCGGGACCGGCACCGCGGCCCGGCCTGACGGCCCCGGGGCGCAGCCGGACCCCGGCAAGCCCGCCGACGCCGAACGCGCCGCCCAGCTCGCCCGGCAGCAGGCCGCTCGGGGCGCCGCCCGCCAGAAGCGGCTGCGGGACGCCGACCCCCACCGCTTCGGTCTGCGCCGCTCCGTGCTGGCCGAGGCCGGTATCGCGGTCGTGCTGCTCGCCGTCACCACCGTGCTGACCCAGACCGAGCCGGGACGTACGGAACAGGAGGCCAAGGCGGCCACCTCGTCCGCTGCCTCCCCCACCGGCCCGGGCGCCTCCGGGGCGCTGACGCTGAACATGCCCTTCGACACCGGCGGCCGGGACGGCAAGGGCGTCGTCACCGTCGACCTCGACCCGGCTCGCGTGGGCGGCAACGACCTGCACGTCTACGTGGAGCGCCCCGACGGCCGCGCCTTCGACATCCCCGAGGTGAAGATCGAGTTCACCCTGGAGGCCAAGGCCCTCGGGCCCCTGCCCGTCGTCCCCGACCACATCGCTACCGGACACTGGTCGGCGAGCGGAGTGCAGATCCCCATGGCCGGCGACTGGCAGGTCGCCGTGTCCGTGCGGACCTCCGACATCGACGAGGTGACCGTCACCAAGAACGCGCAGATCGGCTGAACCACCATGGCTGACCAGTCCATCCCGGAGGCCCGGACCCCCGAGACCACCGAGGCGGAGGCCCCCGCGGCCGCCGTCCGGGAAGGCATCTCGCGGCGGCGTCTCCTCGGCACCGCCGGCGCCACCGGCCTCGTCCTGGGCACGGCGGGCGCCGCGGTCGGATACGCCGCCGCCCCCTCCGAGGCGGCCGCGCCGCTCACCTCGCTGGGCACCGACCGGGCGATGTTTCACGGGAAACATCAGCCCGGCATCACCGACGGCCTCCAGGCCCGTGGCCACCTCGTCGCCTTCGACCTGGCGGCGGGCGCGGGCCGCAAGGAAGCCGCCGCCCTGCTCCGCCGCTGGTCGGAGACGGCCCGGCGGCTGATGGCGGGCGAACCCAGCGCCCACGACGACACCGGTGTCGCCCGTGACGCCGGGCCCTCGTCGCTGACCCTCACCTTCGGCTTCGGCCACAGCTTCTTCGCCCGGACCGGCCTGGAGAAGCAGCGCCCCACCGCGCTGGACCCCCTGCCCGAGTTCTCCTCCGACCGCATCGACAAGAACCGCAGCAACGGCGACCTGTGGGTGCAGATCGGCGCCAACGACGCCCTCGTGGCCTTCCACGCCCTGCGCGCGATCCAGAAGGACGCGGGACGGGCGGCCAGGGTGCGGTGGCAGATGAACGGTTTCAACCGCTCGCCCGGCGCCACCGCCCGCCCCATGACGGCCCGCAACCTGATGGGCCAGATCGACGGCACCCGCAACCCGAAGCCGGAGGAAGCCGACTTCGACCAGCGGATCTTCGTCCCCGACAAGGGTGAACCGGCCTGGATGGCGAACGGCTCCTACGCCGTCGTCCGCCGCATCCGCATGCTGCTCGACGACTGGGAGAAGCTCTCCGTCAAGGCGCAGGAGGACGTCATCGGGCGCCGCAAGTCCGACGGGGCCGCCCTGTCCGGCGGCACCGAGACGACCGCGATGGACCTGGAGAAGACGGACGCCGAGGGCAATCCGGTCGTTCCGATCAACGCCCACGCCCGTATCACCCGGCCCGACCAGAACGGGGGCGCCGCGATGCTCCGCCGGCCGTTCTCCTTCCACGACGGGATCGACGCCGACGGGGTGCCTGACGCTGGCCTGCTGTTCATCTGCTGGCAGGCCGATCCGCTGCGCGGCTTCGTGCCGGTGCAGCGCAAGCTCGACCGCGGCGACGCCCTGTCGCCGTTCATCCGGCACGAGTCCAGCGGCCTGTTCGCGGTCCCGGGAGGTGCGGCCGAGGGCGAGTACGTGGGGCAGAAGTTGCTGGAGGGGTGAGAGGCATTCCCCGCACCGGCTTGTGGGGGATGGCGCTTCCCCCAGGCCATTAGGGTGAGGTCATGCCAGCGAGCTATGCGTATCTCGGTCCCGAGGGCACCTTCACCGAAGTCGCCCTGCGCAGGCTTCCCGAGGCCGCCACCCGGGAGCTCATCCCGTACGTGTCCGTCCAGTCCGCGCTCGACGCGGTACGCGCCGGCGAGGCCGAGGCCGCGTTCGTGCCGATCGAGAACTCCGTCGAGGGCGGCATCACCACCACCCTCGACGAGCTGGTCGCCGGCACCCCGCTGATGATCTACCGCGAGGTGCTGCTGTCGATCACCTTCGCGCTGCTGGTCAGGCCCGGTACGAAGCTCTCGGGGATCAAGACCGTCTCCGCCCACCCGGCCGCCCAGCCCCAGGTGCGCAACTGGCTGAAGAAGCACCTGCCGGACGCGCACTGGGAGTCGGCCGCCTCGAACGCGGACGCCGCCCGGCTGGTCCAGGAGGGCCGGTACGACGCCGCCTTCGCGGGTGAGTTCGCGGCCGCCCGCTACGGCCTCGAGGCCCTGGAGACCGGGATCCACGACGCCGAGAACGCCCAGACGCGGTTCGTCCTGGTCGGCCGCCCCGCCCGGCCGGCCGCACCCACCGGCGCGGACAAGACCTCCGTCGTGCTCTGGCAGCGCGACGACCACCCCGGCGGCCTGCGCGACCTGCTCGGCGAGTTCGCCACCCGCGGCATCAACCTGATGCTGCTGCAGTCCCGCCCCACCGGCGCCGGCATCGGCAACTACTGCTTCTGCATCGACGCCGAGGGCCACATCAACGACCGGCGGGTGGCCGAGGCCCTGATGGGCCTGAAGCGGATCTGCCTCCAGGTGCGCTACCTCGGCTCGTACCCACGCGCGGACCTGCAGCCGATGGACGTCCAGCCGCCGCGGCTCGGGACCTCGGACGAGGAGTTCGTGGCGGCGGCGGACTGGGTCGCCCGGTGCCAGGACGGCCGGTTCTAGAGGGCCGGCCCTGCCTGCCGGCGGCCGTTATCCACAGAAGTTGTCCACAGGTCAGCTTCTCGACCTGGGGACAAGTCGACAACCAAGCGTGATTCAGTCGACAAATCGCCCTACAGGCCTCGGATGCACCCATCCATGGGCAGGTCACCCTTCGTCCACCGCTTCACCTTGCATCACTCTTCGGAGTGACCTCATTCCACTCGAAAGTGAGGGCAAAGCCGGTTTGCATCGGGAATTCCGAGGGGTGGCCGAGCCTTCCGGAGTGATCAATTCCGACGTCCACAGATCTTCCACACAGCCTGTGGATAACTATTCGGCAGATGTGGATCCCTGTGGACAACCAATCCCCAAGTCGCCGCAACCGCAAGGGATTCGAGTCAAGGCGGGACCTTGGGGATGCCCCTTTCCAGGGAAAGGCCCCATCCCCTTGACACGGCGCGCAATTCCCCCATAACGGTACGTAAGGCGCCATCCGAATAGGCAGTCGTGAGCGGTCAGCCCTCACCGGTAGCCTTGGGCGTGTGATTGACCTTCGCCTGCTCCGTGAGGACCCCGACCGTGTGCGCGCCTCCCAGCGTGCCCGTGGAGAGGACGTCGCGCTCGTCGACTCCCTCCTGTCTGCCGACGAGCGGCGCAGGTCGTCCGGCGTCCGCTTCGACGAGCTGCGCGCCGAGCAGAAGGCGCTCGGCAAGCTCATCCCCAAGGCCGCCGGGGACGAGAAGGCGGAGCTGCTGAAGAAGGCGAGCCAGCTCGCCGCCGACGTCAAGGCGGCCGACGCGGAGCGCGACGCCGCGGCGGCCGAGACCCAGGAACTGCTGCTCCGGCTCGGCAACCTGGTCCACCCGGACGTCCCCGTGGGCGGCGAGGAGGACTTCGTCACGCTGGAGAAGCACGGCACGATCCGCGACTTCGCCGCCGAGGGCTTCGAGCCCAAGGACCACCTGGAGCTCGGCCAGATCCTCGGCGCCATCGACGTCGAGCGCGGCGCGAAGGTCTCCGGCTCCCGCTTCTACTTCCTCACCGGCGTCGGCGCCCTCCTGGAGCTCGCCCTGGTGAACGCGGCGATCGCCCAGGCCACCGCGGCCGGCTTCACCCCGATGCTGACCCCGGCCCTGGTCCGCCCCCAGTCCATGGCGGGCACCGGCTTCCTCGGCCAGGCCGCCCAGGACGTCTACCACCTCGCCGACGACGACCTCTACCTGGTCGGCACGTCCGAGGTGCCGCTCGCGGCGTACCACATGGACGAGATCATCGACGCCGACCGCCTCCCCCTGCGCTACGCGGGCTTCTCGCCCTGCTTCCGCCGCGAGGCCGGCTCGCACGGCAAGGACACCCGGGGCATCTTCCGCGTGCACCAGTTCGACAAGGTCGAGATGTTCTCCTACGTCGCACCGGAGGACTCCCAGGCCGAGCACCAGCGGCTGCTGGAATGGGAGAAGCAGTGGCTGACCTCGCTGGAGCTGCCGTACCGCGTGATCGACGTGGCGAGCGCCGACCTGGGCGCCTCGGCCGCGCGCAAGTTCGACTGCGAGGCGTGGATCCCGACGCAGGGCAAGTACCGCGAGCTGACCTCGACCTCCGACTGCACGGAGTTCCAGTCCCGCCGCCTGTCGATCCGTGTGCGTGACGGCAAGCAGGTCAAGCCCCTCGCGACGCTCAACGGCACGCTGTGCGCCGTACCGCGCACGATCGTGGCGATCCTGGAGAACCACCAGCAGGCCGACGGCTCGGTGCGCGTGCCCGAGGTGCTGCGCCCGTACCTGGGCGGCCGGGAGGTCCTGGAGCCGGTGGCCAAGTGAGCGACACGGCCCCCTCGGGCGGCTTCCCGTACAAGCTGGTCGCCACCGACCTCGACGGGACGCTGCTGCGGTCCGACGAGTCGGTGTCGCCCCGCACCCGTGACGCGCTCGCCGCCGCGACGGCGGCGGGCGCCGCACACATCGTCGTCACCGGCCGCGCGGTCCCCTGGACCCGGCACATCCTCGACGAGCTCGGCTACCAGGGCCTCGCCGTCTGCGGGCAGGGGGCACAGGTCTACGACGCCGGCGCGCACCGGCTGCTGACGTCGGTCACGCTGGACCGGCAGCTCGCCGGGGTCGCTCTCGCCAAGATCGAGGCGGAGGTCGGCCCGCTCCACCTGGCGGCGAGCCGCGACGGCCTGGACGGCGAGGTGCTGGTCGGCCCGGGCTACGCGGTCCAGGGCGCCCTGCCCGCGACGCCCTTCACGGACGCGTCGGACCTGTGGAGCGCGCCGCTGAACAAGCTGTACATCCAGCACCCGACGCTGTCGGACGACGAGCTGTGCGAGGTGGCCACGCGCACCGCGGGCGGTTTCGTCTCCGTCGTCATGGCGGGCGCGGGCATCGTCGAGCTGCTCCCCCTGGGGCTGTCCAAGGCGACGGGCCTGTCCCTGGCGGCGCGGCGGCTCGGGGCGAAGGCGGCCGACACGATCGCCTTCGGCGACATGCCCAACGACATACCGATGTTCGCCTGGTCCTCCTACGGCGTCGCCATGGCCGACGCCCACACGGAGCTGAAGGCCGTCGCCGACGAGGTGACGTCCTCCAACGAGGAGGACGGCATCGCGGTGGTGCTGGAGCGGTTGCTGGGCTGACGCGGTGGCCGGGCGCGGCGTCGGGCTGCGCGGGCAGTCGCTGACCCGGGCGTCGGACTGCGCGGGCGGTCGCCGAGCCGGGTGCCTGGCCGGCACCCGGCGTTCAGGGCGGACGCGCTGCTGCGGTGCTCGGCGTTCTGAGCGAAAGCGCTGGTGCGGTGCTCAGTACTGGGTGCTCGGTGCTCGCTGTCTGGCGGAGGATGCACGGATCGAACGTGCGCGGGCTTGTCGGCCCGACCATGGCTTAGCAAGCCAGTGCCTTACCACTCGGCCAATCCTCCGGGTGGGCGGCCCACGCGAGGTGCGAGTCGCGTGCTCGAAGCGGCCGCCCCGGGCAGCTCCCCGTGTGGGGCAAGGCTCTACGGAGAGGTAGGGACTACTCCGGAGCCCGCCGTGGGCTGCCCTGAAGGGAGCTGGACGTACTGCCGTGCATGGACATCGTCCGGCTCCTCTCCCAGAACGTGACGCCGGGTCATCGCCCGGCAGGAACGACAACCACTCTGCCCGCCCGACGAATTGGGCGCCACCGATTAAATCGCCGGGCTCGGCCGACCGGTCGGCGCCCTGACCGGCTCACTGCCGCTTGCGCCACCTGCGTCTGCGCGCCTTGCTGAAGAACCAGCCCGCGGGGGGCTCGTCGGAGCGCCAGGGCTGGGGCTCGGGCTCCTCCCGGCGCCAGCGCGCGGCCAGCATCCGGGCACGGGCGGACGGCTCGGAGGTCCCGGCGGAGCGTATGAAGTCGTCGTCCAAAACGAGACCTTCGAGGTCGTCGGCGGCGGCTCCGTCTCCGGATCCCGGCTGCCCGCCGTCGTCGTTCTGAGCCCTCTCGCCCGCCATCTGCGTCCTCCCCAGCCGTCCAACTCCCGTGTGCTTCTCCTCCGTCCCGTGTGCCCAGTGTGCCGTGGCGGAGATGAAGCCTCAGTCAAGGCCGGGGCACGTCACTCCTCTCCGGCGAGGGTGAGCGAGCGCAGCTTCTGGCCGGCGTACCAGGTGGCCAGCACCGTGACGGCCACCAGCAGGACCGTCGCCGTCGTCAGGCCCACGTCGGAGGAGACCAGGTCCCCGCCGGACACCTTCTGGGCGACGGCCAGCGACCACTGCTGGACGCTCAGCGTGCGGGCGCCCGGCACCAGGGAGCCGAACAGGGCCTCCCAGACCAGGGCGTAGACGAGGCCGAACACCACGGCGTGCCGCGAGACCGTGCCGAGCAGCAGGAACAGGGCCGCGTAGGCGATGGACGCGACCAGGGCCGCCACCGTGTAGGCCACGGCGACCTGCTGGCCGTTGCCGTTCAGGATGAAGCCCGCGACGAGCGTGGGCACCGCGGAGAACACCATGGTCACCGCGATGGCGACGATCAGCTTGGTGAAGATGATGGTCGGCCGCTTGATCGGCTTGGACAGCAGGTACACCACCGAGCCGTCGTCGATCTCCGGGCCGATCGCGCCGGTACCGGCGATCACGCCGATGATCGGCACCATCGTGGCGAGTGCGAGTCCGCCCAGCAGGTCGGACGCCGTCTGGTCGTCCGCTCCGGCCAGGGCGCGGACCGCCACGGCGATCACGATGAGCAGCAGCGGCAGCGCGCCGAGGATGAGGGCCCGGCGCCGGCCGAGCAGGGCCCGGTAGGTGAGCCGGGCGACTGTGGGGTCGTACATCAGGGCCTCCTACGCCGCGACCAGATACGAGAAGACGGACTCGAGGGACTCGTCGGACGGCGAGACCGTGAGCAGGCGGATGCCGTGGTCCCGGGCCACCCGCGGCAGCAGCGCCGTGAAGCGGCCGAAGTCGACGGCCTGGATGCGCAGCGCGCCCTCGGTGAGGTCGACCTCGATTCCGGACGTCGACGGGTCGGCGATGAGCGCGGCCGCGAGGGCGCGGTCGTCGCTGGAGCGCACCAGGTAGCGGTGCGGCCGGTCGGTCATCAGACGGCGGATCTTGCGGAAGTCGCCGCTCGCGGCGTGCCGGCCGGCGACCACGACCTCGATGTGCCAGGCGAGCTGCTCGACCTCTTCGAGGATGTGCGAGGAGAACAGCACCGTGCGGCCCTCGTCGCCCATGCGCCGCAGCAGGTCCATGAGCTGCATGCGCTGGCGCGGGTCCATGCCGTTGAACGGCTCGTCGAGCAGCAGCAGCGAGGGGTCGTGGACGAGGGCGCTCGCCATCTTCACGCGCTGGCGCATGCCCTTGGAGTACGTCTGGATCTTGCGGTCCTGCGCGTACTCCATCTCGACGGTGGCCAGGGCCTTCTGGGCCGCCTTGGCGCCCAGTCCGTGCAGCTCGGCGTTGGCGAGCACGAACTCCTTGCCGGTGAGGAAGTCGTACATCGCCTCCCGCTCGGGGACGACGCCGATGTGCCGGTAGATCTTCTCGTTGCGCCACACCGGCTGCCCGTCGAGGGTGACCGTGCCGGTGGAGGGGGCCAGGAAACCGCCCATCATGTTGATGAGGGTGGACTTCCCGGCGCCGTTGGGGCCGAGCAGGCCCGTGACGCCGGGGCCGATGGTCATGGTGATGTCGTTGACGGCGACCACGTTGCCGAACCAGCGGGAGACGTGGTCGATGGAGAGCGTGGTCACAGTCCCACCTTCTTGTAGCGGCGCATCAGCAGGCCGTAGCTCGCCGCGATCAGGCCGAGGGCGGCGAGGACGAAGACGACGCCCTCGGCGGTGCCCGGGCCGATCCCGCCCGGGAAGGCGGAGGTCGCGCCGAGGAACGCGGACTGCACACCGTCGATGATCGTGATGGGCGAGAAGAGCCCGATCCACGGCACGGCGTCGCTGCTGCCCTGTGCGTCGGCGATGGCCTGGAGGGTGGAGACCGCTCCGTAGGTGATCGTCAGCACGGCGATCACGGCGGCGATGCCGAAGCCGCGGCGCGGGGTGAAGGACGCGATGACCAGGCCGATGCCGGCGAAGAGCAGCGAGAGCAGTGCCACGGAGACCAGTCCCTGTGCGAATCCCTTGGTCTGGTCGGCGAAGTCGAGCTTGGCCAGCAGCGCGCCCACGTAGAGCACGAGCAGGGGAGCGGCCGTGAGGACGAACAGCGCCGAGGCCAGGGCCGCGAACTTGGCGCGGACGTAGTCGGCGGTCTCGATGGGCCGGGAGAAGTACAGCGGTACGGTCTTGAAGCGCAGGTCCCGCGAGACGGACTGCGGCGCCTGGGAGGCGACGTAGAGGCTGAGGACCGCCTGCATGACGATCGCGTAGCGCGTGTAGTCCAGGGGCAGTTCCTTGGCCTTGGTGGCGACCGCGACGGCGACCATGATCGCCGCGGGCACGCACATCACCACGAACAGCAGCATCGGCAGCACTTTGGACTTCACCGAGCGGCCGAGGCCGTAGGAGCCGCGCAGGGACTGCGAGTACAGGGAGCGGCGGGCGTAGGCGCGGCCGAGGCGGGGGCCGTCGTAGCCGCGGTAGCCGATGTTGTGGATGCGGGTCTGGTCGCCCGGGGCCGGGGCGGGGGTCCCCGTGGAGTGCTCAACCGCCATGGCCGACCGCCTCCTTCCGCTGCTCGCGCTCGTCGCTGGTCGTGAAGACCTCGGAGATGTGGTGCCTGCGCTGCTCCATGCGCACCAGGCCGAGGCCGAGGTCGGCGATCACGTCCCGGACCAGGTCGTAGGTCTCCTCGCCCTGCGCGGTCAGGTGCAGGACGTGGCCCGCGCCGGGCAGGCCGCTGCCGTCCTCGACGGTCACCCCGCGCGCGTGCAGCGCCTCGCGGACCGCGCGTGTGCCGTCCGGGTGCTCGTCGGTGTCGGTGACCTCGATGGCGAGGGTGGTCGTGATCTGGGTGAAGTCCGTGGTGGAGCTGGAGCGCAGCAGCTTGCCGCCGTCGATGACGACGACGTGGTCGCAGGTGCGCTCCAGTTCGCCCAGCAGGTGGGAAGTGACCAGGACCGAGATGCCGAAGTCGGTGTGGATGCGGCGGATGAGGCCGAGCATCTCGTCGCGGCCGACCGGGTCGAGGCCGTTGGTGGGCTCGTCCAGGAAGACCAGCTGGGGGTCGTGCACGAGGGCCTGGGCGAGCTTGACGCGCTGCTTCATGCCGGTGGAGTAGCCGCCGATGGGGCGGTAGCGCTCCTCGTAGAGGCCGACGTGGCGCAGGGTGTCGGCCGTGCGCTCGCGCGCCGCGGTGGGCGGCAGGCCGGACATGCGCGCCATGTGGACGACGAACTCGGTGGCCGAGACGTCCGGCGGCAGGCAGTCGTGCTCGGGCATGTAGCCGACGCGCTCGCGGATGGCGGCGCCCTCGGTGGCGACGTCGAGGCCGAGCACGTCGGCGCGGCCCTCCGTGGCGGGGGACAGACCCAGCAGGATCTTGATCAGTGTGGACTTGCCGGCCCCGTTGGCTCCGACGAGTCCGGTCACACCGGGCCCGACGTCCACGGAGAGCCGGTCAAGCGCGGTCACCCGGGGGAACCGCTTGCTCAGGCTTTCGGTCGCGATCACAGTCACGCTTCGACGGTAGGGGCCGTGTGCGTGGCGGTCGTCACTCCGCAGAGCTGTCTTGGGATCAGCCTCGAGTATTACGGGCCCTTAGGGGGCCTGGTCCCTCAGGGTTACCACCACCGGGAACCTTCTATTGACGAACTCTCTAACAACTGCCAGATTCGCCGGATGACGTTGCGGACGGGCGTGCGGGAGCGCTGGGTACGGACCGGCGAGGTCGAGCTGTGCGTGGCCGAGAGGGGCGATCCGGGGCGGCCCACGGTCGTCCTGGTGCACGGCTACCCGGACAGCAAGGAGGTGTGGTCCGAGGTCGCCGAGCGGCTCGCCGGGCACTTCCACGTGGTGACGTACGACGTCCGCGGCCACGGCCGGTCCACGGCGCCGCGCCCGCTGCGCGGCGGGTTCACGCTGGAGAAGCTCACGGACGACTTCCTGGCCGTCGCGGACGCGGTCAGCCCGGACCGGCCGGTGCATCTGGTCGGGCACGACTGGGGCTCGGTGCAGGCCTGGGAGTTCACGACCGTCAAGCGCACCGAGGGCCGCATCGCCTCCCTCACCTCGATGTCGGGGCCGTCCCTCGACCACTTCGGCCACTGGATCAACCGGCGCATGCGGCGCCCCACCCCGCGCCGGGTCGGCCAGCTGCTCGGCCAGGGCGCCCGGTCCTGGTACGTCTACCTGCTGCACACGCCCGTGCTGCCGGAGCTGGCCTGGCGCGGCCCGCTCGGCAAGCGCTGGCCAGGGGTACTGGAGCGCGTCGAGAAGGTGCCCCGGGGCGACGGCTACCCCACCTCCTCCCTGCCGTCGGACGCGGCCCGCGGGGCCTGGCTGTACCGCGACAACGTCCGGCCCCGGTTGCGCGAGCCGCGCCCGGACGCGCACGCCCACGCGCCCGTGCAGCTCATCACGCCGCTGGGGGACCGGTTCCTGTCGGAGCGGCTGTACGACGACCTGGAGCAGTGGGTTGCGCAGCTGACCCGCAGGACGGTGGCGGCGGGGCACTGGATCCCGCGGACGCGTCCCGACCAGCTGGCCGCGTGGATCGAGGAGTTCGTCCGGTCCGTCGAGAACGGGCGGTCCCCGGTGGCGGCGGGCGGCCGGCACGCCGAGCGGTTCGGCGGGCAGCTGGTGCTGGTCACCGGGGCGGGCAGCGGCATCGGGCGGGCGACCGCGCTCGCCTTCGCCGAGGCCGGTGCGCGCGTGGTGGCCGTCGACCGGGACGGTCAGGCGGCGGCCCGCACCGCCGAGTCGGCCCTCCGGCGGGGCGCGCGGCAGGCGTGGGCGGAGACGACCGACGTCTCCGACCAGCGGGCCATGGAGGCGCTGGCCGACAAGGTCGCCACCGAGTACGGCGTGGTGGACGTCCTGGTGAACAACGCCGGGATCGGGCTGTCCGGCTCGTTCTTCGACACCACGCCGGAGGACTGGAAGAAGGTCCTCGACGTCAACCTGTGGGGCGTGATCCACGGCTGCCGGCTCTTCGGCCGCCGGATGGCCGAGCGGGGCCAGGGCGGCCACATCGTCAACGTGGCGTCGGCGGCGGCGTACCAGCCGACCCGGGCCCTGCCCGCGTACAGCACCTCCAAGGCGGCCGTGCTGATGCTCAGCGAGTGCCTGCGGGCGGAACTGGCCGGGCAGGGGATCGGCGTGAGCGCGGTCTGCCCCGGCTTCGTCAACACCGCCATCACCTCGACCGCGCACTTCGCGGGGGTGGACGCGCAGGAGGAGAAGCGGCTCCAATGGCGTGCCGCCCGGCTCTACGGGCTGCGCAACTACCCTCCGGAGAAGGTCGCCCGGGCGATCCTCCGCGCGGTCGTCCGTGACGAGGCGGTCGTGCCGGTGACGCCGGAGGCGCGCGCTGCGCGGATGCTTTCGCGGTTCGCTCCCGGGGCGCTGCGAAGGATCGCGCGAGTACGGCCCCCGGTGTGACGGAGTACCAAAAGCCCTGTCACTGAGGGCAGTTGTCCACAGGATCGCGCACTCTTCCTGTGGATAACGCCGCTTGGTTGTGGATCAAACCTGCGGGACGAAACTCAATCGCGTGATTCGCGTCTCTCCCGCACTCTGGAGGGATGGATGAAAGACGCACCGTGAAGGTGTCGAAGTACCTCTCCAGGCATCTGCGCCACCAGCCCGAACGGATCGGGCTGACGCTCGACGAGGCCGGGTGGGTGGAGATCGACACGCTCATCGCCGCGGCCGCGGAGCACGGCTTCCGGTTCACGCGTGACGAACTGGACCATGTCGTCGCCACCAACGACAAGCGGCGCTTCGCCGTGGAGGGCACCCGGATCCGCGCCAGCCAGGGCCACAGCGTCAAGATCGACCTCGGGCTGGCGCCGGCGACTCCTCCGGCGCACCTCTACCACGGCACCGTCGCCCGCCACCTGGACGCGATCCGGGCCGAAGGGCTCCGGCCCATGAACCGGCACGCCGTGCATCTGTCACCGGACCGTGAGACGGCGACCCGGGTCGGGGCCCGGCGCGGCCGGCCGGTGGTGCTCGGCGTGGACGCGGCCGCGATGCACCGGGACGGCCACGTCTTCCACGTGAGCGAGAACGGTGTGTGGCTGACCGACTCCGTACCGCCGGGTTACCTGCGCTTTCCCGGGCCGCACTGACCTGCCGGGCGGGGACGGCGGCTCCGATGTCCTCAGGGCGACGTTTCACGTGAAACACCGGGAAGCGGCTGGGCTCCTTTAGGCTCGGTCCCATGAGTCTGCGTCTGAGCACCGTGATTCTCCCGTACCGCCGCTGGCACGAAGGCGGCCGTACGGCCTGGACCCGTGCCGAGCAGCTCGGCTTCCACACGGCGTACACATACGACCACCTCTCGTGGCGCACCTTCCGGGACGGCCCGTGGTTCGGCGCCGTGCCGACCCTCACCGCCGCCGCGTCCGTCACCGAACGGTTGCGACTGGGCACGCTGGTCACCTCGCCGAACTTCCGGCATCCCGTCACCCTCGCCAAGGAACTGATCTCCCTCGACGACATTTCCGGTGGGCGGTTCACCCTGGGCATCGGCGCGGGCGGTTCCGGCTTCGACGCCACCGCGCTCGGCCAGGAACCGTGGAGTCCGCGGGAGCGCGCCGACCGCTTCGCCGAGTTCGTCCCGCTGCTCGACCGGCTGCTCAGCGAGGACGCGGTGTCGTACGAGGGCGACTTCTACTCGGCTCATGAGGCCCGCACCATCCCCGGCTGTGTGCAGCGTCCCCGGCTGCCCTTCGCGATCGCCGCGACCGGGCCGCGCGGCATGCGGCTCGTCGCCCGGCACGGGCAGGCGTGGGTGACCACCGGCGACCCCAAGCTGTACGAGAACGGCACGCCCGAGCAGTCGATTCAGGCCATTCGCGGGCAGGCCGAGAAGCTGGCCGACATCTGCGCGGAGACCGGCCGGGACATGACCGGCCTCGACAAGGTCCTGCTCACCGGGTTCACCCCGGACCGCAGTCGGCCGCTGCAGTCCCTGGACGCCTTCGTGGACTTCGCCGGCCGGCACGTGGAGCTGGGATTCACCGAGTTCGTGATCCACTGGCCGATCCCCGACACGCAGTTCGCGGCGGACGAGAAGGTCTTCGAGCGCATCGCGATGGAGGCACTGGCGCAGCTGCGCTGAGCGCGGGCCGGGACCGGTCAGGTGTCCGGGAAGGGCCGCCCAGGCCCCGACAGGGACGGTATTCACTCACCTGTGCGGAGTCCCGCACGGGCGAGCGGGCATATGCGGGACAATGGCCGGGTGACCTCAGCGACCCGACAGCCCGAGACCGTGGCCGAGACCCTCCCGCCACGACTGATCGCCACCGACCTCGACGGCACCCTGCTGCGCGACGACAAGTCGGTCTCCCCGCGCACCGTCGAAGCGCTGGCCGCCGCCGAGGAGGCGGGCATCGAGGTCTTCTTCGTCACGGGCCGCCCGGCCCGCTGGATGGACGTCGTCAGCGACCACGTGCACGGCCACGGTCTGGCGATCTGCGGCAACGGCGCGGCCGTGGTCGACCTGCACGGCGGCCCCGGCGCCCACCGGTTCGTGAAGGTGCGCGAGCTGGCCCGCGAGAACGCGCTGGACGCCGTCCGGCTGCTGCGCGAGGCCGCGCCGGGCACCGTCTACGCCGTGGAGCAGACGTACGGCTTCTACCAGGAGCCCGCGTACCCCAAGCTGCACATGGAGATTCCCGACAGCCTCGCCCCGGCCGAGGAGTTGCTGTCCCCCGATCATCGCGCGGCCGCCGAGCCGGTGCTGAAGATCCTCTCCTACCACCCCGAACTCGACCCGGACGCCTTCCTGACCCTGGCCCGGCTCGCCATCGGCGACCGCGCCAACGTGACCCGCTCCAGCCCCAGCGCGCTGCTGGAGATCAGCGGTCCCGACGTGTCCAAGGCCAGCACGCTCGCCCTGTGCTGCGCCGAGCGCGGCATCTCGCACGAGGAGGTCGTCGCGTTCGGGGACATGCCGAACGACGTCGAGATGCTGACCTGGGCAGGACGCTCGTACGCCATGGGCAACGCCCACCCGGACGTGGTCGCCGCGGCCTCCGGGCGGACGGTCGCGAACAACGAGGACGGGGTGGCCATCGTGATCGAGCAGCTGCTGGCCGAGCGGCGGTAGCAACGCGCCGCTCCGGCGGACCGAGCGGGCCGGTGGCCCGAGCGGGCCGGTGGCCGAGCGAGCCGGTGGCCGAGCGAGCCGCTCAACTCCGCGCGGGGTGGCTTGCTTCAGAGCGTCACCCCGCGTTCCGCCAGCCAGGATGCCGGGTTCACCGCCGAACCCATCTCCGGCGTCACCCGGGTCTCGAAGTGCAGATGCGGACCGGTGGAGTTGCCGGTGCTGCCCGACTGGCCGATCCACTGGCCGGGAGCGACATGCTCCCCCTCGTCGACCGCCACGGACGCGAGATGGGCGTACTGCGTGTAGTAGCCGCCCGGGTGCTTGAGCACGATCTCGATGCCGAAGGCACCGCCGCAGGACACCCGCACCACCCGGCCCTCGCCGACGGCACGCACCGGCGTGCCGATCGGCACCGCGAAGTCCTGACCGGTGTGCCGGTTCGCCCACCGGGAACCACCGCTGCCGTACGACGAGGACAGCTCGTACGTCTCCACCGGGGTGACCCACGCGCTGGCGAACCCCGTATCCGGCTGGTCGAGCCGGACGGCACCGCGGCAGGAGCCTGCGGCGACCGCGGCCTCCGCGCGTCCCTGGAGCTCCGAGCGGGCGGCCTCGAGTTTCTGCTCGATGCCGGTCTTCAGGGCCTCGAGCTGGGTGTTCCGCTTGTCCAGCGCCTGCCACTCGGCCGCGGCCGCGGCCTCGTCGGCGGCCAGGCGTGCCTCCGCCCGGCGGTTCTTGGCGATCGCGTTGTTCAGGGCCAGATCCGCCTGTGAGAAGGCGTGCTGACCGCGCATCAGGTCGTCGGGGCTGTCGGCGAGGATCATCTGCGCGGCCACGGGCAGGCCGCCGCTGCCGCGGTACTGCGCCCGGGCGATCCGGCCCAGGTCCTCGTGGAGCGCGGCGACGTGCTGCCGCGTCCTGTCCAGCAGTTCCTCGGCCCGCTCGGCCTTGGCCCGTTGCTCGTCGGCCTCCTTGCGGCCGGCCTCGTACTGCTGGGTCGCGACCGCGGCCTCCTCGTACAACCGCAGCACGTCGGCGCTGAGGCCACCGGCAGGCAGGTCCGCACCGCCGGCATCGGTGCCGCCGCCGGGTTCCTCGTCGGCCGAGTGGGGACCGGCCGCGAGGGCGGCCAGCGCGCACAGCAGGACCGGAACCAGCAGGCGATAACGGCGATATGAACGCATGTCAGCGATCGTCACCCGGCCCGCCGGTCCGGTCCTGTTCTCGTCGTACGGGCGGGGGACGGGCTGCTCCGAACGGATCAGCCCGGGCCCCGCCGCGGCGCGTCAGAGGGCTCCCACGAGGGCCTCCGACGCCGCCTCCCGCTGCGCCATTCCCCGCAACGGCCCGTCCACCGCCACCAGCTCCGCGTACGGGCCGCGCTGCACGACCCGTCCCCGGTCCAGCACGATCACCTCGTCCACCGCCTCGAGACCGGCCAGCCGGTGCGTGATGAGCAGGGTCGTGCGGCCTTCGGTGGCGGCCAGCAGGTCGGCCGTGAGGGCGTCTGCGGTGGGCAGGTCGAGATGCTCGGCGGGCTCGTCGAGCACCAGGACGGGGAAGTCCGCGAGCAGCGCCCGGGCCAGGGCCAGCCGCTGCCGCTGACCGCCCGACAGCCGGGCCCCGTGCTCGCCGACGAGCGTGTCGAGCCCGTCCGGCAGGCCGTCGGCCCAGTCCAGCAGCCGGGCGCGGCCGAGCGCGGCGCGCAGATCGTCCTCGGTGGCGTCCTTCCGGGCGAGCAGCAGGTTCTCGCGCAGCGAGCTGTCGAAGAGGTGCGCGTCCTGTGCGCACAGCCCGACGAGCTTCCGTACGTCGTCACTGTGCAGCGCGTACGCGTCCACACCGGCCAGCGTGTACGTGCCCGCCTCCGCGTCGAGGAACCGCAGCAGCGTCTGCGCCAGGGTCGTCTTGCCGGCGCCCGAGGGTCCGACGACGGCGACCCGGCGGCCCTCGTCGAGGGTCAGGCCGAACCCGGCGAGGGCCTCCCGGTCCTGCCCGGCGTGCCGGGCGGTCAGGTCCTTCAGGACCACCGGGAACGGGGCGGCGGGTGCCTGCCGGGGCCGCTCCGGCTCCGCCACGGGCTCCGGGGCGTCCAGCACCTCGTGCACCCGCTCCGCGCTCCGGCGCACCCGCTGCCGGTACTGCACGGCCAGCGGCAGCCCCAGCACGGCCTCGAAGGCGGCCAGCGGAGTGAGGACGACGACGGCCATGGCCACGCCGTCCAGCCGCCCGGCGGCGACCGCCTGCGCACCGGCCAGCGCGGCGGCCGTGACGGTGAGGCCGGAGATCAGGGCGGTGAGTCCGTCGCCGAGGGCGGTGGCGGTGGCGGCACGCGCGGCGATCCGGGTGAGCACCCCGTCCGCCTCCCGCGCCTGGGCGGTCCGCGCGGGCAGGGCACCGGCCACGGTCAGTTCCGCGGTGCCGGTGAGCAGGTCGGCCACCCGCGTCGCCAGCACGCCGCGGGCGGGGGCCAGCCGGTGCTCGGCCCGGCGGGCGACGGCGCCGGTGACCAGCGGCACGCCGACACCGGCGGCCAGCAGTCCGGCCGCGAGCACCGCTCCGGCCTCGGGCAGCAGCCACGCCGTGAATCCGACGGAGGCGGCCGACACCACGACCGCCGCCCCGGCCGGCAGCAGCCAGCGCAGCCAGTAGTCCTGCAGCGCGTCGACGTCCGCCACCAGGCGGGAGAGCAGGTCGCCACGGCGGGCGTTGCGCAGCCCGGCCGGCGCCAGCCGCTCCAGCCTGCGGAACACCGCCACCCTGGTGTCCGCGAGCATCCGCAGCACGGCGTCGTGCGACACCAGCCGCTCGGCGTACCGGAACACGGCCCGTCCGATGCCGAAGGCCCGCGTCGCCGTCACGGCCATCATCAGGTAGAGCACGGGCGGCTGCTGCG
This sequence comes from Streptomyces sp. NPDC006624, assembly GCF_040611555.1. Lineage (NCBI taxonomy): Bacteria > Bacillati > Actinomycetota > Actinomycetes > Kitasatosporales > Streptomycetaceae > Streptomyces > Streptomyces sp. NPDC006624. Next base: position 180,612 of record NZ_JBEXOM010000007.1, on the reverse strand, counting down.
AGGCCCGGGAGATCAGCCATCCCGAGGTGGCCATCAGTCCCACGGCACTGCCCAGCGCGAGGCTGCCGAGCAGCAGCGCGAGTCCGAACCGGCCGCGCCGGGCACCGGACATGGCGCGGACGCGTGCGAGAACACCGCCGGAAACGGGCTGCTGCCGGGCGACCGTCGCCCGAGCGGGCAGCTCGGCCTCCACCGGGCGCGGTGTGCGCTTGCGGGCGGCGGGACGCACCACGGTCGCGGCGGCCGTCCCGGGTTCCTCCAGCCGGACCACCCGGTCGGCCACCTCCAGCAGCGCCGGCCGGTGCACGACGAGCAGCACCGTCCGCCCTGCCGCCAGGCGCCGCACGGCTGTCACGACCTCGGCCTCGGTGGCCCCGTCCAGCGCCGCCGTCGGCTCGTCGAGCAGCAGCACGGGCCGGTCCGCGAGGAACGCCCGGGCCAGGGCGAGCCGCTGCCGCTGCCCGGCGGACAGCCCGGCACCGTCCTCACCGAGCAGAGTGCCGGCGCCCTCGGGCAGGGCGTCCACGAACTCCAGCGCCCCGGCGTCGCACAGCGCCCGCCTGACCGCCTCGTCGTCCGCGCCGGGCCGCGCCAGCCGTACGTTCTCGGCGATCGTCCCGGCGTACAGATGCGGCCGCTGCGGCACCCACGCGATCCGGGACCGCCACTGCTCCAGGTCGGCGTCGGTGAGGTCGACTCCCCCGACACCGATCCGTCCTTCGGCCGGCCGCACGAAGCCGAGCAGGGCGTGCAGCAGCGTCGACTTGCCGGCGCCGCTCGGGCCGACCAGGGCGACCGTCTCGCCGGGTTCGACGGTGAAGGACACGTCACTGACGGCGTCCGCCGACCGCCCCGGGTACCGGACGGTCACCCCCTCGAAGGCCAGCGCACCCTCGGGCACGGGCTCGCAGCCGGACTCCGGGACGGGGGTCTCCAGGACCTCGAAGATCTCCTCTGCCGCGGCCAGGCCCTCCGCCGCCGCGTGGTACTGCGCCCCGACCTGCCGCAACGGCAGATACGCCTCCGGAGCCAGGATCAGGATGACCAGGCCGATGTACAGGTCCATCTCGCCGTGCACCAGCCGCATGCCGATGGTCACGGCGACCAGGGCCACCGAGATCGTCGCGAGCAGTTCCAGCGCGAAGGAGGACAGGAAGGCGATCCGGAGCGTCCGCATGGTCGCCCGCCGGTACTCGCCGGTGATCCGCCGGATCGACTCGGCCTGCGCCTTGGCCCGGCCGAACACCTTCAGCGTCGGCAAGCCCGCGACGACGTCCAGGAAGTGCCCGGACAGCCGCGACAGCAGCCGCCACTGACGGTCCATCCGGGACTGGGTGGCCCAGCCGATCAGCATCATGAAGACCGGGATGAGCGGAAGCGTCCCCACGATGATGGCCGCGGAGACCCAGTCCTCGGTGACGATCCGCGCCAGCACCGCCACGGGCACGACCACCGCGAGACCCAACTGCGGCAGATACCGCGAGAAGTAGTCGTCGAGGGCGTCGACGCCCCGGGTGGCCAGGGCGACCAGCGAACCGGTCCGCTGCCCGCTGAGCCAGCCCGGCCCCAGCCGGGCGGCACGCTCCAGCAGCCGCCCCCGCAGTTCCGACTTGACCGCCGCGCTCGCCCGGTGCGCGGCGAGCTCGGTGAGCCAGCCCACCACCGCCCGTCCGGCCGCGACAGCGACCAACAGCAGCAGGGGAGTGGTGAGTTCGGACGCCGGCATACGGTGCTGGAAGGCGCCGACCACGACCTCGGCGATGAGCATGGCCTGCGCGATGACCAGCCCCGCACCCACGGCGCCCAGGGCGACGACCGCCACCAGGAAGCCGCGGGTGGCACGGGTGTACCGGAGGAGACGCGGATCGATTGGTTTCACGTGAAACACACCTCAGTGCGCGGGCTCGGCGATGTGCTGCGTACCGATCCGCTTGCGGAAGACCCAGTACGTCCAGCCCTGGTAGAGCATCACGATGGGGGTCGCCACCACGGCACACCAGGTCATGATCTTCAGCGTGTACGGGCTGGACGAGGCGTTGGTGACCGTCAGGCTCCAGTCCGGGTTCAGCGTCGAGGGCATGACGTTCGGGAACAGCGTCAGGAACAGCATCGCCACCGTGGCCACGATGGTGAGTCCCGACAGGGCGAACGCCCAGCCCTCACGCCCGGCCCGCGCCGCGGCCAGCGCCACGAGGAGCGAGGCCACGGCCGCGACCGCCGCGACGAACGAGGCCCCGTCGCCCCGCTCCACCTGCGTCCACAGCAGGAAGACGAGTGCGAGCAGCGCGGTCAGCAGCCCGACGCGCAGCGCCAGCGTCCGCGCCCGCTCCCGGATCTCCCCCACGGTCTTCAGCCCGACGAACACCGCCCCGTGGAAGGTGAACAGCGTCAGGGTGACCAGCCCGCCCAGCAGCGCGTACGGGTTGAGCAGGTCCAGGACGGAGCCGGCGTAGTTGAAGTCCTGGTCGATCTTCACGCCGCGCACGATGTTGCCGAAGGCCACGCCCCACAGGAACGCGGGGAGCAGCGAGGTCCAGAAGATCGCCGTCTCCCAGTTGCGCTGCCAGTCCTCCTCGGGCCGCTTCGCACGGTACTCGAAGGCCACGCCCCGGACGATGAGGCAGACCAGGATGAGCAGCAGCGGCAGGTAGAACCCGGAGAAGAGCGTGGCGTACCACTCGGGGAACGCGGCGAAGGTCGCGCCGCCCGCCGTGAGCAGCCACACCTCGTTGCCGTCCCAGACGGGCCCGATCGTGTTGATCAGCACGCGCTTCTCGGGCCGGTTGCGGGCGAGCAGCTTCGTGAGCACCCCGACCCCGAAGTCGAAGCCCTCCAGGAAGAAGTAGCCGGTCCACAGGACGGCGATCAGGACGAACCAGACGTCGTGCAGTTCCATGACTGTGCAGCTCCCTCGGCCTAGTACGAGAAGGCCATCGGCTTGTCGGCGTCACGGGGGTCGCCGCCGATCTTCGTGGGCGGGTTGAGGTCGGCCTCGGTGAGCTCCGGCGGTCCGGCCTTGACGTACTTGACCAGCAGCTTGACCTCGATCACGGCGAGGATCGCGTACAGCGCGGTGAAGATGATCATCGAGGTGAGGACCTCGGCCTGGGAGACACCGGGGGAGACCGCGTCACGCGTCTGGAACAGGCCGTAGACGACCCACGGCTGGCGGCCCATCTCGGTGAAGATCCAGCCCCAGGAGTTGGCGATCAGCGGGAAGGCCATCGTCCAGACCGCCGCGAGCCAGTACAGACGGGTGAGTCGCGGCCGGAGCGGCTCCCGGAACAGGACGAGATGCGGCACTTCGTCCTCCCCGGTCCGCCAGGCGGCCGGCAGCAGGAACTTCTTCCGCGTGAGCCACAGCCCCAGCAGGCCGATGGAGAACGACGCCATGCCGAAGCCGATCATCCAGCGGAAGCCCCAGTAGGCGACGGGGACGATGGGCTTGTAGTCACCGGGCCCGAACTTCTCCTGAAGGGCCTTGTTGGTGTCGTTGATGCCCGGCACGTAGGACTCGAAGTCGCTGTGCGCCAGGAAGGAGAGCAGGCCGGGGATCTCCAGGGCGACCTTGTTGTGGCCCTCGTCGACGTCCCCGTAGGCGAACACCGAGAAGGGCGCCGGCTTCTCGCCGTCCCACAGCGCCTCGGCAGCGGCCATCTTCATCGGCTGCTGCTCGTACATGACCTTGCCCAGGGTGTCGCCGCTGACCGCGGTGAGCAGGCCGCCGACCGCGACGGTGACCAGGCCGAGCCGGAGGGAGGTGCGCATCACCGGGATGTGCTTCTTGCGCAGCAGGTGGAAGGCGGCGATCCCGACCATGAAGGCGCCGCCCGTGAGGAAGGCCGCGGAGAAGCTGTGGAAGACCTGGTTGAGCGTGGTGTTCTGGGTCAGCACCAGCCAGAAGTCGGTGAGCTCGGCCCGCCCCTTCTGCTCGTTGATCCGGTAGCCGACCGGGTGCTGCATCCAGGAGTTCGCGGCGAGGATGAAGTACGCCGACAGCAGCGTGCCGATCGCGACCATCCAGATGCAGGCCAGGTGGATCTTCTTGGGCAGCTTGTCCCAGCCGAAGATCCACAGGCCGATGAAGGTGGACTCGAAGAAGAAGGCGATCAGTGCCTCGAAGGCGAGCGGCGCACCGAAGACGTCACCGACGAAGCGCGAGTAGTCGGACCAGTTCATGCCGAACTGGAACTCCTGCACGATGCCGGTGACCACCCCCATCGCGATGTTGATCAGGAAGAGCTTGCCCCAGAACTTCGTGGCCCGGAGGTACTTCTCCTTCTCCGTCCGCACCCAGGCGGTCTGCAGTCCGGCCGTGAGTGCGGCCAGCGAGATCGTCAGGGGGACGAACAGAAAGTGGTAGACGGTGGTGATGCCGAACTGCCATCGCGCCAGGGTCTCCGGCGCCAAAGCCAGGTCCACGTCGCCGCTCCTTACCTACGCTTGTGAAAGCGTTCACATTCACAAGCCATTATGCAGCACGCACTTTCGAGCCATGGCGGGGGTCCCCTGGTGACGGCCGATTCGCAGGGGTGCGCTTCGTCACAGAGGTTGCGGTTTCACGTGAAACAGGCGTCCGCCGGGCCTCGATGACCCGGTGCGACAGGGGCCCGGAACCCGCAGAGCCGGTCGGCGAGGGAACGCCGACCGGCTCTGCACACCGGGCTCTGCTCAGCCCTCAGACCTCTTTGCGGAAGCCTTCCGCCACCTTCAGGAAGATGTCGTTCGCCTCGGCCTCCCCGACGGTGACCCGCACACCCTCACCAGGGAACGGCCGGATCACCACGCCCGCCTGCTCACACACCTCCGCGAACGGCACCGTGCTCTCCCCCAGCCGCAGCCACACGAAGTTGGCCTGGGTCTCCGGCACCGTCCAGCCCTGGGCGCGCAGTCCGTCGACCACGCGAGTGCGCTCACACACCAGCGAGCCCACCCGGCCGAGCAACTCGTCCTCGGCCCGCAGCGAGGCGATCGCCGCCTCCTGCGCGATCTGGCTCACGCCGAACGGCACCGCCGTCTTGCGCAGCGCCGCGGCCACCGGGTCGTGCGCGATGGCGAACCCGACACGCAGCCCGGCCAGGCCGTACGCCTTGGAGAAGGTCCGCAGGACGCAGACGTTGGGCCGGTCGCGGTAGATCTCGACTCCGTCCGGCACCTCGGGGTCGCGGATGAACTCGCGGTAGGCCTCGTCGAGCACCACCAGCACGTCGGCGGGGACCCGGTCGAGGAAGCGCTCCAGCTCCGCCCGCCGCACCACCGTGCCGGTCGGGTTGTTGGGGTTGCAGACGAAGATCAGCCGGGTCCGGTCGGTGATCGCCTCGGCCATCGCGTCGAGGTCGTGCACATCACCGGAGGTCAGCGGCACCTTCACCGAGGTGGCGCCGCTGATCTGCGTGATGATCGGGTAGGCCTCGAAGGAGCGCCAGGCGTAGATCACCTCGTCACCGGGACCGGAGGTGGCCTGGATCAGCTGCTGGGCGACACCGACCGACCCGGTGCCGGTGGACAGGTGGGAGAGGGGCACGCCGAACCGATCGGACAGCTCGTTCATCAGCGCCGTGCAGGCCATGTCCGGGTAACGGTTGAAGGAGCAGGCCGCCGCCGTCACCCTCTCCATCACACCGGGCAGCGGCGGGTACGGGTTCTCGTTGGAGGACAGCTTGTAGGCCACGGGTCCGCCTGCCGCGGCCGGCTTGCCCGGCTTGTAGGTGGGGATCCCCTCCAGCTCGGCGCGCAGCTTCGGGCTCGTCTCGCTCACCGCAGTCCTCCTCGTGAAGACCGGCGGCCCATGACCGCCGCCGACATCCAATACTCCTCACCTTATGAGGATTCGGCGCCGCTGCGTATAGCCACGACGGAGCTGTGAGCGTCCGTCTCCCTCGCCCCACCGGCATCAGGGGCATCGCTGTACGAAGGCGTACTAATACGGGGGCGCGCCTCACATATATCTACGCGCCGGTGGTGCACGCCCTGGCGCGCATCACCCGTGCAGGTGAGTTGAGACCTCTTCGCAACATCGGCCACTCGCCAGGCCCGTGCGCGTCGGCACGCCACGTACTGCCATGGGAGCGCTCAACCCCCTTTGTTTCGCATGCAATTGAGCATTAATGATCATGCAGAAACGTGCCTGTCAACGCGTGCATATGCGTCCGCACTACCCCACCGCATGAGCCCTACTATCGGCTCGCCATGACAGCAGCAGGGAAGCACCAGGTGAGCCGCGCGGAAACCTCACGGCGAGGCAGCCGGCCGGGTCGGGCGGGAATCAGAGACGTGGCCGCCGCCGCCGGCGTCTCCATCACGACCGTCTCCGACGCCCTCAACGGCAAGGGCCGGCTCCCGGACGCCACCCGGCGCCACGTCCGTGAGGTGGCCGACCGGCTCGGCTACCGCCCGTCGGCCGCCGCCCGGACCCTCCGTACCGGGAAGTCGGGCCTCATCGGCCTGACCGTCACCACGTACGGGGATGAACCTTTCACCTTCACCGAGTTCGCGTACTTCGCCGAGATGGCCCGCGCCGCCACCTCCGCCGCACTCGCCCGCGGCTACGCGCTGGTCATCCTGCCCGCGACCTCCCGCCACGACGTGTGGTCGAACGTCGCCCTGGACGGCACGGTCGTCATCGACCCCTCCGACCAGGACCCGGTGGTCAGCGAACTCGTCCGGCAGGGCCTGCCGGTCGTCTCCGACGGACGCCCGGCCGGCGCACTGCCGGTCACGGCCTGGGTCGACAACGACCACGAGGCCGCCGTCCTCGGCATCCTCGACCACCTGGCCGACGCCGGCGCCCGCCGCATCGGCCTGCTGACCGGCACCAGCACGGACACGTACACACACCTGTCGACCACCGCGTACCTGCGCTGGTGCGAGCGGGTCGGCCAGGATCCGGTGTACGAGGCCTACCCGGCGCACGATCCGTGCGCGGGCGCCGTCGCCGCCGACCGGCTGCTCGCGCGCCCCGACCGGCCCGACGCGGTCTACGGCCTGTTCGACCCGAACGGCACCGACCTGCTCGCCGCCGCCCGCCGCTACGGCCTGCGCGTCCCCGACGACCTGCTGCTGGTGTGCTGCAGCGAGTCCACCGTGTACGCCAACACCGAGCCGCCGATCACCACGCTCTCCCTGAAGCCGCGGCGCATCGGCACGGCGGTGGTGCAACTGCTCATCGACGCCATCGAGGGCGTGGAGTCCGACCGCACGGTCGAGCAGGTGATACCGACGGAGCTGATCGTGCGCACGTCGTCCGAGCGACGGCCGCCGCGCACGACGGTCAGCCCGCCGCGGTCACCCGAGAAGACGTGAGGTCCCCCTCCGGAGCGAGGGAAGGTCGCCCTCCGGGGAGAAACGGGGCCGGTCCCCCGGAGAGACGGGGCCGTTCTCGCGCAGAGCACGCGAGCGAGGACGGTCACACGACGGTCGAAGCCCGACCCAATCGGGGCGAAAGCCGCAGTGAACCGGAGTCTTGCTCTGATTCACCACCCCTGGGTCATCACATGGCGCGATCCGCATTCCTATGATGGGCCCACGACACCGGCGGACCGCTACGACCAGGCAGTCCGATGCGGTGCAGATGCGGCGCGATGGTGGAGGGGTCGATGACTCAGGGGGCCGGTCAGGGACCCGAGGTGGAGCGTACGGCGACGTTGCGCGACTTCCGGGTGCCCGCGTACGTCCACGAGACCGGCCCGTACGTCCACAGCGCCCACCCCGGCGAGGTCGCCCCGCCGCCCGAGGAGACCTACCCCGAGGGCTACACGCCGACCCAGCGCGACCTTCCCGTCATCAACCGGGGTGACACTGTCCAGGTGACCGTCGATCCCGAGAACGCCGCGGCCCCACAGACCACCACCGGGCAGGGCCCGCTGTACGTCGTGGGCGACGTGCACGGCTACCTCGACCAGCTGGTGACCGCCCTCCAGGAGAAGGGCCTGCTCGACGCGGCGGGCAACTGGTGCGCCGGCACCGCACGCCTGTGGTTCCTCGGCGACTTCACCGACCGCGGACCGGACGGCATCGGCGTCATCGACCTGGTGATGCGGCTGTCCGCCGAGGCCGCGGCGGCCGGCGGCTACTGCAAGGCGCTCATGGGCAACCACGAACTGCTCCTGCTCGGCGCCAAGCGGTTCGGCGACACCCCCGTCAACTCCGGGGCCGGCACCGCCACCTTCCAGGCGGCCTGGCTGCTCAACGGCGGCCAGAAGACCGACATGGACCGCCTCCAGGACCACCACCTGCAGTGGATGGCCCGGCTTGACGCCGTCGAGGAGGTCGACGGCCATCTGCTCGTGCACTCCGACACCACCGCCTACCTCGACTACGGCCGCTCCATCGAAGAGGTCAACGACACCGTCCGCGAGACGCTCACGCGCAACGACGCGGACGAGGTCTGGGACCTGTTCCGCAAGTTCACCAAGCGGTTCTCCTTCCGCGACGAGGGCGGCGCGGACGCCGTGCGCTCCCTGCTCGATACGTACGGCGGCACCCGCGTCGTTCACGGCCACAGCCCGATTCCGTATCTGGTGGGCGAGGTCGGCTCCGAGGAGGACGAGGACAGGGGCGACCCCGTCGTCGAAGGACCGCACGTCTACGCCGACGGACTCGCCATCGCGATGGACGGCGGTGTGACCATGGCCGGAAAGCTGCTGGTCCAGCAACTGCCGCTGCCCTCGTGACCGTTCACAGGTCAGGCGCCGGCCGTCACAGGACCGGACCGGTGACGGGCCAATTTCGGTAAACCCCCTGTCACCGGCCACCGTCACCGCTCTACCATCGGCTTATCCGTAGCAGGCTCCCCTCCGTTTCTGCCCGACGGCTCGTCAGCATGCCGAGCCCCAAGCCCTACGGAGCATCGGGGGATGCACATGAACAGCGTTCCGCAGCACCTGCTGAGCGAGGACCGCCAGGACTACGAGCGGCTCCTCGATGAGGCGCTGCGCTCCGCACCACACCGTCCGGAACTGGCCGCTGTCGGACAGCGGCTCAACCCCGAGCAACTGCGCACCATGGCGCTCAGCGCCACCGCACTCATCACGGCCGCCGCGGCGACCGAGTACCAGCACTACGTCAAGGTCCGCGACGAACTGCGCCAGCCGGCGTCGACCGACCCGGCGTCCGTACGCGCGTCCGGCTCGTCCGAGCCGGGCACGGGCGCGGGAGGCATCGCCGCCACCATGGGAGAGGTCGCCGAGACCGCCGGCGCGGGCGCCGTCGCCGTCGTCGCCGTCCTGGCACCCGTCCTGGCCGGCACCGCGGCGGCGATCTTCCTGCTCGTCGGCTACGTCCTGCGGATGCTCGACCCGGGGCAGGCGTTCGCCCGGACCATGCTCACCACGGGCTGGGTCTTCGGCGCCGTCACCGCGGTCGCGATCCTCGTCGCCGCCGTGGGTCTGCTGCTCACCGCCCTGCGCAACAAGCCGTCGGCCGAAGGCGGTCCGTACGACGAGTTGCACAGGGAGGTGGCCCGGGCCAGGGAAGCCTGGCGCGCTGCCCTTCTGGAGCGGGGCGTCCTGCCCTTCCTGAGGGAAGCGCTCGCGGACCCGGGCGCGGCCGCTGCCCTGCACCACACGTCCCCGACGACGCCGGTCAGCCGCATACCGCACCTCGGCTACGACCGCCCGGGCTTCACCAGCCCGGACGACGGCCACCGCGGCGGCTCGCGGCCGAGCTTCAGCAGCCCGGACTACACCAGCCCGGACTTCGGAGGCCCGGAACACCAACCGGAGTAGCCGTCGGAGCCTTCAGAGCCATTGAAGCCGTCGGAGCCGTCGGCGCTCATGCCGGCGTCCGTCGGCTTGCGCTCCCCTTCGGGTACCGGTTCGGGTGCCGGCTTCAGGGAGCGCAAGCCGGGCCCCGGCCGGGTGTCGGATGTCGCGATGCAGGTGGAGAACGAGCCGCCCGCCGGTGCCCGCTTCGCCGAGCGCCCGCTTCCTCACAGACGGCGCAGGACCTGTGCCTCGACCCGCTCGACCGTGCGGCGGCTGAAGGCGTGCACCAGCGCGAGGTGGAAGAGCGCCGGTGCGGTCGGCGCCCACCGGTGGACACGGTCCTCGCGCACCAGGTACCGGACGACCGCCGCCGGGCGGAAGGGGACGAAGTCGATCGTCTGGTGCTCCCAGCGGTCGGCGACGCCTCTGCTCATCCGGGTCTGCAGATCCGTGCTCCGCAGTTCGTGCAGCCTGGCGTAGAAGTGCGCGCTCCAATGCCTCCGCTCCACGTCCAGTACGAAGGCCAGCAGGTCGAGCGGGTACTCGTGGGCTTCCAGGGAGAGTTCCTCCCGCATGCCGCGGCGGGCCACGGCATGCAGGTCCGGCGCGCTCCTGCCCGACGAGTCGATGTGCCGTGACAGGCCCTCGTTGACCGAGGAGTTCCAGACGCCCGGGGCCACCCGGACCCGGTCGCTGCGCCGGGTCACCACGAGCATGTCGTCGGCGGTGACCACCGCGACGTTGACCGCGAAGCTGCACTGCAGGAAGGCCGGGGCGTCGAGCGGCCTTTCCGGGTCCAGATAACGCGACCGGGGTGTCGTGCCGTCCGGCAGCCGGCGGTCGAGTTGCTGGGCGGCGAGGAAGGTGTAGTAGTCGGTCGGCCGCAGACGCAGATGGACCTCGGGCCGCTCCTCCAGCGCCGTGCGCGAGACGTCGAGCGACTCGACCGCGTACCGGGGGCCGTTCCACAGGGGACTCCGCCCGTCCGCCCGCAGTCGCTCGCTCTCCTCGGCGATCTCGTCCCGCCAGGCCGCCATGTCCGGGGGCAGCGTCACCTCCTCGTCGAGTACGTGCACATGGACGGTGTCGCTCGATATGGGGAGCTCTCCGTCGCCTTCGACGATCAGAGCGGACGTGTGGAGCGGGCCCAGGGAGAACGTCTGCCAGGCGGGCGCCGACTCCTCCCCGCGCCCGCGGCTCCGGATCGCGCTCGCCGAGCGTCTGCGCAACCGGAACCACGCGTTTTGCAGCGGTTGCTGGAACAGCACGGCGAACACCATGCCGAGGGCGGCGCCCACGACGCCGTTGACCACATCGATCCCGTCCATGCCTGTGACCTTAGGGATCTTGGGCCGGGCCGGTGCCGCCGTGCTGGTTCCGTGACGGGGTCGTAAGGAGGGCCGGGTCAGTCCGCGATCGGCAGGTACACGCGGTTGCCGCTGGCCGCGAACTCCTTCGACTTCTGGGCCATGCCCTCCTCGATCTCCGTTCGGGTGCCGCCGTGTTCCCGGCGGATGTCCTGCGAGATCTTCATGCTGCAGAACTTGGGACCGCACATCGAGCAGAAGTGAGCCGTCTTGGCGGGCTCCGCCGGCAGGGTCTCGTCGTGGAACTCCCGTGCCGTGTCAGGGTCGAGGGCGAGGTTGAACTGGTCCTCCCACCGGAACTCGAACCGGGCGTCCGACAGTGCGTCGTCCCACTCCTGGGCACCCGGGTGCCCCTTGGCGAGGTCGGCTGCGTGGGCGGCGATCTTGTAGGTGATGACGCCGGTCTTGACGTCGTCACGGTTCGGCAGACCCAGGTGCTCCTTGGGCGTGACGTAACACAGCATCGCCGTGCCCCACCAGGCGATCATCGCGGCGCCGATGCCGGAGGTGATGTGGTCGTACGCCGGAGCGACGTCCGTGGTCAGCGGGCCGAGCGTATAGAACGGGGCTTCATCGCAGATCTCCTGCTGAAGGTCGATGTTCTCCTTGATCTTGTGCATCGGGACGTGGCCCGGGCCCTCGATCATGGTCTGTACGTGGAAACGCTTCGCGATCCGGTTGAGTTCCCCGAGCGTCCTCAACTCGGCGAACTGCGCCTCGTCGTTGGCGTCCGCGATCGACCCGGGCCGCAGACCGTCGCCGAGGGAATACGTGACGTCGTACGCGGCGAGGATCTCGCAGAGCTCCTCGAAGTTCTCGTACAGGAACGACTCCTTGTGGTGCGCGAGGCACCAGGCGGCCATGATCGAGCCGCCGCGGGAGACGATGCCGGTCTTGCGGTTGGCGGTGAGCGGCACGTACGCCAGGCGCACCCCGGCATGGACCGTCATGTAGTCCACGCCCTGCTCGGCCTGTTCGATGACGGTGTCCTTGTAGATCTCCCAGGTCAGCTCCTCGGCCCGGCCGTCGACCTTCTCCAGGGCCTGGTAGAGCGGCACCGTTCCGATGGGGACGGGGGAGTTGCGCAGGACCCACTCGCGCGTGGTGTGGATGTTGCGGCCGGTGGACAGATCCATGACCGTGTCGGCGCCCCAGCGGGTCGCCCAGGTCATCTTCTCGACCTCCTCCTCGATGGAGGACGTCACGGCCGAGTTGCCGATGTTGGCGTTGACCTTCACCAGGAACCGCTTGCCGATGATCATCGGCTCGATCTCGGGGTGGTTGACGTTGGCCGGGAGCACCGCCCGGCCCGCCGCGATCTCGTCGCGGACCACCTCGGGCGCCACGTTCTCCCGGAGGGCCACGTACTCCATCTCGGGCGTGATCTCGCCGCGGCGGGCGTACGCGAGCTGGGTGACGGCCTTGCCGTCCCGGCTGCGGCGCGGCTGGCGCGGCCGTCCGGGGAAGACGGCGTCGAGGTTGCGCAGGCCGCCCCGGGGCGCGGTGTGCTTGATGCCGTCGTCCTCGGGACGGACGGGACGGCCCGCGTACTCCTCGGTGTCACCGCGGGCGATGATCCAGTTCTCGCGCAGCGGCGGCAGGCCCCTGCGCACGTCGGTCTCGACGAGTGGATCGGTGTACGGGCCGGAGGTGTCGTACAGCGTGACCGACTGCCCGTTGGTGAGGTGCACCTGGCGGACCGGCACCCGCAGGTCGGGGCGGGTGCCCTCGACGTATGCCTTGTGCCAGCCGATGGACTTCCCGGCCTCCTCGGACTGGGTGTCCTGAACGGAGGCAGGCGTGCGTACGTCCTTGTTGGTCATGAGACCTACTCCCTACGCCGGCATTACCCGGTAACAGGTTCGGCGGTCGACGCAGCGGTATCCGTCTGCCGACGTTCCGTGTGAAACATCACTCGACTTCGGTGATGTTTCATGTGAAACATCGCTGGGACGGAGGTCAGCGCCCTCTCAGCCCGGTGCTCCGAGCTCCCGCGTGTACAAAAGGTGCCTCCACGCTAGCGGCAATCTTGGCGCGGTGAACAGAGGGCCCCCGTCGTTCTTGCGATGATCGGTCGGTGACCACGACGAACCGACCTCCGTACCCACCGCCCGAACCGCCCCGCGGATCCGGCGCCGGAAACGGCAACGGCCCCGGAGGCGGCCCTGATGCCGCGGCCGGGGGCGGGCACTCGCCTGCCCGGGGGCAGCGGTCCGTGCCCGGTGCGCGTTTCGGCACCGGCCCTGAGCGTGGCTCCGGTGCTTCCGGCGGGTACTCCTCGGGTCCCACCAGTGGCTACGGACCCGGCGGCGGCCAGGGAGCCGGGCCGGGAGACGGTCACGGTGCCGGTCCGGCCGGTGGACAGGGCTACGGCCCCGGGGCCAGGCACGGTGGTGGTCCTGTGGGCAGACAGGGTCCCGGGGACGCGCACGGCGCCGGCCCCGGGCCCGGGCGGGGTCCCGGGGGCGGACAGGGGCACGGCGACGACGTCCACGGGCACGGCTCGGTTGTCGGGCCGGGACACGGGCACGGCTCCGGTGACGGGCCAGGACACGGACACGGCCCCGGTGACGGGCCAGGACACGGACACGGCCCCGGTGACGGGCCAGGACACGGACACGGCCCCGGTGACGGGCCAGGGCACGGCCGCGGCGGTGACGGACATGGTCATGGCGGCGGTGACGGACACGGTCCCGGCCCGGGGGGCCCCTCGCCCGGCGGCGGCCACGGGCACTCGCACAGTCACAGCCACGGTCCGGCGGCCCCCGTCTCCACGCACCTGCGCAAGGTGATCGCGGCGATCCTGATTCCCTTCGCCGCCGCGGTCCTGGTCGGTCTCGCCGTGCTGTGGCCGGGCGGTGCCCCGCCGCACGAGCGCACGGGCGTCGGATTCGACCGGCAGACCCAGCAAGCCACGGTCACCAAGGTCGTGGAGGTGAGCTGTCAGGAGGCCGGCGCCCAGGGCGTCCCGCCGACCGGTGACACCTCCACCGCCGAGGGGTCCTCCGCGGTGCAGCAGGAGAACGGCGACTGCAAGCGGGCCACGATCCGGATCGACAGCGGCAAGGACAAGGGCCGTACGTTCACCGAGATCGTCCAGCCCGACCAGTCCCGCCAGCTGCACGAGGGCCAGGAGGTCGTGGTCGCCTACGAGCCCTCCGCGCCCAAGGAACTGCAGTACTCGGTCACCGACGTCAACCGCCGTCTGCCTCTGACGGTGCTGGCCGGCATCTTCGCGCTCGCCGTCGTGGCGGTCGGACGGCTGCGTGGGCTGATGGCGCTGATCTCCCTGGCCATCAGCTTCCTGCTGCTGAACTTCTTCATCCTGCCCGCGATCCTGCAGGGCTCGAATCCGCTGGTCGTGGCGGTGGTGGGCGCGAGCGCCATCATGCTCATCGCCCTGTACATGTGTCACGGCCTGTCCGCCAGAACCTCCGTGGCGGTACTGGGCACCCTCATCTCGCTGTTGCTGATCGGCCTGCTCGGCTCGGTGTTCATCGACTGGGCCGCGCTCACCGGCAACACCGACGACAACACCGGTCTGATCCACGGCCTGTACCCGACGATCGACATGAGCGGTCTGCTGCTCGCCGGCATCATCATCGGCTCGCTCGGTGTCCTCGACGACGTCACGGTCACGCAGACGTCGGCGGTCTGGGAGCTGCACGAGGCCAACCCGTCGATGGGCTGGCGCGGGCTCTACCGGGCGGGCATCCGGATCGGCCGCGACCACATCGCCTCGGTCGTCAACACGCTCGTCCTCGCCTACGCGGGTGCCGCGCTGCCGCTGCTGCTGCTGTTCTCCATCGCGCAGAGCGGGGTGGGCACGGTCGCCAACAGCGAGCTGGTCGCCGAGGAGATCGTGCGCACGCTGGTCGGTTCGATCGGCCTGGTCGCGTCGGTGCCGGTCACCACGGCGCTGGCGGCGCTGGTGGTCTCGGCCGACCGCCCGGGAGCGGAGTCCGCCGCCGCGGAGACAGCGGCGGCACCGGTGCGGGGCGGGAGGGGCCGGCGCCGCAAGCGCTGACGCCGACAGGCGGCGGGTGCGTCAGAGAAGCGTTCCTGCAAGAGGCGGCGGCATCCGGTGAAGCGTTCCTCCACCGTGCCGCCGGCCGCTGCCTCATCCGGCGCCCTGCTCCGCCAGGATGCGGTCGAGAGCCTCGTCGAGGTGGGCGTCGAAGTCGGCGAGCGCGCCCTCCTGGCCCAGCGGCACCAGCTTGTCCGTACGGTCCAGGAAGGCGACCAGCGGCGCCGTGGAGGACCGGAACAGCGCCTGGTCGCCGCCCACCTGCAGCCGGATCAGCACCTCGCCCAGCGAGTCCGGTTCGACGGGCGTGACCCGCACATCGCCCTCGCCGCACGGCCGGCCGACCCCGTCGATCAGCAACTCCCGGCCGAAAGCCCAGGTCACGGGGGCATCACCGGGCAGATGAAAAGTCAGCCGGATGGCATAGGGATCACTGGTCTCATAGCGCAGCTCCACCGGAATGCGGAAGGAGAGCTCCTCGGACACGAGGAAGCTCATCATGACCTCTGCTTGTACGGACTCGCGCATCGCTAACCCCGTCATTCGCCGTCGACTGGCCGGGAACGAACCTCTGACATCAGGTGGAATCTTGCTGAACGTACACAGCAGATCACAAGGAGTGAGTTTTCACATAGTGATAGAGAGCGCGAGCGAACCGAGAATGCGTCCGATCTCCGCCTGCAACTGACGGGCCGTGGGCAGCAACCGGTCGGCCTGGTGGGCGGGCAGGGAGATGGCCAGCGTCGCCGCGGTGGTGCCCAGGGTGAGCGGGATCGCCGCGCAGACCGCGCCCAGGGCGTACTCCTGACGCTCGATCACCGGTTCCATCCGGCGTACCCGCTCCAGACGTCTGAGCAGGCTGTGATCGTCCCGCACCGTGTACGGCGTCAGAGGCCGCACCGGGTAGCGCTCGAGGTGGTCCCGGCGGGCCTCCTCGTCCAGTTGGGACAGCAGGCACTGCCCGACGGCGTGCGCGTGCCCGGTCTCCCGGAAGTCCGCCCACTCCTCGACGGCCGGGATGCCCTGGCTCTCGGCGACGCACATGACCTCGATCTCGCCCTCGCGGTACACCGCGTAGTACACGGGGGCACCCAGCAGGTCACGCCAGCGCGCGAGCGCGTCGACGACCGTGCTGCGACGTTTCTGCCGTGCTCCGCTGCTGCTCAGCCGCTCGGCCGCCTCGCCGAGGAAGAACAGCCCCTTGTCGCGCTGCAGATAGCCCTCGTGCACGAGCGTGCGCAGCAAGTGGTACGTCGTGGGCAGGGCGAGCCCGGTCTCACGGGCCAGTTGCTTGGCGGGAGCGCCGTACTCGTGGCCGGCGACAGTCTCCAGCAG
Source organism: Streptomyces sp. NPDC006624 (assembly GCF_040611555.1). NCBI lineage: Bacteria > Bacillati > Actinomycetota > Actinomycetes > Kitasatosporales > Streptomycetaceae > Streptomyces > Streptomyces sp. NPDC006624. The sequence continues at coordinate 164,179 of NZ_JBEXOM010000007.1, read as the reverse complement.
CTTCATCGCGCGCTGCACGGATCCGATGAGGGTCGCCGGAGCGGCCGGTGACGCGGGGCGGGCCGAACCGCCGGAAGCCGCCGAGCGGGGTTGCGCGGGGACGGTGGGGAGGTGGACAGAGGCGGTGTCAGCCGGGACCAAGGGGCACTCCGAGGCGCGAGGTGGCAGCCCGTGCGGGGAACACGGGAGGGGATGTACGCCGCTCGCGGGGTTGTCCCCGCGTCGAGTTCCGGACTCTATTCGTCTGCCACCGCACGCAGACGGCCCTGCGGGCAAACTTCCCCCGGCCGAGGGAACCGGAGATTCCAGGAGTTTCCCGCTACCCCCACCGGTTCCGCATGCGTCTCACCAGTCGCTGCGCGACGACGAACTCGATGTGAACTTCCGTACGACGTAGATCAGTCCGCCGACCAGCGCCACGAAGACCAGCACCTTGAAGAGCAGTCCGATCACGAAGCCGACCACGCTGGCGATCAGCCCGCCGAAGACGACGATGGCGATGATCGGCACCGCGACCCACTTCACCCACCACGGAAGCCCCGCGAAGATCTCTCGCATCGTCCTTGTCCTTGCCTCTCGCCGGTCCGAGTGCCGGGTTGTGTCGGTTCCTTGACGTCCTGCACTCGATGCTAGGTCGGGGAGGGGTCCCGCGGGGGCCTCGCACCCCTTGTCCTCCCCTGACCGATCCCCTAGGGAACCCGGACCGCCGCCTCAGCTCTCCGGCGGAGAGAAGATCACGAGCACCCTCAGGTCCTCGGTGATGTGGTGGAACTTGTGGGCGACGCCGGCGGGCACGTAGACCACGCTGCCGCGCGCCACCTGGGTCGTCTCCATACCGACGGTGATCGCGGCACGGCCGCTCACCACGAAGTAGACCTCGTCCTGACTGTGCGGCTTCTGCGGATCCTGCTCGCCCGCGTCCAGGGCGTACAGGCCGACCGACATGTTCTTCTCCCGAAGGAACTGCAGGTAGGCGCCCTCGTTGGCGGCGCGCTCCGCCTCCAGTTCGTCCAGCCGGAATGCCTTCATCGCCTTGTCCGCCCCTGCCTTCTGTGCCCGCGTCCGATCAGGTCTGCCACGATCAGACACATGATGAATTTCCTAGTCAAGACGATCGCCAACGCGGGCGCCCTGGCGGTCGCCGTGTGGCTGCTCGACAAGATCACCCTGACCGGTGACAGCACGGCCAAGCAGGCCGGCACCCTGATCATCGTCGCACTGCTCTTCGGCCTGGTGAACTTCCTGGTCAAGCCGTTCGTCAAGCTGCTGAGCCTGCCGCTGCTGATCCTGACGCTCGGGCTGTTCACCCTGGTCGTCAACGCGCTGATGCTGCTGCTCACCTCGTGGCTGGCCGGCGTGCTCGACCTGAGCTTCCACGTGGAGGGCTTCTGGACGGCCGTGCTGGGCGGCCTGATCATCTCGATCGTCTCCTGGGCGCTGAACGTCGTCCTGCCCGACGGGGACTGAGCGCCCATGACCTACCGCGTCTGTTTCGTCTGCACGGGCAACATCTGCCGCTCCCCGATGGCCGAGGCCGTCTTCCGCGCGCGGGTCGCGGAGGCCGGCCTGCAGGACATGGTCGAGGTCGACAGCGCCGGCACCGGGGGCTGGCACGAGGGCGACGGTGCCGATCCGCGCACCGTGGCGGTCCTGGAGGAGAACGGCTACGCGATAGCCCACACGGCCCGGCAGTTCCAGCCGTCGTGGTTCTCGCGGCTGGACCTGGTGGTCGCCCTGGACGCGAGCCACCTCGGGGCGCTGCGCCGCCTCGCGCCCACGGAGCAGGACGCGCGGAAGGTGCGGTTGCTGCGGTCGTACGACCCCGCCGCCGGCGACGATCTCGATGTTCCCGACCCCTACTACGGGGGCGCGGACGGTTTCGAGGAGTGCCTTGAGATGGTGGAGGGGGCGAGCGCCGGTCTGCTCGCCGCGGTGCGCAAGGACATGGAGGGACGAGCGGCATGAGTGAATCCGCGACGGGTGACATGGGCGGAGCGACGGGGGGCACGCCCCGGGAGACGCCCGGCGCGGACCGGGCCAGGCCCGCCCTGGAGCACGGGGGAGCCGAGCCGGACCGGGTGGTGACCGATCCCGACCGGGTGACCGGCGCCGCGGGCCGGGCCACCGCGGGCACCGGTGACGGCACGCGCGCGGTGCGGGCCGGGCTGCCCGAGGCGGTCAAGCACGAGCCGACCCTGCCCGGGCCGGTGTTCGCCGCCCACTTCCACCTGCCGGGCGACCCCACCGGCCCGTACACCTACGGCCGTGACGAGAACCCGACCTGGACGCTGCTGGAGCGCGCCGTCGGCGAGCTGGAGGCCCCCGGCCAGGACGACGTCGAGACACTCGTCTTCGCCTCGGGCATGGCCGCGATCTCGGCGGTGCTCTTCTCCCAGCTGCGCAGCGGCGACGTGTGCGTCCTGCCCGACGACGGCTACCAGGCGCTGCCCCTGGCCCGCGCCCAGCTGGAGGCGTACGGCATCGAGGTGCGCACCGCGCCGACCGGCGGCGACGCCCAGCTCGACGTGCTCGACGGCGCGAAGCTGCTGTGGATCGAGTCCCCGTCGAACCCCGGGCTCGACGTGTGCGACATCAGGAGGCTCGCCGACGCGGCCCACGAGCAGGGCGCCCTGGTGGCCGTCGACAACACCCTCGCCACGCCGCTGGGCCAGCGCCCCCTGGCACTCGGCGCCGACTTCGCGGTGGCCAGCGGCACCAAGCAGCTGACCGGTCACGGCGACGTCCTGCTGGGCTACGTCGCCGGCCGGGACGCCGGGGCCATGGCCGCCGTGCGGCGCTGGCGCAAGATCGTCGGAGCGATCCCCGGGCCCATGGAGGCCTGGCTCGCGCATCGTTCGATCGCGACGCTCCAGATGCGGGTCGACCGGCAGAACGCGACGGCTCTGGCGGTCGCCGAGACGCTACGCGCGCGGCCCGAGGTGACCGGACTGCGCTATCCCGGGCTTCCCGAGGACCCCTCGCACAAGATCGCCGCGCAGCAGATGCGGCGCTTCGGGTGCGTCGTGTCGTTCACGCTGCCCTCGCGCGAGCGTGCCGACCGTTTCCTGGACGCCCTGCGGCTCGTGGACGACGCGACGAGCTTCGGCGGGGTGCGGTCCACGGCCGAACGCCGCGGGCGCTGGGGGGGTGACGCCGTGCCGGAGGGCTTCATCCGCCTGTCCGTCGGCGCCGAGGACCCTCAGGATCTGGTGGCCGATCTGCTGCGGGCGCTGGACGCGTCGGCAGCCTGACATCCCCCACGGACGGTCCGAGCCTCCCCCCTCGTGGCTCGGACCGTCCCCCGGTTCCGCGCGCAAGAACCGCGCGAACAAGGCTAGTTGACTCTCTGTCAGTGTCCAATCACGGTAGCGACAGGGACCTATCGACTTATTTATAGTTGAGCGCGGCCGGGGGGCCGGGAGCGGGGCCGGAGAGGGGAGAGTGCAAGGTGGATCTGGCCTTGCTGCGGACCTTCGTGACCGTGCACCGGGCCGGCTCCTTCACGCGCGCCGCCGCGCTGCTCGGTCTCTCCCAGCCGGCCGTCACCTCCCAGATCAGGACGCTGGAACGGCAACTGGGGCGCCCTCTGTTCCTCCGGCAGGCCCGCGGTGTGACGCCGACCAGCATCGGTGAAGAACTGGCCCACAAGGCCGCGCCGCATCTCGACGCCCTGGTGGAGATAACGGAGACCGGCCTCCACGACGACTCCTCCTTGCGGACGCTGCATCTCGCAGGGCCCCCGGAGTTCACCGCCGAGCGGGCCCTTCCCGCACTCACCGAGCTGACCGGCGAGGACGGCCAGGGGTTCGCGTTGCGCGCTTCCTTCGGGAACGCCGAGGAAATCCTGGAAGGGCTTTCCGCCGGACATCATGATCTGGCCATCAGCACGGTCCGGCCGCGCGGTGCTCTGCTCACGGCGACTGCGCTCTGCGACGAGGAGCACGTTCTGGTCGCCGCCCCGCGCTGGGCCGAGCAGATCGGTGCCGGGCAGCCGGACAGCAAACCGGAACCGGCCCTGGAGCAGGTGCCCGTGGTGGAGGTGCACGAATCGCTGCCCTTCGTCTCCCGCTACTGGGCCTCGGTCTTCGACTCGCGCCCGGCCGCTCCGGGCACAGTCGTCGTGCCCGACCTGCGTGCGGTGCTGGCGTGCGCGGTCGCGGGCGCGGGGCTGGCGGTGCTGCCGCGGTATCTGTGCGCGTCCGCGCTGGAGCGGGGTGAGGTCGTCGCCCTGCACGAGCCCGCGGTGCCGCCGCTGCGGACGTACTTCCTGGTGGTGCGGACCGGGACACTGGCGATGCCGCATGTCGCGCGAGCGCACGAGTGGCTGCTGAGGGCGGCGGGCGACTGGTGCTGAGGGGGCGGACGGGCGGTGGCGGGGCGCCCAGGCTCGTGCCTCACTCTGGGAGCTCGGGTGGTGACGTTTCGCGATGTTTCACGTGGAACCAGCCGGGCCACATTTCCCCCATGACCGTCCGACCCGTGGTCAAGCGCACCGCCCGCGCCGTTCTGCTGGACGGTGACGACCTGATCCTCATCAAGCGCACCAAGCCGGGCATCGATCCGTACTGGGTCACCCCCGGCGGCGGGGTCGAGCCCGATGACCCGACCGTCGTCGACGCCCTGCACCGAGAGGTGTACGAGGAACTCGGTGCGAAGATCACCGACGTGGTGCCCTGCTTCGTGGACACGGTGGAGCACATCGGGGACGACGGCGGCGCGACCGGCGTGAAGGTGCAGCACTTCTTCGTCTGCCACCTGGCGTCCATGGATCTGTCCCAGCGCCACGGCCCCGAGGTGAACGAGCCCATCGGCGAGTACGAGATCGTGCGGGTGCCCTTCACCCGCGTCGGGATCGCCTCCGTGCACCTCGTTCCGCTGTCGCTGCGGCACTACCTGGACGGCAACATCGAGGGTGTACGCGCTCTGCACGCACCCGATCTGGGCTGATCAGACCCCGCCCTCCGGACGGTCAGGTGCCGGCCGAGACGAGTTCCTCCACCGAGTCGTGCCGTATGCGGTCCGACGGGATTCCGCTGTGCCGCAGGGCGTCCACGCCGCTGCGGATCATGCCGGGCGGCCCCGAGAGATAGGCGTCGTACTCGTTCCACGGGCCGAAGGCGCGTATGGCGTCGGGGAGCTGCTGCCGGGCCTGCTGGTCGATGATCGCGCGCACCGAGAGCCAGGGGTGGGTCTGCTGGAGACGGAGCATCGTGTCGATGTCGTACAGGTCGTGGTCGGTGCGGGCGCCGTAGAAGACCTCCACGGACCGGCGGTCGCCGTGCTGGGCGACGTCCTCGACCAGGGCCTTGATGGGGGCTATGCCGGTGCCGCCGCCCAGGCAGAGGAGTCCGCTGTCGGTGGTGTGGTCGACGGTCATGGAGCCGGCGGGCGGGCCGAGCCGGACGATGTCACCGGGGCGGGCGCGGTGCACCAGGGCGTTGGAGACCCAGCCGGCCGGCACGGCCTTCACGTGGAACGACAGCAGGCCGTCGGAGCGGGGCGCCGAGGCGAAGGAGTAGTGCCGCCAGATCCGCGGCCACCAGGGCGTCTCCAGGCTCGTGTACTGCCCGGCGAGGAACGGGTACGGCTGGTCCGGGCGGACGGTGACCACCGCGATGTCCGGGGTCCTGAGGTCGTGGGCGACGACCTCGGCGTACCACCAGGCCGGGGCCCGCAGCTCGTCCGCGGCCGCCGCGTCGATCATGATCTGGGAGATCGTGGTGTAGGCCCGTACCCAGGCGGCTTCCATCTCCCCGGTCCAGACGCGGGCGGCGTACTGGCTCAGCGCGCCGATGAGGCACTCGCCGACGGCCGGGTAGTGCTCGGCCCGCGTGCCGTACTTGCGGTGGCCCCGGCCGAGGTTCTGCAGGTAGTCGACGAGGACGTCGGTGTTGTCGATGTGCTCGGCGGCCGTGAGCAGCGCTCTGAGCAGCCGGTCCCGCTGGGTGTCCATCGCGGCCGGGAACAGTGACCGCAGATCGGGATGGCGGACGAAGAGCAGGGCGTAGAAGTACGACGTGACCTTGTCGGCCACGGGGGTGACCTCCTCCATCGCCCGGCGGATCAGGACGGCGTCCGGTGACGCTGCCGGGGTGGACGCGGCGGTTGCCCCCGCTGGGGGTCGCTGGGTGGGCACGCGCGGCTCGGCGGGCGGCACGACGGTGGAGGCGAAGGGCGCCGGGGTGAGCATGGTGGGTGCGGGACCTGCCGACGCGGGCGGTGCGTGGCGTGCGTCCCCGGGCGTCGGCGTCTGCTCTGCCGCGCCGGAAGGAGGCGGCGCCGGTCGGCCCACCGGGCGTATCGTCGCCGGTCGGCGCCCTTCGGCCGCACTGGGCTCACTGTCCGGTGGCGGGTTCGTGCGGGGTGTGAACCAGCCGCCCCCACCGCCGGAAGTGCCGTCGTCCGACGACGTGGTGGTCGGAGCGTCCATGGTGTGCCTCGCCTCGAGCATCTTCTCGGTCGGTCTGCGCACGTTCCTGGTCGGAAGGTGCCTGCTTCCCCCGTGGACGGACTGCGTTCCCGTCCTTGCCGCGGCTCATGCGGCCGTACTCAACCCGGAATTCGTCTCCGTACGGACAAGTAGGACGAGAGTGCGACGTTGGCCACAGCTCTCCCGCCGAGTTTCGCACCTGTCCGGGCGGCTCCTGCCGCATAACCGGAAACCCGGGTCTTCGATCTCTCCGTCCCCATAGGCTGCATTGCCATGCGCGCACGCCCCGGTAACGGGTCACCCGCCCCGGAACGAACCGGAGTCGACCCTACCGGCCACCGCCACGCACACAAGTCCCCCCTTCTCTCCTCACGAATACGGGCGTGGCGCGAATCACCGCTTCGTCAACCACCGCACAGGAGACATGTATTCGCCGCCCAGAGCGGACATCCACTGTTCTTACGCGTTTCACGTGAAACACTCAGCGACTGTTTCCCCGCTGTGCGGGCGACTACAACTGGCCAAAAGCTCGTATGTCTCCGCCGAAAGAGGTGGACGCCGGGGGTCCCGGTCGGACAGCCTGACCTGCGTGTCGACTCCTTCCCTTGACTCCCTGCCCATTCGCCGTCTGACGCTCCGCGATCTCACCGCTTGCGCCGACTTGTCCGAGGACCGGGGGTGGCCACGGGAGGAGCACAAGTGGGGTTTCCTCCTCACAGCCGGGAAGGCCTACGGAATCGATGATCCCGACGGCGGCCTGGTGAGCGCCTGCGTCGTCACCGAGTACGGACCGCAGGAGCGTCCCGCCCTCGCGGCGATCGGCATGGTGCTCGTGGCGGAACGGCACGCCAGGAAGGGTGTGGGTCGCCGGCTGATGCGTCACGTGGTCTCCGCACGGGGCACCACACCCGTCACCCTGCACGCGACACCGAACGGCCGCCCGCTCTACGAGGAACTGGGCTTCAAGGTCGTCGGACGGGCGGAGATGGTGAGCGGGCGCTTCATGCCGGGGGGAGCAGAGCCGAAGGTCACCACCCGTGCCGCGACCGCTGAGGATCTGTCCGCGATCCTCCGCCTCGACGAACCGGCGTTCGGGACCGACCGCACGCACATCGTCACCCGGCTGCCCGCCTTCGCCGACCAGTTGCGCGTGGCGGAGGAGGACGGGCGGATCATCGGCTATGCGGCCGCCTGGCCCAACATGCAGACCCATGTCGTCGGCCCGCTCATCGCCCGTGACACCTCGGTGGCGCAGGCGCTCATCGCTTCCCTCGCCGCCCACACCGACCGCCCCCTGCGCACCGACATCGATGTGCGGCACGAGGAACTGCTCGCATGGGTGAAGGAGCGCGGTCTCGCGCCCGTCGCCTTCAACTCCGTGATGGCGTACGGGATCACGGAGCTGCCGGGAGACTGGCGCCGGCGGTTCGCCCCGGTGACGGTGGCGGCGGGCTGACGAGCCGGAAACGACGAAGCCGGCTCCCTGAGGGCCAGGGAGCCGGCTTCGGGCTGCTTGAAGCACGCCCTTGTCAGGCGAGGGCCTTCACGGCGTCCGTGGCGAAGGCGTGGTCCTGCTCCGGTGCTCCGCCGCCGACGCCGACGGCACCGACCAGCCGGCCGTCGCGGTGCACCGGCACGCCGCCGGCGATGAACAGCAGCGGCCGGTCGAGCGCCGTGGGCAGCGTGTGGAAGGGACCTCCGGGCTGCACGGCGTCGACGAGGTCGGCGGTCGGGGCGTTCAGCTGGAGCGCCGTGTAGGCCTTGCGGGTGCTGGTCTCACCGGAGATCAGCACGGCACGGTCGTCCCGCCGGAAGGCGAGCAGATGCCCGCCCGCGTCCAGGACGGTGACGCTGACGGTGACACCCGCTGCCTCGGCGGCGCGGTGGGCAGCGGCGACGAGGGCGTCGGCGTCCCGCGCGGTCAGCGGGGTGACAGTGGTGGTGCTCATGAGGGGGTTTCTCCTGACGGACGGGCCGGGTCGTGCGGTTCCCGGACAGGCAAGGGCTGGGGGCCCCTGGCGCCGGTGAGTTCCGCGGGTCGGGTCGTGGAAGGTCGGGTGGGCTGTCGCCGCCCGGTGGTTCAGTGGTGGACGGTGCTCGGCTGCTCGGCCGGTGCGGCCTGTGTGACGACGGTGCTGGGTGCCCCGGCACGGCGCTCCAGGGCGGCCGACAGGAAGGCCAGCAGCAGCGCTGCCGCGGCCAGGGCGGCACCCACCCAGTTGGGGGCGGTGTAGCCGAGGCCCGCCGCGATCACGAGGCCGCCGAGCCAGGCGGACAGGGCGTTGCCGAGGTTGAAGGCGCCGATGTTCACGGCGGAGGCCAGGGTGGGCGCGCCGTGCGCCTGGTCGAGGACCCGCTTCTGCAGCGGGGGGACCGTGGCGAAGCCCAGGGCTCCGATCAGCGTGATGGTGACGGCCGACAGCACCTTGCCGTGTGCGGTGAGGGTGAACAGGGCCAGCACGACGGCCAGGGCGCCCAGGGAGACGTAGAGCATGGGCATCAGGGCACGGTCGGCGAACCTGCCGCCGACGAGGTTGCCGGCGACCATGCCGAGGCCGAAGAGGACGAGCAGCCAGGTGACCGATCCCTCGGCGAAGCCGGCGACATGGGTCATCATCGGCGCGATGTAGGTGATGGCCGCGAAGACTCCGCCGAAGCCGAGGACGGTCATCGCCATCGCGAGCAGAACCTGCACGTTCTTGAAGGCGGCCAGCTCGTGCCGCAGGCGCACCCCCTCCGGCTTGGCCATGTCGGGGACGAGCCGGGCGATGCCGGCCAGGCCCACGACGCCGAGGACGGCGACGATGCCGAAGGTGACCCGCCACCCGACGGACTGCCCGACGAACGTGCCCAGCGGGACGCCGACGACGTTGGCGACCGTCAGCCCGGTGAACATCATCGCGATGGCCCCGGCCTTCTTGTCCGGGGCGACCAGCTCGGCCGCGACGACCGAGCCGATGCCGAAGAAGGCCCCGTGGGCCAGCGAGGCGACGATCCGGCCGAGCAGCATGACCGCGAAGGCCGGGGCCAGCGCGGAGAGCAGGTTGCCGACGATGAACAGGCCCATCAGCAGCATCAGCATCCGCTTGCGGGAGACCTTGGTGCCGAGCACCGTCATCAGCGGGGCGCCGAACACGACACCGAGTGCGTAGCCGGTGACCAGGTAACCGGCGAGAGGGATGGAGACCCCGTAGTCGCCCGCGACCTGGGGGAGCAAGCCCATGATCACGAACTCGGTCGTTCCGATCCCGAAGGCCCCGATCGCGAGGGCCAGAAGCGCGAGAGGCATGGAGGGTTACCTTCCCAGAAGATTGCATGAGCGCTTTGCGTGCGTCCACAATAGTTGCAGACGCTGGTTATCTGCAATCGCCGTCTATTGCGGCGTTGCCCTATCCTGGATGTCAGCCGCTCCGGGACGGAGGAAACGCCCATGACTGCGACGGACCCCGCGCTCACCGCCCTCGCCCAGGGCTGGTGCGCCCTCTCGCTGCTCCACGGGAGGATCGAGAGCCACATCGAGCGAGCCCTGCAGGCGAAGCACGACCTCAGCGCCCGCGAGTACTCCCTGCTGGACGTGCTCAGTCGGCAGCACGACGGAGACGGAGGCCATCTGCAGATGAAGCAGGTCGCCGACGCGGTCGTCCTCAGCCAGAGCGCGACCACGCGCCTGGTCACCCGGCTCGAGGACCGTGGGCTCCTGGAGCGCTACCTGTGCCCCACGGACCGCCGGGGCATCTACACCAACGTCACCGCGGCGGGCCTGGAACTGTTGGAGGCGGCTCGGCCGACCAACGACGCCGCCCTGCGCGAGGCCCTGGACGAGGCGGCGAAGAACCCCGAGCTGGCCCCGCTGGTGAGGGCCGTCGAGACGCTGAAAGCCCCCGTGCCCGCATAGGACGCCCCGGCCCTACCGCCTCCGGGCTGGCAGCCACCTGTGCGTAGGGTGCGCCCATGGGAGATCTTGAGATACGTGCCGCCGTCGCCGACGACGTCCCGGCGATCGTGGGAATGCTCGCGGACGACCCGCTCGGCGCACAGCGTGAGTCGCCGGACGACCTCACCCCGTACCTGACCGCGCTGGAGCGCATCAGTGCCGACCCGAACCAGCACCTGGTCGTGGCGGTCCGGGAGGGGCGCGTGGTCGGCACGCTGCAACTCACGATCATTCCCGGGCTGTCCCGGCGAGGGTCGACCAGGTCCATCATCGAAGCCGTCCGCATCCACGCCGATGAGCGCGGCAGCGGCCTGGGCTCGCAACTCACCGAGTGGGCGATCGCCACGTCCCGGGACGAGGGCTGCCGGCTGGTGCAGCTGACCTCCGACAAGACTCGCACCGACGCCCATCGCTTCTACGAGCGCCTCGGCTTCACGGCTTCACACACGGGCTTCAAGCTCCAGCTCTGACCATGAGCGGACCGGGAGCGGGCGCTGTTTCACGTGAAACAGCGCCCACCCACGACGGTGCCTACCCGATCCCCCGCCACCCCTCGGAGTCGACCCCGCCGGGCACCGGAGCCGCCTCGTCGTACGGCTGGCGGGTGAACACGAACGAACCGAGGTCCAGATGACTGACGGACCCGTCCGGTCTCCGCACCGCCGTGAGGACCTCTCCGGCGTAGTACCCCTCCAGGCCGGTCCAGGTACCGTCGCCGTTGGGCCGGAACCGCGAGCGCCGCCCGTTGCCGGACAGCGGCTCCAGCGAGGCGAGCCCGTCGGCGGTGAGGCGCAGGGCGAAGCCGTACGTGCCCCAGTACCACTGGCCCGTGAGTTCCAGCAGCGACGCGTCCACGTCGGTCATCGGCTTCCACGGGGCGGGAATGCGCGGCTCCGCGTCGGCGACGATCCGCACCAGGTCAGAGGCAACGGCGAACAGCAGAGGGCCGGACGTACAGTTCGCCAGGACGACCGCTGCCACATCGTCCTCGACGCTGATCATGAGACAGGCGAGAAAACCGGGCAGTGAACCGGTGTGGCCGACGAGGGACCGTCCGTTCCGCCGCCGGATCTCCATCCCCAGGCAGTAGGCGTAGCCGCTCGCCACGTCCGCCGCCTCATGGGACGCGGCCGGTGTCCTCATCTCCCGCAGGGACTCGGCGCTCAGCACACGATCGTCACCCTTGACGAGGAAGGCTGCGAAGCGCGCCAAGTCCTCAGTGGTCGACCACAGTTGCCCGGCCGGTGCCATGCGCCCCAGGTCCTCGGCGGGCTCCGGAAGCATCGCATCGGCCCAAGGGTGCACGGCCCAGCCGCCGGCATACGGAGTCTGCGGACGCACGCTGGTGCGCCGCAGCCCCAGAGGTTCGAGCACTTCGCGCCGCAGCACCTCTTCCCAGGAAGCGCCGCGCACCTTCTCGATGAGTGCGCCGAGCAGCGCGTAACCCGGATTCGAGTAGTGGAACCGGCGCCCGGGCGGGAACAGCCGGGGCTGTTCGCCCAGTACGTCGGCGAGTTCGGGCCGCAGGGAGCCGGGGCTCCGCTCCCACCACGGTCCCGGCGTCTCCGCCGCCAGCCCTCCGGTGTGCGCGAGCAGTTCGGCGATCGTCGCCTCCCCCACGCCGGTGCCCGGCAGATGCTTCTCCAGCGGGTCCCCGAGGTCGAGCACACCCTCGTCGCGCAGCCGCAGGACGAGAACGGCCGTGAAGGTCTTGGTGATCGAGCCGATCCGGTACTGGACGTTCTCGTCAGGAGCGTGCCCCTCCACCGAGGTCCGGGCACCGTGCCATGCCGTCCGTCCGTCCCGCACGACGGCCGCGACCATCGACGGCGCCCGCCCTTGTGCCTGTGCCACGGCGATCCGGTGCAGCAGCGCACGGCGGGTGGCGGGAAGCAGTTCTTCGTGAGGTGTCGTCATGCCCCCAGTCCATCGGCACGGGCCCCGCGAGTCGACTTCATTTGCCCCTCTCACTCCCACGGCACTTCTTCTTGGGGCGACACGGTTGCTGGATGATGGGGTGGTGCATCTCCCCTACGTCTACCGCGTCACCAAATACGACCCCACCGACCGTGACCAACAGGGCCATTACACCGGCGGTGCGGACACCGTCAGCGATCACGGCGAGGTCGAGACGTCGTATCTCCAGGCGGTCGCGGCCTTCGCCGGGGACAGCGGCGTCGCACGGCTGGCCATCCGTGAACCGCAGGTCCCGTCCTTCGCGCACTTCGGTCCGGAGCCTCCGGTGGACGGCTTCGGGTTGGACGGACTCTTCCCTGCCGGTCCTTCCGGTTTTCACGACGGGGCGGAAGTACCGCTCGACATCGGGCTGCAGCTGGTGCGCGCCATGTTGCGCGACAACGGCGCCTGGTGCCGGCTGGAGGCGGAAGGCGCGTTCGCGGTCCATGTGGGAGGGGACCAGTACCTCTACATCAGCAGCAGCCGGCCCTGCGAGGGAGCGCTGGTCCGCACCCGGGAGCTCGGATTGTTCCCGGAACGTCTGGCCGGCTCCCCGTACGCCTTCGGGGCCGACGAGGAAGAGCGGGGCATCCAGCGGCCCGCCGATGACGCCTTCTGGGCCGACCTGCGCGAGGCAGTCGTCACCGGCCGTGCAGGCATCCTGGAGGAGACGTATCTCGAAGGTGCCTCCCGATGGCACCACCTCACCGGCGACACCCTCGACCCCGTTCGCGCTGGACTGGCGCCCCGGGCCCGTCTCGCCGCCTGGCCGCCCCTGTCCACCGGCATCGACGCCGTTCTGAGGGCCCTGCCCGCAGATGGCCTCGTCGAAGGCGTGTGGCAGGACCACGACGGCACGATCCGCAGCGCCATCGCCTCAGAGGACGAGTTCCCCGAACTGGCCGCCCGGATGTCCCGCGCTCATGCCGCCGCGCTCCTGTCCGTCTACGCGGGTGAACGGATGCCTCTGTGCACGGCTGTCCTGCCGGACAGCGACGGAGTCCTACGGGCACGTTGGCGAACCGAGCCGACGCCGAGCGACCGCGACTGGGCAGACCGTCAGCCCCAGGGGTGAGCACTTCCGCCGGCCCGTGCCGGATCGGCGGCCCACCGGTCATCGGCCGTGAGATCCGCATCCGAGGCGGGGCAGCACCGGATCAGGTCTGCGCCATGTCCACGAAGCGCGAGTAGTGGCCCTGGAAGGCGACCGTGATCGTCGCCGTCGGGCCGTTGCGGTGCTTGGCCACGATCAGGTCCGCCTCGCCCGCGCGCGGCGACTCCTTCTCGTAGGCGTCCTCGCGGTGCAGCAGGATGACCATGTCCGCGTCCTGCTCGATGGAGCCGGACTCACGCAGGTCGGACACCATCGGCTTCTTGTCCGTGCGCTGCTCGGGACCACGGTTCAGCTGGGAGAGCGCGATCACCGGGATCTCCAGTTCCTTGGCCAGCAGCTTGAGGTTACGGGACATGTCCGACACCTCCTGCTGCCGGCTCTCGGCCCGCTTGGAGCCGCCGGACTGCATCAGCTGGAGATAGTCGATGACCACGAGCCTGAGGTCGTTGCGCTGCTTGAGCCGCCGGCATTTGGCCCGGATCTCCATCATCGACAGGTTCGGGGAGTCGTCGATGTAGAGAGGGGCCGCGGAGACGTCCGGCATCCGCCGGGCCAGCCGCGTCCAGTCCTCGTCCGTCATCGTGCCCGACCGCATGTGGTGCAGGGCGACGCGGGCCTCGGCGGACAGCAGGCGCATCGCGATCTCGTTGCGCCCCATCTCGAGCGAGAAGATCACGCTCGGCAGGTTGTTCTTGATGGAGGCGGCCCGCGCAAAATCCAGCGCGAGCGTGGACTTGCCCATGGCGGGACGCGCCGCGATGACGATCATCTGGCCCGGATGCAGACCGTTGGTGAGCGAGTCGAAGTCCGTGAACCCCGTGGGCACGCCGGTCATCTCGCCGCTGCGTGAGCCGATGGCCTCGATCTCGTCGAGCGCGCCCTCCATGATGTCGCCGAGCGGCAGATAGTCCTCGCTGGTGCGCTGCTCGGTGACCGCGTAGACCTCCGCCTGGGCGCGGTTGACGATCTCGTCGACGTCGTCGTCAGCCGCGTATCCCATCTGCGTGATGCGCGTACCCGCCTCGACCAGGCGCCTCAGGACGGCCCGCTCGTGGACGATCTCCGCGTAGTAGGCGGCGTTGGCCGCTGTCGGGACCGTCTGGACGAGCGTGTGCAGATAGGAGGCCCCGCCGACCTTGTTGATCTCGCCGCGCTTGGTGAGTTCGGCCGCGATCGTGATGGGGTCGGCCGGCTCACCCTTGGCGTAGACATCGAGGACGGCCTGATAGATCGTCTCGTGCGCCGGCTTGTAGAAGTCGTGGCCCTTGAGGATCTCGACGACGTCGGCGATGGCGTCCTTGGACAGGAGCATGCCGCCGAGAACGGACTGCTCCGCCTCGATGTCCTGCGGGGGCACCCGCTCGAACGCCGGGGCCCCTCCGCCGTCCCAGGCACCGCTGTCCCTGCCGCGCTCGTGCTGCTCCTCACGGCCGCGAGGCCCATCGCCCCGCCGGCGGGAGGCGGGGAGACGATCACTGGGCCCGCTGTCGGCCCACGGGTCGTCCAAGGGCTCGGAAATGCTCACCGAGCCACCTCCTCCCGTCCGCCGCAGCAGACCTCGCCGTGCCCCTCTTTTCTACGGCACGACACTGACAAGTGAGAGGCCCAACTCCGGTTAACGGACGCCGGTTTTGTGGTGTTTTCGAGAACCGGCAGACGGAGCGGGCGCCGGACTACCGTAGGCCCGTCGGCACCTTCAGCCAATCTGGTTATCCACAGGCCATGTGGACGACGGCCCAGATGCTGTGGAGAACTCCTCGAAACCTGTGCACGACCCGGTGGACAGCCCTGTGAACAAGCAGACTTCCACCCGTGACGAGCGCATCTGACCTGCACCTTTACCGTCCACCGGCTGTGCAGAAGAAAAACTTCCCCAACCGGCGCAAGATCGCTCCGAACGGTGCACAGACGTGCGTACCAGTGGACGGATGGTAAGGGTCACCAAACCTTTGCATCTCTTACCTGTGGAAGATTAGATTGGTGCACATGACACAGGCCCCCGCGCTCCGACGAGACGGCCGGAGACAGCACGACCGAGAGATCGTCTCGCTGGCCGTACCCGCGTTCGGCGCTCTCGTCGCCGAACCCCTCTTCCTCCTGGCCGACACCGCCATCGTCGGCCATTTGGGCACCGCCCAGCTCGCCGGCCTCGGTGTCGCCTCTGCCCTGCTGATGACCGCTGTCAGCGTCTTCGTCTTCCTCGCCTACGCCACCACCGCCGCCGTCGCACGCCGTGTCGGAGCGGGCGACCTCCCCGCCGCCATCCGTCAGGGGATGGACGGCATCTGGCTGGCGCTCTTCCTCGGCGCCGCCGTCGTCGCCGCCGCCCTGCCCACAGCACCCCACATCGTGGAGATCTTCGGCGCCTCGGACGCGGCAGCCCCGTACGCGACGACGTATCTGCGCATCTCGGTGCTCGGCATACCGGCGATGCTCGTCGTCCTCGCCGCCACCGGCGTCCTGCGCGGGCTCCAGGACACCAGAACCCCCCTCTACGTCGCCATCGGCGGTTTCGTGGCGAACGGCGCCCTCAACGCCGGACTCGTCTACGGCGCCGACCTCGGGATCGCCGGCTCCGCCTGGGGCACGGTCATCGCACAGTTCGGCATGGCCGCGGTCTATCTGGTGGTGGTACTGCGCGGGGCACGCAAGCACGGCGCCTCGCTGCGTCCGGACGCCGCCGGCATCAGAGCATCCGCGCAAGCCGGGGTTCCCTTGCTCGTCCGGACCCTGTCCCTGCGAGCGGTTCTGATGATCGCCACCGCGGTAGCCGCCCGGCTCGGGGACGCCGACATCGCCGCCCACCAGATCATTCTGTCCCTGTGGAGCCTGCTCGCCTTCGCGCTCGACGCCATCGCCATCGCGGGACAGGCCATCATCGGCCGCTATCTCGGAGCCGGTGACACCCAGGGTGCCCGGGAAGCCTGCCGTCGCATGGTGGAGTGGGGCATCGCGGTCGGTGTCGCACTCGGCGTCCTGGTGATCGTCACGCGGCCGCTCTTCCTGCCTCTGTTCACCAGCGATCCGGCGGTCGTGGATGTGGCCCTGCCCGCGTTGATCATCGTGGCACTCTCGCAACCGATCTCCGGCGTCGTCTTCACCCTGGACGGTGTGCTGATGGGCGCCGGCGACGGCCCGTACCTGGCCTGGGCCATGCTGATCGTCCTGGCGGTCTTCACCCCGGTCGCCCTGCTGGTCCCCGCGATGGGCGGTGGGCTCACCGCGCTCTGGGCCGCCATGACGCTGATGATGACCGTCCGCATGCTGACCCTGTGGATCCGGACCCGCTCCGGCCGCTGGATCGTGACGGGCGCAACCCGCTGACCGCTTCGATTGCCTGTTTCACGTGAAACAGGGTGTCCGCCGCCCACCACCGAAAAGCACGGTGTTTCACGTGAAACGTCCGCACTGACCGGCAGACACGACGATGGGGCCGTACCCCGAAGGGCACGGCCCCATCACTCACTGCTGGAGCGAGCGCGGCACTCAGGCCGCGACGACCTCGACGTTGACCTTGGCGGCAACCTCGGGGTGCAGACGCACGGACGTCTCGTGGGCGCCCAGCGTCTTGATCGGCGAGCCCAGCTCGATGCGGCGCTTGTCGACCTCGGGGCCACCGGAAGCCTTGATCGCGGAAGCGATGTCGGCCGGGGTGACGGAACCGAAGAGGCGACCGGCGTCGCCGGAGCGGACGGCCAGACGGACCTTGACACCCTCGAGCTGGGCCTTGATCTGGTTGGCCTGCTCGATGGTCTGGATCTCGTGGATCTTGCGAGCACGACGGATCTGCTCGACGTCCTTCTCGCCACCCTTGGTCCAGCGGATCGCGAACTTCCGCGGGATCAGGTAGTTGCGAGCGTAACCGTCCTTGACGTCGACGACGTCGCCCGCGGCGCCGAGGCCGGAGACCTCGTGGGTGAGGATGATCTTCATGATTCGGTCACCCTTCCCTTATCGCGCGGTGGACGTGTAGGGCAGCAGCGCCATCTCACGGCTGTTCTTGACGGCCGTGGCGACGTCACGCTGGTGCTGCGTGCAGTTACCGGTCACGCGGCGGGCACGGATCTTGCCGCGGTCGGAAATGAACTTCCGCAGCATGTTCGTGTCCTTGTAGTCCACGTACGTGACCTTGTCCTTGCAGAAAGCGCAGACCTTCTTCTTCGGCTTGCGCACAGGCGGCTTCGCCATGGGATTTCTCCTGTGTGATCAAGAAGTGTGGGTACGAACCCGCCCCTAGAAGGGGGGCTCGTCCGAGTAGCCGCCGCCACCGCCGCCGGAGTTTCCACCCCAGCCGCCGCCACCGCCCTGGTTGCCACCGGCGGGAGCGCCGGTCGCCCACGGGTCGTCGGCGGGAGCGCCGCCGGCCTGCTGGCCGCCACCGGGGCCGCCGCCCCAGCCGCCGCCACCCTGGCCGCCACCGCCGCCACCGCCGCTGTACCCGCCCTGGCCACCGCGGCCGCTGGTCTTGGTGACCTTGGCCGTGGCGTTGCGCAGGCTGGCGCCGACTTCCTCGACGTCCAGCTCGTAGACCGTGCGCTTGACGCCCTCACGGTCCTCGTAGGACCGCTGCTTCAGCCGGCCCTGCACGATGACGCGCATGCCTCGCTGGAGCGACTCCGCGACGTTCTCCGCCGCCTGACGCCAGACCGAGCAGGTCAGGAACAGGCTCTCGCCGTCCTTCCACTCGTTCGTCTGACGGTCGAAGGTGCGGGGAGTGGACGCGACACGGAACTTCGCGACGGCCGCACCGGAGGGGGTGAAGCGCAGCTCGGGGTCGTCGACAAGATTGCCGACCACCGTGATGACGGTCTCGCCTGCCATGGGGGAACCTCTCGGCGGGTTTGCTCTGGCTGCTTGCTACTCGAATCCCGGGATCAGCTGAGCGTGGAAGCTCAGTGGGTCTCGGGACGGAGGACCTTGGTCCGGAGGACCGACTCGTTCAGGTTCATCTGGCGGTCGAGCTCCTTGACGACCGCAGGCTCGGCCTGCAGGTCGATGACCGAGTAGATGCCCTCGGGCTTCTTCTTGATCTCGTACGCGAGACGACGACGGCCCCAGGTGTCGACCTTCTCGACCTTTCCGCCGCCGTCACGGACGACAGAGAGGAAGTTCTCGATCAGCGGGGAGACAGCGCGCTCCTCGACGTCGGGGTCGAGGATGACCATCACCTCGTAGTGACGCATGTGGAACCCACCTCCTTTGGACTCAGCGGCCACGGTCGTTCCGTGGCAGGAGGGTTGTGATGCGTAGGCAACGGTATCGGCCACCACTGACAGTCGGGGTTCTGTGCAGAAGCCCTTGCCGTGACATGGGCAGACACCGGTGCGGACGGTACAGAGTACCCGCACGGGGGCTTGCGGTTGAAATCCGGGCCGGAGGGCAGCCAATCTGTACACATCGGGTGTGTATGGCGCTACGATGCGCCGACTTTCGCAGGAGGTGCCCTATGGCACAGGCATTGCGACCCAACACCGCCGGCGGCCTCTTCGCCACGGACGGCAAGCCCCATCCCCTCCCGGACGCCCTGCTCGCGGTGACCCTGGTGCTGGGCCTCACGTCGTTCCTCACGGCGATCATCGACGACGACCTGCACCTGCTCAGCTCCTGGACCGGCCTGGTGGGCATTCTCACCGGCGCGTACGGCCAGTGGATCTCGGAGACGACCCGTGAGCGCTTCGGCCTGATTCTGGGCCTGGGCGCGGCCGGTGTCGGGTTCTTCCTGGGCATGGCGCACGGCGGCCTCTTCGGCGGACTCATCGACTGACGCCAGGGCACGCCCCCTTCAGAACACCGGGTCCCGCTCCGGCTGTCCTCGGGCCGGAGCGAGGGTGGCGCACGCCCAAACAGCGCGCTCCCCAGGCGCAGTAGGCTTCGCGCGAGAGCCGGAGCCCCTGACCCCATGGGGACACACCAGCCCGAGGAGCGCCCCGAATGAGCCTGACCCTGAGGACCATCAGTCGAGAGCAGCATCTGGCCTACATCCAGAGTCTGCCGTCGGCGAGCCACATGCAGGTCCCGGCCTGGGCTGACGTCAAGGCGGAATGGCGCTCGGAGCACCTGGGCTGGTTCGACGACCGGACCGGCGAGCTCGTCGGTGCCGGCCTGGTCCTCTACCGGCAGCTTCCCAAGATCAAGCGCTACCTGGCCTACCTGCCCGAGGGCCCGGTCATCAACTGGTTCGCGCCGAATCTGCAGGAGTGGATCGAGCCGATGCTGGCGCACCTGAAGCAGCAGGGCGCCTTCTCCGTGAAGATGGGCCCGCCGGTGATCATCCGGCGCTGGGAAGCCGCCTCCATCAAGCAGGGCATCCAGAACCCCGACGTGAAGCGCCTGCGCGACATCGAGGCCGACCACATCGAGCCGCGCGCCTTCGAGGTCGCGGACAAGCTGCGCCGCATGGGCTGGCAGCAGGGCGAGGACGGCGGCGCCGGCTTCGGCGACGTCCAGCCCCGCTACGTCTTCCAGGTGCCGCTGGCCAACCGCTCCCTGGAAGAGGTCCACAAGAACTTCAACCAGCTGTGGCGCCGCAACATCAAGAAGGCCGAGAAGGCCGGCGTCGAGGTCGTCCAGGGCGGCTACCAGGACCTCGAAGAATGGCAGCGGCTGTACGAGATCACGGCCGTGCGCGACCACTTCCGGCCGCGTCCGCTCTCCTACTTCCAGCGCATGTGGACGGCCCTCAACTCCGAGGACCCCAACCGCATGCGGCTGTACTTCGCCCGGCACAACGGCGTGAACCTGTCGGCGGCGACGATGCTCATCGTCGGCGGGCACGTCTGGTACTCCTACGGCGCCTCCGACAACATCGGCCGCGAGGTCCGGCCGTCGAACGCGATGCAGTGGCGGATGCTCCGCGACGCCTACGCGCTCGGCGCCACCGTGTACGACCTGCGCGGCATCTCCGACTCGTTGGACGAGACCGACCACCTCTTCGGTCTGATCCAGTTCAAGGTGGGCACGGGCGGCCAGGCCGCGGAGTACCTCGGCGAGTGGGACTTCCCGCTGAACAAGCTGCTGCACAAGGCGCTCGACATCTACATGTCGCGCCGCTGACGCCACGTTCAGTGCTTCTATACCTCTGACACACCGCAACACGGCAACACGGCAACACGGCAACCGCTGATACACGGCGACCACGAGAAAGGTTCCAGGTCCGGCCATGGCGCTCACGCTCTACGTCGACACCGCGCGCTGGCGGGCGCACCACAAGCACGTGCAGGAGCAGTTCCCGGGCCTCGTGCCGGTCTGCAAGGGCAACGGCTACGGCTTCGGGCACGAGCGGCTGGCGGAGGAGGCCACGCGGCTGGGCTCGGACGTCCTCGCCGTCGGCACGACGTACGAGGCCGCCCGGATCAAGGACTGGTTCGGCGGTGACCTGCTGGTGCTGACGCCGTACCGCCGCGGCGAGGAACCGGTGCCGCTGCCGGACCGGGTCATCCGCTCGGTCTCGTCGATAGACGGTGTGTACGGGCTCGTCGGTGCCCGCGTGGTCATCGAGGTGATGTCCTCGATGAAGCGGCACGGCATCAGTGAGCAGGACCTGCCCCAGCTGCACGCGGCCATCGAGAACGTCCGCCTGGAGGGCTTCGCCATCCACCTGCCCCTGGACCGCACCGACGGCTCGGACGCGGTCGAGGAGGTCATCGGCTGGATGGACCGGCTGCGCGCGGCCCGGCTGCCCCTGCACACCATGTTCGTCAGCCACCTGAAGGCCGACGAACTGGCCCGGCTCCAGCAGCAGTTCCCGCAGACCCGGTTCCGGGCCCGCATCGGCACACGGCTGTGGCTGGGGGACCACGACGCCACCGAGTACCGCGGCGCGGTGCTGGACGTCACGCGCGTGGCCAAGGGCGACCGCTTCGGCTACCGCCAGCAGAAGGCGGCCTCCGACGGCTTCCTGGTGGTCGTGGCGGGCGGTACGTCGCACGGGGTGGGCCTGGAGGCCCCCAAGGCGCTGCACGGCGTCATGCCGCGCGCCAAGGGCGTCGCCCGCGCCGGCCTCGCCACGGTCAACCGGAACCTCTCTCCCTTCGTCTGGGGCGGCAAGCAGCGCTGGTTCGCCGAGCCGCCGCACATGCAGGTGTCGATTCTCTTCGTGCCCGCGGACGCGCCGGAGCCGAAGGTCGGCGAGGAACTGGTGGCCCATCTGCGGCACACCACCACGCAGTTCGACCGGCTCGTGGACCGCTGACCACCGAGCCTCGCTCAGCAGGAAGGCCGTACACGGTGTCCGTGTACGGCCTTCGCGCCTGCCGCATCCCGTCGGTGTATCCAACCTCTGGATGCCGTTCGCTCAGAGCGAACCGCCCGTGGCGCCCTGCCTGCCCCAGTCGACCGGCGGCCCTTCGAACCGGGCGGTCTCATGCCGCCGGGGCCGGGCCGCGGGACCGAAGACGAAGACGTCCTGCGCACCGTCGAGGACCCCGCCCGAGGGGTCGTCGTCGCCCGAGCGCCGCACCGGGTCCCGTTCCGGCAGGAAGATGTCCCGCACGATCATCACGCACAGGTACAACGTCCCCAGCAGATGCAGGGCGATGGCCCAGTGATAACCGTCAGTGGGCAGCCCCTTGTGGGCGTCGCCGCTGGTCGTGTACGCGAGGTACAGCCAGATGCCCAGGAAGTACGCCACCTCGCAGGCCTGCCAAATCAGATAGTCCCGCCACTTGGGCCGGGCCAGGGCGGCCAGCGGCACCAGCCACAGCACGTACTGCGGCGAATAGACCTTGTTGGTGAGGATGAACGCCGCGACGATCAGGAAGGCGAGCTGGGCGAACCGCGGACGGCGCGGTGCAGTCAGCGCGAGCGCCGCGACAGCCGCGCAGCTCGCCAGCATCAGCAGCGTGGCCAGGGTGTTCACCGTCTCGGTGCTGAGCGGGTCGTCCGAGTTCTGGGCCATGATCAGCCAGAACGAGCCGAAGTCGACACCCCGCTCCTGGCTGAACGTGTAGAACTTCGACCAGCCCTCGAACGCGAAGAGCATCACCGGCCCGTTCACCACGACCCAGGCGACGATGGCGCCGGCCAGGGCGGTCCCGAACTCCCGCCACTTGCCCGCGCGCCAGCACAGCACCAGCAGCGGCCCGAGGAGCAGGAACGGATACAGCTTGGCGGCCGTGGCGAGCCCCAGGAGGACGCCGAAGGCGAGGGAGCGGCCCCGCGACCACATCAGCATCGCCGCGGCCGTCAGAGCCACCGCCAGCAGGTCCCAGTTGATGGTGGCCGTCAGCGCGAAGGCGGGCGCCAAAGCGACCAGGAGACCGTCCCAGGGGCGCCGCGCGTGGGTGCGGGTCACGCAGACGGCGATGACGGCAGCGCACACCATGAGCATCCCGGCGTTGACCATCCAGTACCACTGCTCCTGGTCCTGGATGGTGCCGCTGCCGGGCGTGAGCCAGGAGGCGACCTCCATGAAGACACCGGTCAGCACCGGATACTCCAGGTACTGCATGTCGCCCGGGAGCTTGTCGAAGTACGGCACGAGCCCGTCGGCGAAGCCGCGCCCCTGGTAGAGGTGCGGGATGTCCGAGTAGCAGGCGTGCGTGTACTGGGAGCTGGCGCCGAAGAACCAGGCACCGTTGTAGCAGGGTGCCTTCTGGACCAGCCCGAGGGCGAACATGCCGATCGCCACCAGCGCGACCACCCTCACCGGAGTCCACCAGGACGTCCCGGTCACAGCACGCCGCCCGAGCGGGCCGCCGATCAGCTCGCTGCCGGCCGCGGCGACCTCGTCCTCCTGGGTCGGCCGCACCGGCTCCGGCTCGTGGACGCCTGCTCGCGTCGATTCTGCACTGGGCATGCCGCACATCCTGCCGTACGAGTCTGGCAATACGCCGAGGGCCGCCGCACCCGAGTGGGTGCGGCGGCCCTCGTTTCACGTGAAACACCATGATGTTTCACGTGAAACACCCAAGCCGGGCGATCGGTCAGCTATCCGGCGGGACCGCCGAAGATGCCTCCATTGCCGTTACCTCTGGTGTTGCCGCCGTCGAGGTTCGTGTCGGTCGGTGACGGCTCCGTGCTCGCTCCTCCGTCGGTGCCGCCATTGCCCGTGCCGCCGTTCTGCGCGCCACCGTCGGCCTCACACCCGAAGAAGCCACACGTGTCGCTCGGCGAGGGCGACGGACTCGTCGGGGTCTCGCTCGGCG
Source organism: Streptomyces sp. NPDC006624 (assembly GCF_040611555.1). Lineage (NCBI taxonomy): Bacteria > Bacillati > Actinomycetota > Actinomycetes > Kitasatosporales > Streptomycetaceae > Streptomyces > Streptomyces sp. NPDC006624. The sequence continues at coordinate 140,600 of NZ_JBEXOM010000007.1, read as the reverse complement.
TGGCGCTCGGCGTCTCGGTCACGGTCTCGCTGGGCTCGACGCTGGGCGTCGGGGTCGGTGACGGGGCACCCACGTCGTCCTGGACGTCACCGATCGGCTCGGCATCCGGGAAGCCGAGGTCGGGCTTGTCCTTGAGCGCGATCTTCATGAACTCGGTCCACACGAGCGTGGGGACGTCACCACCGTGGATGGACTCCTCACCCGCCGTGCCGTTCATGGAGAGCAGCTTGGCGCTCTTGGGGTCCTCACGGAACATGGCCACCGAGGTCGACAGCTGCTGGGTGTAGCCCACGAACCAGGCGGACTTGTTCTCGTCCGTCGTACCGGTCTTACCGGCCGCCGTACGGCCCAGGGCCAGCGCGTTCTTACCCGTACCGTTCTGGATGACGTTCTCCAGGACGTCCGTGACGTTGTTCGCCACGTTCTCCGGCATCGCCTGCGTGATCCGCGGCTTGTCGAAGCCTTCGATCTCCTGGCCGTTGAACTTGACACTGGTCACCGAGTACGGAGCGGCCTGCTTGCCAGAGGCGGCGAACGTCGCGTAGGCGTCTGCCATGCGGATCGCGCTGGGGGTCGACGTACCGAGCGCGAAGGACGGATTGAGCTCCTGCACCATGCTCTGGTCCAGGATGCCGGACCGCTTGGCGACCTCCCGCACCCGTGCCATGCCCACATCCACGCCGAGCTGCACGAACGGCGTGTTGACGGACTGCTCCATCGCCTTGCGCAGGGTGATGTAGCCCCACGGGCGGTCGCTCTCGTTCTGCTGCCGGAAGACCGAGTTGTCCTTGCGCAGGTAGTAGGTGCCGTCCGGCTTCCGGATCTTCAGGTCGTCGTCGCCGTTGTACTTGCTCAGCGGCGAGACGCCCACTCCGTCACTGCGGTACGTGCCGTGCTCCATGGCGGCGGCGAGCACGAACGGCTTCCACGTCGAACCGACGGGGACACCCGAGGTGTCGGCGTTGTTGTTGAAGTGGCCGTTCTCGTAGCCCGAGCCACCGTACAGCGCGACGATCGCGCCGTCCTTCGGCTTCACCGAGGCCGCGCCGAACTGGACGTGCTTGTCCAGCTCACGGTTCTTCGGATCGAGCTTCTCCTTCTCGATCTTCTTGACGGCCTTGGCCAGCGCCTCGACCTTGCTCTTCTCGAAGGTCGTCTTGATCTGGTAGCCGCCCTGGTCGAACTGGGCCTCGGTGATGTCGGAGTGGTTCAGGACGTACTTCTTGGCGGTGTCCACCAAGTAGCTGATCTGGCCGCTCATGCCCTTGGTGGCCTTCCGGCCCTGGGGCATGGGGTACTCCCTGATCGCCTTCTGGTACTCGGCGTCCGTGAGCTTGTTGTCGTTGTGCATCTGCTCGAGGATCCAGGCCCAGCGCTCCTTGGAGCGCTTGGTGTTGGCCTTCTCCGACGCTGCGGGATCAAGGCTCGCGTTGCCCGCCGGGTCGTAGTACGTCGGTCCCTTGAGCAGGGCGGCGAGGAAGGCGCATTCACTCGGCTCGAGCTTGTACGCGTCCTTGCCGTAGTACGTCTGAGCGGCGGCCTGGATGCCGTAGGCGCCACGGCCGTAGTACGAGGTGTTCAGGTAGCCCTGGAGAATCTCTTCCTTGGAGAGCTTCGTGCCCACCTTGATCGAGATGAACATCTCCTTGAACTTACGGCTGACGGTCTGTTCCTGGCTCAGGTAGGTGTTCTTGACGAACTGCTGGGTGATCGTCGAACCGCCCTGGGTGTCGCCGCCGCGCGCCATGTTCGCCAGGGCCCGGGCGATGCCCATGGGGTCGACGCCCGAGTCCTGGTAGAAGCTCTTGTTCTCGGCCGAGATCACTGCCTGCTGCATGGCCTTGGGGATCCGGTCGATCGTGACGTTCTGCCGGTTCTGACCACTACCGGTCGCCACCATCTGCTGGCCGTTGGACCAGTAGTAGACGTTGTTCTGCGACAGGGCGGCGGCGTTCTCCTCGTTCGGGACGCCCACCATGGCGTAGCCGATGCCCGCCACGGCCACCAGGCTGCCGAAGAAACCGATGCACAGGCCGGAGACGAGCTTCCAGGACGGCAGCCAGCGCTGCCAGCCGTACTTGCCGGCCCGCGGATAGTCGATCAGACGCTTCTTGTCGGGGACGGCTGCCGCGCGCCCTCGGCCCCGTCCGGGCCCGTGCGGCCCTCCGGGGGCGGCGCGCCGCCCGCCCCGGGGCGGTTCGGCAGCTCTGCGCCGACCGCCTCCCGCGCTCCTCTGTGCCGCGCGCCGGGCCTCGGCACGGCTGCCGTAAACACGCTCTTCACCCCCCGAGCCGTACGAGTCCGACCCATAGGAGTCGGACGGAGACCCGGTGGCGCCTCGCGGTGCCGCGCGGCGGCCGGAGGACGAGCCGGACTGGCCGCGTCGGGCCGCGGCACGTCCGCCTCCCTGCGGCTGCGGCGGTTTGCGACGGTGCTCGCTCATCGAACGACTACTCCTCGGGCAGGCGCACCCTTGCGCGCCTGGAAACGGCGGCTGGTTTCCGGTCCCCCCGAAGTACGGATGCGGTCGGCCCCGCACTCATCGGGCCCGCATGCACCCGTACTACACCGAAGAAGACGACGCTCTCAGGCGTCACTCGGTTCCCGGTGATGTGCATGGCGCACAGACTACGCACCGCCAAAACCTGCCGAGGACCGAAGTTCACCTCAAATCAGGCAACTCGCGTCCGACGAATCGGTGATGTGATCCCGTTCACCACACCCCCTCTTGTCGCATCCGGAAGGCCGTTCTATCGTCGTGATGTATCGAGTCGATACATCAGCTCGACACATCGGTCCGACACATCGGACGGAGACCCGCGCACCGCGGCAGAGAGGAGGCGACGATGAGCCGGCGTTCCGGGATCCTCGAGTTCGCCGTACTCGGCCTGCTCCGCGAATCTCCTATGCACGGCTATGAGCTGCGTAAACGGCTCAACACGTCACTGGGTGTGTTCCGTGCCTTCAGCTACGGGACGCTGTACCCCTGCCTCAAGACGCTGGTCGCCAACGGCTGGTTGATCGAGGAACCGGGGGCCGAATCCGAGGCCGTGCCCCTCACCGGCCGCCGCGCCAAGATCGTCTACCGGCTGACGGCGGAGGGTAAGGAGCACTTCGAGCAGCTCCTCTCACAGACCGGGCCCGACGCGTACGAGGACGAGACCTTCGCCGCCCGTTTCGCGTTCTTCGGGCAAACCTCACGCGACGTCCGCATGCGCGTGCTGGAAGGTCGCCGCAGCCGGCTGGAGGAGCGCCTGGAGAAGATGAGCGCGTCCCTGGCCCGGACCCGGGAGCGCCTCGACGACTACACGCTTGAGCTGCAGCGCCACGGGATGGAGTCCGTGGAGCGCGAGGTGCGCTGGCTGAACGAGCTCATCGAGAGCGAGCGGGCGGGGCGGGACCTCAAGGGTTCCGCCTCCGGAGAGCCCGCATCGCGTGACACCACATCTGGAGCGTCGGGCGGCCTGCCCCGGCCGGGGGACGACCCCCGGCCGGATACGCCCGGCGACACCGCCACGTGAGAGCCCTTCCGAGGGCCTCACTCGTACACACAGGGAGCAACCGGAATGGGTTCGGTTCGCGTAGCCATCGTCGGTGTGGGCAACTGCGCCGCATCGCTGGTGCAGGGAGTCGAGTACTACAAGGACGCCGACCCGGCGTCCAGGGTGCCGGGCCTGATGCACGTCCAGTTCGGCGAGTACCACGTCAGCGACGTCGAGTTCGTCGCCGCGTTCGACGTGGACGCCAAGAAGGTCGGTCTCGACCTCGCGGACGCCATCGGCGCCTCGGAGAACAACACCATCAAGATCTGCGACGTACCCCACACCGGTGTGACGGTCCAGCGCGGCCACACCCTCGACGGCCTCGGCCGGTACTACCGCGAGACCATCGAGGAGTCCGCCGAGGAGCCGGTCGACGTCGTCCAGGTCCTCAAGGACCAGCAGGTCGACGTCCTCGTCTGCTACCTGCCCGTCGGCTCCGAGGACGCGGCGAAGTTCTACGCCCAGTGCGCCATCGACGCCAAGGTCGCCTTCGTCAACGCTCTCCCGGTCTTCATCGCCGGCACCAAGGAGTGGGCGGACAAGTTCACCGAGGCGGGCGTCCCGATCGTCGGCGACGACATCAAGTCGCAGGTCGGCGCCACCATCACGCACCGCGTCATGGCGAAGCTGTTCGAGGACCGGGGCGTCGTCCTGGACCGCACGATGCAGCTGAACGTCGGCGGCAACATGGACTTCAAGAACATGCTCGAGCGCGACCGCCTCGAGTCGAAGAAGATCTCCAAGACGCAGGCCGTCACCTCCCAGATCCGCGACCGCGAGCTGGGCGAGGGCAACGTCCACATCGGCCCGTCCGACTACGTCGCCTGGCTGGACGACCGCAAGTGGGCCTACGTCCGCCTGGAGGGCCGCGCGTTCGGTGACGTCCCGCTGAACCTGGAGTACAAGCTGGAGGTCTGGGACTCCCCGAACTCCGCCGGCGTCATCATCGACGCGCTGCGCGCCGCGAAGATCGCCAAGGACCGCGGCATCGGCGGCCCGATCCTGTCGGCTTCGAGCTACTTCATGAAGTCCCCGCCCGTGCAGTACTTCGACGACGAGGCCCGCGAGAACGTGGAGAAGTTCATCGCGGGTGAGGTCGAGCGCTGACGCTCCGCCATCGGTCGCTCCTGCCAGGGCTGTGAGGGTCCCCGGGTCGTATGGCCCGGGGACCCTCCCCGTATGTGAGGCTGGGCCCCATGCCCGTCGTCCGTGACCTGCGCGTGCTGCTGCTCTTCCAGGGCTTCCGGCGCCTGCTCGCCGTGCGGCTGCTCTCCCAGGGCGCCGACGGGGTCTACCAGGTCGCGCTCGCCACCTACGTCGTCTTCTCGCCGGAGAAGCAGACCTCCGCGGCCGCCGTCGCCTCGGCGATGGCGGTCCTGCTGCTCCCGTACTCCCTCGTCGGCCCGTTCGCCGGTGTGCTGCTGGACCGCTGGCGACGCCGTCAGGTCCTGTTTCACGGCAGCCTGTTGCGTGCCGTGCTCGCCTCCGCGACGGCCCTGCTGATACTCAGCCCCGCTCCGGACTGGCTCTTCTACGTCTCCGCCCTGTGCGTCACCGCCGTCAACCGGTTCGTCCTGTCCGGTCTGTCCGCCGCTCTGCCGCGCGTGGTCGACGCCGAGCGTCTGGTCATCGCCAACTCCGTCTCCCCGACCGCCGGGACGCTGGCGGCGACCGCGGGCGGCGGGATCGCCTTCGTCGTCCGCCTGGTGGTGGCCGACTCCGACGCCGCCGTGGTGCTCGTGGCGGCCGGGCTGTACCTGTGCGCGGCCCTGGCCTCGCTGAGCATGGCGCGCGAACTGCTGGGCCCCGACCGGACCGTGACGCATGTGCGGATCGGTACGGCCCTCAGCAGCACCGTGCGCGATCTGGTGGCGGGCGTACGGCACCTGGCCGAGCCGGCACGCCGGGAGGCCGCCTGGGCGCTCGTGGCGATGTCGCTGATGCGGTTCTGCTACGGCGCCCTGCTGGTCATGCTGCTGATGCTCTGCCGGTACGCGCTCACCTCGACCCCCGACGACGGACTCGCCCTGCTGGGGCTGGCGTTGGGCGTCTCGGGCGCCGGCTTCTTCGCGGCGGCGGTGGTGACGCCCTGGGCCGCGGGACGACTCGGGCCGGGACGCTGGATCGTCGTGTGCGCGGGAGTCGCGGCCGTGCTGGAACCCGCGCTCGGGTTGCCGTTCGCCTCCGTCCCCGTACTGATCGCGGCATTCGTTCTGGGCATGACCACCCAGGGCGCCAAGATCGCGACGGACACCATCGTCCAGTCGGTCGTCGACGACGGCTTCCGTGGCCGGATTTTCTCGGTCTACGACGTCCTCTTCAACGTCGCCTTCGTCGGTGCCGCCGCCGTGGCCGCCCTGATGCTGCCGCCGGACGGCCGGTCCGTGACGCTGGTGGTCACAGTCGCCGTTATCTACGCGACAGTAGCTGCTGCTATGGCCCGGTTTGGCCGCCAGTAAGTGTCACATCAATGCCACAGAGCCCTTCCTGACTACTGGGTTGTCAGTGGGGACCGATAACTTACGTGCGTCTTATCTCGCGACATGTTCGCGTCACTCACCATGCTTTAGGGGGACCCCCAAGTGACTACTCCGCCGCCCCAGGGCAACCCGTTCGCACAGGGACAGCCCGCGGGTCAGCCCCAGGCCCCGTTCCCGCCCCAGGGCGGCTACCCGCAGCAGCCCGGGCAGCCCGGCTTCCCACCCCAGGGCGCGGCTCCCTACGCTCCGGTCCCGCCGCAGCCGTCCGGCCGCAAGCTCAGCTTCAAGACCATCAAGAACATCGTGATCGTCGTCGCTGTGGCGAGCGTGGCCATCGTCGGCTACATAGCCAGCCGGGACGACGCCAACACGGCGGCGGTCGGTGACTGCATGCACCGCGGCAGCACCAACGACGACAACCCCGACCTCGAGGTCGTCGAGTGCAGCGACACGAAGGCCCAGTTCGTGGTGCTCGCCAAGGTCGAGGGCAAGTACCTCACGAGCACCCTGGCCTCCAGCAAGTGCGAGGCCGAGGCCAAGGACTTCCAGTACGTGTACACCGAGAGCGGTGACGGCAAGGACTTCCTGCTCTGCCTGAAGGACTACAAGAAGTAGGGCGGACGCAGAAGGGGCGGTGTTTCACGTGAAACACCGCCCCTTCCGTCTGCCTCAGTGAGGTGAGTGCCGCAGGGTCATGTTTCACGTGAAACATGCCCCCGTTCCACAGCCTCAGCTCTCCTGCGCGGCCCACCACTCCTTGAGTGCGGACACCGCCACGTCGTGCTCCATCGGCCCGTTCTCCAGACGCAGCTCCAGCATGTGCTGGTACGCGCGACCGACGACCGGGCCGGGACCGACGCCGAGGATCTCCATGATCTGGTTGCCGTCCAGGTCCGGGCGGATGGAGTCCAGCTCCTCCTGCTCCTGCAGCCGGGAGATCCGCTCCTCCAGGCCGTCGTACGCACGGGAGAGGGCTGCGGCCTTGCGCTTGTTGCGCGTGGTGCAGTCCGAGCGGGTCAGCTTGTGGAGACGGTCGAGGAGCGGGCCGGCGTCACGCACGTAGCGACGCACCGCCGAGTCCGTCCACTCACCGGTGCCGTACCCGTGGAAGCGCAGGTGGAGTTCGACCAGACGGGAGACGTCCTTCACCAGGTCGTTGGAGTACTTCAGCGCGGTCATGCGCTTCTTGGTCATCTTGGCTCCGACCACCTCGTGGTGGTGGAACGAGACCCGGCCGTCCTTCTCGAAGCGACGGGTGCGGGGCTTGCCGATGTCGTGGAGCAGAGCGGCCAGCCGGAGCGTCAGGTCGGGACCGTCGTCCTCCAGTGCCATCGCCTGCTCCAGGACGATCAGCGTGTGGTCGTAGACGTCCTTGTGCCGGTGGTGCTCGTCACGCTCCAGGCGCAGGGCGGGCAGCTCGGGCAGTACGTGGTCGGCGAGGCCGGTGTCGACGAGCAGCGTCAGGCCCTTGCGGGGGTGCGCGGACAGAACCAGCTTGTTCAGCTCGTCCCGCACCCGCTCGGCCGAGACGATCTCCAGGCGCCCGGACATGTCCTTCATCGCCATGACGACCTCGGGGGCGACCTCGAAGTCGAGCTGCGCCGCGAAGCGCGCGGCCCGCATCATCCGCAGCGGATCATCCGAGAAGGACTGCTCCGGGGTACCGGGAGTCCGCAGCATCCGGGACGCCAGGTCCTCGAGCCCGCCGTGCGGGTCGATGAACTCCTTCTCCGGGAGCGCGACGGCCATCGCGTTCACGGTGAAGTCCCGACGGACGAGATCTTCCTCGATGGAGTCTCCGTACGACACCTCGGGCTTGCGTGAGGTGCGGTCGTAGGCCTCCGACCGGTAGGTCGTGACCTCGATCTGGTAGCCGTCCTTGTGCGCCCCGACCGTGCCGAAGGCGATCCCGACCTCCCAGACGGCGTCCGCCCAGGGGCGCACGATCCTGAGGACGTCCTGGGGGCGGGCATCGGTGGTGAAGTCCAGGTCGTTGCCGAGCCGGCCCAGCAGGGCGTCCCGTACCGAGCCGCCGACCAGGGCGAGCGAGAACCCGGCCTCCTGGAAGCGGCGGGCGAGGTCGTCGGCGACAGGAGCGACGCGTAGCAGTTCACTCACCGCGCGTTGCTGCACCTGGCTCAGGGCACTGGACGTTTCTTCGTTGGCGTTCGGCACAACAAAAGAGGGTACGTGGCCCGGGCCCACCTCAGCTCCCGCATATCGGCCGCGGACACCTCCCTGCACAGAGGCACAATGCGTGCCCTGAAGAGGTGAGGAAGCACTCCCCTCCATAGAGCCGCATACCGGACATACCGCTCATCTGTCCGCGATCTTGTGGAGCGGACCGCGGCACTTCCCCTCAGCGCACATCGTTACCATGCGTGGACGCACATTCCGACGACCACTGACGACGACGAGGGACGGGCGAGCGCGTGGCCGACGCGGCAGACTTCCAGGGGACCAGTGCCTCACCTGCCCGCCGGTGGCTGCGGCGCACCGGGGCGATGCTCGCCGGGGCGCCCCTGCTGGCCGGGCTGCTTCAGCTTCCGGCTGCGGCCCCCGCGGACGCCGCTGGCCAGGAGTCCCCGCAGGCCGTCTCCGGGACGGGCTCGGTGTCCGTCGCGGTCGACTCGCTCACCCCCAGTGCCCCCACGGAGGGGGACACGGTGACCGTGTCGGGGACGGTGACCAACAACGGCAAGCAGCCCGTCACCGACGCCCATGTCGACCTGCGTGTGGGGCCCCCGATGGACACCCGCTCGTCCATCGACACACTCGCCGACAAGAGCCGCGACGTGCAGGGACTCCTCGGCGAGGAGGTCGGCGGCAAGTACACCGAGAAGTTCCCCGAACTCACCCCAGGTGTGGCGGAGCCCTTCACGATCTCCGTGCCGGTCGACGAACTGGACCTCGGCAAGGACGGCGTCTACCAGCTGGGGGTCGCCCTCTCCGGTGAGACCTCCGCTCAGCCCTGGGACCAGATCCTCGGCATCCAGCGCACCTTCCTGCCCTGGCAGCCGGAGGACGCCGACACCAAGACGAAGACGACGGTCCTGTGGCCGCTCATCTCGGAAGCCCACATGGCGGCCGAAACGGGCTCGAACGAGCAGCAGACCCCGGTGTTCCGCGACAACGCACTCGCCGAGGAGCTCGCCCCGGGCGGCCGACTCGACCAGATGGTGTCGCTGGGCAAGGGCCTCGACGTCACCTGGGTGGTCGATCCGGACCTGCTGGCCTCCGTCGACGCGATGACGCGGAGCTACGAGATCCGCGGTGCGGACGGCAGCACCACCGACGGAACGAACCAGGAGCTCGCCAAGCGCTGGCTCGCCGAGCTGCAGCAGGCGGTCGCGGGCAAGGAGGTCGTCGCGCTGCCGTTCGGCGACCCCGACCTGGCCTCCCTCGCCCACAACGGCACGAGCGTCACCGGTTCCCTGAGCCACCTCAAGGAGGCCGCGGACGTCGCCGAGGACACGGTGGACACGATCCTCCACGTGAAACCGTCCACGGACTTCGCCTGGCCCGTCGAGGGAGCGGTCGACCCGTCGATCGTGAAGGTCGCGACCTCCGCGGGCGCCGACAAGGTCATCGCCCGCAGCGACAGCCTCCAGGACAACCTGCCCTACACGCCCTCCGCGGCCCGGCCCATCGGCGGCGGCACCACGGCGGTCGTCGCGGACGCCCGGATGTCCACGGTGTTCCGGGGCGACCTGACGAAGGCCTCCGCCTCGACGCTCGCCGTCCAGCGGTTCCTGGCCCAGAGCCTGGCCCTCGAGCTGCAGACCGGCAAGCAGCGCAGCGTCGTCGTCGCCCCGCAGCGCATGCCCTCCGTGAACCAGGCGCAGGCCATGGCCGAGGCCGTCTCGGCCCTCCAGAGCGGCAACTGGTCGGAGTCCCAGGACCTCGCGGACGCCACGAAGGCCAAGCCCGACCCGGCGGCCAACACGAGGGTCCCGCCGGCCTCGGCCTACCCCTCCTCGCTGCGCAAGCAGGAGCTGCCACGGGCCGCTTTCGAGCAGATCGCCAGGACGAAGGGCAACCTCGACAAGTTCAAGGTGATCCTCACCCTCCAGTCCCGCGTGGTGACCCCCTTCGGGCGGGCCATGAACCGCGAGATGTCCACGTCCTGGCGGAACCGGGGCGTCGCGGCGCTCGGCTACCGCGACGGCATGGAGTCCTACCTCGACGGACTCATCAACGGGGTCAAGCTGATCCGGAAGTCCGAGATGAAGCTCTCCGGCCGCAGCGCCACCATCCCGGTGACCGTCCAGAACAACCTCGTGCAGGGCGTCGAGCACCTGCAGCTGCGGCTCACGTCGACGAACCCGACCCGCCTCAAGATCGGCGACGCCGCCTACGAGGAGCAGCCCGTCGCCGTCAACGGCGGCCACAGCCAGTCGGTGAAGTTCACCACGTCCGCCAACGCCAACGGCCGGGCGGAAGTGGTCGCCCAGCTCTACACGGAGGACGGCCGGCCCTACGGCGACCCCGTCACCTTCGACGTGAAGGTCACCGAGATCACCCCCACGGTGATGCTGGTCATCGGCGGCGGCGTCCTGCTGCTGGTCCTCGCAGGTTTCCGTATGTACACCCAGCGCAAGCGCGCGGCCGCACGTGAGGCGGCCGAGGACGCCTCGGCCGAGCCGGCGGACGCCGCCGACAGCCCGGCCGACGCCGCGCAGAACCCGCAGGCCGCCGGTGAACGTCTCAAGGGAGAATCCGAAGCCGGCTCACGGGCAGACGCCCCCGAGCAGCCGAGTGACCCGGCTCCGGACACCGCAGCGGAAAGCGCCGACCCGTCCGGCACGGGTGAGAGAGTGGACCGTTGAGATGTCGTGGCCGGTGGGCCCGGGACGATGAGGTGGGGTAACCATGAACGCGCCGTACGACGGTGATCGCGGCCGTGCCGTGGGCAGCTCGGGCCACCCCGAGTCGGGCGGGCCGGAGGGCACGCCGCCCGAGCACGGCCAGGTGCCGCCGCAGCCGCCCGCGGACATGTACCTCCAGGACACCTACGCCCAGGACCCGTACCCGGCACAGGACCTCTCCGCCCAGCACCCGGTCGGCGAGGCGCACTACGACAGCGCCGCCTACCCGCCGCCCTCTGCGGGCACGTACCCGCCGCCGCAGCAGATGTACGCACAGCCGCCGCAGTCCCCGTACGCGCCCGACCCGCAGGTGTGGGCCCGGACGCCCGCGCCGGAGCCGGACGGCCCGACGCGGCACCTGCCGTACGGCGACGACCCCCGGACCACCCAGTTCGTGGGAGTGGACGACCTCGTCTCGCAGGCCGGCGAGCCACGCCAGGAGCCGGACGCCTTCGCGCACCTCTTCCGGGACCAGCAGCAGAGCAGCGGTCACCCCTCGTACGAGGCGGCGTCGGTCCCCGGCCCGTCCGCCGCGCCCCTGGGGCAGGGCCAGTTCGCGGCGCCCGAGCAGCCCGGTGCGGGGCCTCTGGTCGACGAGGCGGCCGAACCGGAACCTGCCGAGTCACCCGCCCCGAAGAAGGGCGGCCGTGCCGCGGGCCTGATGAAGTCCAGCGCCGTGATGGCCGCCGGCACGATGGTCTCCCGCCTCACCGGCTTCATCCGCTCCGCGCTGATCGTGTCGGCCCTGGGCGTCGGCCTCCTCGGTGACACTTTCCAGGTCGCCTACCAGCTGCCCACGATGATCTACATCCTCACGGTCGGCGGTGGCCTCAACTCCGTCTTCGTGCCGCAGCTGGTGCGTGCCATGAAGGAGGACGACGACGGCGGCGAGGCGTACGCCAACCGCCTGCTCACCCTGGTCATCGTGACCCTCGGCGCGCTCACCGCGCTCTCCGTCGTCGGCGCGCCGCTCCTGGTCCGCATGCTGTCCGACCCGGTCGCCAGCGACCCGGCGGCCAACGAGGTCGCCGTCACCTTCGCCCAGTACTTCCTGCCCACGATCTTCTTCATGGGGATCCACGTGGTCATGGGCCAGATCCTCAACGCCCGCGGCAAGTTCGGCGCGATGATGTGGACGCCGGTCCTGAACAACATCGTCATCATCGTGACGCTGGGCATGTTCATCTACGTCTATGGCACCGCGGCCGAGTCCGGCATGGAGACCTCGACCATCCCGCCGGAAGGACAGCGCCTCCTCGGCATCGGCGTCCTGCTCGGTCTCGTGGTCCAGGCGCTCGCGATGATCCCCTACCTGCGGGAGACCGGCTTCCGGCTGCGGCTGCGCTTCGACTGGAAGGGCCAAGGGCTCGGCAAGGCCGTCACGCTCGCCAAGTGGACGGTCCTGTTCGTCCTCGCCAACCAGGCGGGCGCCATGATCGTCATCCAGCTCTCCACCGCGGCGGGCAAGGCATCGCCCGTCGACGGCACCGGCTTCGCCGCCTACGCCAACGCCCAGCTCATCTGGGGCCTGCCGCAGGCCATCATCACGGTCTCCCTGATGGCCGCCCTGCTGCCCCGCCTGTCGCGCTCGGCGGTCGAGGGCGACGGCGGCGCCGTCCGGGACGACATCTCCCAGGGCCTGCGCAACACGGCCGTCGCGATCGTGCCGATCGCGTTCGGTTTCCTCGCGCTCGGCATCCCCATGTGCACGCTGATGTTCGGCTCCTCCGGCACCAGCGAGGCCACCAACATGGGCTACATGCTGATGGCGTTCGGTCTCGGACTGATCCCGTACTCCGTCCAGTACGTCGTCCTGCGCGCCTTCTACGCCTACGAGGACACCCGAACTCCCTTCTACAACACGGTCATCGTGGCCGCGGTGAACGCCGGCGCCTCGGCGCTCTGCTACTTCGTCATCCCGTCGCGCTGGGCCGTGGTCGGCATGGCCGCCTCCTACGGACTGGCGTACGCCATCGGTGTGGGGGTCGCCTGGCGCCGGCTGCGCAAGCGGCTGGGCGGTGACCTCGACGGGGCACGTGTCCTGCGGACCTACGCCCGGCTGTGCATCGCGTCGATCCCGGCCGCCCTGCTCAGCGGCGCGGCCTGCTACGGCATCGGACACACGCTCGGCCAGGGCGTCATGGGCTCGCTCGCCGCGGTGCTGGCGGGCGGTGCGGTACTGCTCGCGGTCTTCTTCGTCGCTGCCCGCCGCATGCGCATCGAGGAACTCAACTCGCTGGTCGGCATGGTCCGCGGACGGCTGGGACGCTGAGTAGGGGGGTACGCGCACAACCATCGTCAGCCACCGCGTGTCGTGCATAGCGGCGGACTGTGGGCACAATTGGTTTCGGCGTCGGACGGCGCGCAAGGGTCGCCGACCGGCGCGCAATGGATGGGGAGGCAGGAACGACGGTGGCGGAACGGAGTACGGCTGCCGTCGACGTGGCAGACAACAGCGACGAGTCGTCGCTGACCGCAGAGGCGGACCAGTCCACGGCCGACGGCGTGGCCAAGAACCGGGAGCGGGACACGGACAGCGACGAGGTACAGGAGAGCACCCGGACGGAGCCGTCCGGAAAAACCTCGCCGCCCGAACTGCACAGCGGCCACAAGCTCGCCAGACGCTACCGCCTCGAGGAGTGCGTCACCCGTCTGGACGGTTTCAGCAGTTGGCGCGCCGTGGACGAGAAGCTCCGCCGTGCCGTCGGCGTGCACATCCTCCCCGCGGACCACTCGCGCGCCCGCTCCGTGCTGGCCGCCGCCCGCTCCTCGGCTCTCCTGGGCGACCCCCGCTTCGTCCAGGTGCTGGACGCCGTGGAGGAGGACGACGTCGTCTACGTCGTCCACGAGTGGCTCCCCGACGCGACCGAACTGACCACGCTCCTCGCCGCCGGGCCCCTGGAGCCGTACGACGCCTACCAGATGGTCAGTCAGGTCTCCGCCGCGATGGCCGCCGCCCACCGCGAGGGCCTGGCGCATCTGCGGCTGAACCCCAATGCCGTCCTGCGCACCTCCACCGGCCAGTGGCGCATCCGCGGCCTCGCCGTGAACGCCGCCCTGCGGGGCGTGGCGTCCGACACCCCGCAGCGCACGGACACCGAGGCCGTCGGCGCCCTGCTGTACGCCTCGCTCACCCAGCGCTGGCCCTACGAGAGTGACGCCTACGGGCTGTCGGGCCTGCCGAAGGACATCGGCCTGATCGCTCCCGACCAGGTACGGGCCGGTGTGCACCGCGGCCTGTCCGAGCTCGCCATGCGCGCGCTCGCCAACGACGGTGCGACCGCCTCCCGGCACGAGTCGCCGTGCACCACTCCGGAGGAGCTGGTGAAGGCGATCGGTGAGATGCCGCGCATCCCACCGCCGGAGCCGGCGTTCACCGCACCTCCCGAGTACGCGCGGACGACGTACCAGCAGGGCTCCTACGGCCGTCAGACGCCGCGTCCCGGCGCCACTCAGCCGGTGCCGGTCCCGCCCCCGCTGCAGAGCCGCACGGGCAAGGTCCTCAAGTGGGCCGTCTCCGCACTCCTGATCGCCGCGCTGGGCCTCGGCAGCTGGCAGCTGGCGGACGCGCTCATGGACCAGGGCGACAAGAACGACGACCCGGGCCGGACGCAGACGAACGACGGGGACGACAAGGGACAGAAGAAGCCCGCGCCCGGCAAGCCCATCGCCATCAGCGGTGCCAGCGACTTCGACCCCTTCGGCGACCAGTCCGAGAAGCCTTCCGACATAGGGAAGGTCTACGACAGCAGCACCGCCACGTACTGGCAGACGGACTACTACCTGAGTTCGGACTTCGGCCGTCTGAAGCCCGGCGTCGGCATCGTCCTGGACCTCGGCAAGGCCCAGCAGGTCGGGAAGGTCACGCTCTCCTTCGTGGGGGCCACCTCGGTGGAACTCCGCAGTGCGGGCGCGGACGCGAGCTCGCAGCCGGCCTCCTTCGACGCCTACTCCAAGGTGGCCGAGGGCACCGGGACGACGGTGGAACTGAAGCCCGGCAAGTCCCTCAAGAGCCGGTACCTCCTGGTGTGGCTGACCAAGCTGCCCCTGCAGGCGGACGACGGCAAGTGGCGTGGCCGGCTGGCCGACATCAAGGTGAGCAGCTGACGGCATCTGCCTCGAGGAAGGGGGCCGATGGCAGACGGCACCGGGTACGACGGAGTGAGTGATCAGGACCTCCTCGCCCACCACGTCCAGGGGGACCCCGACGCCTTCGGCGAGATCGTGCGCCGGCATCGGGATCGGCTTTGGGCCGTCGCCCTCCGGACGCTGGGGGACCGCGAGGAGGCCGCTGACGCGGTGCAGGACGCCCTCGTGTCCGCCTACCGGGCCGCCCACACCTTCCGGGGCCAGTCGGCCGTCACGACCTGGCTGCACCGGATCACGGTGAACGCCTGCCTGGACCGCGCCCGCAAGGCCGCCTCCCGCAAGACCTCGCCCGTCGACGACACCGAGCGCCTGGAACAACTGCTGGAGCCGCACGAGTCGGCCTCGGCGCCGGCCGAGCGCAACGATCTCCACCGGCAGCTCATCGAAGCCCTCGGCACCCTGCCGGCCGACCAGCGCGCCGCACTGGTCCTGGTGGACATGCAGGGCTACCCGGTCGCGGAAGCGGCCCGGATCCTCGACGTTCCGACCGGCACGGTGAAGAGCCGGTGCGCGCGGGGCAGAGCCAGACTCCTGCCGCTGCTCACCCATCTCCGGCCGGACAGACACGGTGAGGACGAGAAGCCGGAGGGAGCAGGGAACCGGACACCCCGGCCAGCCGTCCCACCCGCAGCGGGACCGCGACGAGCGGAACCCCCGGAGACAGGACCGAGCGACCCAGCTGCAGTGAAGGGCGGAGGTGGACGAGCGTGACGCCGACGACTGACATGGCCGGACACCCGGACGTCGCGGAGATCTCCGACCTCGCCGAAGGCCTCCTTCCGCCGTCCCGGAGCACCGATCTGCGCCGGCATCTGGACGACTGCGAACTCTGCGCCGATGTCTACGCCTCCCTGGAGGAGATCCGCGGTCTGCTCGGCACGCTGCCGGGCCCGCCCCGCATGCCCGACGAGATCGCGAACCGCATCGACGCCGCACTCGCAGCCGAGGCTCTGCTGAACGCCTCCGCGCCGGAGACCGCAGAGGAACAGGCGACGCCTCCTCACGCCGAGTCCGATGACAGCGGCGCGCATGTTTCACGTGAAACGTCGACGTCCGCCGACCGGCCCGCGGGACGCCCTCGTTCCTCCACCACGGGGCCGGGCCGCAAGACGCGCACACGGAACGGACGCCGCAGGATCGCCGTTCTCGGCACCGTCTTCACCGTCGCCGCCCTGGGACTGGGCTCCGTCCTGCTGTCCTCGCTCGGGGACGGTAAGCCGGCGAAGGACACCGCGAGCGGCGGCCAGCCCTCCCCGGGCGACACCATCGTCGAGGGGAAGCTGCAGAAACAGGTCACCGCCCTCCTGGCTGAGAACAAGAGCGACGGAAGCGAAGGCTCCCGCACCCCCTTCGGTGCCGCGACCGCCCCCGGCGCCAACCAGCCCAGGGTCTTCCGGGAAGCCGTGGTACCTGGCTGCGTCCGTGAGGGCATCGGCCGCGACGAGGCCGCCCTCGCCGTCGAGAACGGCAGGTATCAGGGGAAGAAGGCCATGCTCGTACTGCTTCCCCACCCGTCCGACAGCACGCGGGTCACCGCGTACGTCGTCGACGCGACCTGTGTGGATCACCAGGGGTCCGCCGCCGGCAAGGTCCTCTTGGAGCGCACCTACCCGTCGGCGTGAGTGAACGCTTCGACTTCACCCTGTGCGGCATCCGGCACGGTGTGGCATTGCCGTGTGCTCGGGCACAGCGGGAATGCACGCCCCTTAGGATCCGTTGGGTGGGGTGAGAGTTCCGAGAGAAGCTCCCACCGGTCGACCGACGCAGTCCAGAGACGAGGAAACAAGCCGTGAGCGACGTCCGTAACGTGATCATCATCGGCTCCGGGCCCGCCGGCTACACGGCGGCGCTCTACACCGCGCGCGCGTCGCTGAAGCCACTGGTGTTCGAGGGCGCCGTCACCGCCGGTGGTGCGCTCATGAACACCACCGAGGTCGAGAACTTCCCGGGTTTCCAGGACGGCATCATGGGCCCTGAGCTCATGGACAACATGCGCTCGCAGGCCGAGCGTTTCGGTGCCGAGCTCGTGCCCGACGACATCGTCAACGTCGACCTGACCGGGGAGATCAAGACCGTCACGGACACCGCCGGCACGGTCCACCGCGCGAAGGCCGTCATCGTGGCCACCGGCTCGCAGCACCGCAAGCTCGGCCTGCCGAACGAGGACGCCCTCTCCGGCCGCGGCGTCTCGTGGTGCGCCACCTGTGACGGGTTCTTCTTCAAGGACCAGGACATCGCCGTGATCGGCGGCGGTGACACGGCGATGGAGGAAGCCACCTTCCTCTCGCGCTTCGCCAAGTCCGTCACGATCGTCCACCGCCGTGACACCCTGCGCGCCTCCAAGGCGATGCAGGAGCGTGCCTTCGCCGACCCGAAGATCTCGTTCGTGTGGGACAGCGAGGTGGCCGAGATCCAGGGCGACCCCAAGCTCTCGGGCCTGAAGCTGCGCAACCTCAAGACCGGAGAGCTTTCGGACCTGCCGGTGACCGGCCTGTTCATCGCCATCGGCCACGACCCCCGCACCGAGCTCTTCAAGGGTCAGCTCGACCTGGACGAGGAGGGCTACCTCAAGGTGGAGGCGCCCTCGACCCGCACCAACCTGACGGGCGTCTTCGCTGCCGGCGACGTCGTGGACCACACCTACCGGCAGGCGATCACCGCCGCCGGGACCGGTTGCTCTGCCGCTCTCGACGCCGAGCGCTACCTCGCCGCCCTCGCGGACGAGGAGCAGCCCGAGCCCGAGAAGACCTCCGTCTGACCCCCTACCCGCCCCACGCACCAACAGTTAAGGAGCCCGCCGTGGCCGGCACCCTGAAGAATGTGACCGACGACTCCTTCGAGCAGGACGTCCTCAAGAGCGACAAGCCCGTTCTCGTGGACTTCTGGGCCGCCTGGTGCGGTCCGTGCCGCCAGATCGCGCCGTCCCTCGAGGCGATCGCCGCCGAGTACGGCGACAAGATCGAGGTCGTCAAGCTGAACATCGACGAGAACCCGGGTACGGCCGCCAAGTACGGCGTCATGTCCATCCCGACGCTGAACGTCTACCAGGGCGGCGAGGTCGCCAAGACCATCGTGGGCGCCAAGCCGAAGGCCGCGATCGTTCGCGACCTCGAGGACTTCATCTCCGAGTGAGTCGGCGGTGCCGCCGCATCGGCGGTGCATGTTTCACGTGAAACACGAATGGGCCAACCCAGAAGGGTTGGCCCATTCGTTGTGACTGGCACTTCTACAGTGGCCGCAGCGCTGGTTCCTTCTGCACGGCTCCGAGAAGTCGGTCCAGCGCCATCTCGACGTCTTCCTTCCAGGAGAGCGTCGATCGCAGTTCGAGCCTCAGCCGAGGGTAGGTGGGGTGCTGCCGAACCGTCTTGAAGCCCACCGCCAGGAGATGATCGGCAGGCAGCACGCACGCCGGTTCCTTCCAACGCGCGTCACCGAATGCCTCGATCGCCTTGAACCCGCGCCGCAGCAAGTCCTTGGCGACCGTCTGGACCATGACCCGGCCCAGTCCTTGCCCCTGGTAGCCCGGAACGATGAAGGCGGTCATGAGCTGGACCGCGTCGGGGGAGACGGGACTCGTGGGGAAGGCCGTCGAGCGGGGGACATAGGCCGGAGGGGCGTAGAGCACGAAGCCCACCGGGATGTCATCGACGTAGACGACCCGACCGCAGGATCCCCAGTCCAGTAGCACCGCTGAGATCCACGCTTCCTTCTCCAGCGCGGAGGTGCCTGCCTTTACCGCAGCTTCACCGCTGACCGGATCGAGCTCCCAGAAGACACACGAGCGACAGCGGTGGGGAAGGTCCTGAAGGTTGTCCAGCGTGAGCGGTACGAGCCGGCGCCCCATGAAGGCTGATCCTCGCTTCCTCGGCCCGCCGCGTCGCGGGCGGCTGTCAGAGCGCTCCGTTCTTTAAGGAGACTGCAGATGAATCCACCGACAGCTCCCAGTCCCAAACCGGCGCTCACCAGTCCGGTCCGGCTGATCGTTCGCATGCCCCTGCCTCCCTCTCAGAGGTGGTGCCGGGTGGTCGCGCCGTACTCGATCGCATCGTATCCACGATGCGATTCCATCGATACCGCCAAAAAGGAAAGAGCGGGCCATGTTCCGGCACACACCGGACAGACCCGCTCTCTCGGCAGCACGGCCGAAACTCCGACAGGAGTCTCAGGACTCGCTCTCCTCGGAGTCGCCCTCCAGCAGACTCTTCTGCAGGACCGGCCCCTCGCCCGGTGCGAGTGAGCCGAGGATCCGCTCGAGGTCCTCCATCGAGGCGAACTCGACGGTGATCTTGCCCTTCTTCTGCCCCAGGTCGACCTTCACCCGTGTCTCGAAGCGGTCCGAGAGCCGAGTGGCAAGGTCGGACAGGGCCGGCGAGACCCGTGCACCCGCACGCGGGCCCTTGGGCTTCTGAGCCTTCTGCGGCCGCGACCCCATCAGGGTCACGATCTCCTCGACCGCCCGCACCGACAGCCCTTCGGCCACGATGCGATGAGCCAAGCGGTCCTGCTCCTCGGAGTCATCGACAGACAGCAGCGCCCGAGCGTGGCCGGCGGAGAGGACCCCGGCGGCGACCCGGCGCTGCACGGCCGGCGAGAGCTTCAGCAGGCGCAGGGTGTTGGAGACCTGCGGACGGGACCTACCGATGCGGTCCGCCAACTGATCGTGCGTGCAGTTGAAGTCCCGCAGCAACTGGTCGTAGGCGGCTGCCTCTTCCAGGGGATTCAGCTGGGCGCGGTGCAGGTTCTCCAGCAGGGCGTCCAGAAGGAGCTTCTCGTCCTCCGTGGCCCGCACGATCGCGGGGATCGCCTCGAGCCCTGCCTCACGGCATGCCCGCCAGCGACGCTCACCCATGATGAGCTCATAGCTGGAGGGACCCACCTGCCGCACGACGACCGGCTGTAGGAGCCCCACTTCCTTGATGGAGGTGATGAGCTCGGACAGTGCGTCCTCGTCGAAGACCTCACGCGGCTGCCGAGGGTTCGGCACGATGGCGTCGAGAGGGATCTCGGCGAAGTGGGCACCGATGGGTGCCGCAGGAAGCGCGGGAGCACTCGGCTGGGCCGGCTCCTCTGTTTCACGTGAAACAGTCGGCAGGGTCGCCACCTTCGCCGCGGCCACGCCACGGTCCGTCGGCAGCTTGGGCACTGCCACCGGGGATGTCGGGGCGGCGTTGCCCGCCGCAGCCTGGGCCACCGACTTTTCCGTCGGCGCAGCAGGGATCAGTGCGCCGAGACCGCGGCCCAGCCCCCTCCGTCGCTCGCTCACTGAATGCCCTCCACCATGCTCGGGTCGTTCTGCTGTGCGCCGATGTGGGCGTGGGTGGCGTCATAGCTGATGCCCACGCCCCTCAGCGCGATCTCTCGTGCCGCCTCGAGATAAGAGAGGGCACCGCTCGAACCAGGATCGTAAGTCAGGACCGTCTGTCCATAACTCGGTGCCTCGGAGATACGGACGGAGCGGGGGATGCTCGTCCGGAGTACCTCGTCCCCGAAGTGCGTGCGCACCTCTTCGGCGACCTGGGACGCGAGCCGCGTCCGGCCGTCGTACATGGTGAGCAGGATGGTCGACACATGCAGGGCGGGGTTGAGGTGCCCCCGCACCAGGTCGACGTTGCGCAGCAGCTGCCCCAGACCCTCCAGCGCGTAGTACTCGCACTGGATCGGGATCAGGACCTCCTGCCCCGCCACCAACGCGTTGACCGTCAGAAGACCGAGCGAAGGCGGGCAGTCGATGAGGATGTAGTCCAGCGGCTGCTCGTACGCCTGGATGGCGCGCTGCAGCCTGCTCTCCCGGGCCACCAGAGACACGAGCTCGATCTCCGCACCGGCGAGATCGATCGTGGCGGGGGCGCAGAAGAGGCCTTCGACATCGGGGACCGGCTGGACGACCTCGGAGAGCGGCTTGCTCTCCACCAACACGTCGTAGATGGACGGGACTTCGGCGTGGTGGTCGATGCCCAGCGCGGTGGACGCATTGCCCTGGGGGTCGAGGTCGACCACGAGAACGCGGCCACCGTGCAGGGCCAGCGAGGCGGCAAGGTTGACGGTCGTCGTCGTCTTGCCCACACCGCCCTTCTGGTTGGCGACCACGATGATTCGGGTCTGCTCGGGCCGTGGCAGGCCCTCACCGGCGCGGCCCAGAGCCTCCACCGCCAGTTGGGCAGCACGCCCGATGGGAGTGTCGTCCATCGGAGGCGGTGTTTCACGTGAAACATCCGCCCCCATCGACTCGGTACGGGGACCGGGGACCGGATCGGTCATCGGTCCCGCGATGTTGGCGTCGGACCGCACGGATTCACTCTCCTCGACTTCAGGCTCGCAATGAACAGAGCCTCCCATGTCTTCGGGGTCATGAACCAGTGAGGCCTGGCGTTCTGTGGAGAAATCCACCTCTGTGGACAACTCAGGTCCCTCATCGAGTGATCCGAGAGGCTTACGGTCGCGGGGTTCGGCCGCAGCGCGGCCACGACTGATGATGCCGTGCAGCAGTGAGCGACGTTTCACGTGAAACACGATGCACAGCAAGTCGTGCCCGAACTGTCGCGACACTCCGGCATGCATAGGTTTGGCAGCTTGTGTGGAGTACGTCTCGTCCGCAGGGCGGATCAGCGCCGTCGACGCGTCCGTCCCGTGCGCGCCGCCTTGGCCCGCTTCGCCGCGAAGCGGACCCCGCCCGGGCTCTCCCCGACCTCGACCCGCACGACCGTGGACATCGGATCCACCACGCCCTCACCCACATGCAGGATGGACGTCTCGACGGCCCCCAGCTTGCTCAGCGCTGCCGACGCGCTCTTCAGCTCCTCCTCCGCGGTGTCGCCCTTGAGCGCGAGCATTTCCCCGTAGGGACGCAGCAGCGGGATGCCCCAGGTGGCGAGGCGGTCGAGGGGCGCGACGGCGCGGGCGGTTACGACATGGACGGGCTGGATCTTGCCCATGACCTCCTCGGCCCGGCCACGTACGACCGTCACGTGATCAAGGCCGAGCAGTTCCACGACCTCGGTGAGGAAGTTGGTCCGTCGCAGCAGCGGCTCCAGGAGCGTGATCTTCAGGTCCTCCCGGACCAGGGCCAGAGGAATGCCGGGGAGGCCGGCACCGGAACCGACGTCGCACACGGTCACGCCCTCGGGCACGACCTCCGAGAGCACCGCGCAGTTCAGCAGGTGCCGCTCCCACAGGCGGGGCACTTCGCGCGGGCCGATGAGACCGCGCTGCACGCCCGCCTCAGCGAGCAGCTCGGCGTACCGCACCGCATCCGCGAAACGATCGCCGAACACCTCGCGCGCCTGCTCGGGCGCGGGGGGAAGCTCCGCTGCCTCCGTCACGGGGGACCGTCCTTCCGTACCGCGTCAGCGCACCCGCGCCGACACCAGAACCACCAGAACTATCAGGCTGACAAAGTTCGGCCCCGCCTGCGCAACAGACGGGGCCGGAAAACGTGGAGCGATCAGGCGGGCAGCACGACGACGAAGCGCTGCGGCTCCTCGCCCTCGGACTCGCTGCGCAGCCCGGCGGCCTTGACCGCGTCGTGCACGACCTTGCGCTCGAACGGGGTCATCGGATCGAGCTTCACGGGCTCGCCGCTGCTCTTGGCCTCGGCCGCGGCCTTGGCGCCCAGCTCGGACAGCTCGGAGCGCTTTTGGGCGCGGTATCCCGCGATGTCGAGCATCAGGCGGCTGCGGTCACCGGTCTCACGGTGCACGGCCAGACGGGTGAGCTCCTGGAGCGCCTCCAGGACCTCACCGTCACGGCCGACCAGCTTCTGCAGGTCACGGCTGCCCGTGTCGCTGATGATCGAGACGGAGGCGCGGTCCGCCTCCACGTCCATGTCGATGTCACCGTCGAGGTCGGCGATATCGAGCAGACCCTCCAGATAGTCCGCCGCGATCTCGCCCTCCTGCTCAAGGCGAGTCAGGGTGTCTGCACCCTCGGCAGCGGCGGAGGTGGTGCCTTCCGTCACGGGATGGACTCCTTCTTACTTCTTGGACGGGGACTTGGGCCGCTGCGGGCCCTTGCGCTGTCCGGACTGGGCCTTGCTGCGGGTGCCGTTGCCGGGCTTGGCTCCACCCTTCTTGGCAGCGGCGGCGGGCTTGGCGGCCTCGGGCTCGTCGGACTTGGTCAGCGACGTCTTCGGCTCTTGGTGCTCACCGGCCGCCTTGGCCGCGGCGGACTGCCGCTGGGACTTGCTCTGCCGCTTGGGCTGCTGCCGCTTCGGAGTGCCGGTGGTGGCGGGTGCGCCGTCCTCGGCCTGGGCCGCGGCTGCGGTCTCGCTCTTGATCACCGTGCCGTCGGCCTGAGCGGCGAGGCCGGCCTTGGTGAGGCCGTTGATGAACTTGCGCTCGGACTCGTTGCGGTCACGGCCCTTGGCGACGATCGCCTTGATGATGGCCCGGTCGCGGCGCCGGCTGACCTTGCTGTGGCCGATGACGTGCTTGTGCAGGCGCTCCAGGTAGGCGGCCTGAGCCTTGGAACCCGGGGTCGGGTTGTTGCGGATGACGTACATCTGCTGGCCCATGGTCCACACGTTGGTGGTCAGCCAGTAGACGAGGACACCGACCGGGAAGTTGATGCCGAAGACGGCGAACATGATCGGGAAGACGTACATCAGCATCTTCTGCTGCTGCATGAACGGCGTCTTCACCGTCGTGTCGATGTTCTTCGTCATCAGCTGGCGCTGCGTGAAGAACTGCGAGGCCGACATCAGGATGATCATGATGGCGGTCACGACCCGGACGTCGGTGATGGAGGACCCGAGGGCCTCCACCTTGTCGGCGCCGTCGGTGAACTTCGCCGCGAGCGGCGCACCGAAGATGTGGGCCTTCTGGGCGCTCTCCAGCAGACGTTCGTTGATCACGCCGATGGTGTCGTTCGACGCGATGCTGTTGAGCACGTGGTACAGGGCGAAGAAGAACGGGGACTGCGCCAGGATGGGAAGGCACGAGGAGAGCGGGTTGGTGCCCGTCTCCTTGTACAGCTTCATCATCTCTTCGGACTGGCGCTGCTTGTCGTTCTTGTAGCGCTCCTGGATCTTCTTCATCTCGGGCTGCAGCGTCTGCATGGCCCGGGTCGCCTTGATCTGCTTCACGAAGAGCGGGATCAGGCAGATACGGATCAGGATCACCAGGGACACGATGGACAGCCCCCAGGCCCAGCCGGTGTCGGGGCCGAAGATGGCGCCGTACACCGAGTGGAACTGGACGATGACCCAGGAGACGGGTGTGGTGATGAAGCTGAAGAGGCTGGCGATCGTGTCCACTAATCATGCTCCTTGGGCATGGGACGGTGTCTCTGCGGCCGGGCTCGAGGGACGGGACTGACCTGTGGGAGAAGTCTGTCCCTCGGTGGCCGGTTCGGCGGCGGAGGGCCCGCCCTTGCGTGCACGCCACGCGTTGCGCAGCATTTCGTGCCACCGCGGGCGCTTGCGCGGCGGGACATGGTCCACACCGCCCAGCGACCACGGATTGCATCGCAGGATGCGCCAGGCCGTGAGTGCCGTTCCCTTGATGGCACCGTGCCGGTCGATGGCCGTGTAGCCGTAGTGGGAGCACGACGGGTAGTACTTGCAGACCGGCCCCAGCAGCGGACTGATCGTCCACTGGTAGAGCTTGATCAGAGCCAGCAGCGGGTACTTCATCGCGCGCCCCCTCCCAGCAGCCGCTGGAGAGCGGCATCCAGGTCTCGGGCCAGCTGTGCTTGGTCGGCGTCGCCCGATCCGGGCAGCGCTCGTACGACTACCAGGCTACCGGGGGGCAGCTGGGCGACTCGCTCGCGCATCAAGTGGCGAAGCCTGCGCTTGACCTTGTTGCGCACGACCGCGCCACCCACGGCTTTGCTCACGACGAAACCCGCACGCGTCGGGGGAGCGCTCTCCCCAGGCGCATGCGGGTCCGTGGCACCGCTTCGAAGGTGGACGACGAGGTACGGGCGTCCTGCCCGGCGTCCTCGCCGCACCGCGGTCGCGAAGTCCTCGCGCCGCCTCAGCCGGTTCTCGGTGGGCAGCACGACGTCATGACCTGATCGGGATCAGGCGGACAGACGGGCGCGACCCTTGCTACGGCGGGACGCGAGGATCGCGCGGCCGGCACGGGTGCGCATACGCAGCCGGAAGCCGTGGGTCTTCGCGCGACGACGGTTGTTCGGCTGGAAGGTGCGCTTGCTCACTCGGGGGCTCCAGAAAGAAATCGGTGGTTGCGGGGTGCCGTCCTGGCTGTCACCGTGCGCCCACGAGTAGCTCGCAGTTACGCCCGAGTGCACCGCTGACCGATCACCCCAGTGATCTGTGCCCATCGGAGGCAGGCGGCAGCAGCCATCGACAACTCGACCTGGTTACGGTACGCGCGGCTACGCCATCCGGTCAAACCGGGAGCCCCTGGGAGACACTTGTCCACAGGCTGGGGACAACAACTTGAACCCTACCCGCCGCCCTGACTACCGTGACTGGACTCCGATTCGTTCCCTTATCCCTGCCCGACCCGATTTACATCCCGACCCGTCCCCGGATCACACCTTCGAGGGACCCGTGAGAGAGCGTGCCCTGTGGCTGACGTACCTGCCGATCTTGCCGCAGTGTGGCCACGCGTATTGGAGCAGCTCCTCGGGGAGGGCCGCGGCCAAGGTGTCGAGGCGAAGGACGAGCACTGGATCCGGCGCTGCCAGCCCCTCGCGCTGGTGGCCGACACGGCTCTGCTCGCCGTTCCGAACGAGTTCGCGAAGAACGTGCTGGAAGGACGCCTGGCGCCCGTCGTCAGCGAGACGCTGAGCCGCGAGTGCGGCCGCCCGATCCGGATCGCGATCACCGTCGACGACTCCGCCGGCGAGCCCCCGGCCACCCCGGCGCCCCCCGCCCGCCACCAGCAGCGCTACGAGGAGCCCGAGCTCCCTTCCGCGCGCCAGGACCGCGACGGCTACGACGCCCGCCAGGAGCGGGACGCCTACGACCGTCAGGACCGTGACGGATACGACGCCCGTCCGGACCGGGACCCGTACGACGGGCGCAAGGATCGCGACGGATACGACGCCCGCCAGGACCGCGACGGATACGACGGGCGCAAGGACCGCGACCCCTACGAGGGGTACGGCCGCCACCGCGCGGAGCCGCTGCCGGGCACCGGCGGCGACCAGCTTCCGCCTACGCGCGCAGATCAGCTCCCGGCGGCCCGCCCCGCCTACCCGTCCGAGTACCAGCGCCCCGAGCCGGGCGCCTGGCCGCGCCCGCAGCAGGACGACTACGGCTGGCAGCAGCAGCGCCTCGGCTTCCCCGAGCGTGACCCGTACGCGTCACCGCCGCAGGACTCGTACGGTTCGCAGGATTCCTACGGATCCCAGGACTCCTACGGCTCACAGGACGCGTACAAGCCCCAGGACAGCTACGGGTCCCCCGGCCAGGACTACCGTCCGCAGCCCATGGACCGCTCCTCCTACGACACGTCGCGGCCCGACTACGACCAGCGCGACCCGGTCCGCCGGGAGCTGCCGGACCCGCCGGCCGGCTCGGGGCACGTCCACCGGGGCGGCCCGGTCGGGCCCAATCTGCCCACGACCGGTGCGCCCGGCCCGCTGGCCGCGCAGCCCGCGCCGGCGACCGGCCCCGGGGAACCGACCGCGCGGCTGAACCCGAAGTACCTCTTCGACACCTTCGTCATCGGCGCCTCCAACCGCTTCGCGCACGCGGCCGCGGTCGCCGTCGCCGAGGCGCCCGCGAAGGCGTACAACCCCCTCTTCATCTACGGGGAGTCCGGGCTCGGCAAGACGCACCTGCTGCACGCCATCGGCCACTACGCGCGCAGCCTCTACCCGGGCACGCGCGTGCGGTACGTGAGCTCGGAGGAGTTCACCAACGAGTTCATCAACTCCATCCGGGACGGCAAGGGCGACAGCTTCCGCAAGCGGTACCGCGAGATGGACATCCTGCTCGTCGACGACATCCAGTTCCTGGCGGACAAGGAGTCGACGCAGGAGGAGTTCTTCCACACCTTCAACACCCTCCACAACGCCAACAAGCAGATCGTCCTCTCCAGCGACCGGCCGCCCAAGCAGCTGGTGACGCTGGAGGACCGGCTGCGGAACCGTTTCGAGTGGGGCCTGATCACTGACGTCCAGCCGCCCGAGCTGGAGACGCGGATCGCGATCCTGCGCAAGAAGGCGGTGCAGGAGCAGCTGAACGCGCCGCCGGAGGTGCTGGAGTTCATCGCGTCGAGGATCTCGCGCAACATCCGCGAGCTGGAGGGCGCGCTGATCCGGGTCACGGCGTTCGCCTCGCTCAACCGGCAGCCGGTCGACCTGGGCCTGACGGAGATCGTCCTCAAGGACCTGATCCCGGGCGGCGACGACTCGGCCCCCGAGATCACGTCCACGGCCATCATGAGCGCGACGGCGGACTACTTCGGGCTGACCGTGGAGGACCTGTGCGGCACCTCCCGCGGCCGTGCCCTGGTCACCGCCCGGCAGATCGCCATGTACCTGTGCCGTGAGCTGACGGACCTCTCGCTGCCGAAGATCGGCGCGCTGTTCGGCGGCCGCGACCACACGACGGTGATGCACGCGGACCGCAAGATCCGCAATCTGATGGCCGAGCGCCGCTCCATCTACAACCAGGTCACGGAGCTGACCAACCGCATCAAGAACGGCTGACGGCCGGCCCCGCACAGCGCTGAGGGCGTCTCCGGAGGACTTCCGGGGGCGCCCTTCGTCATGTCCGCCGGTGTTCCGCCCGGCACCGGCCCGCACCCCTCTGTTCGAATACGTGCCGGGTTACGGCCTCCCTCCACAGATTCGGTGACTTTCTCCCGTCCACATCCTGGGGACCGGGGAGTTGTCCAGATCGTGTCCACAGGGGGCTCTGTTGAAGGGCCATCAGACCAGCTCAGCCGCTTGTGGATTCGTGGACGAACGATCTCCACAGACTGTGGACGAAGCGGCGGTCCACAGGCTGTGCACCGAGTTGTCCACGGGCAACCCACAGGCTGGGGGCGGTTGTCCCCAGAGATCGGCCGCTTCTCCACATGGCTGTCCACTGTTCGGCAACCTGACGCGCCTCCTCACCGGGTCGAGTGAAAGGCGTCACACCGAGGTGCCGGATTGGGCTGTGGGAAAGGTGGGTAAACCTGGGGACGGCACTGGGGAGAACTCGCCTCGCCCTGTGCACGGCGTGTGCAGAACTTTCTGTTCTCCACAGCGACGCCCGGTTGTCCACCGCCGCCACCCACAGGCCCCGTGGACAAAATTCCCGCTCTGAGCAGGGCAAACGTGGTTATCCACGGTATCCACAGCCCCTACTACTACGTCCGACTAGAGAGAGAGCGGAATTCGTTTCGAAGCGGGTCCTGTGCACAACTCGCTCTCCGGTGCCCGACCGCCCCTCGTCACGACTTGACCCCGAGAGGCACCTACTGTCAGTGCGGTGCGTCAGACTGGTTCCCGGTGTCCTCCCCGACGCAGGGACCGTCGACACCGAGACAGACGACGAGGGCCAGGCAGAGCGAGAAGCGCCGGCAACAGCAGGAGGCGGCAACAGTGAAGATCCGGGTGGAACGCGACGTACTCGCGGAGGCAGTGGCCTGGGCGGCACGCAGCCTCCCGGCCCGTCCGCCGGCGCCTGTCCTCGCCGGCCTGCTCCTGAAGGCCGAGGAGGGCCAGCTGAGCCTGTCCGGCTTCGACTACGAGGTCTCCGCCCGGGTGGGCGTCGAGGCCGAGGTGGAGGAGGAGGGCACGGTCCTGGTCTCCGGCCGCCTGCTCGCGGACATCTGCCGCGCGCTCCCCAACCGGCCGGTGGAGATCTCCACGGACGGTGTCCGGGCGACGGTGGTCTGCGGCTCCTCGCGGTTCACCCTCCACACCCTGCCTGTGGAGGAGTACCCGGCCCTGCCGCAGATGCCGAACGCGACGGGCACGGTCCCCGGTGAGGTCTTCGCCTCCGCGGCCGCCCAGGTCGCCATCGCGGCCGGCCGCGACGACACGCTGCCGGTCCTCACCGGCGTCCGCATCGAGATCGAGGGCGACACGGTCACGCTGGCGTCCACCGACCGCTACCGCTTCGCGGTCCGCGAGTTCCTGTGGAAGCCGGAGAACCCGGACGCCTCTGCGGTCGCCCTGGTGCCCGCCAAGACGCTCCTGGACACCGCCAAGGCGCTCACCAGCGGCGACCAGGTCACCCTGGCACTGTCCGGCTCGGGCTCGGGCGAGGGCCTGATCGGCTTCGAGGGCGCCGGCCGCCGGACCACGACCCGCCTGCTGGAGGGCGACCTCCCGAAGTACCGCACGCTGTTCCCGACGGAGTTCAACAGCGTCGCCGTCATCGAGACCGCCCCCTTCGTGGAGGCCGTCAAGCGCGTGGCCCTGGTCGCCGAGCGGAACACCCCGGTGCGGCTCAGCTTCGAGCAGGGCGTGCTGATTCTGGAGGCCGGTTCCAGCGACGACGCACAGGCTGTGGAAAGGGTCGACGCCCAGCTCGAGGGCGACGACATCTCGATCGCCTTCAACCCGACCTTCCTGCTGGACGGCCTGAGCGCGATCGACTCCCCGGTCGCCCAGCTGTCCTTCACGACGTCCACCAAGCCCGCGCTGCTCAGCGGCAAGCCGGCGCTGGACGCCGAGGCGGACGAGGCCTACAAGTACCTGATCATGCCGGTGCGCCTCAGCGGCTGATCCCGCCCGGCGCCCGGCGAGCGGCCGGGATCCGTCGGTGGTTGTCCACAGGCTGAGGACAAAGCCGCAGGTGAGGGCGTACGAGTGAGCGCGTATGCCCACAGATGTGCGCGAGCGTCCGGGTTTAGGCTCGGACGCGGGTACCAGAGTGACCCGCGGTACGTATGTGCCGGCACGCCACGTCGCAGAACCTAAGGAACACAACTGATGGAGCTCGGTCTCGTCGGCCTCGGCAAGATGGGCGGCAACATGCGCGAGCGGATCCGCCGCGCCGGCCACACCGTCTACGGATACGACCGCAACCCGGACCTCGCCGATGTCCACAGCCTGGAAGAGCTTGTGGGCAAGCTCAGCGGACCGCGCGTGGTCTGGGTGATGGTCCCGGCGGGCGAGGCCACCCAGTCCACCGTCGACCGGCTCGCCGAGCTGCTGGAGCCGGGCGACGTCGTCGTGGACGGCGGCAACTCCCGCTGGACCGACGACGAGAAGCACGCCGAGGAGCTGGCGGCCAAGGGCATCGGCTTCGTGGACTGCGGTGTCTCCGGCGGCGTCTGGGGCCTGGAGAACGGCTACGCGCTGATGTACGGCGGCGACGCGGAGAACGTCGCCAAGGTGCAGCCGGTCTTCGACGCCCTGAAGCCGGAGGGCGACTTCGGCGCCGTGCACGCCGGCAAGGTCGGCGCGGGCCACTTCGCCAAGATGGTCCACAACGGCATCGAGTACGCGATGATGCAGGCCTACGCCGAGGGCTGGGAGCTGCTCGAGAAGGTCGACTCCGTGACCGACGTCCGGGAGGTCTTCCGCTCGTGGCAGGAGGGCACGGTCATCCGCTCCTGGCTGCTCGACCTCGCGGTCAACGCGCTCGACGAGGACGAGCACCTGGACGGGCTCCGGGGTTATGCACAGGACTCCGGTGAGGGACGCTGGACTGTGGAAGCCGCCATCGACCACGCGGTGCCGCTGCCGGCGATCACCGCGTCGCTGTTCGCGCGGTTCGCCTCCCGCCAGGAGGACTCGCCCCAGATGAAGATGATCGCGGCGCTGCGGAACCAGTTCGGCGGCCACGCGGTCGAGAAGAAGTAAGCACCACCGAAGGCCTGGGAGGTCGGCGAAACGACCATGCACGTCACGCATCTGTCGCTGGCCGACTTCCGCTCCTATCCCCGGGTGGAGGTCCCGCTCGACCCGGGGGTGACGGCCTTCGTCGGGCCGAACGGGCAGGGCAAGACCAATCTCGTCGAGGCGGTCGGCTATCTGGCCACCCTCGGCAGCCACCGGGTCTCCTCCGACGCGCCCCTGGTCCGCATGGGCGCCGAGCGTGCCGTCATCCGGGCGCAGGTGCGGCAGGGCGAGCGGCAGCAACTGGTCGAGCTCGAGCTGAACCCGGGGCGCGCCAACCGGGCCCGTATCAACCGGTCCACGCAGGTCAGACCGCGTGACGTGCTGGGGATCGTCCGGACGGTCCTGTTCGCCCCGGAGGATCTGGCGCTGGTGAAGGGCGATCCCGGGGAGCGGCGGCGGTTCCTCGACGAGCTGATCACGGCCCGTTCCCCGCGGATGGCCGGGGTGCGCTCCGACTACGACCGGGTGCTCAAGCAGCGCAACACGCTGCTGAAGTCGGCCGCGCTGGCCCGCCGGCACGGCGGCCGCGGCATGGACATGTCCACCCTGGACGTGTGGGACCAGCATCTCGCGCGCGCGGGCGCCGAGTTGCTCGCGCAGCGCCTGGATCTGATCGCCACGCTGCGGCCGCTGGCCGACAAGGCCTACGAGCAGCTCGCCCCCGGCGGCGGGCCGGTCGGGCTGGAGTACAAGCCGTCCGCGCCCGGTGACGCGCACACGCGCGAGGACCTGTTCGAGCAGGTGATGGCCGCGCTCGCCGAGGCGCGCAAGCAGGAGATCGAGCGCGGTGTCACCCTGGTCGGCCCGCACCGCGACGACCTGCTGCTCAAGCTCGGCCAGCTGCCCGCCAAGGGCTACGCCTCGCACGGCGAGTCCTGGTCCTACGCGCTGGCGCTGCGCCTGGCCTCGTACGACCTGCTCAGGGCGGAGGGCAACGAGCCGGTGCTGGTGCTCGACGACGTGTTCGCCGAGCTGGACTCCCGTCGCCGGGAGCGTCTCGCCGAGCTGGTCGCGCCCGGCGAGCAGGTCCTGGTGACCGCCGCGGTCGACGACGACGTACCGCATGTGCTGTCCGGGACGCGGTTCTCCGTGTCCGAGGGGGCGGTGGAGCGCGTATGAGCGAGCAGGAGCCGCAGAAGGGCCCCGAGCCGTCCGGTGTCGACCTCGCGCGCGTGGCGCTGCGCGCCGCGAAGGACGCCGCACGCGCGCGTGGGGACGCGGCGCAGCAGAAGAAGCAGGCGCGCAGGGGCGGCGGGCTGCGCTCCGGCGCGCGGGCCGACGGCCGTGACCCGATGGCGCTCGGCTCCGCGATCAACCGGCTGATCACCGAGCGCGGCTGGGAGGCCCCGGCCGCGGTGGGCGGGGTGATGGGGCGCTGGCCGCAGATCGTCGGCGAGGACGTGGCCAAGCACTGCGAGCCGGAGAAGTACGACGAGGACGAGCGCGTGCTGATCGTGCGCTGCGACTCGACGGCCTGGGCGACGAACCTCCGGCTGCTCGCCCCGACCCTGGTCGCGCGCCTCAACGAGGACCTCGGCCACGGCACGGTGCACCTCATCAAGGTCCTGGGACCGAGTGCTCCCGCCCGTCGGTACGGCCCTCTGCGCGCCCCCGGCAGCACCGGACCCGGCGACACTTACAGGTGACTTACATCACGTCTGCGCGGCCCGGGTAAGCGGGCGCGAACCGCTCGGCATGCCGCCGCGCGCGGTCGCGGATCCCGACCTGACTGCGAAGTAGCAAAGGGTTGACGGCCGGAAGCGCTGAGTGCCGCCGTGAGCCCCTTGGAGCCCCCATCCGTATATCGGGAGTCGGACAAGACCCGTCGAGGGCGGCACATGCGGACTCAGGTACCGGCAAACCCCCATCAGTGTCAGTGCTACCGGTAGACTGGAAGCAATCCCGCCCCCATCGTGGGGACCGTCCGGGAAAAGCTGAGCAACGCTGATCAAGGCTTACCAACGCAACATGCCGCAGCCGCTCCGGCAACCCGCCGACGAGCCTGGCTCGTGCTGTGCCAGAAAGGGCGCTTCGTGGCCGATTCCGGCAACCCCAACGAGAACATCCCGTCCACCGACGAAGGCGTGACCAGCGAGGCGATCACCTCCAACGGCGAGGTCACCGCCTCGTACGACGCCAGTGCCATCACCGTCCTCGAGGGTCTGGACGCGGTCCGCAAGCGACCCGGCATGTACATCGGCTCGACCGGTGAGCGAGGACTGCACCACCTCGTGTACGAGGTCGTCGACAACTCGGTCGACGAGGCGCTGGCCGGCCACGCGGACACCATCGACGTGACGATCCTCGCCGACGGCGGCGTCCGGGTCGTCGACAACGGCCGTGGTATCCCGGTGGGCATCGTCGCCTCCGAGGGCAAGCCGGCCCTCGAAGTCGTGCTGACCGTGCTGCACGCGGGCGGCAAGTTCGGCGGCGGGGGCTACGCCGTCTCCGGCGGTCTGCACGGCGTGGGTGTCTCCGTCGTGAACGCGCTGTCCTCGAAGGTCGCCGTCGAGGTCAAGACCGACGGCCACCGCTGGACGCAGGACTACAAGATGGGCGTCCCCACGGCGCCGCTCGCCCAGCACGAGGCCACCGAGGAGACGGGCACCTCGGTCACCTTCTGGGCCGACGCGGACATCTTCGAGACCACCGAGTACTCCTTCGAGACGCTCTCGCGGCGCTTCCAGGAGATGGCGTTCCTCAACAAGGGCCTCACCATCAGGCTCACCGACGAGCGCGAGTCCGCGAAGGCCACCTCCGGGGCGGACGAGGCGGGCGCCGACGAGACCGCCGAGGTCAAGACGGTCACGTACCACTACGAGGGCGGCATCGTCGACTTCGTGAAGTACCTCAACTCCCGCAAGGGGGAGGCGGTCCACCCCACCGTCATCGACCTGGAGGCCGAGGACCGGGACCGGGCGCTGTCCCTCGAGGTCGCCATGCAGTGGAATGGCGGCTACACGGAGGGCGTGTACTCGTTCGCCAACATCATCCACACCCACGAGGGCGGTACGCACGAAGAGGGCTTCCGGGCCGCGCTGACCTCGCTGATCAACAAGTACGCGCGCGACAAGAAGCTGCTGCGCGAGAAGGACGACAACCTCACCGGTGACGACATCCGCGAGGGTCTGACCGCGATCATCTCGGTCAAGCTGAGCGAGCCCCAGTTCGAGGGCCAGACGAAGACCAAGCTGGGCAACACCGAGGCCAAGACCTTCGTCCAGAAGGTCGTCTACGAGCACCTCGCCGACTGGCTGGACCGCAACCCCAACGAGGCCGCGGACATCATCCGCAAGGGCATCGCGGCGGCCACCGCGCGCGTGGCGGCCCGCAAGGCGCGCGACCTGACGCGCCGCAAGGGCCTGCTGGAGTCGGCGTCCCTGCCGGGCAAGCTCTCCGACTGCCAGTCGAACGACCCCACCAAGTGCGAGATCTTCATCGTCGAGGGTGACTCCGCCGGCGGTTCGGCCAAGTCCGGCCGCAACCCGCAGTACCAGGCGATCCTCCCGATCCGCGGCAAGATCCTCAACGTCGAGAAGGCGCGCATCGACCGCATCCTGCAGAACCAGGAGATCCAGGCGATGATCTCCGCGTTCGGCACGGGTGTGCACGAGGACTTCGACATCGAGAAGCTCCGCTATCACAAGATCATCCTGATGGCGGACGCCGACGTCGACGGCCAGCACATCAACACCCTGCTGCTGACCTTCCTGTTCCGCTTCATGCGGCCGCTGGTCGAGGCCGGGCACGTGTACCTGTCCCGTCCGCCGCTCTACAAGATCAAGTGGGGCAAGGACGACTTCGAGTACGCGTACTCCGACCGCGAGCGTGACGCCCTGATCGAGATGGGCCGCAACGCCGGCAAGCGGATCAGGGAGGACTCGGTCCAGCGCTTCAAGGGCCTCGGCGAGATGAACGCCGAGGAACTGCGCATCACGACCATGGACCAGGAGCACCGCGTCCTCGGCCAGGTCACGCTCGACGACGCCGCCCAGGCCGACGACCTGTTCTCGGTCCTCATGGGCGAGGACGTCGAGGCCCGCCGCGCGTTCATCCAGCGCAACGCCAAGGACGTCCGGTTCCTCGACATCTGAGTCGGTCTCAGCTGACCGCCACAGGAAGGATCTTCACCAGCAATGACCGACGAGAACACTCCCGTCACGCCTGACGAGGGACAGACGCTGCGTGTCGAGCCCGTGGGGCTCGAGACGGAGATGCAGCGCTCCTACCTCGACTACGCGATGTCCGTCATCGTCTCGCGTGCGCTGCCGGACGTCCGCGACGGCCTCAAGCCCGTCCACCGCCGCGTCCTGTACGCCATGTACGACGGCGGCTACCGCCCCGAGCGCGGCTTCTACAAGTGCGCCCGCGTCGTCGGCGACGTGATGGGCAACTACCACCCGCACGGCGACTCCTCCATCTACGACGCCCTGGTGCGCCTCGCCCAGCCCTGGTCGATGCGCATGCCGCTCGTCGACTCCAACGGCAACTTCGGCTCCCCGGGCAACGACCCGGCCGCGGCCATGCGGTACACCGAGTGCAAGATGGCGCCGCTGTCGATGGAGATGGTCCGCGACATCGACGAGGAGACCGTCGACTTCACGGACAACTACGACGGCCGCTCCCAGGAGCCGACCGTCCTGCCGGCCCGCTTCCCGAACCTGCTGATCAACGGCTCGGCCGGTATCGCGGTCGGCATGGCGACCAACATCCCGCCGCACAACCTGCGCGAGGTCGCCGCCGGTGCCCAGTGGTACCTGGAGAACCCGGAGGCCTCGCACGAGGAGCTCCTGGACGCGCTCATCGAGCGCATCAAGGGCCCGGACTTCCCGACCGGCGCGCTCGTCGTCGGCCGCCGCGGCATCGAGGAGGCGTACCGCACCGGCCGCGGCTCGATCACCATGCGCGCGGTCGTCGAGGTCGAGGAGATCCAGAACCGCCAGTGCCTGGTGGTGACGGAACTGCCGTACCAGGTCAACCCGGACAACCTCGCCCAGAAGATCGCCGACCTCGTCAAGGACGGCAAGATCGGCGGCA
This sequence comes from Streptomyces sp. NPDC006624, assembly GCF_040611555.1. Lineage (NCBI taxonomy): Bacteria > Bacillati > Actinomycetota > Actinomycetes > Kitasatosporales > Streptomycetaceae > Streptomyces > Streptomyces sp. NPDC006624. The sequence continues at coordinate 104,765 of NZ_JBEXOM010000007.1, read as the reverse complement.
TCGCGGACGTCCGCGACGAGACGTCCTCGCGCACGGGCCAGCGCCTGGTCATCGTGCTGAAGCGGGACGCGGTCGCCAAGGTCGTGCTGAACAACCTCTACAAGCACACCGACCTGCAGACGAACTTCGGCGCCAACATGCTGGCGCTGGTCGACGGCGTGCCGCGCACGCTGTCGCTGGACGCGTTCATCCGCCACTGGGTGGCGCACCAGATCGAGGTCATCGTCCGCCGTACGCGCTTCCGGCTGCGCAAGGCCGAGGAGCGGGCGCACATCCTGCGCGGCCTGCTGAAGGCCCTGGACGCCATCGACGAGGTCATCGCCCTGATCCGGCGCAGCGACACCGTCGAGATCGCGCGCGGGGGCCTGATGAGCCTCCTGGAGATCGACGAGATCCAGGCCAACGCCATCCTCGAGATGCAGCTGCGCCGGCTCGCCGCCCTGGAGCGCCAGAAGATCGTCCAGGAGCACGACGAACTCCAGGCGAAGATCACCGAGTACAACGAGATCCTGGCCTCCCCGGTCCGCCAGCGCGGCATCGTCAGCGCGGAACTGGCCGCGATCGTCGAGAAGTACGGCGACGACCGCAAGACCAAGCTGATCCCGTACGAGGGCGACATGTCCATCGAGGACCTGATCGCCGAGGAGGACATCGTCGTCACGGTCACCCGGGGCGGCTACATCAAGCGCACCAAGACCGACGACTACCGCGCCCAGAAGCGCGGCGGCAAGGGCGTGCGCGGCACGAAGCTGAAGGAAGACGACATCGTCGACCACTTCTTCGTGTCCACCACCCACCACTGGCTGCTGTTCTTCACCAACAAGGGCCGCGTCTACCGCGTCAAGGGCTACGAGCTGCCCGACGCCGGCCGGGACGCGCGCGGTCAGCACGTGGCGAACCTGCTGGCCTTCCAGCCCGACGAGGCGATCGCCGAGATCCTGGCCATCCGCGACTACGAGGCGGTCCCGTACCTCGTGCTCGCCACCAAGGCCGGACTTGTGAAGAAGACGCCTCTGAAGGATTACGATTCGCCCCGTTCCGGCGGTGTGATCGCGATCAACCTCCGTTCCATGCAGGACGGTTCGGACGACGAACTGATCGGTGCCGAACTCGTCTCGTCCGACGACGATCTGCTCCTGATCAGCAAGAAGGCACAGTCGATCAGGTTCACCGCCTCCGACGAGACGCTGCGTCCCATGGGCCGGGCCACCTCCGGTGTCAAGGGCATGAGCTTCCGCGAGGGCGACGAGCTGCTCTCGATGAATGTTGTTCGACCCGGTACGTTCGTGTTCACTGCCACAGACGGCGGGTACGCGAAGCGGACCGCTGTCGACGAGTACCGCGTCCAGGGTCGCGGCGGTCTCGGCATCAAGGCCGCCAAGATCGTGGAGGACCGCGGATCCCTCGTCGGCGCGCTGGTGGTCGAGGAGACCGACGAGATCCTCGCCATCACGCTGTCGGGCGGCGTGATTCGTACGCGGGTCAACGAGATCAGGGAAACCGGCCGTGACACCATGGGCGTCCAACTGATCAATCTGGGCAAGCGCGATGCCGTCGTGGGCATCGCTCGCAACGCCGAGGCGGGGCGGGAGGCGGAGGAGGTCGACGGCGACGTGGTCGTCGACGAGTCCGCCCAGAACGCCGGGACCACCGGTACGGACGAGGGTGAGGCGCCCTCGGCCGAGTAGCACGAGGAGTGAGTCAGCGTGAGCGGAGCCACGGGCGCCGGACCGGCCGGTACCTCCAAGGGTACGGAGACGGACGGCGGCGGCCGTGGCTCCGCCGCGCGTGCGGCCGATCCGCACACGACGAACCTGAAGGCGATCAAGTCCCCGGCCAAGGACTCGTCCTCGCCCGCCACGCAGGGATCCCAGGGGGGAACTGTGACGGACAGCAGAGGTCCGCAGACCCAGCACAAGCCGGGCGCGGGCCCGGCCGCCTCCGCCGCCCAGCCGCAGCCGGCCGCCCCCGACCAGGGCGCCGCGCAGCAGGCCTCCCCGCTGCCGGGAGAGCGCCAGACGCAGCAGCAGGCCGGGCCGTACCACCCGCCGCAGGCCTATGCGGCGCAGGGTGCGGGCGGCGCGGGGAGCACGGGGGGCGCCGCCGGTGCCGTACGGCGTCCGCGCACGGGCGCGCGGACCACGCCGCGGGTCCGCAAGGCGCGGCTGCGGGTGGCCAAGGCCGATCCGTGGTCGGTGATGAAGGTCAGCTTCCTGCTCTCGATCGCGCTCGGCATCTGCACGATCGTCGCGGCCGCCGTGCTGTGGATGGTCATGGACGCGATGGGCGTGTTCTCGACGGTCGGCGGCACGATCTCCGAGGCCACCGGCTCGAACGAGTCCAACGGCTTCGACCTGCAGGCCTTCCTGTCGCTGCCCAACGTCCTGATGTTCACGTCGATCATCGCGGTCATCGACGTCGTCCTGGCGACGGCCCTCGCGACGCTCGGCGCGTTCATCTACAACCTCTCCGCCGGCTTCGTGGGCGGTGTGGAGCTGACGCTCGCCGAGGACGAGTGACGCACCCGCGCAGCCCCTGGTGACGGCGTCCGGACAACCGATTTTGGGACTGCCCATGTCGTGCGCTAATCTTCAGGAGTCAGCGCGCGGGAGACACACCGCAGAGCGCGGCGGGGCTATAGCTCAGTTGGTTAGAGCGCATCCCTGATAAGGATGAGGCCACAGGTTCAAATCCTGTTAGCCCCACCAGTGAGAAGACCCCCAGTCGAATGCGACCGGGGGTCTTTGCCGTCTGGTGGAGCGGGTCGCTCATGCCGCGCATGCACAACGGCAGGGGTGTGAGCCACCGGCAAGCAGGAGCGGCGAAGGCTGCCTGATCATGGCACTGCGTCGGCCCACGCCCCTCTGGGAGGATCCAGGCATCACTCCCCGAAGGACGAAGGTGGTTGACCTCATGAGACCGACTCGCGTGATCCTCGCCGTGGCCGCAGGCGCTCTCGCCCCTGCGCTGTTACTCGCCACGCCGTCCATGGCCGCCTCCGTCGCCCCCGCGGTCACCGTCGCGACGGCCGGTTCGCCCTACGACGAGATGAGCGTGCACGACCTGCGGGTGGCGATAGCCCGCATCCTCGGCGACCCCGACAGCGGCAGGCGCGTGATCCGGGAGGCGAACGCGCTTCTCGACAGCGGCACCGTGGAGGAGATGCGCGCCTGGCTGGAGACGGGCTACCGCCTGGCCCAGGCCGAGGACGACCGGGTCGCGCTCACCAGGATTCTCGCCGACCCGGACAGCGGCAGGCGCGTCATCGCGGAAGTCAACCAGCTGCTCGACGACCGCGATCCCGAGCAGATGCGCGCCTGGCTGGAGACGGGCTACCGCCTGGCCCAGGCCGAGGACGACCGGGTCGCCATCGCCCGGCTCCTCGCCGACCCCACGATCAGCGACGCCCTGCGCGCAGCGGCCGGGGCCGCCCTCGACGACAACACCCCTGAGGCCCTGCGCCACTTCCTGGAGGTCGGCCGGTACCAGGTCGGCTAGCACGGCGCCGGTTGTGCTCATGACAGACTCTCCCGTCTGTCGTGTTCGAGGAGGTCCCTGGTCATGCGTCCCTTGGTCACCGTGACGGCCGGTGTCGCGGCTGTCGTCCTGCTCACCGGCTGTGGTGCCGGGGGCGCCGGGGATGCCGGGAAAGCGCCCGCTCCGGCGTCGACGAGCGGGGGATCGGCGACGCCGGGGTCCCCCGGGTCGTTCGACGTCGCTGCGGCGCTCAGGAATGCCGATCCGGCGCCGTACTCGGCCGAGATCACTGCGGAGACCTACACCGGCACGACGCTGACCGTCGTGATGTCCGGCCGCATGAACTTCAACGGGCCGGCCCCCACGGGCAAGCTGACCTTGCGCACCGCGGACGGTGTCCCGGAGGACCAGGCGTTCGGCTCGGAGACGATCCTGCTGGAGGACGCCACCTACACGCGCCTGCTCGACGGTGAGGGAGCGGACGGGGAGTGGCAGCGCGCGGGGCTCGACTCCCCGGGCTCGGGACTGGCCGACTACGGGGCCTACGCACAGATGCTCCTGGACCTCGGGCCGAAGGCCCGCAAAGGTCCGGAGAAGGTGGGCGGAGTCCCGGCGCAGCGCCTCTCCGGGACGCTCGGCCAGGAGCGGCTCCGGACGGTGGACCGTCGGCTGTACGACAGGATGCGCGCCACGGGCACCGAGGACTTCGCCTGTGACGTGTGGGTCGCCGAATCCGGCCGTGTCGTGCGCTTCGAGCAGTGGCTCGAAATGTCCGGCAGGCCGGCGCGCAACGTCGTGACGTTCGAGGACTTCGGGGAGCCGGTGCAGGTGAGCGCACCCGAGTAGCTTTCCGTCCCGCCCTTGGGGCGGGCCGGGGCGTCATCCGGGCATGAGAAAGCCCGGCGGCTCTGTCGAGCCGCCGGGCCTGTACGCATCTCGCCGGGTCGGGTGGGTCGGGAGTCTCAGCGCTGCAGGGGCGTGAGGTGATCCGCGTCGGCGTCGGCGTCCGGGTCGTCGTCACAGCGGTCGGTGCCCGGCGGGGTCGACGTGTCCGTGAGGGAGCGGTGGCGGCACCGCGGGGTCTTGCCGTGGGCTTCGGCGCGGATGCGCTGTTTCATCGTGGGGGGCAGGGCCCTGGCCTGGGTCCAGGGGGACACCGCCGGCGCCGTCCGCTGGTGCGGGATGCGCTCGCTGTTGCGCTTCGGCTCCGTCTGCGGTACCGCCGCGGCGGCGGTCGTGGTGACGAATCCGAGCGCCGTGCACAGCGCGAGGAAGGCGGTGACGATGGTGGTCCACAGCTTCATGACCTTGTTCCGGGCCATGGCCCCTCACTTTCGGGTCGGGCGATTTGCGTACTTTCCTCATGATGTGTATGGGGCGCGAGAAGTGGTGGACCGACGCCCGTGGCGCCGCGATGTTCAGATGAACACCACCCGTATGGGCGCAAGAGCGGTAAAAAGGGAGGGAGAGGGGGCCGCAGCGGACAAAGTGACCGTCCGTCGGGGTGTGATCACCCTCCGATCAGAGCGGCGGACTCCGCTTCTATCCCGGTGTCCGGGGCGGGAGTTGAGGGCCGACGCAGGTCACCGATCGGTATCGGTCGGTGTGTATAGTCGGGCGCCAGAGGTCCCCTACGTCAAGGAAAGACGAGGTCGCGCGGTGAAGAAGCTTCTCCTGGTCGCACTGGCCGCCATCGGCGGGCTCCTCGTGTACCGCCAGATCCAGGCGGATCGCGCCGAGCAGGATCTGTGGACGGAGGCGACCGACTCCGTGCCCACGGGTTCGTGAGTCACGACAACCCCTTTCGAGCACACCCCGGCCGCCTCGCGGTCGGGGTTTTGTGTGCCGAGGGACGGTCGTGAGCCCGGTCGGCGAGGCAGGATGGGCCACGGTTCACGGTTCCGCGGTCCGGTGACGGGGAGGGATGGCGCGTGAGGGGACGGTGTCGTACGGCGCGGGGGCCGCGCGTGGGGGCGTGGAGCGGCCGGTCGTCCACGGCCGTGCGCCTGGGCGCCGTCGCGGTGGTGCTGGCGACCACGGCCGCTGTGGGGCCGGGAGTGGCCGCCGCGGCTGAAGAGGTCTCCGTAACCCCGGTCCCCTATGCCTTCGCCGACGGTGCCCGCAGCATCGAGGGAGCCAGGAGCACCGCGGACGCCAAGCCCCTGGAGCCCGGCACGACGTACCGGAGTTCCCTGCCGGGCAGCGGCAAGGTCAGCTACAGCCTCCAGCTCGACTCCGTCTCCAACGCCTACGTCTCCGTCACCGCCGTCCCCTCCCCCGACAGCACGGTCTCCGTCATCGACGGGCTGGAGGTGTCCGTGCAGGACGCCGAGGGCAACTCCTGCTCCTTCGACAGCGTCCCTTTCGGCGCGGCCCGCAGCCCGCACCCGATCGCGGCCTGGGGCATGCGCGAGATCTCACCCGCCAAGCCGCTGTGCCGGAACGCCGGCGCGTACTACGTGACCGTCGAGCGCGCCGACCCCGAGGGCGAGGGCTCCTCACCGGACCCCTGGGACCTGGAGATCCTCGCCATGACCGAGCCGCGAACGGAGCAGGCCGCGGCCACCGGCGCGCCCGAGGCGTGGAACTCCGCCACGCCCCAGCCGCTCCAGGGCACGGCCGAGCGCCGCCGCGGCGGCGCGGGCTTCACCGGCGCGACCCCCCTCGACGAGGGCGTCTGGCGCGACGGCATCCGGCCCGGCCAGACCCTCTTCTACGCGGTGCCGGTCGACTGGGGCCAGCAGCTCGCCGTCACGGCCGACCTCGGCAGCATCGAGTCCGGCGCGACCGGCTACACCTCCGGCGCCCTCGACCTCGACCTCTACAACCCCGCACGCGGGCACGTCGCCGAGGTGAACGTCGGCTACGACGGCGACCAGAACTCCGGCAGCCTGCCGCCCCTGGCGCCGGTCGACCACGCCAACCGCAACGCCGCCGGCGGCCAGGTGAGCGCGATGCGCTTCGCCGGCTCCTACTACCTCGCCGCCCACCTCGCGGAGAGCGTCGCCGACACCTTCGGGGAAGGGCCCTTCAACCTGACCCTGCGCGTGCGGGTGAGCGGCGAGCCCGAGGGCGGGCCCGTGTACGCGGGGGAGTCCGTGCCGAGGGGCGCCTTCGAGGTCTCGGACCAGGAACGCGAGGCGGCCGCGGAGGGCGTGCCCGTGACCGGCGACGACACCGTGATGCGGGTGGTCGCCGTGGGCGGTATCGGCACCGGGAGCGCGCTGCTGGTGGGACTCGGGGTGTGGACCGTGCTGGCCCGGCGGCGGGGCGTGGCGTAGCGGAGCGCCGTCCGGGGAGCCGGGTGCCGCCCCCGTGGGACCGGTGCCGGGTACGGGCCGCCGGGAGGGCCGTCCCCGCGCGGGGTCAGATGCGCGTCAGCGCCCAGAACCCCACCGCGTAGCAGACCAGGGCCAGGAGCAGGACCGGGATCGCCACCTTGGCCGGAGGGCCCGGGCGGGACGGCCTGCGGGCCCGGTGCCGTGACGGCTTCTGGCGGGCCGGCGGGGTCTGCGGGGACTGAGCGGTGTACGAGGCGGTGGACGTGTCGGCCCGGTACCGCTCCTGCTCCGCGGGCGGCAGGGGCAGGCTCGGATACGCCGGGGGGAGCGGCTGGGACACCGGGGGCAGCGGGTGGGTGAGGTCGTAGGGGGAGACGGGGGACTGCTGGTACGGGGCCTGGCCCTGGGCCTGGGCTTGGTGCGGCTGTCCGGGAGCGGGGGAGGAGGTCACCGTGGCCTGGGGCGGCGGCAGATGGAAGCTGCCGGTGTCCGACATGGAGATCGGCTGCGCCGGGGCGGACGGGCTGGACGGGGGCTCCGAGTGGTCTGTGCTCCGGCGGGGGTCGGAACCCGCGGCCGCCGCACCGAGCGCGCTGCCGGTGCGGTCACCTGTGGCTTCGGCGCGCTGCCGGGAGCCCGTTCCCGTCGGAGCCGGACGCTCGTCCCGGGACGCCCCGTCCAGCGAGGGGGGCGCTTCTCTCGGCCCCAGTCCCCGAGCCCTCTCCAGGGGACCCTCCGGGGCGAACCCCTTGGGCAGCGGCCCGAGTTGGTCGAAGATCTCGATCAGTTCGTCGTCCGGGCCCGGCTCCGGGAGCAGCTCCGCCGCGGCGGCGAGCGCCTTCCGTGCCCCCGTGGCCGTGCGGAACCGGGCCTCCGGGTCGGGCTGCAGCAGCATGGCCACCACCTGCCACAGCGGCTCCGGGATGCCCTTGGGCGCACCCGGCGTCCCGTGCTCGGCGAAGTACTGGATCAGCGCCTTGCTGTCCGGCTTGGCGCCCTCCAGCAGATACAGCGCGACCAGTCCCACGGCGAACAGGTCGGCGGGGAAGTCCGGCTCGGCACCCATCAGCTGCTCGGGCGCGAGGTAACCGGGCGTGCCCACGACGAGGTTGGTCTCCGTCAGGCGCGGCTCGCCCAGCCGCATCGCGATGCCGAAGTCGGACAGCCGCAACCGCGGCCGGCCCGTGCCGGTGGCCTCCAGCAGGACGTTGGCCGGTTTCACGTCACGGTGGACGACGTGCTCCGCGTGCACGGCGGCCAGGCCCGCCAGCAGCTGGTCGAGCAGGGTGCAGACGAACGCCGGCGGCAGGGGGCCGTAGTCCCCGACGAGATGGACCAGCGATCCGCCCGCGACCAGGTCCATGGTGAACAGGACCTTGTCGTCGTCGGCGGCCCAGCTGGTGGGGGCGAGCACATGGGGATGATCGATCCGCAGGGCCTGCTCGCGGACGAAGCGCAGCAGCGAGTGCGCGTCGCTCTGCAGCAGGACCTTGGCGGCCACGTAACGGCGGCGGCGGTGGTCCCAGGCGCGCCAGACGGCACCGACCCCTCCCCGTCCGATCGGGTCGACCAGTTCGTACCGGCCGGCGAAGACCTCACCCATGGCTGTACGTCGCTCCTCCCCCTGCGGCTTTCCCCCTTGCTTCCCCCTCGGCGAGCACGGCGACTCCCCGACGGGCGAAACGGCTCCCGGGGCTCCCCCGAGCCCTCCAGGTTCCGTGAGTCCCCCGACTCCCCCGATGTCCCCGAATTCTCCGAGTCCCCGGCTCCCCCGATGAGCGATCCGTCCCCCCGCGTCGACCGGTCCCCCGTACGGCACACGCCCCCTCGTGCCCGTCCGTATCGCGACGCGACCCCCGTCACCTCACTCACAGCCCGCTGCCGGACCCCCTCGGCGGCCGGGCGGTGGGATCAGCTCTGGTGGGCCTGGTAGTGCGCCACCGCGTCCGAGGTGCGGCCGGCGCCGTAGACCCGGAGGAACTCCGCCAGCTCCGGATGGGTCGGGGCGAGGGTGTCCGCGGCCTCGATGATGTCGCCCGCGGCCGCCACCGAGCGCAGCAGCGACTGGATCTCGCGGACGACCCGCTTGACCGTGGGCGCTCCCGAACTGCTCGTCGTCTGCGTGGTGTTGCTGAGCACCGAGCCCCCCTGCGACCTCTTGATCTCGTCCATGCGCTCGGTGGCCTCGGCGGCGCTCACACTGCCGTCCACGACCTGCGCCGCCAGGTCCTGCAGCAGTTGCACGCGCTGCACCACAGCCGGATTGCCGATCTTCGCCCGCTGACCGCTCATCAGCTGTGACAGCATCGGCGCGGACAGCCCCAGCACCCCCGCGAGACGAGCCTGGTTGAGACCAAGATCGTCGATGAGCCTACGGAAGAGCGCCCCCAGCGGCTCCCCGTACCAGTTCCGCTGCAGCTCCCGCGCTCTGGCGGTGGCTTCCTGCTGTGCGGCGTCCATTGCGTCTCCCCATCGCTTCCCCTAGTACGGCGGTTCGCGGTAGCGAACCACGCCGAGCATCTTACGGAGAGTGGTCGGCGACGGGGACCCCCAATCCTGCTGCGGAATCACGGGGGTGACCCGGTACTCTGGTCTCCGACGCCCGCCGGGATGCGGTTTGCCCGGTCGGACGTCTTTGTGAGGGGCCTTAGCTCAGTTGGTAGAGCGCTGTCTTTGCATGGCAGATGTCAGGGGTTCGACTCCCCTAGGCTCCACTGTGGAGATGCCCTCCGACCTGCGGGAACGCGGTGGCGGAGGGCTTTTTCGCGCCCCGGGCCGGCCGAGGGCGCCGCTGTTTCACGTGAAACAGCACGGCGGGGCGGGAGAGCTCGAGGCACGCCTCAAGTCTCCCGCCCCGCCGCGCTGTTGAACGGCGGCCGTTCAGGAACGGTCGTCGCGCTTGGCGGCCTCCTCCTCGGCCTCCTTGGCCTCGACCTCGGGGTCGAGGGCCGCCTGGCCGGTGCCGTCCACGGAGGACAGCCGGCCCGACTCGGGGACCTCCGTCGCCGCGGGCGGCTCGACCAGCCAGTCCGGGTTGGCCTGCTTGTCCCACCACTTCCACGCGGCGAAGGCACCGCCCGCGACGGCGCCGATGATCACCAGCGTCTTCACGGCCTTGCCGGCCCGGGCCCGCCGCTCGTGCTTGCGGACCAGCTTCTGGATCTCCTTCGGCGAGACCTGACCGCGCAGCGCGGCCATCACGGCCGCACTCCGGGCGACGGCCTCGGCCGACATCGGCACGGCCGCTGCCCTCGCCTGCTCGATCCTGGGCTTGGAGTACTCCGCCGCCTGACGGGCGGCCTTGCGGGTGCGGACGGCTGCCTCGTGGGCGGCCTGGTCGACCTTCGGCGGTACATGGGCGCGGGCCTGCTCCAGATAAGGCTGCACATGGGCGCCGTACTGGACACGTGCCTGCCCGGCGGCCTGCGTCACCTTGGGCGCCAGCCGTACGCGCGCCTCGTGTGCGTAGTGCGCGGCCCTGTCCTTGGCCGTGTCGGCGTAGGGCGCCACCACTTCCGCGGCGTGCAGCACGCTGTCCTTCGCCGAACCGGTCGCGGCGCGCACGCTGTCGATGCGGGTCACGGGTTCCTCCTCCTCGGTGGCGTACGGTATTTCGACTTTCCACCCTTTTACGGATCATGCCTCCCGGGGCACCACCAGGCATGCGCGGAGGCGCATCCGGGTCACACAAGCCGGTCTCTCGCGCCGATCACGTGCCATAGCGGATGAATAGCGGGCAACGGGAGCTTGTCGTCGACAATGCGACCATGCCACGGATCGCCGTCGTATGCCCCCGGCGCGGGACGACTCGACCGGATTTCCGCAACGGCCCCGACCGCTTCGCCTCCGGTGAACGGAGGTCGGGCGACGCGGCGCCCCGTCCATGCGAGGATCAGGGAGTCACAGAAAGACAACGGAAGGCAGATCGTGGCTGAGCAGCTCTACGCCACCCTGAAGACCAACCACGGCGACATCGAAGTCCGGCTTCTGCCGAACCACGCCCCGAAGACGGTCAAGAACTTCGTCGAGCTCGCCCAGGGCGAGCGGGAGTGGACGCACCCCGAGACGGGCCAGAAGACCACGGACAGGCTCTACGACGGCACGGTCTTCCACCGGGTGATCAGCGGCTTCATGATCCAGGGCGGTGACCCGCTGGGCAACGGCACCGGCGGTCCCGGCTACCAGTTCGAGGACGAGTTCCACCCGGACCTGCGCTTCGACAAGCCCTACCTGCTGGCGATGGCCAACGCCGGCCCGGGCACCAACGGCTCGCAGTTCTTCATCACCGTCTCCCCGACGGCGTGGCTGAACCGCAAGCACACCATCTTCGGCGAGGTCACCGACGCGGCCAGCCAGAAGGTCGTGGACACCATCGCCACGACCCAGACGAACCCGCGCACCGACCGGCCGCTCAACGACGTGGTCATCGAGTCGGTCGTCGTCGAGACCCGCTGAGGCGAGCACCGAAGCCCCCACAGGGAACCATTCGCCCTGCTCATCCGTAGGGATGAGCAGGGCGGGCTTTTTTCTGACCACGACCGAGGGGATCCCATGGACGACCAGGCTGCGGGCACCCCGCGGGACGCCCACAGCGTCCCCATGTGCTACCGCCACCCGGACCGCGAGACCGGTGTCCGCTGCACCCGCTGCGAGCGTCCGATCTGCCCCGAGTGCATGGTCGACGCCTCGGTCGGTTTCCAGTGCCCCGAGTGCGTGCGCACCGGCTCCGGCACCGGCCACGCACCCTCGGCCGCCATGCCCCGCACCCTCGCCGGCGGCACCATCGCCTCCGACCCCCGCCTGCTCACCAAGATCCTCATCGGGATCAACCTGGCGGTGTTCATCGCCGTGCAGGCCCGCGAGTCGATCCTGAACGACATCGTCCTGCTCGGTGCCTGGCCGCCCGCGCCCTTCACTCCCACCCAGGGCGTGGCGGGAGGCGAGTGGTACCGCATGGTGACCTCGATGTTCACGCATCAGGAGGTCTGGCACATCGCGTTCAACATGCTCGGCCTGTGGTGGCTGGGCGGCCCCCTGGAAGCGGCACTGGGCCGCGTCCGCTACCTCACGCTCTACCTCGTCTCCGGACTCGCGGGCAGCGCGCTGGCCTATCTGCTGGCCTCCCCGAACACGGCCACGCTGGGCGCCTCCGGGGCGATCTTCGGCCTCTTCGGTGCCACGGCCGTGCTGATGCGCCGGCTCAACTACGACTTGCGGCCGATCATCGCGCTGCTGGCGATCAACCTGATCTTCACCTTCGCCCCGGGGTTCAACATCTCCTGGCAGGCCCACATCGGTGGTCTCGTCGCCGGTGTCGTCGTGGGATACGCCATGGTCCACGCCCCGCGGGAGCGCCGCGCCCTGATCCAGTACGGCACCTGCGCGCTGGTGCTCGCCGTGGTCGTCCTGCTGACCCTGTTGAGGACAGCGCAGCTCAGCTGACCAGGGCTTTGTCCACAGCGGGTGGCGGATCTTGTGCATAGTGTGCGGGAACACATGTGCCCCCTGTCACTGACCTATGTTCCCGCAGGTCAGGCAGGGGGCGAACAGGTTTTCGACCACTGGTACTTCCGTCATACCGGCGTCAACGTTCGACGAGTTATCCACAGATCGTCTTTCTTTTCCACCTGTGGATAACGGCTGTGGATAACTCAGCGAACAGTCCTGGGCAGAGCTGCGTTCACCGTCCGGTGACCGCTACTTCCACTGGGTCGAGACGCCGAATCCGGCGGCGATGAAGCCGAAGCCCACCACGATGTTCCAGTTGCCCAGGGTGTCGATGGGCAGCGTGCCGTCGGTGACGTAGAAGACGACGATCCAGGCCAGGCCGATGAGGAACATGGCCAGCATGACCGGCGCGACCCAGGCGCGGCTGTTCAGCTTGATCGCGGTCGTCTGCTTCGACGGCGGCGGCGTGTAGTCGGCCTTCTTGCGGATACGTGACTTCGGCACGAGGGTCTCTCCTGTCGATGCGCTGCGTGGCCGCGCAGGTAACTGGGTCGGTCTCGGGGCAGCGTAAGGGGACTCCGATTGCTCCCCCGGGCGTCCGTTAGCGTAGTGCTTCCGCCGCGCCGAAGGAGATAAGGGTACGTTGAGCAATTCTGCCGACTCCCCCGGGACGGGATCCACCCCTGGGCGCGCGCGCCGTTTCCGGCCCGTGCGGATCCTCACGGCGGCCGTCTTCGCTCTCGCGGGGCTGATCTTCTTCACCAGCTTCAACACCGCCAAGGGCACCAACATCCGCACGGACAGCTCGCTGCTGAAGCTGTCCGACCTCATCCACGAACGCAGCCGCGAGAACGGCGAGCTGGACGAGGCGAACGGGGCCCTGCGCGGTGACATAGAGGCGCTGGCCGAGCGCGACGACGGGTCCACCCGGGCCGAGGACGCCAAACTCGCGGCGCTGGAGAAGCGCGCGGGCACGCAGAAGCTCACGGGCGACTCGCTCACCGTCACGCTCAACGACGCCCCGCCGGACGCCACGGCCAAGCTGCCCGGCTATCCCGAGCCGCAGCCGGACTACCTGGTGATCCACCAGCAGGACCTGCAGGCCGTGGTGAACGCGCTGTGGCTGGGCGGCGCCAAGGGCATCAAGGTCATGGACCAGCGGCTGATCTCCACCAGCGCGGTGCGCTGCGTCGGCAACACCCTGATCCTCCAGGGCCGCGTCTACTCACCGCCGTACAAGATCACCGCCGTGGGCGACCCCGGAAAGCTGAGGAAGGCGCTCGCGGAGTCCCCGGCGATCCAGAACTACATGGTCTACGTCAACGTCTACGGGCTCGGCTGGAAGGTCGAGGAGAACGGCCCGGTGACTCTGCCCGGCTACTCGGGCACAGTGGATCTGCACTACGCGAAGCCCGTGGAGTAGCGGCCGGGCCGGGGGCGGGGTGTCGACAAGGGCCCGTACGCGACAGTTCCCCCGGACATTGAGGCGATCGCCCCTGTCCCCCGTACTTCCGGGTACACGCGCGCGGGGTCGTCCGGGCGCACCCGGACTCCACCCGGCCCGTGGAGGCCGGGAAACCGGAGGCGCCGCGCCGTTAGTCTGGTGGCTGTACGGCGTGGGTCTGGTGCCGTGGTACGACGGAAGGGACGGCATGTACGGCTGGATCTGGCGGCATCTGCCGGGGAACACATGGGTGAAGGCAGTGATCTCGCTCGTCCTGGTCGTGGCCGTGGTCTACGTCCTCTTCCAGTACGTCTTCCCGTGGGCGGAACCGCTGCTGCCCTTCAACGATGTGACGGTGGACAACCAGTGAGCGCGCGCATTCTCGTCGTCGACAACTACGACAGCTTCGTCTTCAACCTGGTCCAGTACCTGTACCAGCTGGGCGCCGAGTGCGAGGTCCTGCGCAACGACGAGGTCTCGACGGCGCATGCCCAGGACGGCTTCGACGGGGTCCTGCTCTCCCCGGGCCCGGGCACGCCGGAGCAGGCCGGCGTCTGCGTGGACATGGTCCGGCACTGCGCCGGCACGGGCGTGCCGGTCTTCGGCGTCTGCCTCGGCATGCAGTCGATGCAGGTGGCGTACGGCGGGGTGGTGGACCGGGCGCCCGAGCTGCTGCACGGCAAGACCTCGCTGGTCGAGCACGACGGCACCGGCGTCTTCGCGGGCCTGCCCTCGCCCTTCACGGCCACGCGCTACCACTCGCTGGCCGCCGAGCCGGCCACGGTCCCGGCCGAGCTGGAGGTCACGGCCCGCACGCACGACGGCATCGTGATGGGCCTCAGGCACCGCGAACTGCCCGTCGAGGGCGTGCAGTTCCACCCCGAGTCGGTGCTGACCGAACACGGGCACCGGATGCTGGCCAACTGGCTGGTGGAGTGCGGCGACCAGGGCGCGGTGGCGAGGTCGGCCGGGCTCGCCCCGGTGGTGGGCAGGGCCACGGCGTGACCGCCCTGCGCCCCGAGCGCGAGTCCGACACCTCGTACGGGCAGCAGTCGTACGGGGCGACGGGCGCGTTCGAGGACTGGTCGGGGGGAGGGGCGTACGAGGCCGCCGCGCGGCAGCCGTACGCGCCCGGGCCCGGCCCGCAGCCCCGGGCGCCGCAGCCGGAGCCGTACGCGACGTCGTACGAGCCCGCCGCGCAGGAGACGTACCAGCCGCCGCCCGTGATCGACGAGGAGACGGTGGCGCTGCGGATCCCGGATCCGCCGCCCGCGGCCGGTGCCGCCACGAGGGGCTCTGGCGCCTCCTCGGCCGCGCGGCGCGACGGACCCGCCCCGGGCGGCCGGGCGGCCCGCAGAAAGGCCGCCAAGGGCCGTCACGGACGGCACGGCGGGGCCGCGGAGGCGCCCTCGCGGCGCGAGGGGTCCCGGGCGCCGCTGTCGCGGGTCGAGGCGCGGCGGCAGGCGCGGGCCCGCAAGCCGGGCGCGGCGGTCGTGGCGAGCCGGGCCATAGGCGAGGTGTTCATCACCACCGGCGTGCTGATGCTGCTGTTCGTCACCTACCAGCTGTGGTGGACGAACGTCCGGGCGCACGCACAGGCGGGCAAGGAGGCCAGCAGCCTCCAGAACGACTGGGCGAACGGCAAGCGCAACCCCGGCGCCTTCGAGCCGGGGCAGGGATTCGCCATCCTGCACATCCCGAAGCTGGACGTCGTGGTGCCGATCGCGGAGGGCACCAGCAGCAAGGGCGTCCTCGACCGCGGCATGGTCGGGCACTACGCCGAGGGCGCGCTGAAGACCGCGATGCCCGGTGACAAGACCGGCAACTTCGGACTGGCGGGACACCGCAACACGCACGGGGAGCCGTTCCGGTACATCAACCGGCTCTCTCCCGGCGATCCGATCGTCGTGGAGACCCAGGACGAGTACTACGTCTACAAGATGGCGTCGATCCTGCCCGTGACGCCCCCGAGCAACACGAGCGTCCTGAACCCGATCCCCCCGGGGTCGGGATTCACCAAGCCCGGCCGCTACATCACGCTGACCACGTGCACGCCGGAGTTCACCAGCAAGTACCGGATGATCGTCTGGGGCAAGATGGTCGAGGAACGGCCGCGCAGCAAGGGAAAGCCGGATGCGCTCGTCAGTTAAGGGCAGATGACCAGTGGCAGCGACCACCGACACGGACCACGAGAAGCACACCGGCACGGCGTCCCGGCCGCCCGCGGCACGGCGCCGCCCCGGCCCGGTCGCGATGGCGGTCGGCTTCTTCGGGGAACTCCTCATCACCGCGGGCCTGGTCCTCGGTCTGTTCGTCGCCTACTCGCTGTGGTGGACGAACGTCGTGGCCGACCGGGCCGCCGGCAAGCAGGCCGACCGGGTGCGTGACGACTGGGCGCACGGGCGGGGCGGGCCGGGCGCGCTGGACACCAAGAGCGGCATCGGCTTCCTGCACGTGCCCGCGATGAGCGGCGACGAGGTCCTGGTCGAGAAGGGCACGTCGAACAAGATCCTCAACGACGGTGTCGCCGGCTACTACACCGACCCCGTCAAGGCGACCCTGCCGATGTCCGGCAAGACCGGCAACTTCTCCCTCGCCGCCCATCGCGACGGCCACGGCGCGAAGTTCCACGACATCGACAAGATCGAGAAGGGCGACCCGATCGTCTTCGAGACGAAGGACAAGTGGTACGTCTACAAGGTCTACGGCATCCTCCCCGAGACCTCGAAGTACAACGTCAAGGTCCTCTCCCCGGTCCCCGAGGAGTCCGGCCGGAAGAAGCCGGGCCACTACATCACGCTGACGACGTGCACGCCGCTGTACACGAGCACGTACCGGTACGTCGTCTGGGGCGAGCTGGAGCGGGTCGAGAAGGTCGACGCGGAGCGGACACCGCCGAAGGAACTGCGCTCCTAGAGGGCGGCGAACGCCAGGGCCCCGGCACCCCCGAGAGGGTGCCGGGGCCCTGGCGTGGGCGAGCCGGGGGTCAGTCCTCCTGGCGGCCGGTGATGCCGCCGAAGATGCCGCCGTTGTCGCCGCCGCCGTTGTTGTTGCCCCCGTTGTTGCCGCCGAAGCCGACGGTCTGGAGGGTGATCGGCGTGTTCGCCGGGTCGTCGACCTCCTTGTTGCCCTGGGGGTCCTGGCCGGTGACGAGGGCGTTGTCGCCCTGGTCGCTGCCGCCCGCGAACTGGATGTTGGTGAAGCCGGCCTGCGCGAGGGTCTGCTTGGCCTGACCCACGGTCTGCCCGACGACCTGGGGCACGCGGACCTTCTGCTTCTCCTTCTTCTTGCCGATCTGGATGTTGACCGACGAGTTCTTGTCGACGGAGGAGCCGGCCTGCGGCGTGGTCGCGATGACCTTGCCGACCTGGTTGTCGTCGTCCGTCTCCACCTCGGTGCAGTTGCCGACCAGGTTGCTGGCCTGCATCTGCTGCTTGGCCGCGTCACAGGACTGGCCGAGCACGTCCGGGACGGTGGACTTCTCCGCGGCCTTGGCGACGGTGAGGGTGATGGTGGAGCCCTTCTCCACCTCCTGGCCCAGGTCCGGGTCCTGCTCGAGCACGGTGCCGGGGTCCTCCGGGGACTCCTTCGCCTTCGTCTCGACCACGAACTCGTACTTGTCGCCCTCCAGCGTCGCCTTGGCGTCCTCCAGGCTGTCGCCGACGACGCTGGGCACGGCCACCTTGGGCGCGCCGGTCGAGACCACGAGGGAGATGGTGTCCCCCTTCTTGACGTCCGTGCCGGCCGTCGGGTCCTGCGAGCAGATGTTGCCCTTGGTCTGGTTCTCGCAGGGCTTGCTGGAGAAGGCCAGTTGCAGATCGGCGTTCTTGGCCAGCTTCTCCGCGGTGCTCTTCGTCTCACCGATGAAGTTCGGCGCCTTGAACGCCTCGTCGCCGGTGTCACCGTTGCCGCTGAACGCCCACCGTCCGATCAGGATCGCGCCGACCAGGACGAGGACGCCCGCGACCACGAGCAGGACCGTGGAGGTGTTGGACTTGCGCTGCTGTCCGCGGCGCCGGTCGGGACGGTCGTCGTAGCCGTAGCCGCCGTCGTCCGGGTTCATGGGCGGCAGCATCGACGTGGCGCCCGCGCCGGAGTCCGCGCGCAGGGCCGTCGTCGGCTGGTCGTCGGGGTAACCGCCGTACCCCACCGCGCCCATGGCGGCCGTGGCCGCGACCGGCTGGCCGTCCAGGCAGGCCTCGATGTCGGCGCGCATCTCGTCCGCCGACTGGTAGCGGTAGTCGGGGTCCTTGACGAGCGCCTTGAGGACGATCGCGTCCATCTCGGGCGTGATCTCGGGGTCGAAGACCGACGGGGCCTGCGCCTCTTCCCGCACGTGCTGGTACGCGACGGCGACCGGGGAGTCGCCCACGAAGGGCGGACGGACGGTCAGCAGCTCGTACAGCAGGCAGCCGGTGGAGTACAGGTCGGAGCGGGCGTCCACCTGCTCGCCCTTGGCCTGCTCCGGGGAGAGGTACTGGGCGGTGCCGATGACGGCCGCGGTCTGGGTCATCGTCATGCCGGAGTCGCCCATGGCGCGGGCGATGCCGAAGTCCATCACCTTGACCTGGCCGTTGCGCGTCAGCATGACGTTCGCGGGCTTGATGTCGCGGTGGACGATGCCGTTGCGGTGGGCGTACTCCAGGCCCTGGAGGATGCCGATGGTCATCTCCATGGCCCGCTCCGGCAGCAGCTTGCGGCCGGAGTGCAGGAGCTCACGGAGCGTGGAGCCGTCGACGTACTCCATCACGATGTACGGGATCGACACGTTGTCGATGTAGTCCTCGCCCGTGTCGTAGACCGCGACAATCGCGGGATGGTTGAGCGAGGCGGCCGACTGGGCCTCCCGGCGGAACCGGGCCTGGAAGGACGGGTCACGCGCGAGATCCGCGCGCAGCGTCTTCACCGCCACGGTGCGGCCGAGGCGGGTGTCATGCGCGAGGTAGACCTCCGCCATGCCACCACGCCCGAGCACCTGGCCCAGTTCGTACCGGCCGCCGAGGCGACGCGGCTCTTCCATAGCTACCTACCAGCCCTCTCCGTCGGTCCCGACCGGAAGCTTGTGCGGTCGGAGACTGCCGTCCGGGCCTACCGTACCCGGCTCGCTTTGTGTGACCTGGCCAAGCCCGTCAGCCGATACAGGACCGGTATCGCAACGTGCACCGATGTGAAGCAGACGTGAGCGGGGTCACTTCTTGCTGTCGATGACCGCCTCCATCACGCTCTTCGCGATCGGCGCCGCGAGGCCGCCGCCGGAGATGTCGTCACGGACGGCGTTGTCGTCCTCGATCACGACCGCGACGGCGACCGGGGCACTGCCGTCCTCCGCCTTGGCGTAGGAGATGAACCACGCGTACGGGTTCTCGCTGTTGTCCACGCCGTGCTGGGCGGTACCGGTCTTGCCGCCCACCGTGACGCCCGGGATCTTGGCCCTGGAGCCCGTGCCCTTGTCGACGACCGTCTCCATCATCGACTGCAGGATCTGCGCGTTCTTCGCCGACAGCGGCTGGCTCAGCTCCTCGGGGTCGGTCTTCTCGATCGGGTCG
Organism: Streptomyces sp. NPDC006624; assembly: GCF_040611555.1. Taxonomy (NCBI): domain Bacteria; kingdom Bacillati; phylum Actinomycetota; class Actinomycetes; order Kitasatosporales; family Streptomycetaceae; genus Streptomyces; species Streptomyces sp. NPDC006624. The sequence goes on along the minus strand of NZ_JBEXOM010000007.1, from coordinate 85,569 downwards.
AGGCCGGGCGACTGGAGCTCGTCGACCATGTACGGCTTCATCAGCGTGCCGTCGTTGGCGACGGCCGACGCCACCATGGCCATCTGCAGCGGGGTCGCGGCGGTGTTGAACTGGCCGATCGAGGACAGCGCGGTCTGCGACGGGTTCATGTTGTCGGAGAAGACCGAGGCGTTGGTGCGGACGGGCGTGAAGTGCTCCTCGCCGAAGCCGAACTTCTTCGCCATGTCCAGCATCTTGTCGTTGCCGAGGTCCGAACCGATCTTGCCGAACACGGTGTTGCAGGAGTACTGGAGCGCCACCCGCAGAGTCGCGTTCTTGCAGGGGATGTTGCCCTCGTTGGGCAGCTTCGTGGTGGTGCCCTCCATGACCCACGGGTCCGGCGAGTCGGTCTTGGCGTCCGGGTCCGTGTACAGCCCGTCCTCCAGGGCCGCGGCCGCGGTGAGCACCTTGAAGGTGGAGCCCGGCGGGTAGGTCTCGCGCAGCGCCCGGTTCAGCATCGGGTCGTTGGGGTTGGTCTTCTTCTGCAGCTTCTGCCAGGCCTCGGTGTCCGTCGTCGTGGAGTTGCCCGCGAAGGACGACGGGTCGTAGGACGGGTAGGAGGCCAGGGCCAGGATCTTGCCCGTCGACGGCTCGATGGCGGCGACGGCGCCCTTGCCGCCCTGCTTCTTCAGGCCGTTGTACGCGGCCTTCTGCGCGGCGGCGCTCAGCGTCGTGACGACGTTGCCGCCCTCCTGCTTCTTGCCGGTGAGCATGTCGAGGGTGTTGCGGAAGAACAGCCGGTCGTCGTTGCCGGTGAGGATGCCGTCCTCGATGGACTCGAGCTGGGTGGCGCCGAAGGCCTGCGAGGCGTAGCCGGTGACCGGCGCCCACATCGCGCCGTCCTTGTAGGTCCGCTTGAACTTGAAGTCGCTGCCCGGCGTCTCGGCGGATCCGGTGATCGGCTTGCCGTCGACGATGATGTCGCCGCGCGGGGAGGCGTAGCGCTCGATGATGACGCGCCGGTTGTTCTTGTCGCTCTTCAGCTCGTCGGCCTGGACGTACTGGATCCAGTTGTCGCGGATCAGCAGGGCAAGGACGAGCAGACCGCAGAAGATCGCGATCCTGCGCAGGGGCTTGTTCACGGGCGGACCACCTGAGTCATCTCGGCATCGGGATTGCCTGCCGGGGTCGGGGCGGGACGGCGTGCGGTGTCGCTGATGCGCAGCAGAATGCCGATCAGGGCCCAGTTGGCGATCACGGACGATCCGCCGTAGGCCACGAAGGGCAGCGTCATACCGGTCAGCGGGATGAGGCCCATCACACCGCCGGCCACGACGAAGACCTGGAGGGCGAAGGCACCGGACAGGCCGATGGCCAGCAGCTTGCCGAACGGGTCGCGGGCCGCCAGCGCGGTCCGGACACCGCGTTCGACGATCAGGCCGTAGATCAGCAGGATCGCCATGACGCCGGCCAGCCCCAGCTCCTCGCCGAAGGTGGCGAGGATGAAGTCGGAGTTGGCGGCGAAGCCGATGAGGTCGGAGTTGCCCTGCCCGAGGCCGGTGCCGAGGGTGCCGCCGGAGCCGAACGCCCACAGGGCCTGCATGGCCTGCTCGGAGTGGACGATGCCGTCCTGGACGCCGGCGCGGGACAGCTCGAACTCGCGCATCGGATCCAGCCAGGCCTGCACACGGGTCTGGATGTGCGGCTCGAAGCTGGCCACGCCGACGGCGCCGACCGCGGACATCAGCAGACCGAAGACGATCCAGCTGGTCCGCTCGGTGGCGACGTACAGCATGATGACGAACATCCCGAAGAACAGCAGGGACGTACCGAGGTCGGTCTCGAAGACCAGGATGAGGATCGAGATCACCCAGACGACCAGGATCGGTCCCAGGTCGCGCCCGCGCGGCAGGTACAGGCCCATGAAGCGGCGGCTGGCCAGCGCCAGGGCGTCCCGCTTGACCATGAGGTAGCCGGCGAAGAACACGGCCAGGACGATCTTGGCGAACTCACCGGGCTGCAGCGTGCCGAGGCCGGGGATCTTGATCCAGATCTTGGCGCCGTAGATGTTCGCGCCGAGGCCGGGCACCAGCGGCAGGACCAGCAGGAACAGCGCGCCCGCCATGGAGATGTACGTGTAGCGCTGCAGGACGCGGTGGTCCTTGAGGAAGATCAGTACGCCCACCAGCAGGGCGACGCCCATCGCGGAGTACAGCAGCTGGCGCGGTGCCGCCTCGACGAAGTTGCTGCTCGCCTGCAGCCGCTTCGACTGGTCCAGCCGCCAGATGGCCACCAGCCCCACGCCGTTGAGCAGCGTCGCCAGCGGCAGCATCAGCGGGTCCGCGTACGGCGCGAACTTCCGTACGGCGAGATGCCCCACTCCGGCCAGCAGGCCCAGTCCCAGGCCGTAGCTCAGCAGACCGGCGGGCACCTCGTCGTTGATGGCCAGGCCGACGTTGAGGTACGCGAACACCGGGATGACGACGGCGAAGGCCAGCAGCGCCAGTTCGGTGTTGCGTCTGCTCGGCGCGCCGATCGCGCCGATCGTGGACGTGTGGTGCGTCGCCGAGTGCGACGTGTTCGTACCGCTCATCTTGTGACAGGGCCTCTCACGGCTTGCCTACTGCTTACCGCACAGCGAGACGACCTTCTGCTCTTCCTCCGAGAGGCTGGGGCCGGGGCTGGGAGTGGGTGCGGTCGTGGTCGGGGGCGTGGACTTCTCAGGCGCCGACGGGGAGCCGGACGGGTCCGACGGGTTCGGTGTCGGTGTGGCCTTGGACGTGAAGGAGGCGGGAGTGGTTCCCGTGGTGCCCCCGGCCTCACCTTCGCCGGTCTTGGCGTTGTTCTTGCTCTCGGCTTCGCGGCGCTGCGCCTGCTTCTTGCACGCGGAGGCCTGCACCGACAGTTCCTGGATCTTCGCCTGGGCGTTCTTCAGCCCGCCCTCGGCGATGGTCGCCTCGACCAGCTTCTGCTGGTAGGGCGGCAGGTACTTGAGTTCGATCTCGGGGTGGTCCTGCTCGACCTTCGACAGCGACACCCAGGCCAGGTCCTGGCTGATGCCCCGGTACAGCGCGACGTGCTCGTCCTCGACGCCGACGTAGTACTGCGTCTGCGTCCAGCGGTAGCCGCCGTACAGGGCGCCGCCGACCACGGCCAGCGCGAGGGCGCCGTAGAAGGACCTCTTCAGCCAGCGGCCCTTGCGGCGGGGCTTGTCGAAGTCGTCGTCGCCGTAGTCGAAGCCGGCGGCCGGGATGTAGCCGGTCGTGTCGCCGGAGCCGGGCGGGCCGAACTCGCCGCCTCCGCCCTGTCCGTGCCGGCGGCCGAGGCCCGCGGCGCGGCCGGCCGGGGTCTGCATGATGCCGTTGTCGTGCAGCTGGTGCTGGTTCTCGGCGACCGCGCCGACCACGACCGGCGTGTCGGACAGCTGCCCGGCGAGGGTGTCGCCGGTGTCCAGGTCGAGGACGTCGGCGACGATCACCGTGATGTTGTCGGGGCCGCCGCCGCGCAGGGCCAGCTCGATCAGGTTCTGGACGGTCTCCTGCGGGCCCTGGTAGCTGGCGAGGGTGTCCTCCAGCGTCTGGTGGGACACCACGCCGGACAGGCCGTCGGAGCAGATCAGGTAGCGGTCGCCGGCGCGGACCTCGCGGATCGACAGGTCCGGCTCGACGTGGTCGCCGGAGCCGAGCGCCCGCATCAGCAGCGAGCGCTGCGGGTGGGTCGTGGCCTCTTCCTCGGTGATGCGGCCCTCGTCGACCAGGCGCTGCACCCAGGTGTGGTCCTGTGTGATCTGCGTCAGGACGCCGTCGCGGAGCAGGTAGGCGCGCGAGTCGCCGACGTGCACCAGGCCGAGGCGCTGGCCCGTCCACAGCAGGGCGGTCAGGGTGGTGCCCATGCCCTCCAGCTGCGGGTCGTCCTCGACCATGGAGCGCAACTGGTCGTTGGCGCGCTGCACCGCGGTGCCGAGCGAGGTGAGGATGTCGGAGCCGGGGACGTCGTCGTCGAGCGCGACGATCGTGGAGATGGCCTCGGAGGAGGCGACCTCACCGGCCGCGGCGCCGCCCATGCCGTCGGCGATGGCGAGCAGGCGGGGGCCGGCGTAACCGGAGTCCTCGTTGCCCTCCCGGATCATGCCCTTGTGCGATCCGGCCGCGAAGCGCAGTGACAGACTCATGCGCACCTCGCCTGTCGGCTCCGGGTACAGCCGGTCGTGTCGAGCCACACTGCCCACCCTCCGGTCGGGAGCGCGCGGGGGGCCGGGATGAGGCCCGCCACTGCGTGCTCGCTCCGCTCGCGCCTATCCATGATGTAGCACTACTTCCGCAGCTCGATGACGGTCTTGCCGATGCGGATCGGCGCGCCCAGCGCAATCGGTGTGGGAGTCGTCAGCCGGTTCCGGTCCAGGTACGTGCCGTTGGTGGAGCCGAGGTCCTCGACGATCCACTGGCCGTCGCGGTCCGGGTAGATCCTGGCATGGCGGCTGGAGGCGTAGTCGTCGTCCAGCACGATCGTGGAGTCGTGCGCCCGGCCCAGGGTGATCGTCTGGCCCTGGAGCGCGACCGTGGTGCCGGTGAGGGTGCCCTCGGTCACGACCAGCTTGGTGGGGGCGTTACGGCCGCGGCGGCCGCCGCCGGACTGCTGGCGCTGCTGCGGCGGAGCCTGGCGTGCGGCGGCCTGCTGGCGGCCGGCTTCGCGACGTGCACCGCGCTGCGTGACCCGCGTGCCGAACAGGTCGCTCCGGATGACCTGCACGGCCACGATCACGAACAGCCACAGTACGGCCAGGAAACCCAGCCGCATGACCGTGAGGGTCAGCTCTGACATTGCCCCCGCTTCACCCTTCGGCTTGCCGGTAAATGATGGTGGTGCTGCCCACGACGATCCGCGAGCCGTCGCGGAGCGTAGCGCGGGTGGTGTGCTGCCCGTCCACCACGATGCCGTTGGTGGATCCGAGATCCTGGATCGTCGAGGGCGTTCCGGTCCGGATCTCGCAGTGCCGGCGGGAGACGCCGGGGTCGTCGATCCGCACGTCGGCGTCCGTGCTGCGGCCCAGCACCAGCGTCGGGCGGGAGATCTGGTGGCGGGTGCCGTTGATCTCGATCCAGTGGCGGGTCCGGCCGCCGGCGGCCGGCGGGCGCTGGGCGCCCGCGGCCGGGGGATAGCCGTAACCGCCGGGGCGGCCGCCGGGCGGCGGCGCGGCCGGCATGGGCGGGGCGCCGGCGGGCGCGGCGGCCGGCGGGTAGCCGTAGCCGCCGGGGCGTCCGCCCTGCGGGGCGGCGGGTGCGGCGGCGCCGCCTCCCGGGCCGCCCTGCTGGCTGGCGGAGGAGGCGAGCGTACGGCTGCGCACCCGGTACAGGCCGGTGTCGAGGTCCTCCGCCTTCTCCAGGTGCACCTTGATCGGGCCCATGAAGGTGTAGCGCTGCTGCTTGGCGTAGTCGCGCACCATGCCGGCGAGCTCGTCGCCGAGCTGGCCGGAGTACGGGCTGAGCCGCTCGAAGTCCGGCGTGCTCAGCTCGACGATGAAGTCGTTGGGCACGACCGTGCGGTCGCGGTTCCAGATGGTGGCGTTGTTGTCGCACTCGCGCTGGAGCGCACCCGCGATCTCCACGGGCTGGACCTCGGACTTGAACACCTTGGCGAAGGTGCCGTTGACCAGACCTTCGAGACGCTGCTCGAACTTCTTCAGGACTCCCATGGGGCACCTCCTCCGTCGCTGCCGTCCTGTGTACTGCCCTGCGGGCCGCTTGCCTGGTACTGCTTACTGATCGTATCCACGCGCCGCTCGATCGGCTGGTTCCCCCTGTCAGCACCGCCGACGGGTGTCGACGCATGACGAAGTTCCCTGTGGAGCGCCTCTTCGAACTCCGCCGGCAGTCCTGCCGCGCACAACCGCTTCAGGTACTCCCGCCAAGGATCGTAGAGGCGGCCGAAGACCAGTGTCCCGCACCCGGCTGTGGACCCGGACCCCCTCCTGGGGAGACGGGGGGTACCGGTACGAGGTTGATACGTGAACTGGCACGCGCTGATACGTGGCAGCGACACCTAAGGTCCGGCGGGGCTCCTGCCTGCGGGAAGAAGGGATGTGAACCCACCCCCTGCAGCGTGCTAATGTTCTGCGTGTCGGAAGGCGCCGGCCCCAGCGGGGCAGGAGCCCAGGACACACCCAATGCGCGGGTGGCGGAATAGGCAGACGCGCTGGATTCAGGTTCCAGTGCCCGAAAGGGCGTGGGGGTTCAACTCCCCCCTCGCGCACAGCGGGACGGGCGGCATCGTGAGAGCGATGCCGCCCGTCCTTTTTTGTCGTGGTGTGATGTGCGTCCGGGCCGTGGATCCGCTGCTGCGGCTCTCGGGGCGGGTCCCTCTGTGAGGAAGGTCTCAGCGCTCGTGGGGCGCCGGCCGGTGGGCGCGGCGGGAGCCGGTCCGGAGACCGCCGGCGGCGGAGCGCCGCCCCGGGCCGGCGGTCCCGGCTGTCAGTCGAAGAGGTCCAGGAGATCCGCCGCGGAGCCGTCGCCGGCGGGGCGGGCCCGCATCGGGCGGGGCTCCGGGCAGGCCGCCGTCGCGGCCCGCGCGCGGACGGCGTCGGGACCGCCGCACGCCTCGACCGCGAAGGCGCCGAAGACCCCGGCGAACGCGGCCGGATCGCGGAACTCCACGCCGAACGCCCGGCCGTCCCGCAGGGGCACCCACACCACCCGCTCGGTCCGCGGCCACTCCGGAACGGGCAGATCGTCCGCGGTCGACCGCCCCTCCAGCCACAGCCGCGCCACGTGCAGCAGGTTCACGTCCTCCATCGGCAGCCCCCGGCGCCGCACCCGCAGCTCAGCCGCCGTCAGCCGGACCCGCTGGTCCCTCCTCGGGTACCAGACGACCCCGATCCCGCACGGCACCCACAGCAGGACCCCGATCCCCACCCAGACCAGGGCCTCGCCCCAGGACCGGATCAGTCCGCCGTCCAGCAGGTACACGGCCCCGAAGACCAGGGCCCACTTCGCCGTCATCGGCCAGAATCCGCTGCCCTGCCGGTACAGGACCCGTCGTTTCCCCGTCGTCGCCATGCCCGCACGCTATCCGCCGCCGGGCAGCGCTCTGCCGAGCCGGTGGACGCCGGTGGTGCCGTCGGGGTCGGTGACGGCCGGGACGCCGGATCGGGCGCCGGACGCCCGCACGTTGATCACCGTCTGGCCGATCATGGTCATCCGCCATATGAAGCCCTTGGGATTCACGCAGGACGAGATGCGCTCGCTGCTGGCGGCCACCGGCCGTCTGGACTCCGGTGCGGGACTGCCGCCCGGGGAGCGGGAGGAGCTGCGGGGCCGGGTGCGGGGCTGCGAGGAGGGCGCGCAGCGGCGGGTGTCCGGCCTGTGCACCCGGCTGGTCCGGGCGGAGGAGTTCGCGCGGCGGCATCGCGTGAGCGTCTCCGGTAGGGACGCCGCACCGGACTTCCTTGCAATTCGGTTTACTTGACGTCCTCAGCGCATCGACTTCCCTTTGATGCGCCATTTCTGGGAGAGGGAGAAAAGCCGGTCGCGGTTGTCCGACTCGGGCACGATCCGGCCCAACTCCCCGTCCCTCCAGGGTGGGAGGAAACACCGCCCCGTGGAGGGATCAATCCGCATTCCGCGGGCGGCAGGGTGGGTGCGTCCCGTACGCATCGACCCGAGGACTCAACGCGCGTGCGTCATAGTCGAATAGCCCTCCTCCTGACGGTCAGCGCCGTCACCCCGCTGGTCCCCGTGCTGACCCCCGCCACCGCGTCCGCCGCGGAGCACACCCTCCGCCCCTACCTCCAGCAGAAACCGGCCTGGCACCGCTGCGACAAGGAACTGCCCGCCTCCCTCCAGTGCGCCACGATCAAAGTGCCGCTCGACTACGCCAGACCGGGCGGCAAGAAACTCGACCTCGCGATATCGCGGATGAGGACGAGCACCAAGAAGGAACGGCGCGGTGTGCTGCTGCTCAACCCGGGCGGCCCGGGCGGGCCGGGGGTCGACATGCCGCAGTACATGGCCGACGAACTGCCCAAGTCCGTGAAGAACGCGTACGACCTCGTCGGCTTCGATCCGCGGGGCATCGGCCTGAGCAGTCCCGTCGGCTGCGGCCTGACGTCCGCCGAGCGGAACTGGGAACGGCCCTACAAGGCCGCGACGTTCACCAAGGACGTGAAGTGGGCGCGGACCGTCGCCGAGAAGTGCGACAAGAAGCAGGGCGACAAGCTGCGCCACATCACCACCCGCAACACCGCCCGGGACATGGACGTCATCCGCGCCGTGCTCGGCGAGAAGAAGATCTCCTACCTCGGCTACTCCTACGGCACCTACCTCGGCGCCGTCTACACGCAGATGTTCCCCAAGCGCACCGACCGCTTCGTGCTGGACAGCGCCGTCGACCCGGCCCGCGTCTGGCGCGGGATGATCCAGGTCTGGGCCGAGGGCGCCGAACCCGCCTTCACCCGGTGGACCGAGTGGACCGCCGCACGGCACGCCACCTACAAGCTGGGCCGGACCCCCGAGGCGGTCCGCAAGAGCTTCTACGACCTGGTCGCCCGGGCCGACCGCAAGCCGATCGACCTCGACGGCACGCCGGTGACCGGTGACGACATCCGCTCCGGCCTGCGGGGCATGTTCTTCGGCACGCGTGAAGCCGCCGAAGCGGTCGCCGAGTTGAAGAAGGCCGCCGCCGGAGCCTCCACCGCCCCGTCCGCCGGCCGGGACAACCTCAGGACGCCCGAGCCCGTTCCGCCGTCCTTCGGCCGGACCGTGCCCGACGACAACGGCGACGCCGGCTTCTGGGCCGTCGTCTGCGCCGACACCCGCGCCTGGCCGCGCGACCCCGAGCAGTACCGCAAGGACGCGATCCGGGACAAGGCCAGGTACCCGCTGTACGGCGACTTCGCCTCCCACATCAAGCCGTGCGCCTTCTGGAAGAAGAGCGGCAGCGAGCCCGCCACCCGGATCGGCAACTCGGTGCGCGCGCTGATCCTGCAGAACGAGTGGGACTCCCAGACGCCGCTGACCAGCGGCCAGGGCCTGCGCCGCGCCATGAAGGGCTCGAAGATGGTCACCGTCGCCGGAGGCGTCGGACACGGCATCTACGGCACCAAGTCGTGCGCCGACAAGACGGCCACCGCCTACCTGACCACCGGCAGGCTCCCCGCGAAGGACGTCACCTGCAAGGCCGCTCCGGCCGCGGACGAGCGCGCCACCCCGAACCGGCTGCCGCTGCCGACGCCGCCGGGCCTCCCCGGGATGGCCGGCCGCTTCTGATCAGCGGAGTCGCGGGGAGGCGGGGGATCGGTCCGGACGGTCCCGGCCCCGGCCTCCCCGCGACCGGCGTCCTTCGCGGCGGCCGTACGCGGGTGGTCAGAGGTCCTCGTGGACGGCGAAGCGGACGGGTTCCGCGACGCCCGCCTGGCGCAGGTCCTCGACCGTGGCCTCCATGCTGCCCAGGCGCGAGCGCAGCGCCTCGGCCTCGGCGTTGCCCGGCTGGGCGCGCAGCGCGAGCCGCATCACCCGGTGGTGGTCGTGCGCGCCCGCGGGGCCGCTCCACGGCGGGTCGAAGCTCCACGGGACCGGCCCGGTCAGCTCGTTGGCTGCCATCCAGTCGTCGATCCGGGCGTCCACCCAGCCGTGGAGCTTCCAGAAGACCGGGTTCACGTGGGCGGAGTAGGTGTCGGCGAGCCAGTTGTAGGCGGAGTCGTCCCACTGCGGGTCGACGCTGAAGTCGTCGCCGCCGGGCCGGTAGGCGGGCAGTTCGGCCGACCAGCGCAGATGCATCTGGTTGTGGATGCCGTACTCGATACTCGCGCCCAGGCGGCGGAGCGACATCTGGCGCAGCCGTACCGGGTCGGTGAACTGGTCCTCCCAGGCCCGGATCCTGTCGAACGCGGCCTGCGTCTTGGCGTTGCCGATGGCGTCGGTGGTGCCGGCGTCGCCCGGGACCTCGAAGGGGGGCGGGACCGGGTAGTCGGTGTCGTCCGGTGCCGGGATCGTCGGCCAGCCCTCCACGCGGGGATGCTGCGGGTCGCCCAGCTCGGCGAGGATCTCGTCGACCGTGGCGATCATCTCCCGGTGCATGAACAGGAAGTCCTCGCCCGAGCCGTTGTCGAACTCGACGGCGCGCCGGCCGGTGACGGGGTCCGGCGCGGACAGGGACTGCCGCGGCGGCTCCCAGCCGTGGGCGCGGTAGACCTCCCGTTCCTGCGGTGTCAGGACCGCCCAGGAGTCACGTGCGGAGTGCCACAGCATGTGGTGCAGGCGCATGGTCCGGTCGGCCATGGCGTCGATCACGGGCTTGGGGAAGGTGTTCATCTCGCTCCACCTCTCTGGAGCAACGGCGGGGTGCGGGGTGCGTCGGGGTGAGACGTTCCGGGGACGCGTGCGCTGTGGACCGCCACGTGCGTCAAGTGCCGTGGAAGACAGGCGAGTTTCTGATTCCGCTCCTGTTTCCACTGTGACGCAGAAGACCTGCCGACGCATCCCTGGGACGCCGGGGCCTCAGTCCCGGAAGCCCGCCGGGTCCACCGCCCGGCGCCGCAGCGCGAGCGCGGCCGGGACGACCGCGGACACCACGGCGAGCAGGGCGCACGCGGCGACCGTGATCCCGAGTGCCTGCCACGGCAGGGCGAGGGGCGGCCGGACCGACAGCAGCGCGAGGGCCATCCACATCCCGGCCAGGTTGACGGCGGTGACCAGCAGGCCGAGCAGCGCCCCCGCCGCCACGACCGTCAGCGCCTCGGCACCGGTCAGCCGCAGCACCTGCCCCCGGGTGGCACCGGCCAGCCGCAGCGCGGCCAGGTCGCGGACCCGGCCGGACGCGGCCATGACCGTCGTGTTGGCCACGGAGATGCCCGTGTACAGGAGGGCGATGCCGAGGACGAGCAGCAGGCCGAGGCGGGTGGTGCGGTGGGTCTCGGGGTGGGTGGCCCGCAGCCACGCCTCCCGGGTGAGGACCCGGTGGTGGCCCGCCGCCCGGTGCAGCGCGGTGGCGACCGCCCGCGGGTCCGCGCCCGCGGCCAGGGCCACGTCGACGCGGTCGGCCGCGGCGCCCGGGGCGTTGCGCGGGGTGAGGTGGACGCCGTTGCCGCCGGTGCCGGTGGTCATGACCGCGGCGACCCGCAGGGTGCGCGGCGTCCCGTCCCCGAGCCAGACGCGGACCCGGTCGCCCACGCGGTGCCGCTGCCACTCCTCGTTGACGATGATCGAGTCGTCGTCGAGGTCGCTCACCCGGCCCGCGGCCAGCGGCAGGCGCGAGGTCGCGGCCAGGGCGCCGGGTGCGGCGGCGCGGGCCTCGGAACGGATCAGGGCCACGCCGTCCTCCAGGACGTGCACGGCCGTGGAGGACGAGGGCGAGACCACGGTGTCCGGGACCGCCCGCAGGCGGCGCAGGGTCCGCTCGTCGAAGCCCCTGCCGTCGGCCGGGGTCACCACGAAGGCGGCGGTGGTGCGGTCGCGCGCCTCGGCGGCCTTCGCCCGGTTCAGGGTGGCGGTGGCACCGAGCAGGGACCCGGCGAGGGCGACCGTGACCAGCACCGGGGCCGCGAGCGCGGCGGTACGGCGTACCCCGGCGGACGTGTTCTCGCGGATCAGCAGGGAGCAGACGCCCGGCAGGGGGGTGAGCAGCCTCACCAGGGGGCGCAGGACCAGCGGGGACAGCAGGGCGGCCGCGGTGATCAGCAGCATCGGGCGGCTGACGTAGGTCTTGCGGTGGAGCAGGTCGCCCGGGTCGCCGGTCAGGGACAGGGCCAGGGTCACGGCGGCGGTGAGCAGCAGGGCCGTGCCGCACAGCAGACGGCCCGGGGTGAGCACGCCGCTGTCGGCGGAGGCCTCGCGCAGGGCCTCGGCGGGGGCGGTGCGGCCGGCCCGCCAGGAGGCCGCGGCCGCCCCGCACAGGGCGACGGACAGGCCGGTCCAGAAGGCCGCGTGGTACGGCCAGGTGGCGTTGCCGAGGACGAACCAGGCCGGGGCGAGACCCTCGTCGGCCATCCGCCGCGCCAGCAGCGGGGCCCCGTACGAGCCGAGGACGCAGCCGGTGGCCGAGGCGAGGACGCCGACGGCCAGGGCCTCGGCGAGCACGCAGCGGCGGATCTGGCCCGGGCCGGCCCCGGCGGTGCGCAGCAGGGCGAACTCGCGGCGCCGCCGCTCGACCGCGAAGGCGAACGTCGAGGCCACGACGAAGACCGACACGAAGGCGGTGACGCCGCCGGCGGTGCCGAGCAGGGCGTTCATCGCGGTGAGCGCCTCGCGGTCCCGTGCGTACCCCGGGTCGGCGTGGCGGCGGGCGTCGCCGGTGAGGACCTCGGCGGTGCGGCCCACCGCCTCCCGCACGGCCGCCGGATCGGCGTCGACGCCCACCCGGTGGACGCCGGCGGGGGACCGGTCCACCGTCACCGGGCCCAGTCTGCGCAGCTCCGCCACGGTCGCGGCGGGTATCGCGCGCGGGTGGGCGAGCCGGGCCGTGCGGTCCCCGGCCGGGGTCGGTACGCGCAGGGTGTCGTGCGCCGTGACGATGACCCGGTCGGCGGGGCGGACGGCGGGCGTGGAGGAGAGGGACGAGGCCAGCACCAGGCCCGTCACCGTGAGCAGGGCCACGCCCAGCGCGAGGGCTACGAAGCTGCCGGTGAAGGCGGTCCAGCGGGTGCGCAGGGTGCGCAGGGCGACGCTCAGCACGGGAGGGTCTCCAGACGGGTCGTGCGGGTGGCGATGGTGTCGGCGTCCGCGCCGGTCAGCTCCCCGCCGAGGCGCCCGTCGACGAGGAAGACCACGCGGTCGGCGTACGCCGCGGCGACCGGGTCGTGCGTGACCATGACGACCGTCTGGCCCTCGCGGTCGACCATGCCGCGCAGCAGCCCGAGCACCTCCCGGCCGGTCCGGGTGTCCAGGGCGCCGGTCGGCTCGTCGCCGAAGAGCACGTCGGGGCGGGTGATCAACGCCCGGGCCAGGGCGACGCGTTGCTGCTGCCCGCCGGAGAGCCGCCCCGGCCGGTGCGCGGCGCGGTCGGCGAGACCGACCTGCTCCAGCGCCTGCCGCACCCGGGCCCTCGGCACCCGGCGTCCGGCCAGGCGCAGCGGCAGGGCCACGTTCTGCTCGGCGGTCAGCGAGGGCAGCAGGTTGAACGCCTGGAAGACGAACCCGACGCGCTCGCGGCGCAGCAGGGTCAGCCGCCGCTCGCTCAGCCCGGTCAGTTCGGTACCGCCCACGGTGACGGACCCGGAGGTGGGCCGGTCCAGGCCGGCGGCGCACTGCAGCAGTGTCGACTTGCCGGAGCCGGACGGGCCCATGACGGCGGTGAACGTCCCGGCGGGCAGGGCCAGCGAGACCCCGCCGAGTGCCGTCACCTCCCCATAGGTCCTGGTGACCGAGTCCAGCCGGACGGCGTCGTGTGTCATGGGCTCCCCCTGGTGTCGACGGCGTCTCCACGAAACCGGCCGGAGCCGGGTCGGCGCAGTGCGGCGGGGCCTACACCGGGGGTAGGGCCAGACATACCCCCGGCCTCCCCCCAGGCCCATGGCCGGGCCCGTGACGTGCTCCTACGGTGATGCCCATGCACCCTCGGAACGTGTGGCGGGCCCTGTCCCGCCCCGGCTACCTGCTGTCGGCCTGGCCCTGGCGGTCGGCCGCCTACCTGCTCACCGGCGCGGTGACCGGCGCCGTCGTGCTCGTGGCGGTCGCGGTGTCGGCGGCGGCCGGCGGGGTGCTCGCGCTCGCCCTGGTGGGCGTCCCGCTGCTGCTCGGCACCGCCCTGGCCGGCATCCCGGTGGCGGCGGTGGAGCGGCTGCGGCTGCGGCTGGTCGACCCGGAACCGGCGCCCGACCCGCACGAGCCGCCGCGCGAGCCGGGACTGCGGTCCTGGCTGTCGACGCGGCTGCGGGAGCGGGCCACGTGGCGGGAGCTCGGCCACGCCCTGCTGTTCGCGGTGCTGTTGTGGCCGGTCGACGCCCTCGTGTTCACGGCCGGGCTGCTGTGCCCGCTGTCCGTGACCGTGACGCCGCTGCTCCTGGCCGTCCTCGGCGAGGCGAAGGTGCTCAAGCTGTGGACCGTCGCCACCTGGCCGGCCGCCTTCGGCTGCGCCGCGCTCGGGCTGATCCTGCTGGCCCTGGGCGCCTATCTGCTGGGCGTCGCGGCCGGGGCGCGGGCCGGGCTGGCCCGGATGCTGGTCGCGCCGCGCGATGCCGGACTGGGGGCCCGGGTCGCCGAACTGGCCCGGTCGCGGGTGCGGTTGGTGGACGCCTTCGAGGCGGAGCGGCGGCGCATCGAGCGCGATCTGCACGACGGGGCGCAGCAGCGGCTGGTCGCCCTGACGATGACGCTCGGCCTGGCCCGGCTCGACACCCCGCCCGGCCCGCTCGCCGACCGGCTCGCCCAGGCCCACGAGGAGGCCGGGGCGGTCCTCGCGGAGCTGCGCGAACTCATCCACGGCATCCACCCCAAGGTCCTCGCCGACTACGGACTCGAAGCCGCCGTCGCCGACGCCGCCGACCGTTCGGCGGTGCCCGTGGACCTCGACCTGGAGCTGCCCGGGCGGCTCCCCCAGGCGGTCGAGGCGGCCGCCTACTTCGTGGTGTGCGAGGCGCTCGCCAACGTGGCCCGGCACAGCGGCGCGAGCCGCGCCGAGGTGAGCGGAGGCCACCGCGACGGACGGCTGCTGCTGCGGATACGCGACGACGGACGCGGCGGTGCCCGGGCCGGTGCCGGCAGCGGGCTCACCGGGCTCGCCGACCGGGTGTCGGTGCTCGATGGCAGACTCTCCCTGTCCAGCCCGCCCGGCGGACCGACCCTGCTGCGGGTGGAGATCCCCTGCGAGGCTGCGAGGTGAACGGAGTGCCCCTGGGCGCCGATCGGCCGCTGCGCGTGGTCCTGGCCGAGGACAGCGTGCTCCTGCGGGACGGACTCGTGGGGCTGCTCGCCCGCTGCGGCCACGAGGTCGTGGCGGCCGTGGGGGACGCCGGGGCCCTGGTCTCGGCCGTCGGGCGGTACGACCCCGACGTGGTCGTCACCGACGTGCGGATGCCGCCCGGCTTCCAGGACGAGGGACTGCACGCGGCCGTAGGGCTGCGCCGGGAGCGGCCCGCGCTGCCCGTGCTGGTCCTCAGCCAGTACGTGCAGCGCCGGTACGCCGCCGAGCTGCTGGACTCCGGGGACGGCACGGGCGTCGGCTACCTGCTGAAGGACCGGGTCGGCCAGGTCGAGGACTTCGTCGACGCGCTCGGCAGGGTGGCCGCCGGCGGCACGGTCGTCGACCCGGAGGTCGTACGGCAGTTGCTGCGCCGCCGCCGCGACCCGCTGGAGCGGCTCACCCCGCGTGAGCGCGAGGTGCTGGCGCTGATCGCCGAGGGGAGGTCCAACGGCGCGATCGCCCGCGCCCTGGTCGTCTCCGAGGCGGCCGTGGGCAAGCACGTCTCCGGCATCCTCGCCAAACTGGACCTGCCCCCGGCCGACGGCACCCACCGCCGGGTGCTCGCCGTGCTGGCGTACCTGCGGGCGTGACGCGGCCCCGACTCCGCCCGCCCGGGCCCGCGTTGTGAAAAAACCACCGAGTTGGTTTCATTGCGTGGCCAGGAGAGCCGTGCAGGGGAGCCACGGGTGACCAAACAGGACCGGGCCGTCCGGACCCGTCTCGCACTGATCCGGTCGGCGGCCGAGCAGTTCGAGGCCCGCGGGTACGTCCGGGCCAGCCTGGCGGAGATCAGCGCGGGAGCGGGCGTCAGCTCCGGCGCGCTGCACTTCCACTTCGCCAACAAGGCCGCCGTGGCCGAGGCCGTCGAGCGCGCGGCCGCCCGCGCGCTGCGCCGGGCGGCGCTGCCCGGCCGCGGCGGGGACCGGTGTGCGCTGCAGCGGCTGGTGGACGTCACGCACCGCATGGCCCGGCTGCTGTGCGCGGACACCGTGGTGCGGGCGGGGCTGCGGCTGAACACCGAGGCGGTCGCCGGGCGGGTCCGTGACCTGCGGCGGGAGTGGCGGGAGTGGGTGCACGAGCTGCTGGCCGAGGCGGAGCGGCGGGGCGAACTGGCCGCCGGGATGCCGCCGCACCGCACCGGCGCCGTCGTCCTGGCCGCCACCACCGGCATCGAGGTGCTGGCCCGCGAGGACCGCGGCCTGCTCGTCCGCCCCTCGCTCACCGACCTGTGGTGCCTGCTGCTGCCCTGCGTGGCCGCGCCGCACCTCGCCGGAGAGCTGCGGCCCGCGGGCACCGACCCGGACCACCCGGAGCTGACGGTGGAGCCGGCCGCGGATGCGGGAGGACGGGCGGAGCCGAGTCCGGCGGGATTCGCGCTGCGGTAGGGACGCGCCGGAGGCCCGCACCGTCTCGGGGGCCCCTCCTGGCCTGCTGACAGGATGTGAAGCAGTGGCCAAAACAAACCGGATGACACGTCTTCTCGTGCCGCGCATCGCACGATGGTCTCCCATCCCCTGGACCGAGGAGCGATGAGTCATGGCACAGCGGGCCTGCCCCTTCCTGTCGATCGACCCGTCCGGACGGGACCTCTACGCCGAGATAGCCCGCATACGCGCCCGCGGACCGGCCGTGGAGGTCGAACTCCCGGGCGGGGTGAGGGCGTGGTGGATCAACGGCCTGGAGCTGAACAAGCGGCTGCTGGCCGGTCCCGAGACGAGCAAGGACGCCTACCGGCACTGGCCGGCCTGGATCAACGGGGACGTCTCCCGCACCTGGCCGCTCGCCATCTGGGTCTCGGTGCGCAACATGGTCACCGCCTACGGCACCGACCACAGCCGGCTCCGCAGGCCGATGGCCGCCGCCTTCACCAAGCGCCGCGTCGACGCCCTGCTGCCCCGCGTCCGGCAGATCGTCGACGGGGCGCTGGACGCCCTGGAACGTGTCCCGCCGGGCGAAGTCGTCGATCTGCGGGGCGCGTTCGCGGCGCCGGTGCCGCACGAGGTGGTGTGCGAGCTGTTCGGTGTACCGCAGGGCGAGGACGGCCCGCGCCGGGACCTCTACCGCATCATCAACCGCTTCTTCGACACGGCGATCTCCCTGGAGGACGCCCAGGCCAACGCGGCCGACCTCTACGCCACGCTGACCGCGTTCCTGCGGTACAAGCGCGGGCACCCCGAAGACGACCTGACCACGGCCCTCATCGCCGCCCGGGAGCGGGACGAGCTCAGCGAACAGGAGCTGATGGACAACCTGATCCTGCTGCTCACGGCCGGGTTCGAGACGACCGTGAACCTCATCGACAACACCGTGCACAGCCTGCTCGCCCACCCGGACCAGCTCGGCCTGGTGCGCTCGGGGCGGGCCACCTGGGAGGACGCCCTGGAGGAGTCGCTGAGGCACGAGGCGCCGGGCGCCATGTCGGGCCTGCGCTACGCCGTCGAGGACATCGAGATCGAGCCGGGTCTGACGATCCCGAAGGGCGATCCGATCGTGGTCTCCTTCGCCGGCGCCGGACGCGACCCGGAGCGGCACGGCCCCGCCGCCGACCGGTTCGACCTCACCCGCGCCACCAGCCGCGACCACATCTCCTTCGGCCACGGTGTGCACCACTGCCTGGGCCGGCCACTGGCCATGGCCGAGGCGACGGTCGCCCTGACGTCGCTGTTCGAGCGCTTCCCGCGGCTGGCCCTGGCCGATCCCTCGTGTCCGCCGCGACGGCTGCGGTCGATCATCTCGACGGGCCACGAGGAATTGCCGGTGCTGCTGCACGGCCGGGACGAGGCGGGCCTGCGCCCTTGAGGGGCGGGGCGATCAGGAATCCGGCCGGCCTTGGAGATGCGCGCGGTACCAGCCGGCCGCGCGGGCGAACCCGGCCGCGAACCCCTCGCCGGGCGAGCAGTCGAGGTCCTTCCAGAAGGCGTCGTCCACGAACCAGTGGTCGACCGTCAGCATCCCGAGATGGTGGAGCGCGAGCGGCGAACCGGCGGCCCGCTCCAGCGCGGTGGCGACGTCCACGGCCGCACCGCCGCCCGGGTCGCCCACCAGCCCGTCCACCGCGGCGAGCAGCTCGGTGACGGGCACCGGGTCCGGATGAGCGACGTGGTGCGCACCGCCGCCGTGCGCCGGGGACAGCGCCGCCGCGACCACCGCACGGCCCAGGGTGTCCACGTCGATCATCGACTGGAGCGCCGCGCAGCCGGACAGGGTCGCCGACAACTCGCGCAGCAGCCACACCAGTCCGGGCACCACCCAGCGGTCGCCCTCGCCGTAGACGAGGTGCGGCCGCAGCACCAGGCCGCCCGCGTCGAGCACGTGCCGTTCGGCGGCGGCCCGGGTGCGGCTGGTGGCCGACGCGGGGGCGATCGGCACCTCCCCGGGGCGCACGCCGCGGAAGGGCCCGCGGCCGTACACGGCGGCCGTGCTCACGTACACGATCCGGCGCACCCCGGCGCGCACCGCCTCCTCCACCAGGGCCCGTGTGCCGTGGTCGTTGACGGCCTCGACGGCCTCGGCGTCGCCGCCGATCCTGGTGGCGCAGTGCACCAGGACGTCGACGCCGGCGCAGGTGCCGCGCAGGGAGGACGGGTCGGTGACGTCGCCGGGGACGGTCTCCGGACCGTCCGGCGCGCGGCGGGACAGCAGCTGCACGCGGGCGCCGGGCCGCAGACGGGCCGCCGCCGCCACCCGGCTGCCCACGAAGCCGCTGCCGCCCGTGACGAGGAAGGTGGCCGTCACGTCAGGCACCGCACCCGGGCCGTCCGGGGAGAGGTCAGCGTGGCGGTGAAGACCGGCTCGCCGTCCTGTACGCCCGACACCCGCACGCCCACCTCGTCCGGGTCCTCGCCGAGCAGCTCGGTCTCCAGCCGGCACGGGCTGTGCAGCTCCGCGTACCGGTCGAAGGCGACCGCCATGGCCCGGGGCAGAAAAGGGCGTTGACCCGAGGCGGCGGTCGCCGCCTGCCGGGCGGCCTCGAAGAGGACCATGCCGGGGACGTGGTCGTTGGGCCGGGGGAAGAGGACCGGGTGCCCGGTGTCCACGCGCAGGTTCCAGACGCCGGGGCGGTCGGCGGGGGCCAGGACGACGTCCTCCGGGCGGGAGCGCCCGGCCAGCCCGGGCGCGATCCCGGGCGGCAGCGGCACGGGCGTGCCCATCACGGCCAACTGCCGGCTGCGCAGGCGCCGGTAGGCGAGCGGGGAGGTGCAGCCGGTGCTGCCGGTGCCGCGGGCGACGAACCGGCCCGCGCGGCGGAACTCCATCGTGGTGCGCATGCCGGCCAGACCGCGGCCGCGGCGGCGTATCTCGGAGCACACGACGTCGATCTCGACCGGTTCGGCGGCCTCTGCGAGCAGCATGGCGGACGGGTCGGTGTGGACCGACAGGTCCCACATGACGAAGTGGGTGTCGGCCGGGGCGCCGAACTCGGCGTGCGCGAGCACCATCGAGGCCTGCCGCAACGTTTCGCCCACCATCATCGGGTCCTGGTGGCGGTCGTCCACGGGCCCGAAGAAGGGATGGGACGCCGGCCAGCGCGCGGTGAAACGGAAGCGGTTCTCGGTGATTCGCTTCCACCGGGTGGGGAAGACGTCTGTCTCGGTGGTGCGGTGGGCGAGTTCCTTGGTGACGGGGGTGTGGGGTGCGGGGTCTTCGGCGATGGCGGCCTGCGGTGCTGGCGTTCCGGTGCCGGCGGGCGGCGGCGCGGTTTCTCTTCTGACGCCCGGCTGTGGCGCATTCTCGACGGCCGCAACGTTTGTGTTTGCCGGACGGCCCCCTCGTCCGGTCTGATCGTCCGTGAGCGCGCTCGAAGGTCCTGACTGCGGCATGAGACCCCCCGGTTTCGGCCGCCTGGCTGAGGTCGACGTTTGACTAAGATACGGACGAGCCGGTTTTTTTCAAAGGGTGGACCCGGCGGCCGGCACAGGCTCTCGCGCCCTCGCTGCACAGCGATTTCACAGCGATCGACCGAGATCAGGAGGCACCCGATGGCGCGACAGGAGCGCGCGATCCGCACCAGGCGGACCATCCTGGAGGCGGCGGCCGCCGTCTTCGACGAACGCGGCTACACCTCGGCCACCATCGGGGAGATCCTGGACCGGGCCGGTGTCACCAAGGGCGCGCTGTACTTCCACTTCGGCTCCAAGGAGGAGCTCGCGGTCGGGGTGTTCGAGGAGCAGCTCGCGATCGCGCTCCCGCCGCAGTCCAGCAAGCTCCAGGAGCTCGTCGACTCCGGGCTGGTGCTGGCCCGCCGGCTGCGCTCCGAGCCGCTGGTGCGGGCCAGTGTCGGGCTCGCCCTCGACCAGGGGGCCATGGACCTGGACCGGACACCGGCCTTCCGGATGTGGATCGACCAGAACGTGGAGCTGCTGAGCGAGGCGAAGGCGCAGGGCGAGCTGCTGCCGCACGTGGACGTGGCGGAGACGGCCGAGCTGCTGGTCGGCAGCTTCTCCGGCGTGCAGCTGCTGTCCCAGCTGCGCTGCCAGCGGCAGGATCTGGAGCGCCGGGTCGTCGTGCTGTTCGAGCACTTCCTGCCGAGCATCGCGGTGCCCGCGCTGCTGGCCCGGCTGGAGATCTCCGAGGACCGGGCGGAGCGGGTGCTGGCGGGGGCGGATGCGGAGGCGGGGGCTGCGGCTCCGGGCGGGGGTCGGGCCGCCACTCCGGGCGGGGACCGGGTTGAGGGTCAGGCCGGGGGTCAGGCCGCGGGCCGGGGCGGGAGCCGGGTGCGGGTCGGGGCCGAGGGTCGGGCCGGTGACCGGGCCGTGGGCCCGGTGGTGGATGCGGTGGCGGACGCGGGAGCGGATCCGGTGGCGCATTCGGTGGCCGATCCGGTGCGGGACGAGGCGGTGCCGGCGTCGGCGACGGCGCCTTCGGGGGCGTAGCGGCCGTCGCCGGGAGGCCGTGGCCGTCCGGCAGGGCAGGGCGGGGGAGCCGTTCCGGATGGTGCACAGCCGCGGAGTGGTCGACAGCCACGGAGTTGTCCACAGCCATGGGGTTCGTCCACAGGGTCTGACGCGTTTCGGCCGCCGGTTGTACGGTCGGCACGAGTAGATGTTCGTGCGCGTGCGGGGGAGGCGGTCGGGATGAGCGGGACAGAGTCCGGGGGCGGGATGAGGGGCCGGTTGCCCCGGGTGCGGGGCTTCGCCGAGTGGCCCTCGGGGG
Organism: Streptomyces sp. NPDC006624; assembly: GCF_040611555.1. NCBI lineage: Bacteria > Bacillati > Actinomycetota > Actinomycetes > Kitasatosporales > Streptomycetaceae > Streptomyces > Streptomyces sp. NPDC006624. The sequence continues at coordinate 64,548 of NZ_JBEXOM010000007.1, read as the reverse complement.
GCTCGCCCAAGCAGGAGGGCAAGGCGCTGCGCCAGGGGACACCGCGCGGTGCGCATGCCGCGCTGGACCTGGACGCGTCCCGGCCCGACGCGGTGAGCGCGGTCGAGGAGTCGGGCCGCGGCCGGCTGCCCGAGCTGACCCCGCTGCGCGTCGGCCGCATGGCCGCCTCCCCGTTCGCGTTCCTGCGCGGCTCGGCGGGCCTCATGGCCCACGACCTGGCGCGCACGCCGAGGACCGGCATCAGGGCCCAGATCTGCGGCGACGCCCACGCGGCGAATTTCGGCCTCTACGGCGACCCGCGCGGCGGCCTGGTCATCGATCTGAACGACTTCGACGAAACGGTGCCCGGCCCCTGGGAGTGGGACCTCAAGCGCCTCGCGGCCTCCCTGGTGCTCGCGGGCCGGGAGGCGGGCGCGGACGAGGACCGGTGCCGTGAGGCCGCCCACGACGCGGTCGGCGCCTACCGCCGCACCATGCGGCTGCTGGCCAAGCTCCCGGTGCTGGACGCGTGGAACGCCATCGCGGACGAGGAGCTGGTCTCCCACACGGACGCCCATGACCTGCTCGGCACGCTGGAGCGCGTCTCCGAGAAGGCCCGTCACAACACCAGCGGGCGCTTCGCCGCCAAGTCCACCGAGGCCACCGAGGACGGCGGCCGGCGTTTCGTCGACGCCCCGCCGGTGCTGCGGCGCGTCCCCGACGAGGAGGCCGTGCTCGTCGCGGCGTCCCTGGAGGAGTACGTCGGCACCCTGCCGGAGGACCGCCTGCCCCTGCTCGCCCGGCACGCGGTGCACGACGTGGCGTTCCGTGTCGTCGGCACGGGCAGCGTCGGCACCCGGTCCTACGTGGTGCTGCTCCTGGACCACCGGGGCGAGTCGCTGGTCCTGCAGGTGAAGGAGGCACGGCCGTCGGCGCTGGTGCCGCATCTGCTCACGGCCGGTTTCGAGGCGCCGGCGACCGATCACGAGGGCCGTCGTGTCGTGCGGGGCCAGAAGCGGATGCAGGTCGTCAGCGACGTGCTGCTGGGCTGGACGACGGTCGACGGCCGCCCGTTCCAGGTCCGCCAGTTCCGCAACCGCAAGGGAAGCGTCGACCCGACCGCCCTGGCCGCCGACCAGCTCGACGACTACGGCCGTATGACCGGCGCGCTGCTGGCCCGGGCCCACTCCCACAGCGCCGACCCGCGGCTCATCGCCGGGTACTGCGGCAAGAACGAGGAACTGGACGAGGCGATGGCGGCGTTCGCGGTGGCGTACGCCGACCGGACCGAGGCGGACCACGCGGACCTGGTGGAGGCGGTGCGGGTGGGCAAGCTCGCCGCCGAGGTGTAGCCGGAGGGCGGTGTGCCGCGGTGGCGGCGGGTGCCCGCGCCGCCGGGAAACGGGACGGGTCCCGCCCCGTTTCCACCGGGTGGGACCCGTGGAAGTGGGGATGGGACCCGCCGGAAAGGGGCGTGACCCCTGGGGGACGGGGGCGCCGAACCGCCGTCCCGCGGTGGCCTAGTCTGGTCGGGTGACGACGCCCGAAGACGACGCGACCCGCCCCGAGGCCCCACTGGAGCGCGCCGTACGGGCAGCCGAGCAGGCGCTGATCGAGTACGAGATCGCGCTGGAGACCTTCCGCGTGGAGGTGGAGAACTTCTCCCGACTCCACGAGCAGAAGCTCGGCCCGCTCTACGCCCGCCTGGAGGAACTGGACGCCCGGATTTTGGAGGCCAGGGCCGCCCGCAGCGGCGACGCCGACGACCGGCGCCGTGCGGAGGAGGCCCGGGCCCGGCTCGCCCCGATCCCCGGCGTCGAGGAGCTGCTGCACGGCTGGATGGACGACAGCGGTCTGTTCCCCGAGGCCGTGGCCATGCTCACGGACCAGGCGGTCCGGCCCCCGCAGCGGGTCCGCCCCAGCGAGGAGGCCCGCAAGCTCTACCGGGACCTGGCCCGCAAGGCCCACCCCGACCTGGCGCAGGAGGAGGCGGAGCGGGTGCGGCGCGAGGAGTTCCTCACCCGCGTCAACGCCGCCTACGCCCGCGGTGACGCGGCGGAGCTGCGCGAGCTCGCCGAGGAGTGGGCCAAGGGGCCGGAGCTGCAGCGCGGTCCGAGCCGTGCCGAGGAGTTGTACGCCCGCCTGGAGTGGCTGGCCCAGCGCAAGGAGATGCTCTCCCTGCTCGCCAAGGAGCTCGAGGACAGCGCCATCGGCCACATGCTCCAGCTCGCCCCGGACGACCCGGACCGCCTCCTGGACGAGATCGGCCAGGGGCTGCTCACGCAGGTCACCGAGCGCGAGGCGGAGCTGGCCGCACTGCTCGGCCAGGGACAGGGCGGCAGCGGGGACTGAGCCGTGCCCCGGTCGTCCCTGCCCGGATGCCCCAGGGCGGTTCCGGTAGCGTCGGACGCATGAGTTTCGGAGCTGGTGTGCCCACGGTCGAGGTCGCGGACCTCAAGGACGGCGACTTCCTGCTGGACGTCCGGGAGGACGACGAGTGGAAGGCCGGTCACGCCGAAGGGGCGCTGCACATCCCGATCAGTGAGTTCGTCGCCCGGTACGGCGAACTGACCGAGGCCGCCCCGCAGGACGGCCGGATCAACGTGATCTGCCGTTCCGGCGGCCGTTCCGCCCAGGTCACCATGTACCTGGCCCAGCAGGGCATCGACGCGGTGAACGTCGACGGCGGCATGCAGATGTGGGAGGCGGCGGGCCGACCGGTCGTGACGGACGACGGAGAACCGGGCTTCGTCCTCTGAACACCCACGGGTCCACCGGCCCGGTGAGAACCCACGGGTCCACCGGCCCGGTGAGAACCCACGGGTCCACCGGCCCGACGGACCCGGCGATCCCGTAGAGCCTCAAGGATTCCCAGGACCTGCGAGCCGCCCACCCGGACGTGTTCACGCCAGGGGATGAGCCGCGAGCCGGGAGCCGCGAGCCGGGAGCCGCGAGCCGGGAGCCGCGAGCCGGGAGCCGCGAGCAAGCCCCCCGGCGCCTCCCCATGCCCCGCCGCCGGTCGCAGTGACCCCGCCCCGAGCGCCAGCGCGCAGGTCCCCACGGCGAGCAGGTCGCACAGCCGCTCCCACGCCCCCTCCGCGTCGATGACCTCCCGGGCGGCCTGCCGCGCCGAAGTCAGCCGCGGTTCACCGAGTCGCTCGCGTCTGAGGGCATCCAGATAGAACGGGTTCTAGAAAAGGGGAATGGGTGTACGGGCTGGGGCCTTAGGCTGTCCCTCCTGTGGACGACCGGCCGGGGCACCTGTGGACGACCTGCGGGGGTCCCCTGTGGACCAGGGGGACCGCCGTGCCCGAGAGGTCCGGGCACCGTACGGTCGGCTTCCGCGGTGTGGCGACGGCCACGGCCCGGACCGGAGGCCAGGGGCTGTGCGCGGGTGTGCGGCCTGAGTACGGTGCCGGTGCCGACGTCGTGCGAGGGCGCGCGGGCGGTGCGACGCCCCGCTGCCGGGCGGACGGAACGACGGACCGGGATCGGGAACGGGGCGGGATGGACGCGTACGACGAGGGCTCCGCAGCCCGGCGCGCGCCGGGCGGGCCTGACGACCCGGGCGGGCCCGGCGCTCCCGGCCTCCCGGGACCGCCCGCCGAGCCGTGGCCGCCGGTGGTGCCGGGCCCCCAGGGCGAACCCCGCACCGGCGTCGCCGCGCTCTCCCTCCCCTACCGGCTCGCCGTCGCGCTGGCGCTCGCGGTCGTCGGGGGCCTGGTCTGTGTGCATCTCGGGATGACGTTCCTGCACGTCGCACCGCCGAACACGGTCACCCGGGAGCACGGCGGGGCCGTGGACGACTGGATCTATCCGGAGTTCGAGCAGAACTGGAAGCTCTTCGCGCCGAACCCGCTGCAGCAGAACATCTCCATCCAGGTCCGCGCCTCGGTGCGCGGGACGGACGGCATGACGGTGACCACGGGCTGGTACGACCTGTCCGCCGAGGACGGCCGGGCCATCGACGGCAATCCGCTGCCCAGCCACACCCAGCAGAACGAACTGCGCCGCGCCTGGGACTTCTTCGTCGCGACCCACGACGGCGAGAACCGGCCGGTGGGCCTGCGCGGCACGCTCTCCGAGTCCTATCTGCGCCGGATCGCGGTGCTGCGCCTGGACCGCGACGACGCGGTGCGCGCCACGACCGGGGGCGGCGGTGTCCTGGAGCGGATACAGGTCCGCTCCCGCACCACCAACGTCCCCCCGCCCGCATGGAGCCGCGAGAAGGTCGGCACGACCCCGTCCTACCGTGAGCTGCCGTGGTGGAGGGTGCCGCGGGACGAGGCCGGGGGAGGGGTGCGGTGAACCGCTTCTCCCTGGCCGTCTCGCGCGCCATCGCCCGGGTCACCGAGGCCGCCCTCGGCCCGTACCAGACCGCAGTCATCCGCATCGGCTTCAGCGCCACCTGGCTGCTGTTCCTGCTGCGCGAACTCCCGCACCGCCACGAGCTGTACGGCCCCGACGGCCCCTGGAGCTGGGACCTCGCCGCACAGCTGATCACCACCAACCGCGCGTTCACCGTCCTGATGTGGACGGACGGCGGCCTCTGGTTCGAGAGCGTCTACGCGCTCGCCGTCCTCAGCAGCGTCCTGCTGCTGCTCGGCTGGCGCACCCGCACCATGTCGGTGCTGTTCATGGTCGGTGTGCTGTCGCTGCAGAACCGCAGCGTCTTCATGGGCGACGGCGGCGACAACGTGCTGCACCTGATGTCGATCTACCTGGTGTTCACGCGCTGCGCCCAGGTGTGGTCGCTGGACGCCCGGCGGGCCGGGCGGAACCGGGCGGCCCGTGCGCGGGGCGAGCGGGTCACCGACCGGACCGGCCCCGTCCTGTGGGGTGTGCTCGGGTTCGTGCTGGTCGCGGCGACCCTGGCCGGCCGGATGGACGGTGACGACCGGCTGATACCGGCCGTGCTGTGGACGGTGTGGCTGGCCCAGGGCCTGTGGTGGCTGGCCGGGCGCCGCGCGCGGACCGGCGAGCCGCGGATCGTGCTCGACGTCGTCGCGAACATCGTGCACAACGGCGCCCTGCTGGTGATCATGGCCGAGGCCTGCCTCATCTACGCGACGGCCGGCTGGTACAAGATCCAGGGCTCCCGCTGGCAGGACGGCACCGCGGTCTACTACCCGCTCCACCTGGAGTACTTCTCCCCCTGGCCCGGGCTCGCCGGCCTGCTGTCCGCCAGCGGCACCGTGGTGATGCTGGTGACCTACGGGACGGTCCTCGTGCAGGTCGCCTTCCCGTTCACGCTGCTCAACCGGCGGGTGAAGAACGTCCTGCTGGCACTGATGATCACCGAGCACGCCGTGATCGCGGTCGTCCTCGGCCTGCCGTTCTTCTCGCTGGCCATGATCGCGGCGGACGCGGTGTTCCTGCCGACGGCCTTCCTGCGCCGCCTGGGCGGCCGGACCGCACGCGCGCGGGACGGCCTGCTGCGCCGCGCCCGGCGCGCACCGATCCCCGGGCAGCGCACCCGGGAGAGTCCGCGGACCACGCACGTAGGCTTCGGTGCATGACCGACCCCGTCACCGTCTGGCACCGGCTCGCCGGTGACGCCGTCCTGCTCGACGGCTTCCACGCCCTGAAGCACGCGCTGCGTTTCGGCGCGGAGGTGCCGGTGGCGGTCACCGCGGACCGGCCGGCCGCGCTCGCCCTGGCCGACGAACTGGCCCCCGACGTGCGGGACGCGGTGGCCGGGCTCCTGACGGAGGTCCCGCAGGCGACGTACGCCTCGCTCGTGCTCCGCCCGCACCCCACCGCCGTGGCCGCGCTGGCGGTGCGCCCGTCCCGCGCGTCCCACCTCGCCCGGCTGGCCCACCTGCCCCGCACCGCCCCGGTCGTGGTGCTCGACAATCCCCGCAACCTCGGCAACGCCGGCGCGGTGATCCGCCTGGCCGCGGGGTTCGGGGCGACCGGCGTGGTGACGACCGGGACGCTCGACCCTTGGCACCCCACGGTCGTGCGCGGCGGTGCCGGTCTGCACTTCGCCACGGCCGTCGAACGCCTGGAACTCGCGGACCTGCCGCCGGGCCCGCTGTTCGCCCTGGACCCGGAGGGCGACGACCTGCGGGACACCGAACTCCCGGACGACGCCGTCCTCGCCTTCGGCTCCGAGCGCACGGGCCTGTCGGCCGGACTGCGCGCCCGGGCCGACCACCTGCTGTCGCTCCCGATGCGCCCGCAGGTCAGCAGCTACAACCTCGCGACCAGCGTGGCCATGACCCTGTACCACTGGAGCTGCGGAACGCCCCGTTGAGGGCGCGGGGCACCGCGCGGACAGCCACGGACGACCCGCGGCCGCACAGCGCCCCGCACCCGCTGGCTCCTCCTGGGCCTCCAGCCGCACAGCGACCCGCAGCCCTCCGGGGCTCCTAGGCCTCCCGCCGCACCTCGACCACCCGGAAACGGTTGGCGACGAACGCGCCGTCACACAGCGCCGCACTCGCCGCCGGATTGCCGCCCGAGCCGTGGAAGTCGGAGAACGCGGCGGTCTGGTTCACGTAGACCCCGCCCGTCAGGTTCAGCGACAGCTGGGCCGCCTCCTCCAGGCATGCCTCCTGCACGTCCCGCTCGACCTCCGGGTCGGTCGTGTACGCCCCGACGGTCATCGCGCCCTTCTCGCGGACGGTCCGCCGCAGCAGCTCCACCGCGTCGGCCGCCGAGTCCACGGCGACGGCGAAGGACACCGGCCCGAAGCACTCGCTCATGTACGCGGCCTCGGCGTCCGGCTTCGAACCGTCCAGCTTCACGATCACCGGCGTGCGCACGACCGCGCCGGGGAAGTCCGGGTTGGTGATCTCGCGGGAGGCCAGGGCGACCTCGCCCAGCCCCGCGGCGGCCTCCAGCCGGGCCTTCACGTCCGGGTTGACGATCGCCCCGAGCAGCGCGTTGGCCCGGGCGTCGTCGCCCAGCAGCCCGTCCACGGCCCGGGCGAGATCCGCGACGACCTCGTCGTACGACGTGGGGCCCTGGTCCGTGGCGATGCCCTCGCGCGGGATCAGCAGGTTCTGCGGGGTCGTGCACATCTGGCCGCTGTACAGCGACAGCGAGAACGCCAGGTTGGACAGCATGCCCTTGTAGTCGGAGGTGGAGTGCACGACGACCGTGTTGACGCCGGCCTTCTCCGTGTAGACCTGCGCCTGGCGGGCGTTGGCCTCCAGCCAGTCGCCGAACTCCGTCGAGCCCGTGTAGTCGATGATCCGGATCTCGGGGCGCAGCGCGAGCGTCTTGGCGATGCCCTCGCCGGGCCGTTCGGCGGCCAGCGCGACCAGGTTCGGGTCGAAGCCGGTCTCGGCGAGCACCTCGCGCGCGACCTGCACGGTGAGCGCGAGCGGCAGCACCGCGCGCGGGTGGGGCTTGACCAGGACCGCGTTGCCGGTGGCCAGGGAGGCGAACAGGCCCGGGTAGCCGTTCCACGTCGGGAAGGTGTTGCAGCCGATCATCAGGGCGACGCCGCGCGGGACCGGCGTGAACTGCTTGGTCATCGCCAGCGGGTCGCGCTTGCCCTGGGGCTTGGTCCACTCCGCCGTGTCGGGCGTGCGCACCTGCTCCACGTACGCGTACGCCACCGCCTCCAGGCCGCGGTCCTGCGCGTGCGGGCCGCCGGCCTGGAACGCCATCATGAACGCCTGGCCGGAGGTGTGCATGACCGCGTGCGCGAACTCGTGCGTCCGGTCGCTGATGCGCTTGAGGATCTCCAGGCAGACCACCGCGCGCTGCTCCGCGCCCGCGTCCCGCCAGGCCCGCTGCCCGGCCTTCATCGCGGGCAGCAGCACGTCGAGGTCCGCGTGCGGGTACGTCACGCCCAGGTCGATGCCGTACGGGGAGGTCTCACCGCCCACCCAGTCGTCCGTGCCCGGCTGTCCGAGGTCCATGCGGGTGCCGAGCAGCGCGTCGAAGGCGGCCTTGCCCGCCGCCGCGTCCAGGCTGCCGTGCTCCCCGTAGGCCTTCGGGTGCTCGGGGTGCGGGGACCAGTACGCGCGCGTGCGGATCGCTTCCAGCGCCTGGTCGAGGGTGGACCGGTGCCGGGCGATCAGCTCGTGCGCCGAGAGTGCGGCGGTCATGGGTGACCATCTCCTCGTCTCAAGAACTCCTCGTCGAGTTCATGACCTGGGCAGAAACCTGGGCAGGAACACTCGGACAGAGCTAGAGTAACCGAACGATCGGTCGGTTCAAGGGGGTCCGCCGCATCTGTGGAAAACCCCGTGCGGGAGGATCGCGCACATGACAGCACTCGACCTCAGCAGCCCCGTGGCCGTCGTCGGCACCGGCACCATGGGCCAGGGAATCGCCCAGGTCGCGCTGGTCGCGGGCCATCCGGTACGGCTGTACGACGCCCTGCCGGGGCGGGCCCGGCAGGCGGCCGACGCGATCGCGGCCCGGCTGGACCGGCTCGTCGAGAAGGAGCGGCTCTCCGCCGCCGACCGGGACGCCGCACGCGCCCGGCTGCTGCCGGCCGGGACCCTCGCCGAGCTCGCCGACTGCGCCCTGGTCGTCGAGGCGGTCCTGGAGCGGCTGGACGTCAAGCAGGGGCTGTTCCGCGAGCTGGAGGACGTCGTCGGCGACGACTGCCTGCTCGCCACCAACACCTCCTCCCTGTCCGTCACCGCCATCGCCGGCGCCCTGCGCTCCCCCGGCCGTTTCGTCGGCCTGCACTTCTTCAACCCGGCCCCGCTGCTGCCGCTGGTCGAGGTCGTCTCCGGCTTCGCCACCGACGTCACCTACGCCACGCGCGCGTACGAGACCGCCCGCGCCTGGGGCAAGACGCCGGTCGCCTGCGCGGACACCCCCGGCTTCATCGTCAACCGCATCGCCCGGCCCTTCTACGCCGAGGCCTTCGCGGTGTACGAGGCGCAGGGCGCCGACCCGGCCACCATCGACGCCGTGCTGCGCGAGTCGGGCGGCTTCCGGATGGGCGCGTTCGAGCTGACCGACCTGATCGGCCAGGACGTCAACGAGTCCGTCACGCGCTCGGTCTGGGAGTCCTTCTTCCAGGACGTGCGCTTCACCCCGTCCCTCGCCCAGCGCCGCCTGGTGGAGTCCGGCCGGCTGGGCCGCAAGACGGGGCAGGGCTGGTACGACCACGGGGACGGCGCCGAGCGCCCCGAGCCGGACACGGCTCAGAAGCGGCAGCCGCCCGCCCACGTCGTCGCCGAGGGCGACCTGGGACCGGCCCGCGAGCTGCTCGCGCTGATCCGCGAGGCGGGCATCCCGGTCCGCGAGGAGGACGAGGACAACGGCACCCGCCTGGTGCTGCCGAGCGGCGGCCAGCTGGCCCTCGCCGACGGGCAGACCTCGGTGGAGTTCCGGGACGTCGTCTACTTCGACCTCGCCCTGGACTACCGCAAGGCGACCCGGATCGCCCTGTCCGCCTCCCAGGACACCGCCCCGCGGACCCTCGCCGAGGCCGTCGGCCTCTTCCAGGCGCTCGGCAAGGAGGTCACCGTCATCGGCGACGTGCCCGGCATGATCGTCGCCCGGACGGTGGCCCGGATCATCGACCTCGCCCACGACGCCGTGGCCAAGGGCGTGGCCACCGAGGAGGACATCGACACCGCGATGCGCCTCGGCGTGAACTACCCCCTGGGCCCCTTCGAGTGGAGCCGCCGGCTCGGCCGCTCCTGGGCGTACGCGCTGCTGGACGACCTGCACCTGCGCGACCCCTCGGGGCGCTACGCGCCTTCCCTCGCGCTGTACCGCCACGCCCACGCCTCCGACCAGCGGGAGGACACCGCCCCATGACCACCGCCAAGCGCGACACGTACACGCCGGACACGCTGCTGTCCGTCGCCGTCCGGGTGTTCAACGAGCGCGGCTACGACGGCACCTCCATGGAGCACCTCTCCAAGGCGGCCGGCATCTCCAAGTCCTCGATCTACCACCACGTCACCGGCAAGGAGGAGCTGCTGCGCCGGGCCGTGAGCCGGGCGCTGGACGGCCTCTTCGGGATCCTCGACGAGGAGCACGCGCGCGTGGGGCGCGCCGCCGAGCGGCTGGAGTACGTCGTCCGGCGCATGGTCGAGGTGCTCATAGCCGAACTGCCCTATGTGACGCTGCTGCTGCGCGTGCGCGGCAACACCGGCACCGAGCGGTGGGCGCTGGAGCGGCGCCGCGACTTCGACCACCGGGTCGCCGACCTGCTGAAGGCCGCGGCCGCCGAGGGCGACGTACGCGGCGACATAGAGGGCCGGCTGGTGACCCGGCTGGTCTTCGGCATGATCAACTCGATCGTCGAGTGGTACCGGCCGGACGGCCGGGGCATGAGCGAGCGCGAGGTCGCCGACGCGGTGGTGCAGCTGGCGTTCGGAGGGCTGCGGAAAGGCGCCTGAGTCAGCCCTGCGGCTCCAGGTCCTCCTCCTCGAACACCAGCAGCGTGCGGGTGCTCAGCACCTCCGGGATCGCCTGGAGCCGGGTCAGCACCAGCTCGCGCAGCGACCGGTTGTCCGGCACGTGCACCAGCAGCAGCACGTCGAAGTCCCCGCCCACCAGGGCGATGTGGGAGGCGCCGGGCAGCTGTCTGAGCTGCTCGCGGACCGTGCGCCAGGAGTTCTGCACGATCTTCAGGGTGACGTACGCGGACGTGCCCTGACCTGCCCGCTGGTGGTCGACGCGGGCGCCGAAGCCGCGGATGACGCCGTCCTCGACGAGCCGGTTGATCCGGGCGTAGGCGTTCGCGCGCGAGACGTGGACCCGCTCGGCGACCGACCGTATCGAGGCGCGGCCGTCCGCCTGGAGCATGCGCAGGATGTCCTGGTCGATGGCGTCCAGGGGCCGCGGCGGCGGCAGCGCACCGCTGTCGTCCTGGCTGTCGGCCCTGCTGTCGGCCATTTGTTCAGATGCCACCCGCGCCACCCTCCCCGCCATGGACGTACTGCGTCCATCTCAGGGTGTGGAGAACCGTTTGTCCACAGCCTGGGGCCACCCGTAGCCAAAATGTGCCGGCGACCGAACAATCGGTAGGTGAGGCGGGTCACAGCCGACGTGCCTCCCACAGCCGCTCCCACGAGGAGGTGCCGTCATGACGGTCATGGAGCAGCGGGGCGCTTACCAGCCGACCCCGCCGCCCGCCTGGCAGCCCCGGACCGATCCCGCGCCGCTGCTGCCCGACGCGGAGCCGTACCGCGTCCTCGGCACCGAGGCCGCCGCGAAGGCCGACCCGGAGCTGCTGCGGACGCTGTACGCCCAGCTGGTGCGCGGCCGCCGCTACAACGCGCAGGCCACCGCGCTGACCAAGCAGGGCCGCCTGGCCGTCTACCCCTCCACCACCGGGCAGGAGGCGTGCGAGATCGCCGCCGCCCTGGTCCTGCAGGAGCGCGACTGGCTGTTCCCGAGCTACCGCGACACGCTCGCCGTCGTGGCCCGGGGCGTGGACCCCGTCGAGGCGCTGACGCTGCTGCGCGGCGACTGGCACACCGGCTACGACCCGCACGAGCACCGGGTCGCCCCCCTGTCCACCCCGCTCGCCACGCAGCTGCCGCACGCCGTGGGCCTGGCGCACGCCGCCCGCCTCAAGGGCGACGACGTGGTCGCGCTGGCCATGGTCGGCGACGGCGGCACCAGCGAGGGCGACTTCCACGAGGCGCTGAACTTCGCGGCCGTGTGGCAGGCCCCGGTCGTCTTCCTCGTGCAGAACAACGGCTTCGCGATCTCCGTGCCGCTCGCCAAGCAGACCGCGGCCCCGTCCCTGGCCCACAAGGCCGTCGGCTACGGCATGCCCGGCCGCCTGGTCGACGGCAACGACGCCGCCGCCGTGCACGAGGTCCTCTCCGACGCCGTGCGCCACGCCCGCGCGGGCGGCGGCCCCACCCTCGTCGAGGCGATCACCTACCGCATGGACGCCCACACCAACGCCGACGACGCGACCCGCTACCGCGGCGACGCCGAGGTCGAGACCTGGCGCGCGCACGACCCGATCGCGCTGCTGGAGCGCGAGCTGACCGCGCGCGGCCTGCTCGACGAGGCCGGAATCGAGGCCGCCCGCCAGGACGCCGAGGCGATGGCCGCGGCCCTGCGCGAGCGGATGAACCAGGACCCGGTCCTGGACCCGATGGACCTGTTCACCCACGTCTACGCCGAGCCCACACCCCAGCTGCGCGAGCAGCGGGAGCAGTTGCGGGCCGAGCTGGAGGCCGAGGCCGAGCCGGAGAGGGGCACGCACCGATGACCACCGTCGCCGTCAAACCGGCCACCATGGCCCAGGCCCTCACGCGCGCGCTGCGCGACGCGATGGCCGCCGACCCCGCCGTGCACGTCATGGGCGAGGACGTCGGCACCCTGGGCGGCGTCTTCCGCGTCACCGACGGACTCGCCGAGGAGTTCGGCGAGGACCGCTGCACGGACACCCCGCTGGCCGAGGCGGGCATCCTCGGCACCGCCGTCGGCATGGCCATGTACGGCCTGCGCCCGGTCGTGGAGATGCAGTTCGACGCGTTCGCCTACCCGGCGTTCGAGCAGCTCATCTCGCACGTCTCCCGCATGCGCAACCGCACCCGCGGCGCGATGCCCCTGCCGATCACCATCCGGGTCCCCTACGGCGGCGGCATCGGCGGCGTCGAGCACCACAGCGACTCCTCCGAGGCGTACTACATGGCGACTCCGGGGCTCCATGTCGTCACGCCCGCGACCGTCGCCGACGCCTACGGGCTGCTGCGCGCGTCCATCGCCTCCGACGACCCGGTCGTCTTCCTGGAGCCCAAGCGGCTGTACTGGTCGAAGGACTCCTGGAACCCCGAGGAGCCCGCGCCCGTCGAACCGATCGGCCGCGCGGTGGTGCGGCGCCCCGGCCGCAGCGCCACGCTCATCACGTACGGGCCGTCCGTACCCGTCTGCATGGAGGCGGCGGAGGCGGCCCGGGCCGAGGGCTGGGACCTCGAGGTCGTCGACCTGCGCTCCCTGGTGCCGTTCGACGACGAGACGGTGTGCGCCTCGGTGCGGCGGACGGGACGCGCGGTCGTCGTCCACGAGTCGGGCTCCTTCGGGGGCCCGGGCGGGGAGATCGCGGCCCGGGTCACGGAGCGCTGCTTCCACCACCTGGAGGCGCCGGTGCTGCGGGTGGCCGGGTTCGACATCCCGTACCCGCCGCCGATGCTGGAGCGCCACCACCTGCCCGGTGTGGACCGGATCCTGGACGCGGTGGGGCGTCTGCAGTGGGAGGCCGAGAGCTGATGGCACAGGTGCTGGAGTTCAAGCTGCCCGACCTCGGTGAGGGACTGACCGAGGCGGAGATCGTGCGCTGGCTGGTCGAGGTCGGCGACGTGGTCGCGATCGACCAGCCGGTCGTCGAGGTCGAGACGGCCAAGGCGATGGTCGAGGTGCCCTGCCCCTACGGCGGTGTGGTCACGGCCCGCTTCGGCGAGGAGGGCACCGAACTGCCCGTCGGGGCGCCGCTGATCACGGTCGCGGTGGGGGAGCAGGCGGCCTCCGGTGGCGCCGGCGAAGCCGACGAGACCAAGGGCTCGGGCAACGTCCTGGTCGGTTACGGCACGTCCGAGGCGCCCGCGCGGCGACGCCGGGTCACGCGCGGACAGCCGCTGTCCGGCACGCCCCGGGCGGCCGGCGGACGGGCGGACAGCGCCGTGACGGCGGCGGTGAACGGGCAGGACGGCGGCGCGGCACGGTCCGTCGGCCGGCAGGCCACCGCCCCCGGGACCGAGGACGGCCCCGTCCCGGTGATCTCGCCCCTGGTGCGCCGCCTGGCCCGGCAGAACGGCCTGGACCTGCGCGAGCTGACCGGCTCCGGACCCGACGGCCTGATCCTGCGCGCGGACGTGGAGTACGCCCTGCGCGCGGCGGGCCGCGGCACCGCGGAGGCACCGGCACCCGCGGCGCCCGCCGCACCGGCACCCGCGGCGCCCACCGCACCGACGCCCACCGCACCGGCGGCCCGGCCCGCCGCGGCCACGGCTCCCGGCGAGGTCCGGACGCCGCTCAAGGGCGAGGTCCGTACGCCGCTCAAGGGCGTCCGCGGCGCCGTCGCCGACAAGCTGGCGCGCAGCCGCCGCGAGATCCCGGACGCCACCTGCTGGGTGGACGCGGACGCCACGGAGCTGATGCGGGCCCGCGCGGCCATGAACGCGGCCGGCGGCCCGAAGATCTCCCTGCTGGCGCTGCTGGCCCGCGTCTGCACGGCGGCCCTGGCCCGTTTCCCCGAGCTCAACGCCACGGTCGACGCGGAGGCCAGGGAGATCGTCCGGTTCGACCAGGTGCACCTGGGCTTCGCCGCGCAGACCGACCGGGGACTCGTCGTCCCGGTCGTCCGGGACGCGCACGCGCGCGACGCCGAGTCGCTGACGGCCGAGTTCGCCCGCCTGACCGAGGCGGGCCGGGCCGGGACGCTGACCCCGGCGGACCTGACCGGCGGCACCTTCACGCTCAACAACTACGGCGTCTTCGGCGTGGACGGCTCCACCCCGATCATCAACCACCCCGAGGCCGCGATGCTCGGCGTCGGCCGCATCGTCCCCAAGCCGTGGGTGCACGAGGGCGAGCTGGCGGTGCGGCAGGTCGTCCAGCTCTCGCTCACCTTCGACCACCGGGTGTGCGACGGCGGCGTGGCGGGCGGCTTCCTGCGGTATGTGGCGGACTGCGTGGAACAACCGGCGGTGCTGCTGCGGACGCTGTGATTCCTGTTCTCCCCGTGAGCAGCCGTTCGTGATCGCTTCACTTCCCCCGCGTTCCGTGTGATCGCGGGGGCACGCATACTCGGGGGGTGACCGCCTACGAGCCCGCCGGTGCGCCGGACCCCGGTTCCGGCTCCGCCGAGCCGCCGGACACCGCCGCGTACGACGCCGTCGTGCTCGCCGGCGGTGCCGCCCGCCGACTGGGCGGTGCCGACAAACCAGGTGTGCGCGTGGGCGGCCGGGCCCTGCTCGACCGTGTGCTCGCCGCGTGCGAGGGCGCGCGCACGACCGTCGTCGTCGCCGCACCCCGGCCGACCGCACGGCCGGTGACCTGGGCCCGCGAGGACCCGCCCGGCGGCGGCCCGCTCGCCGCGCTCGACGCCGGGCTGCGCCGCACCACGGCGGAGCACGTCGTGGTGCTCTCCGCCGACCTGCCGTTCCTGCGGGAGCGGACCGTCGCCCGGCTCCTGGAGGCGCTGCGCACCGGTGCGGGCGACGGCGTGCTGCTCACCGACCCCGGCGGCCGTGACCAGCCGCTGGTGGCCGCCTACCGTGCCCCGCGACTGCGCGCCGCGTGCGCGCTCCTCGCCGGCCGGCACGGCGGCCTGAGCGGCCTCCCCCTCCGGCGTCTCGTCGCCGAGCTGGACCTCACCCGCGTCAGCGACCCCGTCGCGTCCTTCGACTGCGACACCTGGGACGACATCGCCACTGCCAGGGCACGCATCAGGGAGCATGGGAACGTGTTGGATGAATGGATTTCCGCCGTCAAGGACGAACTGGGACTCGACCTCGAGGTCGACACCCGCGGCCTGCTCGACCTCGCCCGCGACGCCGCCCACGGTGTGGCCAGGCCCGCGGCACCGCTGACCACCTTCCTCGTCGGCTATGCGGCCGCACAGGCGGGCGGCGGTCCCGAGGCGGTCGCCGAGGCCGCCCGCAAGGCCGCGGCCCTCGCCGCCCGCTGGGCACAGGAGAGCGCCCCGGAGGCCCCGCCCGCCCAGGGCGACGTGGCCCCCGACGCGACTCCCGACACCCGCCCGGACGCCGGATGACCCCGCCCCGCAGCCGTATCGGTGAGGACGCCGAAGACCTCGACGTCGAGGAGGTGCTCGCGCTCGTGAGGAACAGCGGCGACACCACCCGCGGCGCCCCCGGCCACGAGCCCGGCGCCCCCGGCCACGAGCCCGGTGACGACGGCCGCGGCCCGAGCGGCCACGGTCACCCGCCCGGCGGCTCCCCCGCCCGGGACGCCGCTCCCCCGGCCGGTCACCGGCACCGCGCCACCCCCTGGCCGGAGGCCCGGGCCCGCGCCGAACGCGCCGCCCGCGGCATCACCCGGGCCGCCCGCCGCGCCCCCGTCTCGGTGCCGCTGGACACCGCCCTCGGCCTCACCCTGGCCGCCCCGCTCGACGCCCTCACCGACCTCCCCTCCTTCGACACCTCCGCGATGGACGGCTGGGCGGTCGCCGGGCCCGCCCCCTGGGCCGTACGGGAGGAGGGCGTCCTCGCCGGGCACGCCGGACAGGAGCCCCTCACCGACGGCGAGGCCGTCCGTATCGCCACCGGCGCTCGCATCCCCGCGGACACCACCGCCGTCCTGCGCAGCGAGCACGGCCGCACCGACGACACGGGCCGCCTGTACGCGACCCGGGAGGTCGTCCCCGGCCAGGACATCCGCCCCCGCGGCCAGGAGTGCCGCACCGGCGACCAGCTCCTCGCGGCCGGCACCCTCGTCACCCCGGCCGTCCTCGGGCTCGCCGCGGCGGCCGGGTACGACACCGTCACCGCCGTCCCCCGCCCCCGCGTCGACGTCCTCGTCCTCGGCGACGAACTGCTCACCGAGGGGCTGCCGCACGACGGGCTGATCCGGGACGCGCTCGGCCCGATGCTGCCGCCCTGGCTGCGGGCGCTCGGCGCCGAGGTCACCGCCGTGCGGCGCATCCGTGATGACGCCGACGCCCTGCATGAGGCGATCGGCACGTCCGAGGCCGACGTCGTCGTCACCACCGGCGGCACCGCGGCGGGCCCCGTCGACCACCTCCATCCCACCCTGCGCCGCCTCGGTGCCGAACTCCTCGTCGACGGTGTCGCTGTGCGCCCCGGCCACCCCATGCTGCTGGCCCGCACCGGTGAGGCCCAGCACCTGGTCGGACTGCCGGGCAACCCGCTGGCCGCCGTCTCCGGGCTGCTGACGCTCGCCGAGCCGCTGCTGCGGATCCTCGCGGCCCGGCCCGCCCCGGAGCCGTACACCGTCCCGCTGCGCGACGCCGTGCAGGGGCACCCCCACGACACCCGGCTCGTGCCGGCCGTCCTGCGCGGTGACCAGGCCGTGCCGCTCCACTACAACGGCCCGGCCATGCTGCGCGGCATGGCCGCGGCCGACGCGCTGGCCGTCGTCCCTCCCGGCGGCACCCGGCCCGGGCAGGAGGCGGAACTGCTCGACCTGCCCTGGGCGTCCGCAGGAATCGGGGTGTGTTTCACGTGAAACTTCCGGGCCAGGACGCCATCGCCCGCCAGGCCGACGAACATCTGGTGACCCACCGGGTGAAGCTGCCCAGGAAGGTGGTGGAGCATCCGATCCGCCAGGTCGCCCGGCGGCTCTCCATCGCTCTCGTGGTCCTCGTCGTCACCGCGCTGATCGTCTACGCCGACCGGGCCGGCTACAACGACAACGCGGGCGGCGGCGTCGACCTCCTCGACGCCTTCTACTACGCGACCGTCACCCTCTCCACCACGGGCTACGGTGACATCACGCCGGCGAGCGACACCGCCCGGCTCACGAACATCCTGCTCATCACGCCCCTGCGCGTGCTCTTCCTGATCATCCTGGTCGGCACCACCCTCGAAGCCCTCACCGAGCGCACCCGGGAGGAGTGGCGACTGACCCGCTGGAGGTCCACCTTGCGCGATCACACCGTCGTCATCGGCTTCGGCACCAAGGGCCGGTCGGCGATCCGGACCGTCTGCGCGACGGGGCTGAAGAAGGAACAGGTCGTCGTGGTCGACCCCAGTTCCAAGGTGATCGATGCCGCGACCGCCGAGGGCTACGCGGGCATCGTCGGGGACGCCACCCGCAGCGAGGTGCTCAAGCGGGCCGAGGTGCACCGGGCGCGCCAGATCATCATCGCCACCCAGCGCGACGACACGGCCGTCCTGGTGACGCTGACGGCCCGGCAGCTCAACCGCGGGGCGAAGATCGTGGCCGCCGTGCGCGAGGAGGAGAACGCGCCGCTGCTCAAGCAGTCCGGAGCCGACGCGGTCATCACCAGCGCAAGCGCCGCGGGCCGGCTGCTCGGTCTGTCCGTCCTCAGCCCGTCGGCCGGCATGGTGATGGAGGACCTCATCCATCAGGGCAGCGGGCTCGACATCGTCGAACGGCCCGTCGTCAAGGCCGAGGTGGGCAAGACGCCGCGGGAGGTCGACGACCTGGTGGTGAGCGTCATACGCGGTCACCGGGTGCTCGGATACGACGATCCGGCGGTCGGGAGGCTGGAACTGGCGGACCGGCTCATCACCATCGTGCGGAAGACACCGGCGACCCGGGTCGCGCCCGACATCCGCCCGCTGCCCCACAACTGACCGAACGGCTCGACAGGAAACGGGCTACCGGCCGCCACGCACCCCCGTCGCGCGGCGGCCGGCTCCCCGTCCGGGCCCTACTTGCGGTTGTACAGCCGCATCGTGACGGGCCCGAAGACCAGCACGAACAGCCCGGCCCAGCCCAGCGACCAGGCGACCTCGCCCGCCGGCCAGTCGCCCGCCATCAGACCGCGCACCGCCGACGCCAGATGCGTGATGGGGCTGTTGTTGACGAACGCCTGCAGCCAGCCCGGCATGGTCGACGGATCGACGAACACGTTGGACAGGAAGGTGAGCGGGAAGATCACCATCATGCTGACGCCCATCACCGACTTCTCCGTGCGCAGCATCAGCCCGAACATCGTCCAGATCCACGAGAAGGCGAACGAGAACAGCACCAGCAGGGCGATCCCGGCGAGCACACCGGCGACCCCGCCGTCCGGCCGGTAGCCGAGGATGACGCCGACGGTCAGCATCACGACCGACGCGATGGTGTAGCGCAGGGCGTCGCCGAGCAGATAGCCGACCATCGTGGACGGCCGCCAGATCGGCAGGCTGCGGAACCGGTCGAAGACGCCCTTCTCGATGTCGGTGTTGACCGAGACGCCCGTGTACATCGTGATCATCACGACCGACATCACGAGGATGCCCGGCAGCAGGAACTGGATGTACTCCTCCGGCGAGCCGGCCAGCGCCCCGCCGAACAGGTACGTGTACATCAGCACCATCATGATCGGGAACGCCGTGACGTCGAAGAGCTGCTCCGGCACGTGCTTGATCTTGAGGATCGCCCGCCAGCCGAAGGTCATCGAAGCCGACCAGGCGCTGGGCCGCCGGGGCCGCTCCCTGGTGATGAGCAGGGCGGCGAGGGACTCGGTGCTGACCGGGGCGAGTTCCTTGTTCTCGGTGGTCGTCGCGGTGCTCATGCCGCCACCTCGTCCTTCCGGGTGCCGGTGCGGTCGGGGGAGTCGTGCGTGTCGTGGCCGGTGAGGGCGAGGAACACCTCGTCCAGGCTGGGCTGGCCCAGCGAGAAGTTGTCGACGGTGATCCCCGCCCGGGCCAGCTCGCCCAAGGCGCGGGAGGCCTGCTCGGCGGCGGAGTCGTCACTGGCCGCCGTGCCCAGGCGGGCGGTCAGGGCCACCGGGTCGGGCTCCAGCTGCACCTGCGCGTCCAGGGCCCGGCGCAGCAGATCGGCCGCCAGCTCCCGCCGGTCGGGGTCGCGCAGCCGCAGATGGACGGACCCGGCGCCGACGGACGCCTTCAGCTCGCCCTTGGTGCCCTCGGCGATCACCCGGCCGCGGTCGATGACGGCGATCCGCGACGCCAGCTGGTCGGCCTCGTCCAGGTACTGCGTGGTCAGCAGCACGGTGGTGCCCTGGGCGACCACCGCCCGCACGATGTCCCACACCTGGTTGCGGCTGCGCGGGTCCAGGCCGGTCGTCGGCTCGTCCAGGAACAGCAGGTCGGGGGTGTTGAGGATGGAGGCGGCGATGTCGATGCGGCGCCGCATGCCGCCCGAGTAGTGCTTGACCTGCTTCCCGGCCGCCTCCGTCAGCCCGAAGGCCTCCAGGAGCTGGGCGGCGCGGTCCCGGGCG
The DNA here is from genome assembly GCF_040611555.1 of Streptomyces sp. NPDC006624. Taxonomy (NCBI): domain Bacteria; kingdom Bacillati; phylum Actinomycetota; class Actinomycetes; order Kitasatosporales; family Streptomycetaceae; genus Streptomyces; species Streptomyces sp. NPDC006624. The sequence continues at coordinate 44,774 of NZ_JBEXOM010000007.1, read as the reverse complement.
GCCCTCTTGTGGTGGCCGAGGAGACGGCCGAGCAGGACCAGGTTCTCGGTTCCGGTGAGGTCCTCGTCGACCGACGCGTACTGGCCGGTGAGGCTCACCCGGCCGCGCACCTCGTCGGCCTCGCGGACGATGTCGTGGCCGAAGACATGCGCCTCGCCTCCGTCCGGCCGCAGCAGGGTGGCGAGCATCTTCACGGTGGTGGTCTTGCCGGCGCCGTTCGGGCCGAGGACGCCGTAGACCGTGCCCGCGGGTACGGAAAGGTCCACTCCGTCGACGGCTCTGGTCTCGCCGAACGTCTTCACCAGGCCCGCGGTCTCGATCGCCAGGCCGGTGGTCTGCGTGCTCATGCTTCGGGTCCTTCCGTGCACGGGGGCTACGCATGGGGAGACCTTCACCGTCGCGCAAACTCATCGGTCCCGCACACGGGTTTTCACCGGACCCCGACCCGTGGCCGTGGAAGGGACCGTGCCGGGGACGGACGGGACTCCGCCCGGGAAGCGGGGGGTACCGTCCGTGACATGCATGCGATCACGATTCCCGAACCTGGTGGGCCCGAGGCGCTGGTCTGGGCCGAGGTGCCCGATCCGGTGCCCGGCGAGGGCGAGGTCCTGGTCGAGGTGACGGCCGGTGCCGTCAACCGGGCCGACATCCTGCAGCGGCAGGGCTTCTACGACCCGCCGCCCGGCACGTCCCCCTACCCCGGCCTGGAGTGCTCCGGGCGGATCGCCGAGGTGGGCACCGGCGTCTCCGGCTGGAACGTCGGCGACGAGGTGTGCGCGCTGCTCTCCGGCGGCGGCTACGCCGAAAAGGTGGTCGTCCCGGCCGGGCAGCTGCTGCCCGTGCCCCAGGGCGTCGGCCTGAAGGAGGCGGCGGCGCTGCCCGAGGTGACCTGCACGGTCTGGTCGAACGTCTTCATGATCGCCCACCTGCGTCCCGGTGAGACGCTGCTGGTGCACGGCGGCTCCAGCGGCATCGGCACGATGGCCGTCCAGCTCGGCAAGGCCGTGGGCGCGCGGGTCGCCGTCACGGCCGGCACCAGGGAGAAGCTGGACCGGTGCGCCGAGCTGGGCGCCGACATCCTGGTCAACTACCGCGAGCAGGACTTCGTCGAGGAGGTGCGGAAGGCGACGGACGGCGCCGGGGCCGACGTCATCCTCGACAACATGGGCGCGAAGTACCTGGACCGCAACGTCAGGGCCCTGGCCGTCAACGGCCGTCTCGCGATCATCGGCATGCAGGGCGGGGTGAAGGGCGAGCTGAACATCGGCGCCCTGCTCGCCAAGCGCGCCGCCGTCAGCGCGACGTCCCTGCGGGCCCGGCCGCCGGAGGAGAAGGCGGCGATCGTCGCGGCCGTGCGCGAGCACGTCTGGCCCCTGTTCCCCGGCGGTCACCTGCGCCCGGTCGTGGACCGCGAGATCCCGATGCGGGAGGCGTCCACGGCCCACCGGGTGCTGGAGGAGAGCAGCCACGTCGGCAAGGTGCTCCTGATCGCGCCCGGAGCCGCCTGAGCCCGCGGCCGGCGCCCGGCGCGGGATCTGGCCTCGTGCTCTTGATCGTGCCGGGCGGCTGTGTGAGCCCGCGGCCGGCACCCCGAGCCGGGGATCGGGCCTCGTGTGCCTGGTCGCGGCAGGGGCTGCGGGAGCCTGCGGTCGGCGTTCCGCGCGGGGGACGTGGCCTGGTGCTCTTGGTCGTGCCGGGGGCTGCCTGAGCCCGCGGCCGGCACCCGCGCGGGATCAGGCCTCGTGCTCTTGGTCGTGCCGGGGGCTGCCTGGGCCTGCGGCCGGCACCCGCGCGGGATCAGGCCTCGTGCTCTTGGTCGCGCCGAGGACTGCCTGGGCCTGCGGCCCCCCGCGCCGGGATCTGGGCCCATGTCCCTGGCCGCGCCGAGCGCTTGTACTGCCTGAGCCCGCGGCCGGCACCCGCGCCCGGGATCCGGCCTCGTGCGCTCTTGGCCGCGCCCGGGATCCGGCCTCGTGCGCTCTTGGCCGCGCCCGGGGCCACTTGAGCTCGCGGTCGGCACCCCGCGCCGGGGATCCGCCCCCGCCTAGACCCGCCGCAGCCGCAGGGCCACGAACGCGAGACCCAGGCCCAGTCCGATGAGGACCAGTCCGCTGCCCAGCGGCAGGATGCGGAGGACCGGGCCGGTGGAGCGGTCGGCGCGGGTGGTGGCGGCCTGCCGTACGGGCTGGTCCGTCGGATCGGCGGGCTCGGGGACGGCCTCCTCGGCGGGGTCGGGCGCCGGGGTGTCGTCCGCGACGGCCTGCTCCTCCCCGGCGTCCCGCGGCCGGCCCGGCCGTTCCCGGCCCTCGCCCGCCCGGGTCCCGGCCCGTGAGGGCTTGCCGGGGCCCGGGGACGCCGCCCGTGCGGACGGCGCCGCGACGGCGGAGGGCGCGGCCAGGGCTGACGGCGCGGCCAGGGCTGACGGCGCGGCCCGGGCCGTCCGGGCCGCCAGGAGCGGCGGTGTCGCCCGGGCCGTCGGAGCGGCCGGGACCGCCGGGGCCCGCGAGACCTCCGGCGCCGCCGTGCCGGCGGTCGCCGCCACGGCGGAGGACGCCGCCCCGGTGGAAGAAGCCGCCGGGACGGAAGGCGCCGCCGTGGCCGACGGTACTGCGGCGGCCGACGGCACGGCCGGCGCCGCCGGGACCGACGGCACCTCCGGGGCGGCGGCCGCGCCCGGCGGGGCCGCGGCCTCCTCGTCGTACAGATGGACGGCACCGTGGGACTGCGCGGCACCGAAAGGTGAGACGACCGCACCCGCCCCCAGGACGACCACCAGTCCGGTCGCCCGCAGTGCGCGTAGCCATGGAGTCACGTGGGTGACCCCCTCCCGCCGTGCCCGGTAGGGCGGCATCGGCAAGTTCGGTCATGTCAAGCCATCAGCCTCACACCACCCCACCCGTCCGGCACTCCGGGTTCGCCCGACAGGCGGACCCCCCTCGCACCGGCCCCGTGCGGGGGCACCAGGCGGACGAGGTGCCGGCGTGCGAGAGAATGGCGCCATGGAGATGCCGAGGAACGAACGGTCGCAGGAGAACCCGCAGATTCTGGTCGTGGGCCAGGACGGCATGGCGCTCGGCGGCGGTGGCGGCGGAGACGAGGACTCCCGCGAGACCCCCATCACGGAGCAGGTGGAGCAGCCCGCGAAGGTCATGCGGATCGGCAGCATGATCAAGCAGCTTCTGGAGGAAGTGCGCGCGGCTCCTCTGGACGAGGCCAGCCGGGTCCGGCTCAAGGAGATCCACGCCAGCTCGGTGAAGGAGCTGGAGGACGGGCTGGCGCCCGAGCTGGTCGAGGAGCTGGAGCGGCTCTCCCTGCCCTTCACGGACGAGGCGACCCCGAGCGACGCGGAACTGCGCATCGCGCAGGCCCAGTTGGTCGGCTGGCTGGAGGGCCTCTTCCACGGGATCCAGACCACGCTCTTCGCCCAGCAGATGGCGGCCCGCGCCCAGCTGGAGCAGATGCGCCGCGCGCTTCCGCCCGGCGTCGGCCACGAGGGCCTCGACGAGCAGCACCCGGGCGGCCGTTCGGGCGGTCCCTACCTGTAGGAAGCACCGCTCGAGCGACCCGCACCCGCCATGAGAAGGGCCCGGCAGCAGCAGCCGCCGGGCCCTTCGTGTCCGTGTGCCCCGGCCGTCAGGACGGCGGGTTGCCCGTGGAGACGCTCAGCTCGATCTTGGGCATGTCCTTGGGGTCGACGTCCGCGTCGGCGGACGGGAACTGGTTCATGACCGTTCCGTCGCCGTAGGTGTTCTCGTCGACGTCCTTGATCGTCAGCTGCCAGCCGGCCGCCTGCAGGCAGGCCTTGACCGACGTGATGTTCTTGAACTTGAAGTTCGGGATCTGGATCTTGTCCGGGTCGTTGTACGACTCCCGCGGCTCCGTGCACTCCTCGGTGTCGATCGTCTTCGTCGTGTCCGGGCCGCGGTAGCCCGGCTTCTTCTCCGCCGAGGCGGACGCGGTCGGGCTGCTGCCGCCGCCGCCCTGGTCGTCCTCACCGCCGCCGTTGAGCAGCAGCGCCGTGACGAGGCCGCCCACCGCGACGACGGACACGATGACCGAGCCGATGATCACCGGCCGGTTGCCCCGGCCGCCGCCCTGCGCGGACGCCGTCTGGGGCGACATGGTGTACGGCGGCGGGGTCGACGGGCCGTGCTGCGGGGAGTACGCGGTCGGGGACTGCGCCTGGTAGCCGCCCTGCTGCGGGTAGCCGTAGGCGGGGGCGGGAGCCGGCGTGCCGTACGGGTTCGGGGGCGGGGCCGGCTGGTACGGCGTCTGCACCTGGCCCGAGGGCGCCGGGTTCGCCTGGTCGACCGGCGGGAACACGGCCGAGCCCACCCCCGAGCCGCTCGGTGCCGGCGTGCCCGGGACGATGCTCGGCGGGGCGGCCTGGACGGACGCCGCCACGCGCAGGCACTCGTCCCGCATGGCCTCGGCGCTGGGGAAGCGCTCGTTCGGGTTCTTCTTCAGCGCCCGGGCGATCAGCGCGTCCACGGCCGGCGGCAGCGCGCGGTTGATCGCGGACGGGACCGGCGGCTCCTCCTGGACGTGCGCGTACGCGATGGCCAGCGGCGAGTCCGCGTCGAACGGCAGCCGCCCGGTGACCAGTTGGAAGAGCATGATGCCGACCGAGTACAGGTCGGAGCGGGCGTCCACGCCGCGGCCGAGGGCCTGTTCCGGCGAGAGGTACTGCGGGGTGCCCACGACCATGCCGGTCTGCGTCATCGACGTCACGCCGGACTGCATGGCGCGGGCGATGCCGAAGTCCATGACCTTGACCACGCCGCGCTTGGTCATCATCACGTTGCCCGGCTTGATGTCGCGGTGGACCAGGCCCATCTCGTGGCTGATCTCCAGCGCGGCCAGCACGTCCGCGGTGATCTTCAGTGCCTTGTCGACGGGCATAGCGCCCTGCCGGCGCACGTCCTCGTCGAGCACCGAGCCGAGCGGGCGGCCCTCGACGAACTCCATGACGATGTACGGCGTCGTCAAGCCGTCGAGGGTGTCCTCGCCGGTGTCGAAGACCGACACGATGTTGGTGTGCGTGAGCTTGGCCACGGACTGGGCCTCGCGGCGGAAGCGCTCGCGGAAGGCCTGCTCCCGCCCGAGCTCCGTGTGCAGTGTCTTGATGGCGACCTGCCGGTCGAGCACGCTGTCGTAGGCGAGGTGCACCGACGCCATGCCGCCCTGGCCGAGGAGATCACGCAGCTGGTAGCGGCCACTGGCGAGCGCCCGCCCCGCGTACTGGCCCTGTGCGCCGTCCTGGCTCATGTTCCCCGTCCCCCGTGGCCTCTGCAGACGCCGCCGCTTGTCACTGATCCGTCGTTGATCGAAACCGCCATTCCCGGCCAAGTCTGCCCCAGGGCACTGACACGTCAAGCTCGGTGCCCGTTCCGTGACCGTACGCGAAAGAAGCGTCGCGGAAGCGTTACCGCGGGCGTACGGCCGGTACACAGAATTTGCACGACAGCGCGGGGTGACGGTTTCATGGCCCGTCCGTCTCGTGCCGGTCCTGGCACCCGTCTCGGACCGGAGGCTTGCGCGGAGGCTGTAGCGTGGCCGACGGAGACCGTAACAACACCGCGCGCACCGCGGGCAGAAACGACGGCGAGGACTGATGGCACAGCAGCAGCGCGCTCAGGGCCCGTCCGACCCCGAGGCGACTGGCGGCGGCATGTCGGACGCGCCGGAGTCCTGGGGTAACGGCGGGCTGGTCGGGGACGGCCGGTACCGGCTGACCGGCAGACTCGGCCGGGGCGGTATGGCCGAGGTGTTCGCCGCCGAGGACGTCCGCCTCGGGCGCACCGTCGCCGTCAAGCTGCTCCGCTCCGACCTCGCCGAGGACCCGGTGTCCAAGGCGCGCTTCACGCGCGAGGCCCAGTCCGTGGCCGGTCTCAACCACCATGCCATCGTCGCCGTGTACGACTCCGGCGAGGACTTCGTCGGCGGCCAGTCCGTGCCGTACATCGTCATGGAGCTGGTCGAGGGCCGCACCATCCGCGACCTGCTGCTGAACGCCGAGGCACCCGGGCCGGAGCAGGCGCTGATCATCGTCTCCGGCGTCCTGGAGGCGCTGGCCTATTCGCACCAGCACGGCATCGTGCACCGCGACATCAAGCCCGCCAACGTCATCATCACGCACAACGGCGCCGTGAAGGTGATGGACTTCGGCATCGCCCGCGCCCTGCACGGCGCGTCGACGACGATGACGCAGACCGGCATGGTCATGGGCACCCCGCAGTACCTCTCCCCGGAGCAGGCGCTCGGCAAGGCCGTCGACCACCGCTCCGACCTGTACGCCACGGGCTGCCTGCTCTACGAACTGCTCTCGCTGCGCCCGCCGTTCACCGGCGAGACCCCGCTGTCGGTGGTCTACCAGCACGTCCAGGACATCCCGACCCCGCCGTCCGAGACCTCCGACGCCTGCCCCCCGGAGCTCGACGGCCTGGTCATGCGCTCCCTCGCCAAGGACCCCGACGACCGCTTCCAGACGGCCGAGGAGATGCGCGGACTGGTCCAGTACGCGCTGCAGATGCTCTACGACCAGGGCGGCCACACCGGCACCTGGAACACCGGCCCGGTCGACATGCACGAGGGCCGGCACACCCCGTCGGGCGGCTTCGCCCAGACCGCCGTGATGGGCCACCCCGGGGACGCCTCCGGCACGACCCAGATCCCCTCGCCTATCCTGCCCGCCGGCTACGGCGGCGACGACGGCGGCTTCGAGGGGCACGGCAACAAGGGCAGCGGCCGCGGCAAGCTGTGGATCCTCGCCGTGCTGGCGGTGATCGCGGTCGCCGCCGGTGTCGCCCTGGCGCTGCAGAACACCGGTGGCGGCCAGGACGACCCGGGCAAGAAGCAGTCGCCGACCACCTCGCAGACGGCCGAGGAGAAGAAGCCCAGCGAGACGCCGAGCGACGACGCCACCGAGGAGCCGACCGACACGACCACGGACGACGGCACCGGTACCGGCACGGGGAACGGCAACGGCAACGGCAACTGGACGCCGTCGTACACCCCGTCCTACACGCCGTCGCAGAGCGCTCCCGAGACGCCCACGAACGAGCCGACGGACGAGCCGACGACCCAGGATCCGACCGGCGAGCCGACCCCCGAGGAGCCCGGCGACCCGGGCGGCACGCCCCCGGGCGACGCGGGCGGCACGGACGCCGGCACCACCACCGGTGTCGTCGGCGGTTCCGGAGGCGAGGACGGCCCCTGACCCGTCCGGCAGACGCCGACAAAACACACCATTCACGCGCGCGTGGGACCCGGGGACGGGGCCACGCGCGCGTGCCGTTTCGCCGCGCCCACAAGTGGACTCTTCCCGTGACCTGGGTCACCGGGTTAACGTGCGGTAGCTCCGGCCTCCTGCAAGGCTGTGACCTGGGACCCTTCGGCACCTTCCCGATTTACTTGGATATCCAAGCAAAATCGCAGGTCAGAAGGGGTTTCACAGAAATGTGGCGCACTGGGTAACGTGCTTTCTGCAGGGCGCTCGCCGGGGCACCTGTCACGCCTGTTCCCGGCCGAGTGGCACCCACCCCGTGCCCGGTGGTCGAAACAGGTGAGCCGCACTGGCCTACCGGCAACCCCGGGGGCCGGACCGACGGAGGAGCACACGTGACCGTGGAGAGCACTGCCGCGCGCACACCGCGACGCAGCGCCGGAAGCAAGGCCGGCACCACCGGCACCAAGCGCACCACCCGCACCACCGCCAAGAAGGACGCCGGCGCGAAGGGCACCGAGCCCCAGCTCGTGCAGCTGCTGACGCCCGAGGGCAAGCGCGTCAAGAACGCCGAGTTCGACAAGTACGTCGCCGGTGTCACCCCGGAAGAGCTCCGCGGCCTCTACCGCGACATGGTGCTCACCCGCCGCTTCGACGCGGAGGCCACCGCCCTGCAGCGCCAGGGCGAGCTGGGCCTGTGGGCCTCGCTGCTCGGCCAGGAGGCCGCCCAGATCGGTTCCGGCCGCGCCCTGCGCGACGACGACTACGTCTTCCCCACCTACCGCGAGCACGGCGTCGCCTGGTGCCGCGGGGTGGACCCGACCAACCTGCTCGGCATGTTCCGCGGCGTGAACAACGGAGGCTGGGACCCCAACGGCAACAACTTCCACCTCTACACGATCGTCATCGGCTCCCAGACGCTGCACGCCACCGGCTACGCGATGGGCGTCGCCAAGGACGGCGCGGACAGCGCGGTGATCGCCTACTTCGGCGACGGCGCCTCCAGCCAGGGCGACGTGGCCGAGTCGTTCACCTTCTCCGCGGTCTACAACGCCCCGGTCGTGTTCTTCTGCCAGAACAACCAGTGGGCCATCTCCGAGCCCACCGAGAAGCAGTCCCGCGTCCCGATCTACCAGCGCGCCCAGGGCTTCGGCTTCCCGGGCGTCCGGGTCGACGGCAACGACGTGCTCGGCTGCCTCGCGGTCACCCGCTGGGCCCTGGAGCGGGCCCGCAGCGGCGAGGGCCCCACCCTCGTCGAGGCGTTCACGTACCGCATGGGCGCCCACACCACCTCCGACGACCCCACCCGCTACCGGGGCGACGAGGAGCGCCAGGCCTGGGAGGCCAAGGACCCGATCCTGCGCCTGCGCCGGTACCTGGAAGCCTCGAACCACGCGGACGAGGCGTTCTTCGTGGAACTGGAGACCGAGTCCGAGGCGTTGGGCAGACGAGTGCGCGAGGCGGTCCGCGCCATGCCGGACCCGGACCGCTTCGCGATCTTCGAGAACGTGTACGCGGACGGACACGCGCTGGTCGACGAGGAGCGCGCCCAGTTCGCCGCTTACCAGGCGTCGTTCGCCGACGAGGGGGGCAACTGACATGGCCGAGAAGATGGCACTGGCCAAGGCGATCAACGAGTCGCTGCGCCGCGCTCTGGACTCCGACCCCAAGGTCCTGATCATGGGCGAGGACGTCGGCAAGCTCGGCGGTGTCTTCCGGGTGACGGACGGCCTGCAGAAGGACTTCGGCGAGAGCCGCGTCATCGACACCCCGCTCGCCGAGTCGGGCATCGTCGGCACGGCGATCGGCCTGGCCCTGCGCGGCTACCGCCCGGTGGTGGAGATCCAGTTCGACGGCTTCGTCTTCCCGGCGTACGACCAGATCGTCACGCAGCTCGCGAAGATGCACGCCCGCTCGCTGGGCAAGGTCAAGATGCCCGTCGTCGTCCGGATCCCCTACGGCGGCGGCATCGGCGCGGTCGAGCACCACTCGGAGTCCCCCGAGGCCCTCTTCGCGCACGTGGCGGGCCTGAAGATCGTCAGCCCGTCGAACGCGTCGGACGCGTACTGGATGATGCAGCAGGCCATCCAGAGCGACGACCCGGTGATCTTCTTCGAGCCCAAGCGCCGCTACTGGGACAAGGGCGAGGTCAACACGGAGGCGATCCCGGGCCCGCTGCACAAGGCCCAGGTGGTCCGCGAGGGCACGGATCTGACGCTGGCCGCCTACGGCCCGATGGTGAAGCTCTGCCAGGAGGCCGCCGCCGCGGCCGCCGAGGAGGGCAAGAACCTGGAGGTGCTGGACCTGCGCTCGGTCTCCCCGGTCGACTTCGACGCGATCCAGGCCTCGGTGGAGAAGACCCGCCGCCTGGTCGTCGTCCACGAGGCGCCGGTGTTCTTCGGCTCGGGCGCGGAGATCGCCGCCCGGATCACGGAGCGCTGCTTCTACCACCTGGAGGCCCCGGTGCTGCGCGTCGGCGGCTACCACGCGCCGTACCCGCCGGCCCGCCTGGAGGAGGAGTACCTGCCCAACCTGGACCGGGTGCTGGATGCCGTCGACCGCTCGCTGGCGTACTGAGGAGAGGGTCGTGACGACGATGACGGAAGCGTCCGTGCGCGAGTTCAAGATGCCCGACGTGGGCGAGGGACTCACCGAGGCCGAGATCCTCAAGTGGTACGTCCAGCCCGGTGACACGGTCACCGACGGCCAGGTGGTGTGCGAGGTCGAGACGGCGAAGGCGGCCGTCGAACTGCCCATCCCCTACGACGGCGTGGTCCGGGAGCTGCACTTCCCGGAGGGCACCACGGTCGACGTGGGCACGTCGATCATCGCGGTGGACGTGAGCGGCGGCGCCGCCCCCGCGCCCACCCCCGCGCCCGCCGCCGAGCCGCAGCCGGAGGCGCCGGCCGCCGTGGCGGAGCCGAAGGCCGAGGGCTCCGGCCGCCAGCCGGTCCTGGTCGGCTACGGAGTGGCGGCCTCGTCCACCCGCCGCCGCCCCCGCAAGGGCCCGGAGGTCCCGGTCCAGCAGGCCTCGACGGCGATCCACACGGAGCTGAACGGCCACGGCCCGCAGGGCCCGGCCGCCCCCGCCCCCACCGTGCCCGCCCCGGCCGGTGCGAGCCGGCCGCTGGCCAAGCCGCCGGTGCGCAAGCTGGCCAAGGACCTGGGCGTGGACCTGGCGACGGTGACGCCGACCGGCCCGGACGGGATCATCACGCGCGAGGACGTGCACGCGGCGGTGGCCGCGGCCACGACCCGGGCGGCCGAGCCCGCCGCGGCCCCCGCCCCGGTCGCCGCCCCGGCCCCGGCGTCGTACGACACCGCGCGCGAGACCCGCATCCCCATCAAGGGGGTCCGCAAGGCGACGGCGGCGGCGATGGTGGGCTCGAAGTTCACCGCGCCGCACGTCACGGAGTTCGTGACGGTCGACGTGACGCGCACGATGAAGCTGATCGAGGAGCTGAAGGGGGACAAGGAGTTCGCGGGCCTGCGCGTGAACCCCCTGCTGCTGATCGCCAAGGCCCTGCTCGTCGCGATCAAGCGCAACCCGGACGTCAACGCGTCCTGGGACGAGGCGGCCCAGGAGATCGTGGTCAAGCACTACGTGAACCTGGGCATCGCCGCGGCGACCCCGCGCGGTCTGATCGTGCCGAACATCAAGGACGCCCACGCCAAGACGCTGCCGCAGCTGGCGCAGTCACTGGGCGAGCTGGTGGCGACGGCCCGGGAGGGCAGGACGTCCCCGGCGGCCATGCAGGGCGGCACGGTGACGATCACCAACGTCGGCGTCTTCGGCGTCGACACGGGCACGCCGATCCTCAACCCCGGCGAGTCCGCGATCCTCGCGGTCGGTGCGATCAAGCTTCAGCCGTGGGTCCACAAGGGCAAGGTCAAGCCCCGTCAGGTGACCACCCTGGCCCTGTCCTTCGACCACCGCCTGGTCGACGGCGAGCTGGGCTCGAAGGTCCTGGCCGACGTGGCGGCGATCCTGGAGCAGCCGAAGCGCCTGATCACCTGGGCGTGAGGGACCGGGACACGGGAAAGGGGGCTCGCCGCCGGCTGCGGCGAGCCCCCTTTCCGTGTGTCCTTCTTTCCTGCGCTACTTGCTGAAGCCGTAGTTGAGCAGCTTCGTCGCGTCGGTCTTGCGGGCGGTCCCGTCGGTCGAGGCGAGAACCGTGCCGATGACCGTCTTGCCGCTGCGGGTCGCGGCGAACACCAGGCAGTACCCGGCCTCCGGGCCGGAGCCGGTCTTGACGCCGATCGCGCCGGAGTAGCTGCCGAGCAGCGGGTTGGTGTTCGTCCACGGCGCCATCGTCCGCGTGCCGCCGGACTTGGTGGTCGTCTTCGCCGTGTACGACTTCGTCTTGACGACCGTGCGGAACGTGGAGTTCTTCATCGCGGCGCTGGCGAGCTTCGTCAGGTCGCGCGGGGTGGAGTAGTTCGCGCCCTTGCCGATGCCGTCGAACGAGTCGAAGTGGGTGTTCTTCAGACCCAGGTTCTTGGCGGTGGTGTTCATCTTGCCGATGAACGACTTCACGCGCTCCGACCGCGACGAGCCGGAGCCGAACTTGTCGGCGAGCGCGTACGCGGCGTCGCAGCCGGACGGCAGCATCAGCCCGTAGAGCAGCTGGCGGACGGTGACCTTGTCGCCGACGATCAGCTTGGCGTTCGACGCCCAGTTGTTGTCGACGATGTAGTCGCTGTACGCCTTCTGGATCGTGACCTTGCTGTCCAGGTTGAGGTTCGACTGCTTCAGCACCACCAGGGCAGTCATGATCTTGGTGGTGGAACCGGTCGAGCGGCGCGTGTCGGCGGCCTTGGTGTAGAGCGACGTGCCGGTCGCGTTGTTCATCGCGTAGCCGCCCTTGGCGGCGATCGTGGGCGCCGAGGCGGCGTGCGCCGGCGCGACGGTGAGGGCTCCGGTCGCGAGCATGGCGCCGGTGGTCACGGCGGCGGCCGCGGCTCTGCGGAGACGGTTGCCCTGAATGCCGGTTATCAAGTGAAGTACCCCGATTGCGTCGAATGCCTCAACGGTGCGGCCGAGTTGAGGACGAGGGGAAAGGGGCCGCACGTGTCTGACTCGTAACTAGCACACGTGGTTGTGCTGTTGCCGAGGGGGACCCGCGCTTTGCCACGGATGTGTGACATTCCAGGGCCGCACGGGTCCGCATCCTGGACGGACGCATCCATGCGTACCTGTTGTATCTATGCTGTCCGCATGACCCTGGCCGTGAAGCAACCGCCCGCCGCCGACCGCGTCTACACCCACGTCAAACAAGGCGTCCTGGAACGCCGTTACGAGGGCGGGACCCTGCTCACCGAGGGCGAGCTCGCCGAGGCCGTGGGCGTCTCGCGCACCCCGGTACGCGAGGCGCTGCTCCGGCTGGAGGCCGAGGGCCTGATCCGGCTCTACCCGAAGAAGGGCGCCCTCGTCCTGCCGGTCTCCGCGCAGGAGATCGCCGACGTCGTCGAGACGCGGCTGCTCGTCGAGGAGCACGCGGCGCGCAAGGCCGTGCCCGCACCCGCCGGGCTCATCGAGCGGCTGGAGGAGCTGCTGGCCCGGCAGAAGAGGCAGGCCGCCGCCGGGGACCTGGCCGGGGCCGCCGTCACCGACCGCTGCTTCCACGCCGAGATCGTCCGCAGCGGCGGCAACGAGATCCTCTCCCGCCTCTACGACCAGCTGCGCGACCGACAGTTGCGCATGGGCGTCGCCGTGATGCACTCCCACCCCGACCGGATCGCCAAGACCCTCGCCGAGCACGAGGAGATCCTCGACGCGCTGCGCGCCGGGGACGCCGAGGCCGCCGTCGGGCTCGTCCACCGGCACATCGGCTGGTTCTCGCACCTGGCCCGCGGGGAGGTCCGGTGAGCGCCGCCGTGACGCCGGGCGACCCTCCGGGCGGGCGGCGGGCGCTGGCCGTCTGGGGCATCGGCGTCTCGGTCTACTTCGTCGCGGTCATCTTCCGCACGTCCCTCGGCGTCGCCGGCCTCGACGCCGCCGACCGCTTCCACGTCAACGCCTCGGCCCTGTCGACCTTCTCCATCCTCCAGCTGCTGGTCTACGCGGGCATGCAGATACCCGTGGGCCTGCTCGTCGACAAGCTCGGCACCAAGAAGGTGCTGGCGCTCGGTGCCGTGCTGTTCACGGCGGGGCAGCTCGGCTTCGCGTTCTCCCCGTCGTACGGCATGGCGCTCGCCTCCCGGGCGCTGCTCGGCTGCGGTGACGCGCTGACGTTCATCAGCGTGCTGCGGCTGGGCACCCGGTGGTTCCCGGCCCGGCGCGGGCCGCTCGTCGCCCAGTTCGCGGGACTGGTCGGCATGGCGGGCAACCTCGTCTCCACGCTCGTCCTGGCCCGGCTGCTGCACGGCGTGGGCTGGACGGCGGCCTTCGCGGGCAGCGCGGCCGCGGGCGCGGTGGTGTTCGTCCTCGTCCTGCTCTTCCTGAAGGACCACCCGGAGGGCCACGAACCGGAGCCGCTGCCGCACCAGGGCGCGGCGTACGTACGGCGCCAGATCGCCGCGTCCTGGCGGGAACCGGGGACGCGGCTGGGCCTGTGGGTGCACTTCACGACCCAGTTCCCGGCGATGGTGTTCCTGCTGCTGTGGGGCCTGCCGTTCCTGGTCGAGGCGCAGGGCCTGTCCCGGGCGACGGCCGGTGAACTCCTCACCCTCGTCGTGCTGGCCAACATGCTCGTCGGCCTCGTCTACGGCCAGGTCGTCGCCCGGCACCACGGGGCGCGGCTGCCGCTCGCGCTCGGCACGGTCGGCGCGACGGCGGTGCTGTGGGCGGCGACGCTGCTGTACCCCGGCGCGCACGCGCCGATGTGGCTGCTGGTCGTGCTGTGCGCGGTGCTCGGGGCGTGCGGGCCCGCCTCGATGATCGGCTTCGACTTCGCCCGCCCCGCGAACCCGCCCGAGCGCCAGGGCACCGCCTCCGGCATCACCAACATGGGCGGCTTCGTGGCCTCCATGACCACGCTGTTCGCCATCGGCGTGCTGCTCGACGCCACCGGGGACGACTACACCGTGGCCTTCTCCGCGGTCTTCGTCCTCCAGGCCCTCGGGGTCAGCCAGATCCTGCGGCTGCGCCGGCGGGCGGCCCGGCGGGAGCGGGAGCGGCTGGTGGCGAGCCGGGTGGAGACGGTGCACGTACCGGCGTAGCCGGCGTGGCTCATCGGGCGGCCCGTACGGGGACGAGGGTGAGGTACGCGAGGCCGAGCACGCCGCGGTAGGCGAGCCAGGCGGCCCGGTGGCGGTCTGCGCGCTGCCGTGTCTCCTCCGCCAGGGGGTGCCCGGGGTGCTCGGCGAGCCACACCTCGGTGTCCGCGAGGTACGCCGACTCGAACTCCTCCCACTCGTCCGGGCTCGCGGTCTCGGTCCACTCCGGCCGGAACCCGGCGTCCGTCGCCAGCTCGACGAGCCCGGGCAGGTCCGGGTGGTCCTCGGCCGAGGCGTCGGGCCACATGCGGGCCAGCTCGGAGCGGGCCGGGGCGCGCTGCCAGAAGCCCTCGCCCAGCAGCACCCGGCCGCCGTCGGTGACCAGACGGCGCAGTTCCCCGAGCGCCTCGGGGAGTCGCCCGGCGAGGGCCTGGCTCGCGCCCACGCACAGCACCAGGTCGGCGGGGCCGCGGGTGGTGCCGGTGGCGGACTCCTGGAGGAAGCGGACCCGGTGGGCGAGTCCCCGCTCCTGCGCGGCGCGCCGCCCGCGGGCCAGGTCGTCGGGGTTCAGATCGACGCCCGTGCCGGCCGCCCGCGGGGCGGCGGCCAGGACCCGCAGCATCAACTCGCCCCAGCCGCAGCCGATGTCCAGGACGGTGGACGGCTCGTTCCCGGCGAGACGCCGCACGAGGGCCCCGGCCCGGCTCTCGGACAGGGGGCCGTGGAAGGTCAGACGGGTGTGACGGGGTGGGGTGGTCATGCGGCGGGACGCTACGGGGGCGGTGGGGGAATCGGCACGGGGTTTTCCGCGCCGGGTGGTGTCCGTGTGTGTGCCGGGGCCCGCCGTACCGCCCGGGTCTCTGCGTCGCCCTGGCGGCACGGCGGCCCGCGGCCCGGCCGGTCGGCGCCCGGTCCGCACGGGCCTCGCCTTTGTCGGGCCACTCGCCTCACGGGACGCCGCGGATGCCGCTCCCCGCCCGGCATACGGCCCGCTGCCGGGCGGCGGCGGGCTACTGCGTGACCCTGAAGTTCCGCAGGATCGCCGCCGTCAGCTCCGGGTCGCCCTCCGTCTTCAGCCGGTCCGACACCGCCTCCGGGGTCACCCGGCCGCAGGCCAGGCGGACGTAGGTCTCCCAGTCGAGGGTGAGGGTCGCGGCCGGGCCGAGGGCCGGGGCGGTCTCCAGGGTGCCCCGGCCCTGGATGTCGACGCGGATCGTGCGCAGGAACTCCACGGGGCCGTGGACGTCGAAGACGACCGCCGAGCTGCGGGGCGCCTGGGAGTCCTCGGCGACCACGCGCGGCAGCTCGGCGAGCAGCACGTCACGGGCGACCAGCGCGCCGGGGGAGTCCAGGTTGCCGGGACGGCCCAGGGCCGCGCGCAGGTCCTGCTCGTGGACCCACACGTCGAAGGCGTGCCGGCGCATCGACTGCTCCAGGGTCAGCTCCGTGCCGAGCGGACCGCGCACCTTCGTGCCCGGGTCGCGCGACTCGTTCCGCAGCTGGCGGTTGCGGCGGATGATCACGTACTCCAGCTCGGACGTCATCTCCGGCGCCGTGTGGTGACGGCGGACGTCGACCTGCATCTCCATGTAGCGCTGGTGCTCGTTGGTGACGTGGAAGAGGTCGCGCGGGAGGCTGTGGATGGGGCGCGGGTCGCCGAGCATCTCGCAGTCCAGTCCGATGACGTGGGAGACCACGTCCCGCACCGACCACCCGGGGCACGGCGTACGCCGGTTCCATTCGGCCTCCGCGAGCGGCTGGACCAGCTCGGATATCGCTTCGATGGAGTGGGTCCAGGCGTCGGCGTAGGGCTGGAGGGTGGGATGCAGACTCACGGAACGGGACCCCTCGGCGGTCGGTGCACGGGCTGGTGGTGGCGGCGTTGCCAGTGGGAGGTGGCGGCTGTCGGCGGGTGTCTTGCGAGCTAAGTTACGCTGCTGTGGGGCACCCCGGCAGTGCTTTCGTGTGACGATCGTAGGCCCGTGTGGACGGCTCGAATGCCAGGACGGTGGTAGTGTGCGCGCCTCTGTGATCCAGATCGCCGTAGACGAGGGCGAATCGGTCGAATCGCGCCGCCGGCGGGTGGCCGCGCTGGTCCGCGAGCAGGCCGGTGCCGATCTCGTCGTCCTGCCGGAGCTGTGGACCACGGGTGCCTTCGCCTACGAGGCGTTCGGCACGGAGGCCGAACCGCTCGAAGGGCCGACGTACGAGGCGATGGCCAAGGCCGCGAGCGACGCGGGTGTCTGGCTGCACGCCGGCTCCGTCCCCGAGCGGGACCCGGACGGCCCCCTCTACAACACCTCGCTCGTCTTCTCCCCCTCCGGCGACCTGGCCGCCGCCTACCGCAAGATCCACCGGTTCGGCTTCGACAAGGGCGAGGCCGTGCTGATGGGCGCGGGCGGCGAGCTGGTGACGGTGCGTCTGCCCGAGACGACCCTGGGCCTGTCCACCTGCTACGACCTCCGTTTCCCCGAACTCTTCCGCGGGCTCGTCGACGCCGGTGCCGAGACGCTCGTGGTGTCGGCGGGCTGGCCGGAGCGCCGCCGCGCCCACTGGACGCTGCTGGCCCGGGCCCGGGCCGTGGAGAACCAGTCGTTCGTCGTCGCCTGCGCGACGGCCGGGACGCACGCCGGCATCCCCCAGTCCGGTCACTCGATCGTGGTCGATCCGTGGGGCGAGGTCCTGGCCGAGGCCGGTGCCGACGAGGAGGTCCTGACGGTGGAGTTCGACCCGGGCAGGGTCGCGGCGACCCGCGAGCAGTTCCCGGCGCTGAAGGACCGGGTGCTGGGACTCGCCGCCCCGCGCAGGCACTGACCGGGGCGTCGCTCAGTCCTCCCGCTCCTTCTCCCCCAGGTGGATCACGCACACCGCCACCGCGATCAGCAGCGCCGGGTCCGCGTCGTCGCGCACGACGTCCACGCCGTAGGTGTCCCGGACGGTCAGCCACCGCCGGGAGACGACCGCCAGCAGTTCGCCGTCGTACTCGACGGCGAACTCCCGGTCGAGGATCTTGCCGCTGACGTCCAGCTCGCTGCCGTCGGCGAGGGAGACCCGGTAGTGGTTGCGCAGCAGGGACAGGCGCTTGCGGCGGATCGTCGCCAGCGGCTCCCCGCCCCGCTGGAGCACCATCGTGTCGCGCAGCGCGAGCATCTTCTGGTGGATGTCGACGAGGACGTGCCCCTGGGTGTCCTTCAGCTCCCAGGTGTCCCGCAGCCGCAGGGCCTTGCCGTCGACGAGGAACACCTTGTTGCCGCGGTCGTCCTCGATCCAGTAGTCGTCACCGAAGCCGAGGAGCCGGTCGTACACGAGGAATCTCATGGGACCAGGGCTTCCCCGCCGCCGGTCCCGAAACGCCGCCGATAGGCCGACGGGCTGAGTCCGGTCGCGCGCCGCAGCCGCGCGCGGAGGTTGGCGGCCGTCCCGAGCCCGCTCCTGGCGGCCACCACGTCCAGGCGTTCCTCGCCCCGCTCGATCAGCCGGCAGGCCAGCGCCACTCGCTCCCCGGTCAGCCAGGCGAGCGGGGTCGTGCCGAGCTGGGCGCGGAAGCGGCGGTGCAGCGTGGCGGGACTGACCCGCGCGCGGGCGGCCAGGTCCGCCACCGTCAGCGGTTCGCCCAGCCGCTCCTGGGCCCACTCCAGCAGCGGCGCCAGGGATTCGTCCCGCACCTCGGGTACCGGCCGCTCCACGAACTGCCGCTGCCCGCCGTCCCGGTGGGCGGCGAACACCAGCCGGCGGGAGACGTGGTTGGCGACCTCGGCGCCGTGGTCCCGCCGTACGAGGTGCAGCCCCAGGTCGAGGGCCGAGGCGCTGCCGGAGGCGGTCAGGATGTCGCCGTCGTCCACGAACAGCACGTCCGGCTCCAGCCGGACCTCGGGGAACCTTGCCCGGAACGACTCCGCCCACATCCAGTGGCAGGCCGCCCGGCGCCCCTGGAGCAGCCCGGCCTCCGCGAGGGTGAAGGCGCCCGAGCAGAACCCGACGAGCCGGGCCCCGCGTGCGTGGGCCCGGCGCACGACGTCCAGGACGAGGGGCGAGCGGGGTGTGCCGGTGTCGGGCCGGTTCGGCACGATCAGGGTGTCCGCGTCCTCGGCGGCCTCCGGCCCGGCCACTCCGGTCAGCGTGAAGAAGCCGTCCCGCATCCGGGTGTGCGAGGCGACGGCGCACAGCCGGAAGTCGTACAGCTCCCGGCCGAGTTCCGGCCGGCGCAGCCCGAAGACCTCGATGGCGCAGCTCATCTCGAACGGGTTCGAGTTCTCGTCGACCAGGAGGACGACCCGGTGGAGGGGTTGCGAGGATCCTTGCGGCATGTGCGATTCCTAGCACTCGCGCGGAGCCCGCGTCACCCGGAGGATCGCCTCATGACCTCGCATCCCGTCTCCCTCGCCGACGCCCTGGCCTCCTTCTCGGAGCACTGGAGCCCGCGCATCGTCACCGCCGTCAACGACTACGACGTCCGGATCGCCAAGGTCGAGGGCGAGCACGTGTGGCACGTCCACGACCACACGGACGAGTTCTTCCTCGTCCTCGACGGCGAACTGCACATCGCCCTGCGCGAACCGGCCGGCGAACGCACGGTGGTCCTGCCCCGGGGCAGCGTCTTCACGGTCCCGCGCGGCACCGAGCACAAGCCGTACGCCCCCGCCCCGACCGCGATCCTCATGTTCGAGCCCACCGGCACCCTGACGGTCGGCGACCGCCACGACGAGGTACCGGACCATGTGGACGCGACGACGGGGCATGCGCTGCCCCAGCCCTCGTCGGAGTTCGTCCGGGCCGGCCGGGGAGACGCGGGAGGGGAGCCGCCCGTGTGATTGTCTGAGGGCATGGCGAAGCGCGTACGTGTCCGGGCCCCCGAGCTCCTCGGCAAGGGCGGCTGGATCAACACAGGTGGCAGGGAACTCGGTCTGGCCGACCTCCGTGGCCGGATCGTAATTGTTGATTTCTGGACATTCTGTTGTGTGAACTGCCTGCACGTCCTCGACGAACTGCGCGAGCTGGAGGAGAAGCACCGCGACACCGTCGTCGTCATCGGGGTGCACTCGCCCAAGTTCGTGCACGAGGCCGAGCACCGGGCGGTCGTCGACGCCGTGGAGCGGTACGGGGTGGAGCACCCCGTGCTCGACGACCCGGAGCTGGCGACGTGGAAGCAGTACGCCGTGCGGGCCTGGCCGACGCTGGTGGTGATTGACCCCGAGGGGTACGTCGTCGCGCAGCACGCCGGTGAGGGGCATGTGCACGCCATCGAGCGGCTGGTGGCGGAGCTGGAGGAGGAGCACGCGGCGAAGGGGACGCTGCGGCGCGGGGACGGGCCGTACGTGGCGCCGGAGCCGGAGCCGACGGTGCTGCGCTTCCCGGGCAAGGCCGTGGTGCTGCCCGGCGGGACCTTCCTGGTGAGCGACACGACGCGGCACCAGCTCGTGGAGCTGGCCGGGGACGGGGAGAGCGTGGTGCGGCGGATCGGGTCCGGTGCGCGCGGGTTCGCGGACGGGGACGCCTCGACCGCCGCCTTCAACGAGCCGCAGGGGCTCGCCCTGCTGGACGACGGGTCGGTGGTCGTCGCGGACACCGTCAACCACGCCCTGCGGCGGCTGGACCTCGCCACCGGCGCGGTCACCACCCTGGCCGGCACGGGCCGGCAGTGGTGGCAGGGCTCACCCGCCTCGGGCCCGGCCCGCGAGGTCGACCTGTCCTCGCCGTGGGACGTCGCCTGGTGGCAGGGCCGGGTGTGGATCGCGATGGCCGGTGTGCACCAGCTGTGGGCGTACGACCCGCAGGACGGGACCGTCGCGGTCGCCGCCGGGACCACCAACGAAGGGCTGGTCGACGGGCCGGGCGCCGAGGCGTGGTTCGCCCAGCCGTCGGGGCTGGCCGCCACGCCCGAGCGGCTGTGGCTCGCCGACTCGGAGACGTCCGCGCTGCGCTGGGTCGAGCCCGACGGCTCCGTCCACACCGCCGTCGGGACCGGCCTGTTCGACTTCGGCCATCGCGACGGCGCCGCCGAACAGGCCCTGCTCCAGCACCCGCTGGGCGTCACGGCCCTGCCGGACGGGTCCGTGGCCGTCGCCGACACCTACAACCACGCCCTGCGCCGCTACGACCCGGCCACCGGCGAGGTGACGACCCTGGCGACGGATCTGCGCGAGCCCAGCGACGCGGTGCTCGTGGACGGCGACATCGTGGTCGTGGAGTCGGCCCGGCACCGGCTGACCCGGCTCCGGCTGCCGGAGGAGGCGGTCCGGGTGCCGGAGGTCGCCCACCGCACGCGGCGCGAGGCCACCGAAGTCGCCCCGGGACGGCTGCGGTTGGACGTCGTCTTCCAGGCCCCCGCGGGGCAGAAGCTCGACGACCGCTACGGCCCCTCCACCCGTCTGCTCGTCTCGGCCACCCCGCCGGAGTTGCTGCGCGGTGGCGAGGGCGCCGGGACGGACCTGTCCCGCACCCTGGAACTCGACCCGGCCGTAACGGAGGGCGTGCTGCACGTCTCGGCGGTGGCCGCGTCCTGCGACGACGACCCCGCCACCGAGTACCCGGCCTGTCACGTCCACCAGCAGGACTGGGGCGTGCCGGTCCGCCTCACCGAGGCGGGGGCCGGCCGGCTTTCCCTGGTGCTGGCCGGGATGGACGCCTGAGCGCCCGGCGTCACACCCCGTACCCGCCGTTGTAGCCGTCGCGGCGCTGGTGGGCGGCCGGGTCGTCGACGACGCCCGCCGCCGGTGGCACGACCACGCGCCTGCGCCGGTAGATGCTGCTGAACACCGTGACGCCAATCAGTCCGACGATCATGAAAATGACTCCGACCAGGTCGAGGTTGACCCCCTGCATGTCCCAGTCGGTCGCGAACGTGAGGATGGCTCCCACGGCGATGAGGATGATGCATCCGCCGAGGCCCATGTGTGTCGCCTCCTTGTACGGTCCGGTCCGGTCGTTCCGGCCCGCACACCGGGTACCCCCAAGGCGAACACCCATGCGGTGACGGTCTGTTCTACCTCTCCAGGAACGCCGTCAACGCGCCCGCGAGCAGGAACGGGTCGTCGGCGCCGCAGAGTTCGCGGACGCTGTGCATCGACAGGATGGCCACGCCGATGTCGACCGTCCTGATGCCGTGCCGGGCGGCGGTGATGGGGCCGATCGTGGTGCCGCAGGGCATGGAGTTGTTGGAGACGAAGGACTGGAAGGGCACGTCCGCCGCCTCGCAGGCCGCCGTGAACTCCGCGCGGCCCGAACCGTCCGTGGCGTAGCGGTTGTTGACGTTGACCTTGAGGATGGGGCCGCCGTTGACGCGCGGGTGGTGCGTCGGGTCGTGCCGCTCCGCGTAGTTGGGGTGGACGGCGTGGCCCGTGTCGGAGGACAGGCAGACCGTGCCGGCGAAGGCGCGGGCGCGGTCCTCGAAGGTGCCGCCGCGGGCGTACACCGAGCGCTCCAGCACGGTGCCGAGCAGCGGTCCGTCGGCGCCGGTGTCCGACTGGGAGCCGTTCTCCTCGTGGTCGAAGGCGGCCAGGACCGGGATGGAGGCGGGCGCGGACGCGCCGGTGGCGACGGCTGCCAGGGCCGCCGTGCCCGCGTGCACGGACAGCAGGTTGTCCATGCGCGGTCCGGCGACCAGTTCGCGGTCGCGGCCGAGGTACGCGGGCGGTTCCACGGAGTGCGTCATGAGGTCCCAGCCGGTGACCTCGCCCGCGGGGATGCCGGCGGCCTCCTCCAGGAAGGCGATGAGGTCGCCGTCGCGCACGTCGCGGCCCAGGCCCCAGACGGGCTGCATGTGCCGCTGTTTGTCGAGCTTGAGGCCGTCGGCGGTGACCGTGCGGTCCAGGTGGATGGCGAGCTGCGGGACCCGCAGCAGCGGCCGGTCGACGTTCACCAGGCGGGTCGAGCCGTCGCGCAGGGTGAGACGGCCGGCGATGCCGAGGTCGCGGTCCAGCCAGGAGTTGAGCAGCGGTCCGCCGTAGATCTCCACGGCCACCTGGCGCCAGCCGTGCGCCCCGCTGTCGGGGAGCGGCTTGACGCGCAGGTTGGGGGAGTCGGTGTGGGCGCCGACGATCCGGAACGGCGTGTGCGGCGCGGCTCCCTCCGGCACGTACCAGGCGACGATCGCGCCGCCGCGCAGCACGTACTTGCCGCCGCTCGTCCCGTCCCAGGCGTCCGTCTCGGCGACCTGCCGGAAACCGGCCTTCTCCAGCCGCTCGGCTGCGTTCGCCACGGCGTGGTACGGCGACGGGCTGGCCGCCAGGAAGGTCATGAGGTCGTCGGTGTGGCCGCGGTCGAAGCGGGCTCGTTCGGTCATGGGTTCACCTTAACGACGGACGAGGGCCTGTTCCCGTGGCAGGGGAACAGGCCCTCGGTCGGAGGATGCGGGAGGACTAGAACGCGGCCTCGTCCAGCTCCATCAGGTCCAGCTCGACGCCCTCGGCGACCTTGCGGGCCAGGGTGACGCCCGGCAGGACGTTGGCGGCGAAGAACTTCGCGGCGGCGATCTTGCCGGTGTAGAAGGCCTTGTCCCGGGCGGAGGCGGTCTCCAGCTTCTCGGCGGCGACCGAGGCGCCCTTGAGCAGCAGGTAGCCGACGACGACGTCACCGGAGGCCATCAGCAGGCGGGTGGTGTTGAGCCCGACCTTGTAGATGTTCTTGACGTCCTGCTCGGTCGCGGCGAGGTCGGTCAGCATCAGGCCGACGATCGCCTCCAGCTCCACGGCCGCCTTGGCCAGGTGCTCGCGGGCGCCCGCCAGCTCCTCGCCGCCGGTGCCGAGGGCCAGGAACTTCTTGATGTCCTCGGCGAGGGAGTTCAGCGCGGCGCCCTGGTTGCGGACGATCTTCCGGAAGAAGAAGTCCTGGCCCTGGATCGCCGTGGTGCCCTCGTAGAGGGTGTCGATCTTGGAGTCCCGGATGTACTGCTCGATCGGGTACTCCTGCAGGAAGCCGGAGCCGCCGAAGGTCTGCAGCGACTGGGCGAGCTGCTCGTAGCCCTTCTCGGAGCCGTAGCCCTTGACGATGGGCAGCAGCAGGTCGTTCAGCGCGTGCTCGGCGGAGGCGTCCTCGCCGGCGGCCTCCTTGACCTGGATCGCGTCCTGGATGGAGGCGGTGTACATGACCAGCGCGCGCATGCCCTCCGCGTACGCCTTCTGCGTCATCAGCGAGCGGCGCACGTCCGGGTGGTGCGTGACGGTGACCTTGGGCGCGGTCTTGTCCATGAAGTTCTTCAGGTCCGGGCCCTGCACGCGCTCCTTGGCGTACTCCAGCGCGTTGAGGTAGCCCGTGGACAGCGTGGAGATCGCCTTCGTGCCGACCATCATGCGGGCGAACTCGATGATGCGGAACATCTGGCGGATGCCGTCGTGCTTGTCGCCGATCAGCCAGCCCTTGGCGGGGTGGCGGTCGCCGAAGGTCATCTCGCAGGTGTTGGAGGCCTTCAGGCCCATCTTGTGCTCGACGTTCGTGGCGTAGACGCCGTTGCGCTCGCCCAGCTCGCCGGTCTCGAAGTCGAAGAGGTACTTCGGGACGAGGAAGAGGGACAGGCCCTTGGTGCCGGGGCCGGCGCCCTCGGGGCGGGCCAGCACGTAGTGGAGGATGTTCTCCGACATGTCGTGCTCACCGGAGGTGATGAAGCGCTTCACGCCCTCGATGTGCCAGGAGCCGTCCTCCTGCTGCACGGCCTTGGTGCGGCCGGCGCCCACGTCGGAGCCCGCGTCGGGCTCGGTGAGCACCATCGTGGAGCCCCACTGCTTCTCCACGGCGACCTTGGCTATGTGCTTCTGGACCTCGTTGCCCTCCTCGAAGAGGATGCCGGCGAAGGCCGGGCCCGAGGAGTACATCCACACGGCCGGGTTGGCGCCCAGGATCAGCTCGGCGTAGGCCCAGATCAGGGAGCGGGGCGCGGTGGTGCCGCCGATCTCCTCGGGCAGGCCGAGGCGCCAGTACTCGGAGTCCATGAAGGCCTGGTAGCTCTTCTTGAAGGTCGCGGGGACCGGTGCGGTGCTGGTCTCCGGGTCGAAGACCGGCGGGTTGCGGTCGGCGTCGAAGAAGGACTCCGCCAGCTCGTTCTCCGAGAGGCGGGTCATCTCCTCCAGGATGCTCTTCGCGGTCTCGACGTCCATCTCCTCGAACGGGCCGGTGCCGTAGACCTTGTCGCGCCCGAGTACTTCGAAGAGGTTGAACTCGATGTCGCGGAGATTCGACTTGTAGTGCCCCATGGCGACGGCTCCCGGCTCCGTAGAGAGATCGGCGAGGCACTGGATCCTCGCGCTAGTTCACGTACCAACAAGTAGCTACGATGATGCTACCCGTCGGTAATAAGAAGCAACCCCGATCCGGTCATCTGTGACGCGTGGCTCATACCGCTCTCGGTACGCTTGCGCTCATGTACGGCTACGACCAGACAGCGGGCCCGCAAGCGCAGTACGCCCCTCCGCAGCAGCCGATGTCCGGCGGGTACGGGCAGCAGCCGCCGCTGTACCCCGAGCCGTCCCCGCCCTCGCTCGCGGACGCGGTGCGCGCGTTCACCACCGGGCAGATGGCCGCCGAGGACTTCCAGCAGGTCTTCGCCACGTCGAAGGTGTACTGCCCGCGCGGCGACAACCCCGGCTTCCTCGCCCTGCACAACACGCAGCAGCCCGTGATCCCGATGTTCAGCACGCTCAAGGAGCTGCGCCGGTACGCGGGCAAGGAGTCGAAGTACTTCGTGATCACCGGTGCCGAGGTGCTCGACCTGCTGCCCACCGGCTACGGCTTCGTCCTCGACATGGAGGGCGAGCACCGCATGGTGTTCGACGCGAAGGCCGTGGAGCAGATGGTCGAGTTCGCGATGCGCCGCATGTACGGCTAGACGCCGTCGCTTCGCGCACGGCTGCTTCGCGGACGGCTGCTTCGCGCACGGCTGCTTCGCGGACGGCTGAGCCCTCCCCTTCGGCTCCTCGGCCTCAGCTCTTCGGCAGGCGCAGGGCCAGGCCGTCCAGGACGACCTCCAGGCCGTAGGCGAACTTCATGTCGCGCAGGGCGGCCGGGTCGGTCGTGGCCTCCTCGACCTCCGCGTGCGGGGTCACCAGATGGGTGTGGCCGGCCGCGGCCCGCTGCGCCGCGGGCATGAGGCGGGCGACGAAGTCGGCCTCGCTCTCGCCGGAGCGGGCGACCGTGGTGAGCCAGGCGGCCTCCGCGTTGCTCATGCCCATGACGTACGAGAAGACGGTCTCGATCGCCCGGTTCGGCTCGGCGAACCCCGCCGCGGTGAACAGCGCCGCGAGCCGCTCGGAGAAGTCCATGTAGTTCGGGCCCAGGTAGGCCAGTCCCGCCTGGCCCAGCACCAGGGTCAGCCAGGGGTGCCGTAGCGCGGTCGCGCGGAAGGAGCCCGCCGCCTCGGTCACGGCCGCGCGCCAGTCCGGGCTGTCGGCCGGCGGGACGTGGACCTCGGCGGTGACCTCGTCCACCGCGAGCTCCATCAGCTCGTCCTTCGTCGCCACGTGCCGGTACAGCGAGGTCGCCCCGGCGTTCAGGCGGGCGCCGAGCTTGCGCATGGAGAGCGCCTCGATGCCGTCCGCGTCGAGCATGGCGATCGCCTCGCGCACGATCGCGTCCCGGCTGAGCGCGGGCTGGTCGGCGCGGCGCTGCTCACGGGCCCAGACGGACGGGATCGGGTTGCCGTCCGTCGTCCTGCTCCTGCTCATCGCGACTCCTCGGGACCTCGTGCGAACGGCGTACGCGCCAAGCGTACAGACAGCGGGCATTGCGCACACTGTTCCGCAGTGCGTACAGTGTGCGCATCGAAGGAACGGTGTTCGCAGGAGGGGAAGAGGACATGGAAGCTGCTCGCCATCCACGCCGCTGGTGGATCCTGGTCGTGCTGTGCCTGAGCACGCTGGTGCTGGTCGTCGACAACATGGCGCTGACCGTCGCGGTGCCCGCGCTGACCGAGGACATCGGGGCGGGCGCCCAGGACACGCAGTGGATCCTCGACTCCTACATCCTGGTCTTCGCCGGGCTGCTGCTGACCTCGGGAAGCCTGGGGGACCGGTTCGGGCGCCGCAGGGTGATGCTCATCGGGCTGGTGCTGTTCGGGGCGGCCTCGCTGGGGGCGGTGCTCTGCTCCACCCCGGGTGAGCTGATCGCCGTGCGGATCGCGATGGGGGTCGGCGGGGCGCTGATCATGCCGTCGACGCTGTCCATCCTGATCACCGTCTTCGCCGAGGACGAGCGGCCCAGGGCCATGGCGGCGTGGGGCTCGGTGTCGATGCTGGGGCTGGTCGGCAGCCCGGTCCTGGGCGGGGTGCTGATCGACCACTTCGCCTGGCAGGCGATCTTCCTGATCAACGTGCCGATCGTCGGTCTGGCGCTGCTGGCCGGTGTGCTGCTGATGCCGGAGTCGAAGGCGCCCTGGCAGAAGCCGGACCCGCTGGGCGCGGTGCTCTCGGCGGTCGGCATGACCGCCCTGGTCTGGTGGATCATCGAGATCCCGCAGCACGGCGCCTTCGAGGGCCGCTCCCTGCCCGTCCTGGCCGTCGCGGTGGTCGCCCTGGCCGGTTTCGTGGTCTGGCAGAACGTCACCGACGCGCCGATGGTCCCGCTGGTCCTCTTCCGGCACCGCAACTTCAGCGGCGGCTCGCTCTCCCTGGCCCTGGTCCAGATCGGCAACGCCGGCCTGCTGCTGGTGCTGACCCAGTACCTGCAGTTCGTGCTCGGCTGGTCCGCGGTCAAGGCGGGCCTGGCCTTCCTGCCGCTGGCCGTGGCCGCGGTGGCCGGCAACGCGGCCGGGGCGCAGCTGGCCGTCAAGGCGGGCAACCGGTTCGTCGTCCTCGGCGGGATGCTGCTGATGTCCGCCTCCTTCGGGCTGCTGACGACGCTCACCGCCGACAGCGGCTTCACGGTCCCGGCCGTGGCGCTGGGGGTCCTGGGCCTGGGCGCCGGTCTGGCCATGCCGGCCGCGGTGGCCGCGCTGATGGGCACCATCCCGCAGGAGAAGGCGGGCGTCGGCTCGGCCCTCAACGACACCATCCAGCAGTCCGGCACCGCCCTCGGCATCGCGATCCTCGGCTCGCTGCTCGCCGGCGGCTACGCCGAGGAGATGCCGGCGGGCGCCCCCGGGGCGGCCCGGGAGTCCCTCGGCGGGGCCCTGGCCGTCGCCGGCGGGGACGCGGGTCTGGTGCGGGCGGCCCGGGAGGCCTTCACCGCCTCGATGTCGACGACCTTCACGATCAGCGCGGTCGGTGTCCTCGCCGCTGCGGTCCTCGCCACGCTGGTGATGCGGGACCGCGAGGCGGAGCCGGCCCGGGCCCGTGGCGAGGAGCGTGAACCGGTCGCCTGACGCGGACGTACGAAGGCCGGTGCCCCGATACGGGGTGCCGGCCTTCCGTCGTGCCGGTGCCCCCGCCGTGGCCTCCACCGCCCCCGGGGAATGCCCTCCGGGTTTTCTCTGTTGGGGGTGGCAGAAAGTTCAACGCTCAACTAAACTGGGCGTACACGAGGAGGAACCGACATGCCTGCTGTGACCGTCGAGAACCCGTTGACGCTGCCCCGAGTGACCGCACCCGCCGACGCCGTGGCACGTCCCGTGCTCACCGTCACGACCGCTCCCAGCGGTTTCGAGGGCGAGGGCTTCCCGGTGCGCCGGGCGTTCGCGGGGATCAACTACCGCCATCTCGACCCGTTCATCATGATGGACCAGATGGGCGAGGTGGAGTACGCGCCGGGCGAGCCCAAGGGCACCCCCTGGCACCCGCACCGCGGCTTCGAGACCGTCACGTACATCATCGACGGGATCTTCGACCACCAGGACTCCAACGGCGGTGGCGGCACCATCACCAACGGGGACACCCAGTGGATGACCGCCGGCTCGGGCCTGCTGCACATCGAGGCCCCTCCGGAGCACCTCGTGATGTCCGGCGGGCTGTTCCACGGTCTGCAGCTGTGGGTGAACCTCCCGGCCAAGGACAAGATGATGGCCCCGCGCTACCAGGACATCCGCGGCGGCTCCGTCCAGCTGCTCACCACCCCCGACGGCGGCGCGCTGCTGCGGGTCATCGCCGGTGAGCTGGACGGCCACCAGGGCCCCGGCATCACGCACACGCCGATCACGATGATCCACGGGACGCTGGCGCCGGGCGCGGAGCTGACCCTGCCGTGGCGCGAGGACTTCAACGGTCTGGCGTACGTGCTGGCCGGGCGCGGCAGCGTCGGTGCCGAGCGCAGGCCGGTCCGCAAGGGCCAGACGGCGGTCTTCGGCACGGGCTCCTCGCTGACCGTCCGCGCGGACGAGAAGCAGGACTCGAACACGCCGGACCTGGAGGTCGTCCTGCTCGGCGGGCAGCCGATCCGCGAGCCGATGGCGCACTACGGCCCGTTCGTGATGAACACCAAGGACGAACTCATGCAGGCCTTCGAGGACTTCCAGAAGGGCCGCCTGGGCACCGTCCCGGCCGTGCACGGCATGACGTCGAGCGGTCCGCAGGACTGACGCGCCGTCCGGGGCGGCTGACGCCCTGTCACCCTGGCGGGCCGTCCTGACGGGACGGCCCGCCGGGCGCGTGGTCGGGTGGAAGGGTGCAGGACACCCCGCAGGCCCCGCTCCTCCCCGCCCCCGCCCGGCGGCTCGCCGCCTGGTGCGCCGTCCTGCTCCTGGTCTCCGGAGTGGTCTACGTCGGGATCCGGCTGTGCGTGGAGTTCCGGACGGCCGTCGTGCCCGTGCTGCTCGCGCTGCTCGGGACGGCGCTGCTCGGGCCGCTGCACCGGCGGCTGGTGAAGGCCGGGGTGCACCGGACGCTCGCGGCCGGCCTGACCTGTGTCGCCGTCGTCGCCGTGGTCGGCGGGGCCGTGTACATCGTGGTCGCCGCGCTCATCGACAGCGGGGACCAGATCCTCGCCTCGCTCCGGCAGGCCGCGCGGGGCGTCTCCGAGCACTTCGGGGCGGCCGGGACCTCACTGGACGACCTCGCGTCCAACGCCCGCGAGCTGCTGGGCCGGTTCGGCGGTACGGCCGCCTCCGGCGTGATCAGCGGCGTCAGCGTGGTCGGCGAGTCGATCGCCATGGCCGTGCTCGCGCTGCTGCTCGTCTTCTTCTTCCTGCGCGACTCCGACAGGGCCGCCGGGACGCTGCGGGCCCTGGTGCCCCGCGGGTCGGCCGACACCGTGGAGGCCATGGCACGGCGCGGCATGCGGGCCGTCGAGGGGTTCATGCGGGGCACCACCCTCATCGCGCTCATCGACGCGCTGTGCATCACCGTCGGGCTGCTCGTCCTCGACGTGCCCGGGGCGGCCGGACTGGGCGCGCTGGTCTTCGTCGGCGCATACATCCCCTACCTCGGCGCCTTCCTCTCCGGTGCCGTCGCCGTCCTGGTCGCCCTCGCCGACCGGGGCTTCGTCATCGCGCTGTGGGCCCTCGGCGTCGTGCTCGCCGTGCAGGTGCTGGAGGGGCACGTGCTCCAGCCGATGATCCAGAGCCGGACCGTGCAGATGCACCCGGCGGTGGTGATGGTGGCGATCACGGCCGGGGCGTCGGTCGCGGGCGTGCTCGGCATGCTCCTCGCCGTCCCCCTCACGGCGGCGGCCTTCGGTGTCGCCCAGGAGCTGCGCGACCGCTACGCGGAGGACCCGGCGTCCGAGGCGCCGTGATCCGCTACGGCGTCCAGGAACCGTCGCCCGACCCGTCCGGCGACTCGTACAGCTCGAACCAGATGCTCTTGCCCTCGCCCCTCGGATCGACCCCCCAGGCGTGTGCGAGCAGTTCGATCAGCACCAGGCCGCGGCCCGAGGACGCCAGCTCCCCGGGTCTGCGCTTGTGCGGCAGGTCGTCGCCCGCGTCGGTGACCTCGATGCGCAGCCGCCGCTCCCCCTCCGCCCCGGCGATCTCGGCGACCAGCAGCGCGTCGGAGTCGGTGTGCACGAGGACGTTCGTCAGCATCTCGGACAGCAGCAGCACCGCCGAGTCGACCTGGTCCGGCGAGGCCCAGTCGTGCAGCAGCTCGCGCAGTTGCTGCCGGGCCACCGCGACCCGTTCCGGCTCGGCCTGCGCGACCGTCAGCACCGAGCGCCGCACCGGCGGCCGCGCGGTCAGGGTGTCGCCGCAGCCGCAGCCCGCGCCGTCCCTGCTCAGCAGCAGCATCGCGATGTCGTCCTCGCGGCGGTCCGCCAGCGGGCCCGTGGTGTGGTGCGACGACGGCCCGTGCACCGCCTGCACCAGCGTGTCCGCCAGTTCCTCCAGGTCGCCCTTGTGGTCCTCCAGGATCGCGCGCAGCCGCCGCCAGCCGGTGTCCAGGTCGTGGCCGCCGGTCTCGATGAGGCCGTCCGTGCAGATCAGCATGGTCTCGCCGGGCTCCAGGGCGACCCGGGTCGTGGGGTAGTCGGCGTCCGGGTCGATGCCCAGCGGCAGCCCGCCCGACGTCGGCCGGTTCAGCACCGTGCCGTCGGCCATCCGGATCGCGGGGTCCGGGTGCCCGGCCCGGGCGACGTCCAGCAGCCCGGTCGCCGGGTCCACCTCGACGTAGACGCAGGTCGCGAAGCGTGAGTCGGACGGGTCCTCGTCGCCGATGCCGTGCAGGAAGCGGGAGGCGCGGGACAGCACCGCGTCCGGGCGGTGGCCCTCCGAGGCGTAGGCCCGCAGGGCGATCCGCAGCTGTCCCATCAGACCGGCGGCCCGTACGTCATGGCCCTGGACGTCGCCGATGACCAGCGCGAACCGTCCGCTGGGCAGCGGGATCACGTCGTACCAGTCGCCGCCGACCTGCAGTCCGCCCCCGGTGGGGACGTAACGGGCGGCGACGCTCATGCCCGGGATGCGCTGCGGGCCGAGCTTCGGCAGCATCGTGCGCTGCAGCCCGTCGGTCAGGGCCCGCTCGCTCTCGGCCACCCCTGCCCGGGTCAGCGCCTGCGCCAGCATCCGGGCCACGGTCGTCAGCACGGACCGCTCGTCCGGGGTGAAGGCGACCGGGTAGGTGAAGGCGGCCATCCACGCGCCCATCGTGCGGCCGGCCACGGTCAGCGGCAGGAACGCCCAGGAGCGGCGGCCGAAGCGCTCGGCGAGCGGCCAGGTCAGCGGGTAGCGGGCCTTGTACTGGTCGGGTGAGGAGAGGTACACGGCCCGTCCGGTCCGGGCCACCTCGGCGGCCGGGTAGTCCGTGTCCAGCGGCATGTCCGAGAACGGGCTCTCGGTGCCCCTCTGCTGCCCGTGGTGGCCTATGACGGTCAGGCGATCGCCCGAGACCCCGAACACCGCGAGGCCGTCCGGTGAGAACCCGGGCATCGACAGATTGGCCGTCACCCGCAGGACCTCCTGCGTGGAGCGCGCCTCGGCCAGGGCCCGGCCCGCGTCCAGCAGGAACGCCTCACGGGAGCGCCGCCAGTCACCGGTGACCGCGCTGCGCCCGGCCGGGGTGCCCGGCGTCGGCTCCGTCACCTCCTGGAGGGTGCCGATGAGCAGATACGCCTTGCGGGCCCGGTCGAAGGTCGGCTTGGAGCGGCTGCGCACGACCCGGACGACCCGGCCCTGCTCGTCCATGATCCGGATCCGCACCTCGGCGAGAGTGCCCTCGGCGACGGCCAGCTGGATCACACCGGTGATCTCGTTCCAGTCGACCGGGTGCAGCCGGGCCCGGGCCTGGGCCTCCGTGAGACTGACCTGCTCGGCGGGCAGCCCGAGCAGCCGTGCCGCCTCGGCGTCGACCGTGACCAGCCCGGCGGCGGTGTCCCAGTGCCACAGGCCGGTCGCGAGGGCGGCGAGGGCCTCCCCCACGGCGGGCAGGGGCTCGCCAGTGCGCATTGCCCTACTTTAAGAAGAGGCGCTCGGACAGTGCCACCGAGAGCGGCGGCGCGCGCGATCGTGATCGGCGGCGAACTCGGGAGAGTCGATCTTCGCCTGCCCGGTACGCTGGGGTCTGTGTTTCACGTGAAACACAGACCCCGATCAGCGAAGACTGGATGAACGACGATGCATCGGTACAGGTCCCACACCTGCGGCGAGCTCCGCTCCTCTGACGTCGGCACCGACGTCCGGCTGAGTGGCTGGCTGCACAATCGGCGCGACCTGGGCGGCATCCTCTTCATCGATCTGCGCGACCACTACGGCATCACGCAGCTCGTGGCCCGTCCCGGCACCCCCGCCTACGAGGCCCTGGACAAGCTCTCCAAGGAGTCGACCGTCCGCGTGGACGGCAAGGTCGTCTCCCGCGGCGCCGAGAACATCAACCCCGAGCTGCCGACCGGTGAGGTCGAGGTCGAGGTCGGCGAGGTCGAGCTGCTGGGCGCCGCCGCCCCGCTGCCGTTCACGATCAACACCGAGGACGGGGTCAACGAGGAGCGGCGCCTGGAGTACCGCTTCCTGGACCTGCGCCGCGAGCGCATGCACAAGAACATCATGCTGCGCACGGCGGTCATCTCGGCCATCCGTCACAAGATGACGGCCCTCGGCTTCAACGAGATGGCGACGCCGATCCTGTCCGCGACCTCCCCCGAGGGCGCTCGCGACTTCGTCGTCCCGTCCCGGCTGCACCCGGGCAAGTTCTACGCGCTGCCGCAGGCGCCGCAGCAGTTCAAGCAGCTGCTGATGATCTCGGGCTTCGACCGCTACTTCCAGATCGCGCCCTGCTTCCGCGACGAGGACGCCCGCGCCGACCGCTCGCCGGGCGAGTTCTACCAGCTCGACATCGAGATGAGCTTCGTCGAGCAGGAGGACGTCTTCCAGCCCGTCGAGAAGCTGATGACCGAGCTGTTCGAGGAGTTCGGCAACGGCCGCCACGTCACCTCGCCGTTCCCGCGGATCCCGTTCCGCGAGGCGATGCTGAAGTACGGCTCCGACAAGCCGGACCTGCGTGCCCAGCTGGAGCTCGTCGACATCACCGACATCTTCGAGGCATCGGAGTTCAAGGCGTTCGCCGGCAAGCACGTGCGCGCCCTGCCGGTGCCGGACGTCTCCGCGCAGCCCCGCAAGTTCTTCGACCAGCTCGGCGACTTCGCCGTCTCGCAGGGTGCCAAGGGCCTGGCCTGGGTCCGTGTCGCCGAGGACGGCTCGCTGTCCGGCCCGATCGCGAAGTTCCTCACCGAGGAGAACGTCGCCGAGCTGACCAAGCGCCTGTCGCTGGCCGCCGGTCACGCCGTCTTCTTCGGCGCGGGCGAGTTCGACGAGGTCTCGAAGATCATGGGCGCGGTGCGGGTGGAAGCCGCCAAGCGCGCCGGGCACTTCGAGGAGGGCGTCTTCCGGTTCTGCTGGATCGTCGACTTCCCGATGTACGAGAAGGACGAGGACACCGGCGCGATCGACTTCTCGCACAACCCGTTCTCCATGCCGCAGGGCGGTCTGGAGGCCCTGGAGACCCAGGACCCGCTGGACATCCTGGGCTGGCAGTACGACATCGTCTGCAACGGCGTCGAGCTGTCCTCCGGCGCGATCCGGAACCACGAGCCGGAGATCATGCTCAAGGCCTTCGAGATCGCCGGGTACGACCGCGAGACCGTCGAGGAGAAGTTCGCCGGCATGCTGCGCGCGTTCCGCTTCGGCGCCCCGCCGCACGGCGGCATCGCCCCGGGTGTGGACCGCATCGTCATGCTCCTCGCCGACGAGCCCAACATCCGCGAGACCATCGCCTTCCCGCTCAACGGCAACGCCCAGGACCTGATGATGGGCGCGCCGACGGAGCTGGAGGAGGCACGGCTGAAGGAGCTGCACCTGTCGGTGCGCAAGCCGCAGCCGAAGTAGCACGCACAGCGAACGAAGCGCCCGGGACCTTGTGGGGCCCGGGCGCTTTCTCTTGGCTGGAACCGGGCAGTGTGCAGAACGCACTAAGCACGGCGCATGAGGTCGTTCTCGGGTGCCAGTAACCAGCGGAAGTGATCGACCAACGGGTTCACCGGCTTGGGGTCCCGCATCGGTACTCCGAGTTCGATGTTGTCGGACAAGGCACGGTCGGTGAGATTGGCGCTTCCCAGGAACGCCGTGGCGGATCGGATCACCTCCACGGCGGCACCACTCGTCAGCCGCGCCGGTACGGAGGCACCGAGGGGTCCGCTGACCACGACCTGGGCCGGTTCCGGGCGTGGCAGTGACCGGGCCGTGGCCAGGGCCAGCGCCAGTCCGGCTCCGGTCAGACCGGGTGCCTCGGCCCGCCAGGTACGGACGATGTCCCTGAGTTGACGCGCCAGGCCGGCGGCTGCCTCGTCTGCGACGAAGCGGCCGACCCGGGCGTCGTCCGGTCCCGTGGCCGCTTGCAGGGTGTGCTCCAGAGCAACACACCGGTCCTCGGTCAGACGTTCGCAGAGGGCGGCGAGGAGAGCAGGCAGGCGAGTGGCGGAAGCACCGCTGCGAGCGGCCGGGACACCTTCCCGGCGTGGGGACGTTCTGCTCGGCCGGTCCTGGCCGGGTATCGGGTCCGGACGACTCGGCTTCAGATTGCGGACGAGGGAGGCAAGGACACCGGTCAGTGCCCGGTCCACGGCACGGTCGGCGAACGGCGTCACGGAGAGGGCCTCGACGTGCTGGTAGATGCTGGCGTGGAAGGACTCGAACGTCTCGTAGTGCGAAAGGTCGCGCGGGCGCGCCCAGTTGAGAACGGTGAAGACGAGACCGGGTGCGCGGCGGCCGACGCGGCTCCGGGCACCTGATCAGGGTGGAAGCGGCAGGGACGACTGTTCCGCCGCCGGGCCGAGGTACGTGTACTCGGTCGACCGGGCGATGCCCACCGCATCGAGGCGCTGACGGAAACGGACCCGGAAGTGCACGTTGTCCCCGAGGCCCGTACGCATGCGGAGCAGTGCCTCCGGCTCTTCGAAGTGGACGTCGTTCCCGAGATGATGATCTCCTGGTCGCGGGGCCTCGTTTCACGCAGCCGCTCGACATAGCGCCTGCCGCGCTCCGTGAGCTGAGCCCTGCGCATGCCACCGTCGGCGCCGTACCAGGTCATTCCCAGGTTCAGCTCGTACTTGCCCAGAGCCCGGGCCAGGGTCTCCACAGCGTCGAAGAGGCGAGACCACTCGCGGACATCCTGTTCGGCCTCCAACGCGCCGAGCAGTCCGGTGAGCATCCGCATGCCGGTGCTCGCGGCCGATGTGGGGGGAGCTTCCACGGCCGGAGACTCCGAGAGAACGACAGACGGCACGGGACGCGCATGGACCACGGTGCTTCCGGCCGAGATGCCCGTGAACTCCACCTGGACAGAGTGCCCGCTGCGACGGAGATGGCGTTCTCCACCGTGTTCAGCAGGGCGTCGCCTCACTGGAAGCGCAGAGCGCCCACTTCGGTGTCCGGCCCCGTCAGCCGGAGCCGGAGCTCCTCGTCGAGGCGGCCGCCCGGTGCTCCGCCTCGACCTCCTCGTCGTTCCGTTCCTCGGTGCCCATCTCTTCGAGGAGGCGCGCGACGGCCTCAGCGGCTGCCGGATCATCCCTGAGAAGCGCACGCCTGCGCTCACACCGGCTGTCGCCGTTCGGGTGAAGTTCGCCGGTACGGCTTCGCCTATGGGGGTGGTGACGCGGTCAAGGTGTGGTCCATCGCTGCGGATAGTTCGTACTCGGACTTCATGTAGCGGGATGAGCACCCTCAGCCTCGAGCAGCCCTTCGGCCGGCCCGTCTGGACGGGCGCCATCACCTTCGGCCTGGGTACGATTGACCGGGATCGCCAGAAGCTCGTCCGGGTTCGATGCCCGAGGGATGCCGGGCCCCCGGAGAGCCCGTGTCCTCGATGCCGGACAGGCCGAGGCCGCAGGCTGAGGCTCACCCACGCCGCGGGCGCTCCTCCGGAAGGAGCACAGCCATGGAGGAATCAAGCCGGCGTTCGCCGACCGCCGGGCAAAGCGCAACGGCCCCGCAGGGGCGGGCAGAACCGGCAGGCGCGGCCGTGCTGCTGGGGCCGCAAGACGCGTTCTCCCGGATGGGAGAAGCCCAGGCAGCCGAGCTCAGAGCGTACGTGCTCGGGGTTCAGGCGGTGATCTGGGGGATGCAGTGGGTCAAGGCCGGCCGGACGCTGCGCGGCTTTGCGGCTCCGCTGCCGCCCGGGACGCAGCAGTCGCCCGTCGATCCGCAGCCGCACGGGATCAACGTGTGGGGGCATGCGCGCGCCATGCTGACGGACAAGGTGCGCCTGATCGAGACGCCGAACACCGAGACCCTGTACTCCTTTGCTGTGGTGGATCTGGCCGATGGGCCGGTGGTGGTGGTGCACCCGGATCTGGGTGAGCGCTACTTCCGCACCTCGGTCTGGGAGTTGCACGGCGACACGCACACGATCAGCCAGAAGCAAGACGGTGGCCATCCTCCGCCGTACGCGCTGCTTCCGCTCGGCTGGGCGGGTGAGCTTCCCGCGGGCCTGAAGAGCATCCGGGTGCGCAGCCGTTACGTCCTCATCGCCCCCCACATCGCCGTGTACGGCCAGGACGACGTGCCGAAGGTGACGGCGCTGCAAGACGGCCTCCATCTGCTCGCATTGGCCGACTGGGGCAAGCCGGACCGGCCGCTGCACGCCGGCTCGCCGATGCGGCCCGCGCAACGTCCCGGTACCTCGACGCCGCCGGAGCTGCTGTTCTTCGAGGAGCTGTGCGAGAACCTCAAGGACATCACGATCCGTAACGACGAGGCCGCCTTCGGGCGGCAGCTCGACGACGTGGGCATCACGCTCACGGACGGCTTCCAGGCCGGCCGCCTCGACCCGGCGACCCTGGCGGGCCTGAGACGCGCGGTGCCCGATGCGCAGAGCATCCTGGAGCACAAGGCGCGCAGGGAAGCTCCTGTCCAGCCGGGTGGCACCTGGCTGGTGAGCCTGGATGTTACGAGCCTGGACGACTGGCTGCTTCGCGGCGCCGTCGGCTGGAAGCACATCTGGGCTGATCTCTCCACGGAGCTGCTCTTCCTCATCGGCCGCACCGACGCTCATGGCAACCCGCTCACTGGCGCCAACCAGTACGTGCTGCGCTTCCCACCGGGTGAGCTCCCGTCCGCCCGCTACTGGCGGATCACGATGTATGACCTGGCCGGTTTCCTGGTCGGCAACCCGATCGACCGGTTCGGGATCGGCAACATGGCCGAGACGCTGGACCCAGACGCCGACGGCGGCCTGACCCTGCTGATCCAGCACGACTCACCCGGCGCGAACAGGCAGACCAATTGGCTGCCCGCCCCGGCGGAGGGGTTCTTCATGGTCATGCGCATGTACCAGCCGGAGGAGCGGATGTACCGCGGCAAGTACACCGTTCCGCCAGTCACCAGGACGAACTGACCGAAGCAACCCGGCAGGATGCATTCAGCCAGCCACGCGTTGTCCTCAACGCTACGGATCCCCCGCCCGCTGCCGCCATCGAAACCACTCGAACAAGGCGCCCCTTCCCTTCAGAGGAACCGCACCCAGAAGCGATCCAGGTAGCCGTGCAGTCCGTCCCACAGAGTCTGGCGCGTGGCGGAGTCCTGGAACTCCGGCGCGCTGACCAGCATGGCCTCCGCCTCGTCGAGGGATACGGAGTAGCGGCCCAGCGGAAGGAATCCGTTCGCGGCGAAGGAAGGCAGCACATGAAGTCCTGTCGGGCACGGATGGACGCCGTGAGGTGCGGGGTGTGACGGCGAGTTCTGCGGCCGCGGCTCATCCTGCCGCGCAGGTCTCACCGCAGTCAGAGGTTTCCGGTACTTGGTCGTCCGCCTCTCTGCACTCACGGCACCTGCCCGGCCCAGGCGCCCGGAAGGCGCGGTCGCAGCCGTCGCAGGTCTGGAGGGGGTGACGGGGCTCGGGGGCCGGGGTGGCCGGGGGCCGGAACGGCGGTGGCGGCGGGAGCTGGGCGGTCAGGCGGTGGGCGAGGAGGGCGGCGGGGCGGATCAGGGGCTCGTCCGGCAGGTTCGCGGTCAGGGCGTGGCGTACGGCGGTGGGGGTGAGGTCGCGTTCCAGCCAGGCGACGACGCCGGGGGCGAGGTGCTCGGCCTCGGTCGTGGAGAGGAGCAGGCGGGGGTCGTGGCGGCGCAGGCCGGTGAGGACGTCGACGGCGGTCTGGAGGAGGGCCGGGGCCGGGTACGACGGCTGGGGCACGGCGGGGAGGCGCTTGCGTGGCGCGGGCTCGTCGGTGGCCGTGCGCCGGGCGGCGGACCTGCGGGCGGGTGCTTCCCGGGCGGCGGTTCGGTGGCCGGGCCTGTTGCAGGAGACCGTGCGGGTGACGATACGGCCGGTGGGGGTGCGCTCGCGGCTGCGGCGCAGGTAGCCGTGGGTTTCCAGTTCCCGCAGGGCGGCGGCGATGCGGGTGGGGCCCTCGGGGAAGCGGGCGGCGAGGGTCTTGATGTCGACGGCGGTGCCCGGCCGCACCGACTGGATGTAGCAGGCCAGCCCGATGGCGAGCAGGGACAGCTCCGGGTGCTGGGCCAGGTCGTTGCCGATCACCGTGAAGTTCTCGGTGTGGCGGACGTGGTCGTGGACGACGCCGGCGGTGCGGTGCCCGCCGGGGTGGTTTTTCGCCGGGATACGGGACTGGGCGCGCGCGGGCGCGCTACGGTTCTCGGTGTCCATCAGGAAGGGCCTAACTTCCTCGGTGGTCAGGCCCTCGCAGGGATCGCTAGTCCCGGCGGGGGCCGTCGCATGTCTGGGGTTGTGGTGTGCTGCTGGCGCTGAGCGTAAGGCAGGCAACCGGACCGATATCCAGCCCAGTTGGGCATATTCACTCGCGGGAGTGAGCCTGCCCGGCGGGAGGGAGGGGTGGGGCTTGGTGGGGTTCTTTCTCCTCAGTGGGTGGTTCATAGGGAGCGCGGGTCCGGCCGGAGCGTGAGCTGTCATGCTCCGGTGACGGCGGTGCGGCGAAGGTGAGTTCGGCCCAGACCGTCTTGCGGGGCGGCAGGCCGGGGACGACTCCCCAGCGGTCGGCGAGGGTCGCTACGAGGGTCAGGCCGCGGCCGGATTCCTCGATCGCACCGGCGGGCCGGCGCTGCGGAAGCCGGTCACTGCGGGTGTCCGTCACCTCGACGCGGAGGGTCTGGCCGACGACGTAGAGCAGGAGTTGGAAGTTCCGGCCGGGGACGCGGCCGTGGGTGGCGGCGTTGTTGGCCAGCTCGGCCACGATGAGCTGCGCCGGGTCCAAGGGCAGGCCCCACGTCCGCAGTTGTTCCGTGGCGAGCAGGCGGGCGAGGCGGGCGCCTCGGGGTGTGGGGGACAGCAGCACGCTGAAGTTGCGGACGGGGCGGCCGGGTTGGGGGAGTTTCCGATTCACGTCACTCAGCGTGGCTGGATGTGCCTACCGTGAGGAGTGACGTCGCGGTTGCGTACGGTGACTGTCCAGTCATTGTCCGGTGGTGTCCGGGCTTGTCGGGGCGGGGCGTACGGGTAGGGCGCGGCTGGGACGAGACGGTACGACGGAGGGGCGCACATGTCGGTGGACGGCGAGGTTCGGCAGCTGAGGACCGAGGCTGACGAGCCGGGGTGGGAGGTGGACCCGGACGACGAGTGGGGCGTGGCCGTGGTCGCCACCGTGGGGCGGCAGGTGAAGCTGCGGCGCGAGGCCGTGGGGATGCGGGCCGGCGACTTCGGGAAGTCCGTGGGGTACGGCGAGGACCTCGTCTACAAGATCGAGAGCGGGAAGCGGATTCCCCGGCCGGAGTTTCTGGACAGGGCGGACGAGGTGTTGGGGGCGGGTGGGTTGCTCTCGGCGATGAAGGAGGATGTGGCGAGGGTTCGGTACCCGAAGAAGGTTCGGGATCTCGCCCAGATGGAGGCGCGGGCCGTCGAGATCGGGGTGTACGTGTGCCACAGCATCAGTGGGCTGTTGCAGACGCCTGAACACGCCAGGACGGCTTTCGAGTCACGGCAACCTCCGTACTCGGAGGAGGAGGTCGAGCGGATGGTCGCCGCTCGCATGGCTCGGCAGTCGATCTTCGATCGCAACCCTGCGCCCGCCCTCAGCTTCGTCCTGGAAGAGGCGCCGCTTCGGAGGCCGCTCGGAGGCACAATGGTGTGGCGGCAGCAGCTCGAACGTCTGTTGGAGGTGGGGCGGTTGCGTCATGTCTCCCTCCAGGTGATGCCGACACACCGCGAGACTCACCCGGGCCTGGACGGCAAGATCGAGTTGCTGAAGTTCGAGGACGGAACGGCCGTGGGGCGCTCCGATGGTGCGTTCAGCGGACGGCCGATCTCCGACCCGAGGCACCTCCGCATCCTTGAGCTGCGGTATGGCACCATCCGGGCGCAGGCCCTCCCGCCGGGGGAGTCGCTGGCCTTCATCGAGCAACTGCTGGGAGAGACATGATCCGCAAGGCCTCCGCAGGGGACGCCTCCGAACTGGCGTGGTTCAAGAGCAGCTACAGCGACGGCAACGAAGGTGACTCCTGCGTCGAGGTCGCCACTACCCCCGGCACCATCCACATCCGCGACTCCAAGCACCGGGACGCCAGCCCCCGCCTCGCCCTCGCACCGGAGACGTGGGCGGACTTCGTGGCGTACGCGTCCGGGAGCTGACCTCCTGACTGGCATGCCCTGCACCTGGTGTCACCGGGCGCGGGATATTGCCGTATGGCTCAGAAATGGGGGGCGGCCGACGTGCTCAGCGCGCCACGAACTGGGTCAGGATGGCCTGGACTTCGTAGATGTCGACGCCCTTGGTGAAGGTCTTCTCGATCGGGGTCGGGGTGCCGGAGATCCAGATCTTCAGCTCGGCGTCGAGGTCGAAGGTGCCCGCCGTTTCCACCGAGAAGTGGGTGATGCTGCGGTAAGGCACCGAGTGGTACTCCACCTTCTTGCCGGTGATGCCCTGCTTGTCGACCAGGATCAGACGCCGGTCGGTGAACAGGATCGTGTCGCGGATCAGCAGGAACGCGGCGTGCACCTGTTCGCCGTGGCCGAGGAGGCGGGCGTAGTCCTGCTGGGCCGACTGCGGACTCACGGTGTGCGCGTTGCCGAACAGTGCCATCGTTGTCTCCCTCATGTGTGGTGCCATGAGTGTCTCGGTCGAACGCACCCTGCGCACCCCGATTGAGCGGATCCTCCGCAGCTGGCCCCGGGCCGCAGCGGTAGTGGTCCGCCGCTGCTCAGGAGCCGGCGGGCCGGGCGTGGCCGGGCTCTGCGGTGAACAGTTCCTCCGGTGTGTCCACCGTGATGGCGCGGTCGAAGCAACGAGTGAGGGTGTCCGGGTCCGGACACACGTGAAGGGGCCGGAAGACCTCCTTGGGGACAGCGATGTCCCGCATGTCCAGGAGCCGCAGCACCGCTCCGGCCCACGCCGCCGTGTATCCGGCGGTGTAGCCCCGGGCCCATTCCTCGTCCCCGTGCTCGTCATCGGGCCGCTTGTCCATCCTGGCCCGGATGCGGGCCATGTCCTGGAGGGAGAGGGAGCCCTGTTGTCTCAGCTTTTCCAGCCCGGAACGGAAATCGCCGACCACCTTCTCCGGCGGAATGCCCAAGCCCATGCATGTCAGGGTGAACCGCAGCAAGTCGTGAAGTTCTGGTGTGGCGTCCAGATCGTCGATCATGATCGCCCCGTGGTCAGGCTGCGGTCCGGTCCGCGGTGGACCCCGCATCTTCGGCGAAGAACTCGTCGACCCTCTCCACGTGGGGCGTCCGGTCCAGCCAGCGGTTGGTGTCCCCCAACGCCGAGTCGAGAGAGAGGACCTGTGGCCGCTCCTGGAAGATCCGGTGCTTGCCCTCATGGGCAGAGGAGACCATGAGGGCCATGTAACCGAGCAGACAGCCGCATTTCCGGCGGATGGAAGGCGTTCACTCTTTCGGGGATCAGCGAAACGCGCTCTGCCCCCGGTGAGAACCGGGGGCAGAGCGCGTTGCCGGAGGGGCCGCGGGTCACGCCCGTGACTACGCCGGCTCGCCGCCGAAGCGCTCCTTGTACGACTCCAGGTCCTCGTCCGTGAGCTTGGCGAACAGGACCGGCGGGATGGTGAACGCGGTGCCGGCGGGGACGGAGGCCAGGGACTTGGCCTCGTCCTGGGTGATCCAGACCGCGGTGTCGTTCTCCAGGGAGAACACCTCGCGCATC
The DNA here is from genome assembly GCF_040611555.1 of Streptomyces sp. NPDC006624. NCBI lineage: Bacteria > Bacillati > Actinomycetota > Actinomycetes > Kitasatosporales > Streptomycetaceae > Streptomyces > Streptomyces sp. NPDC006624. Next base: position 2,494 of record NZ_JBEXOM010000007.1, on the reverse strand, counting down.
GTCTTCGCGGACGTCGGGATGAACGGCTCGGAGACCACCGCGTAGAGGTGGATCAGGTTCATCGCCGTGCGGAGGGTGAGGGCCGCGCCCTCGGGGTTGGTCTTGATCTCCAGCCAGGGGGCCTTCTCCTCCAGGTAGGAGTTGCCCGCCGACCACAGGGCACGCAGCGCGGCCGCCGCCTTGCGGAACTGGATGGCCTCCATCTGGGACTCGTACTCGGCGAGCAGCCGGGCGATCTCCTCACCCAGCTTCGCCTCCGCCTCGCCCGGCTCGGCACCAGCGGGGACCTCGTCGCCGAAGCGCTTGCGGGAGAAGGACAGGACGCGGTTGACGAAGTTGCCGAGGGTGTCGGCCAGGTCCTTGTTCACCGTGGCGGTGAAGTGCTCCCAGGTGAAGGACGAGTCGTCCGACTCGGGGGCGTTGGCCATCATGAAGTAGCGCCAGTAGTCGGCGGGGAGGATCTCCAGCGCGTCGTGGGTGAAGACGCCGCGGCGCTGCGAGGTGGAGAACTTGCCGCCGTAGTAGTTCAGCCAGTTGAAGGCCTTGATGACGTCGACCTTCTTCCAGGGGGCGCGGGTGCCCAGCAGGGTCGCCGGGAACATCACGCTGTGGAAGGGGACGTTGTCCTTGCCCATGAACTGCGTGTAGTGGACGTCCGCGTCCGACTCCCACCACCAGGAGCGCCAGTCGCGGTTCTCCGGGTCCTGGTCCGCCCACTCCTTCGTCGCGCCGATGTACTCGATCGGGGCGTCGAACCAGACGTAGAAGACCTTGCCCTCGGCGGCCAGGTCCGGCCACGTGTCGGCGGGGACCGGGACGCCCCAGTCCAGGTCACGGGTGATCGCCCGGTCGTGCAGGCCCTCGGTGAGCCACTTGCGGGCGATGGAGGAGGCGAGGACGGGCCAGTTGTCGGCGCGCTCGTCGACCCAGGCCTCCACCTCGCCGGCCAGCGCCGACTGGAGCAGGAAGAGGTGCTTGGTCTCGCGGATCTCCAGGTCGCTGCTGCCGCTGATCGCCGAGCGGGGGTCGATCAGGTCGGTCGGGTCCAGGACCCGGGTGCAGTTCTCGCACTGGTCGCCGCGGGCCTTGTCGTAGCCGCAGTGCGGACAGGTGCCGATGATGTAGCGGTCGGGCAGGAAGCGGCCGTCGGCGTTCGAGTACACCTGGCGGATCGCGCGCTCCTCGATGAAGCCGTTGGCCTTGAGTTCGCGCGCGATCTCCTGCGTGATCTCGTGGTTCTGCGGGGAGGAGCTGCGGCCGAAGTAGTCGAAGGCCAGGTTGAAGCCGTCGTAGATCGCCTTCTGCTGGTCGTGGGCCTGCGCGCAGAACTCGTCCACGGGGATGCCCTGCTCCTTGGCGGCCAGCTCCGCGGGGGTGCCGTGCTCGTCCGTCGCGCAGATGTAGAGCACCTCGTGGCCGCGCTGGCGCAGGTAGCGGGAGTACACGTCCGCCGGGAGCATGGACCCCACCATGTTGCCCAGGTGCTTGATCCCGTTGATGTACGGAAGGGCGCTGGTGATGAGGTGTCGAGCCATCGCGGGCTGCTCCCAAGTCGCTACGCGGGGTGACGATCTCGTGGTCTCGGTCGTCTACGGAACCTTGAAATCGTAGCTGACACGGGTACGCCGCCCGCCTCCCGTTTTGCGGGGTGGGAAGCGGGCGGCGTCGGGCGGCCGTCGGGTGGTGCGGGGGGTCAGGGGCGCCAGTTCGCCAGGACGCCCTCGTAGAGCTGCTTGTCCGTGAGCTCCCGGGGGGTTTCCCCGGCGAGGAAGTGGGACGTGTTCGGGGTCTTGAGCTTGCGGAGGTAGTCGAAGGCCTTGTTCTCCGGGTCGCCGAAGGCGACGAAGGAGAAGAAGACGGCGGGGTGGGTCTCGGCCGCGCCGGTCAGGGCCTGGGTGGCCGGGGTCTTGGCGTCGGGGGCGCCGTCGGTCTGGAAGATCACCAGGGCCGGGGTGCCGGGGGCGGCCGTCTTGTCGTGGTGGGCGAGGACGGCTTCGACGGCGACGTGGTAGCTGGTGCGGCTCATGCGGCCGAGGCCGGCGTGGAGGTCGTCGATCTTGTTCTCGTGGTCGGTGAGGGTGATCTCGCCGGTGCCGTCGAGTTCCGTGGAGAAGAAGACGACCGGGACCGTGGCCTCCGGGTCCAGGTGTGCCGCGAGGGCGAGGGTCTGCTCGGCGAGGGCCTGGGCGGAGCCGTCCTTGTAGTACGGGCGCATGGAGGCGGAGCGGTCGAGGACGAGGTAGACCTTGGCACGGGTGCCGGTGAGGTTGTGGGTCTTGAGGGTGGTGGTGGCGGCCTTGTAGGCGGTGGTGAGGCCGGGGGCGCGGGACTTGACGTCGGTGAGGGGGAGGGCGGGTTCGGGGGCGGGGGCGGCCTCGGGGGGGGGGGGGGCGGCGGGGGGGGGGGGGGCCCCCCCCCCCCCCCCCGGCGGGGGGGGGGGGGGGGGGGGTGGGGGCGCCGGGGCCCGGCCCGCGGGCGGGGCGGGGCGCCCGCC